>JAEYPZ010000128.1:0-94430 GCA_023410275.1 Bacillota bacterium
CGATGATTTTGGGGGCCGTTCCGGAGCTTTGTTGTTCAAGAACCCTTATTCCACTAAAGTGACAGGAACTGCTGCTGGGCAGGTTAAACTGTGCCAAACTCGCTGGGAGGATGAGGAATAGGGGAGGGGGTTGCGCTCAGACAGTGGCACAGTTTTACCTAGCAGCAGTTTCTGTCACTTAAGTGTCATAAGGAACCTTTCAAGACTAAGCTCCGGAACGGCCCCCAAAATCATCTGGTTATTTACTGTTGCCTTTTGATGTTTTTAATGTTTATTGGAGGGTTGACTGATTGATGCTGGATTACTTGAAGAGGCGGGGCAGATATAAAATACTGGTTAAGGTGTTCAGGCCTTAACCAGTATTTTAATAGGTAATATTAAGTTGATTCGAGTGTTATTAGTTACTCTCAGCTTTTGTTTATGTAAATTGGGGGTGTTAAAATGCAGGGAGCGACATTCAAGGAACTGAGTGCATTGCATTTTTTAATTAACTCCAAGTATACATTTATTGAATAAGACCTTCTGACTCGAATTAATCTTTTGAGGTTAGAAGCTTTATTACGATTTGGGTACATTTCTCAAGGTCGTCGATATGGGTATGCTCCTTGGTTGAGTGGACATCGTTCATTCCGCAGGCCATTACGATTCCTGAAATTCCATTTCGGACAAAGTTATTGTTATCGCTGCCGCCAAAGGTCTCAACGTAGAGGGTTGGTATGGATAATTCCTGGCAGGCTTTTGCAAAGCGTTTTACGACAGGAGCTTCTTCCTTGGTCTCGTAGGCAAGGCAGCCGAAGGAGGTGGTAAAGGTAAGCTCTGCTTTTGATTCGGCTGCTGACTTTTCAAAGGCGGCTCTTATCTTTTCTGTTTCTTCTAGGGCTTTTTCATGGCGGATGCTTCTTACTTCGCCTTTCAGGATGCAGGTTTCAGGCACGATGTTTTTTGCAAGGCCGCCTTCTATAAGGCCAACATTTACGGTGGTCTCTTTATCTATACGGCCCATCTGAATGGAGGTAATTGCTTTTGCGGCAGTTCCGATTGCGTGGATTCCTTCTTCCGGAGCAAAACCGGCATGAGCTGCTTTTCCGGTAAAGACTGCTTCAAAGGATACCAGGGTTGGAGCTTTCAGGGCCGCTGTTCCAATTTCTCCGCTTAAATCTAGTACATAGGCTTCCCTGGCTTTTATGATTGAGTAGTCAAATACCTCGCTTCCTCTGATATATACCTCTTCTGCTATGGCAAATAGAATTTCAATACTTCTGTGGGGAAGCTTTTCTTCCCTTATACTTCGTATTGCTTCTAATATTGCCGTTACTCCTGATAAATCGTCTGCTCCCAGTACTGTTGTGCCGTCACTGGTTATCGTTCCATCCTCTTTTACGATGGCTTTTTTATTTCTTGACGGCTCCACTGTATCCATATGGGCGGACAATAGAATAGGAGGACCTTCTAATTCTCCGGGAAGATAAGCGTAGAGGTTACCGGCATTGCCTCCGTATACCTTGCCTGCTCCATCCTCCTCCACCTGAAAGCCTAAGGCAGTAAGCTTTTTTGTCAGTACATCTGCCATTTCCCTCTCTCCAAAAGAAGGGGAATCAATTGCCACCAGCTCTTTAAATTCTTCTATGATACGTTTCCTGTTAACCATCCTTATCACCATTCCTGCTTTTATTTTTTCTGTGGGGACTGCTGTGCTTTCTGAATTGCTATTTCATTCTGCAGCAATTCCTATCTACTTTACTGTATCACAGCTTCCTTACTTCTTCAATACAAAACACCTGTCTTGGTGCAACGGTCATAGGAAACAGGTCAAAGATTTTCTCCATTTTTTCTTCGGAAAGAATATTTTCTTTACGGACCACTTCTTTTACTGAGACTCCTTCTTTTAATGCTGCTTTTGCAATTCTTGCCGCTTCTTCATAGCCTATGACGGGACAAAGGGCTGTTGCAGCACAGGCACTTTCTTCCAGGAGCTTACGGCACCGCTCCTCATTTGCCGTTATACCTGTTATGCAAAGGTTTGTCAGCGTCTGCACCGCCTGCCGCAGTAAATCCAGGGATTCAAAAAGGTCATGGAAAAGCACCGGCTCAAAGGCATTCAGTTCAAGCTGCCCTGCTGCCGCAGCCCAGGTTATGGCCGCATCATTTCCGATTATCTGAAAAGCAGCCTGGTTCACTACCTCCGGTATTACCGGATTCACTTTTCCCGGCATGATGGAGGAGCCGTTCTGGAGAGGCGGAAGGTTAATTTCCCCAAGGCCCGTTCTGGGACCGGAGGATAAGAGCCTCAGGTCATTGCAGATTTTAGTCAGGTTCACCGCGCAGGACTTCAGGCAGCCGGATACCTGCACAAAGCCGTCCAGATTCTGTGTTGCATCAAATAAATCGGCAGCCTGCTTATATTCCAGGCCAAAGAGCTTATTGAGATTTGGAATAATGGCGGAATAGTAATAGGGACTTACATTCATTCCGCTTCCCACTGCTGTTCCGCCAAGATTCAGGCTGAGCATTTCATCCCCTGCCAGAATCAATCTTCTGGCATCCCTCTTTACAGCATTCAGATAAGCTCCAAAGCTCTGTCCCAAGCGGATGGGAACTGCGTCCTGAAGCTGTGTTCTGCCCATTTTGAGGATGGGATTAAATTCCGTGGATTTCTGGTTAAGCGCCTGACACAACCGCTTAAGCTCTGCTATTGCCGCTTTTAGCAGCTCTGCCGTTGTCATTTTTCCTGCACTTGGTATGACATCATTGGTAGACTGGGCCATGTTGACATGGTCGTTGGGATGAACAAGGGAATAATTTCCTTTTCTGCCCCCTAACAGCTCTATTGCGCGGTTGGCAATCACCTCATTGGCATTCATATTGGCAGAGGTCCCGGCCCCTCCCTGAATGGCATCCACAATAAACTGGTCTCTTAATTTACCGTCAATTATTTCATCACAGGCCTTCATAATACTAAAAGCCTGCTCTTTCGTTAATAAGCCGGCTTCATAATTTGTGAAAGCAGCCGCTTTCTTAATCCTTGCCAGATTGGCTATAAAAAGAGGATGCAAAGGCTTTCCTGTCATATTGAAGTTATTCTTTGCCCTCATACTCTGTATCCCATAATATACCTCTTCGGGTATTGCCATACTCCCCATTGAATCGGCTTCCATTCTCATATTCCCTGCAACCTGCCTTCCTTCATTCTTTGCAAATTATGCATCAACAGAAACCACAGCATCCCGGTTTCTTTATGCACATGAGAATAACACCTTTCCCTTTATCCGTAAATAGGCTGATAAAAGCTTTGAATATAAAAAAATAATCTTCCCTGTCCGCATAATAAAATTAATTATTTGGCTGGAATTATTTCAATTATTCTTTTTGAAAAATAGCTTCAGGCATTTTTTACTTAATAAAATTATGTTTGGAAAGGAATCCTGCTTGCAATCACAGGATTATTATTTTATAATATTAAGAAAAATACAGGATGTGCCTAAAATCAATGAAAGCAGGTATCTAAATGGATCATGTTGACGAACATATACTAGAAATTTTACAGAAAAATGCGAGAACTCCTCTTAAGGTAATTGCTGACCAGGTATTCTTATCTTCGCCTGCCGTAGCAGCCAGAATTGCCAAGCTGGAAAAGGATGAAATTATCAAAGGCTATCATGCCGAGGTCAACTGGCTGAAATTAGGTTACCACATAACGGCCTTTATTAATCTGGAGGTTGAGCCCTATCAAAAAGCAGATTTCTACCCCTTTATTAAAACCTCCCCCAATGTTATTGAATGCAACTGCGTCACCGGGCATTATGCCATGCTGATTAAGGTGGCTTTTCCCAGCACCATGGAGCTTGATGCCTTCATCGGACAGATTCAGAAGTTCGGCCGCACCAGTACCCAGATCGTGTTCTCAACGGCAGTAGAACACAGGGGGATTCAATGCGGTATGGTACCGGATGAATCCCCCTTGTCAGAGTAAACTATATACTTTTTTTTAAATCAAGAAACGGTTTAATTAACTCTTCCCAGTGTTCAAGAATATATTTGCCGATAAAGGGGTCATACATAAAGCCTAAGTTTTTCTCAATTTCTATGTAACACTCTTCCGGCGATAATATGCTGCGATAGCTTCTTTCCGTTGTCATGGCATCAATGGAGTCACAGATGGCAATGATTCTTGAACCCAGGGGGATATCGTTTCCTTTAATCCCTTCGGGATAGCCTCTTCCATCATAACGCTCGTGGTGATGAAGGACAATTCCGCTGATTTGCTTCATCCGGTTGGACTTATTTAATATCTCATAGCCAATTGCCGGGTGCTTCTTCATCAATTCCCACTCATCAGGAATCAATGCCCCTTCTTTTTTCAACACAGAATCCGGTATTCCAATCTTACCGATATCATGAAGATGTGCCGCAATATGCAGCTCATTGGTATCACTGTTGCTTAATCCAATAATTTCACATATTTTCTTAGCCAGCTCACTTACTCTCCAGGAATGGTTGGCAGTATATTGATCCTTGGCATCCAAAGCTCCGGTTATACATTCTATTATTTCATGATAATCTATGTAGTCTTCCGCCTTGCTGTCTGTCTTGCTCATCTTAAGTACCTTTCCTTCAGATAGTATTTCTTCAATGTATAATTGTACTAAAATAACTCTGTTCAGGCAACTTATTTTAGCAAAAACAGCTTAAATTCTTTCAAATCTGTCAACATCTGTAACGAAAATAATAGCACCGCCTACATTTACCATGACCTGGGTGGAATAGAACTCGGCAGAACCTACCGGATTGGATATGATCTGCTGCCTTGGTCCGCATTCCTTCTTCACTAATTCTATAACCTCATCCACTCTTTCTTCTTCCGTACCAATGAGCAAAGTGGTATTGCCTTCTCTTAAGAATCCTCCTGTCGATGCAAGCTTTGTAACATAAAATCCTTTCACATTAAGGCCTTCCGTTACTCTTGTGCTGTCTACATTCCGTACTATTACATAAATCAGTTTCATTGTAATCCCTTCCTTTCTATCTCCAGGCTCTGTTTCCAGGGGTGAATCATTACAATCTTATTATTGACTTATCTTATTACTGTAAACGTAGTATCAGATTAAATAGTATAAATTTTCATACTTGCTCCCATTGCATACCGCAGACTTGTCTGCGGTACTGCCATAAATAATGGAGTGTGAAAGCGCTTTTCTTTCACACTTATTCTAACTTCATCTTAAATTTCCGGCTATTTCCCTATCATTGTACATCATATCTGATAATTATTTGACAGTTACAAATATTTCCATAAAGTTACAAGTAATTTACATGTTTTTCATATTATCATAACTTACAAAACAAATTTTCTACCTTGACAGTTCCCTCCACATTCCACAACAGTGGTTTATACCTGTGGATAAAGTGGATAACTCTGTGTATAACTTTTAATAGCGGTTATAAGTGGGCTTTTTTAATGTGGATAACTTTTGGATAAACCTGTCCAGCTTGCCAGATACCATATTTTCACATTTCTGTCATCTATTATTTTGTGCATATTGTATAATCTTTCTTTTGTCAATCCCAAATCCCTCGAAATATGATTTTCTTCAAATGGCCTTATTTTTGTTAATTATCAAAAAATTCAATTAAAATAGCTTTTTGGGGGTCTTTTTTTGAAAATTTAATTTTTATAAAAAAGTACCGCAGTTAGTGAAACCTAGCTGCGGTACAAATATTATTTTGCTATTCTTCTTGCTTTGTAAGGTGTACGGTAATTGTATCTGGATATTTTAATACCGTCTCTTTCATTGCTGGCATTTACCACCTGGCCATTACCTATGTACATTGCAACGTGATTAACGGATCCGCCGGAGTTGGTGTAGAAAATCAAATCTCCGGGCTGTACGTTACTAATGCTGACTTCATATCCTGCTCCTGCTGCCTGAGATCTGGAATCTCTGGGGATACTATATCCAAAGTGGGAATATACGGAATATACAAAACCGGAACAATCTGCTCCATTCGTTAAGCTTGTCCCACCCCAAACATAGGGATTACCAACAAAATTCAGTGCATAGCTTGCAATTGACTGACCGCTTCCTGAACCGGAAGAACTGGAACTTCCGGAAGAGCTATGGCTGCTGGAATTACTGCTACTGGAGTTACTGCTGCTGGAATTGCTTCTGCTTGAACTGCTGTTACTGGAGCTTTGATGAGATTGCTCTCTGGATGCTGCTGCCTGCTGTCTTGCTTCTTCACGTTCTTTTGCAAGAGCTTCCAGTCTTTCTGCCTCTGCCTTCTTAGCTGCTTTTTCTGCTGCTATCTTAGCCATTTCTTCCTTGATGGATATGGCATACTTGAACTTTACATCAATCTTTATGTAATCCTTGGATACGAATCCGCTTTCGCCTTCATCAATGACTATCTTAGCCCATTTATTAAATTCTTTTGATATGTAATAGGTTTCGCCTTGAGGAACCATGGTCACTATAGTCTTGTCCGTTCCCGGTTTCTCTCTGACAAATAAGGTCTCTGTATCTATAGTAGCATATTTGTCGGCATATTTATCAACCAGCTTTTCCGCTTTTGAACCAATTGCTAAGAAGTCTGCATTGATGTATCCTTTTACTTTACCTGATTTAATTTTAACCCAATCGCCCTTCCTGGCAAGAATATCTGTTGCACAGCCCTTGTAGAGCTTACCTACTATTTTACTGTCGGTATTGGGTGCTTTTCGAATATTAACATAATTATCCGCTACGGAGATTCCAAGATTTGCATAGGGTGATTTTACTTTTTTCACTTCATTGCTGCTCGGCTCTTCCTTTTGTTTTGCATAGGAGTCCAGCAGCTTTTCCGCTTCTCCCTTATCTACCTCTGCAGTAGCCACATAGTAATTGTCAAGAGCGGGCATGATGCCTGCCAATCCATTGTCCGAGATACCCTCCGCCGCTTGAACCCTGACTCCCGCACTAAGGGATAATACCAGCGCAGCGGTACATAAAGATGCCTTAACAGCAGTACTTCTTAGCATTTGACTTGTAACCTCCTTACGGTTTTATGCGAATGTAACAATTCGTTTAAATGTATATAATCATTAGTATAATTCTTTTTTAAATGTTACAAAATTATTAAATATCATGAGGTTATTATATCAAAGCATACTACTGCTGTCAACGCATAATTTAATAAAATATATGGTTTATTTAACCATTCTCTTAAAATCCGATAAAAAATATGAAATTATCTATTAATAGAAACCATTATAAACTATTAAGGTACTTTTCTACTCCGGTAATCGCATTGGCGCCGTCGGAAGCCGCCGTAATAATCTGTCTTAATTCCTTTGTACGGATATCTCCTGCTGCAAATACTCCCGGAATATTGGTCTGGCAGGATTCATCCGCCTTAATATATCCACCGGGGGCCAGTTCCAGCGCTTCCTTATAAATCTCTGAACTGGGGTTGTATCCGACTGCTATGAAAATACCGTCAACAGCCAGCTCCGTCCCTTCATTGTTCTTTATATTCTTTACCTTAATCTTTTCAACAACTTCACCGCCCTGTATTTCCTCTACCACACTGTCCCAGATCACTTCCACATTCTCCATGGAAAGAAGCTTGGTGGTATAGGTCCTAGCGGCTCTGAATTCATCCCTTCTATGGATAACGTAGACTTTTTTACAAAGCCTTGCTAAGAATATGGCATCTTCCACCGCAACGTCACCGCCGCCTACTACGGCTGTAATCTTATTTTTAAAGAAAGCTCCGTCACAGGTGGCGCAATAGGACACTCCCATACCGGCCAGCCTTTCTTCCCCTTCCACCATAAGCTTTCTGGGATTTGCGCCGGTTGCAATAATGGCTGTCTTTGCACGGTATTCCGTTCCGTCCTCCAGGGTTATGACCTTTATTCCATCCTCTGTCCGAAAGCTTTTTACATCTCCGGTAATAAAGGGCAGATTCATCCTGTCACAGTGCTCCCTGAATTTGGTAGCAAGCTCAAAACCGCTGATTCCGGGGATTCCGGGATAATTGTCTACCTCATAAGTATTTATGATCTGCCCGCCGCTAATGGGCGCCTTCTCAATTACAATGGTATCAAGCTCCGCCCTTCCTGCATATAACGCTGCTGTTAATCCCGCCGGGCCGGATCCTATTATCATAACTTCATGTATCTTATCCATATATTAATTCCTCCGTTTCTTTTTTTGATACAATATAATCTTTGTACAATGCATGACAATTATTCCATTTCCGCCATACAAATTGTTTACAATCTAATTGTATTTATATTTTAACACATTTTATGAAAAAGAAAAGCCCTAAGTGCATTTTGATTTGCACCTTGGGCATTTATTTACTAAAAGAAATTACGTATGGTCTGGATTACTCCAAAAACGGCTGTTACAAAGCCTTCGTCCTTTTGTACTCCTCCGTCCATCCTTCCCAGGTATTCATTTGCCACCATAATAACAAGGCAGAGGATGATACCTATTACCAGGCTGGGCGTAATAAAATTTGTCTTTGCCTTCTTCTTAAATATTCCTTTTACATGCTCCCACCTGCCGGAATTGTCCGCCAGAACCCGGAATACAAAATAGGCAAGCATGGTGGATATAGCAGCTACCGGTAAAAGGGCAGAAAAGATATATCCCATATTTATTTGCTGTGTATATTCTGAAAGTGCATTGGCATCCGCTAAACCGTTCGCCCCGCCTGAAAGGGTCAAGCTTAAAACGGAAGTGCTGTTTATAACAAAGTGTATTATCATGGTAGAAAGTATGGAATCCGTTGCTTCTATTATAAATGCAAATATCACACCCATTACGAAAGCATATGAGAACTGGTTAAAATTCTGATGAATAAGACCAAACAGCAATCCGCTTAAAAAGATTCCTTTTAAAGGATTCGCCTCACGGTAGCTCTGAAAGAAAACTCCGCGGTAAACACTTTCTTCCATAATGCAGGGTACCAGTCCTACCATGAGAAGGCTGACAATAAGCCCATTGCCTCCAATCAGGCTTCCGATTACCTGAGTGGTGTCATTTCTTACAAAGAGCAGGGAGAAAGCGTTTATTAATCCCATAAGAGGCATAATTAAAAACGCAAAGATTACAACGAGCACCACATTTCCAAAGCTGATTTTCCGAAAGCCGATGGCATCGGCAAGTCCTTTTTTCTGCCGGAATAAATAGATACCCGAAGGGATAATCAGTATAAGCTGGGAAATGATAAGGATATATAAATAGTTATCGCTTGCATGATACACCAGAGGGTTTATAAATATCGCTGCAATGGTAACCAATACGGTAGCAAGAAAGACCCTGTTGACTGATTTTACCTGATTCATATATCTACTCCTGTTTCTCTTCGCCCTTTTTTACTAATACATGCAGCCATTCATCAAGGCTTGCTTCCCCTAAATCATCCGTGCTTTTCCAGATATCAAGAAGCTCAAGTTCCTCATATCCGGACAGAAGCTCCTTCATGGCCTTTGTTTTAAAATCCTTAAAATATCTTCCGTTTCGGTACCCTGTAAAATCCCCATGACCAAAGGACATATACAAAATACCCTGAGGCTTTAATGACTTTATGACCTTTTTAAATATTTCGTCAAATTCATCCGGAAGGATATGTAGCAGGGATGCATTGGCCCATATGCCGTCAAAAACCTCATCAAAATCCAGCTCTTCAAACTGCATGCAAAGCACATCCTGTCCAATATGAATGGATGCCAGTTCGCAAAGCTCCTCCGCTCCGTCAACAGCGGTCACGTCAAAGCCCCGCTGGATAAACTCAAGGCTGTCCCTGCCGGAGCCGCAGCCCAGGTCCAATATGGCACTGCCCTCCGTAAGAGCAGTTAAAAACTTCTCCCTGTTTTCTTCCGTATTACTATTAACAGTATTCTCAAAATATAGGTTTGCATTCTTATTATAATAATCTATCGAGTCCAAAAAATCCATCCTTTCAGTATAACCCCAATGTGCTTATATATAAGCTACTGCTTCTACTTCAATCAGCACATCCTTTGGAAGCCTGGCGACCTCCACACAGGAACGGGCCGGGAAATTGTCTGTGAAGAAAGAAGCATATACTTCATTAACTAACGGGAAGTCCTCCATATTCTTGATAAATACAGTGGTTTTCACAACCTTGCCAAGATCGGAGCCGCTGTCCTTTAAAAGAGCTTCCAGACTTTGCAGCACTCTCTTAGTCTGTACTTTAATATCTCCGCTAACCACGGTACCATTCGCCGGATCAATGGGAATTACACCAGAGGTATAGACCATGTCATTTAGGACAACTGCCTGTGAATAAGGCCCAATTGCTGCCGGTGCATTGGATGTGCTGATTATTTTCTTCATTGATATACCCTCCGTTTTATTCATTATTAAGAACCATTATATACTATATAAAAAGTATTTTCACTACTTTTTATAAAAATAACATATTTTCCATATTTTTATGTGGTATAGAAACCTGAAAGAACATGTATCATAATAGAAAAAGATATGGTACAATAAGGTATGTGTGTAAATGCAATTGCAGAGGCACCTTATGGCTTATCTGCAATGCAGCCGGTTATTTTTCATCACATACCATCCTACACTTAATATGGGAAAACTGAAAAGAGGATATTATGTACAGTTTTAACAGCAGAGTACGATACAGTGAGGTCTGTACCAACAAAGAATTGGATTTCTACACTATTATAAATTATTTCCAGGATTGCAGTATCTTTCATTCGGAGGATATCGGAGTCGGGCTTGAGTACCTGGAGGAGCATCACCGTGTATGGCTTATGAATGCCTGGCAGATCAAGATAAACCGCTTCCCTGTTTTTGGGGAAGATATCACCGTCTCTACCTGGGCCTATGATTTTAAAACCTTTTACGGCTACCGGAATTTTATGATTGAGGATGCCGGAAAGCAGGTCTTAGCCGTGGCTAACTCCGTATGGGTGTATATGGATACCCTGAACAACTGCCCGGCTAAAATTGAGGAAGACGTGGCAAGGGCCTATAAACCAGAGGAAGCCTATCCCATGGAATATGCCCCGCGGAAGATTCTTCTTCCAAAAGAGTTTTCCGACGCTCCTGCCTTTGCCGTTCAACGCAGGAATCTGGATACCAATAATCACGTAAACAACGGAGAATACATCCGGATGGCAGAGGAATACCTGCCGGAGGGCTTTAATGCCGCCCAGATGAGGGCGGAATACCGGAAGTCCGCTTTACTTGGAGATGAAATTATCCCGCGTATCCATGAAGATGAGAATACTTTTATGGTCGTACTTTCCGACACCGACCAGAAACCATATACCATTATAGAATACACCTTATAGGAGGTCTTATGATAAAGCTAGGTGAACAACAGGAACTTGAAATGGTAAAAAGCACGGATTTCGGTATTTACTTAAAGGAGACAGCCTCCTCCTCGGAGGAACGTATACTTCTTCCCAAGGCGCAGGTACCCCAAAATATAAAACCCGGAGATACTCTGACCGTCTTTGTATATAAGGATTCCGATGACCGGCCTATTGCCACTACCCTGACTCCCCAGATTTCCTTGGGTAAGGTAGCCCTTTTACAGGTCAAAGAGGTTACATCCATCGGGGCTTTCCTTGACTGGGGCCTTGCAAAGGACCTTCTGCTTCCCTTTAAGGAGCAGACAGAGCGTGTCCATACAGGCGAGCACGTCCTTGCCGCACTCTACATTGATAAGAGCACCCGACTGTGCGCTACTATGAAAATATATGATTACCTGCAGCTGGATTCCCCTTACAAAAAGGGAGATAAGGTTATAGGCACCGTATATGAGGTCATCAAAAACTTTGGTGCCTTCGTGGCAGTGGATAATTGTTATAGCGCACTTATTCCCGAAAAGGAATTAAAAAGGGTTTTAAAAGCAGGTGACAGTGTCGAAGCCAGAGTAACCTCTGTAAAGGAAGACGGCAAGCTGGACTTAAGCCTTCAGGAAAAAATTCCAATCCAGATTGATACGGATGCCGATATGGTATTCCGGTTATTAGAAGAGGCCGGCGGCTTCCTTCCCTATCATGACAAAACAGAGCCTTCCCTTATTGCGGAGAAATTCAGTTTAAGTAAAAATGCTTATAAAAGAGCTATCGGAAGACTTATGAAAGAAGAAAAGATCCGCATTACAGCCGAAGGAATTGAAGAAATCAAATAATTTGAACCTTGATTCAGATGTCAGAACTTATGTTGTAAAAAAAAGGTACTGCCATAAATATACGGATAATCAATAGAAGCACAGACATCCGGTATTTATGGCAGTTTTTATAATATCTTTCTTTATGGCGTTCCTTTTCCCTTATTTGTGTTACGGTTCTGTAAAAACCGCATCTTGGAGGACTCTTCCTTGAACTCCCTCTTTTTTTCCTCGGGAATCTGTTCATATAAGCTGCCGAAATGGCTGGACAATTTATCCTTGCAGTTCTTGCAGAAACGTCCTGTTCTGATAGCTGCTCCGCACATTTCGCATTCCAGTGAAACCATGGAATCCTCCGTAAAGGAAAGTCTTTCCTCTCTGATCCATTTATGTATCTGCATGGTCGTAACATCATTTGACTCTGCAACCTCTTGTACCCCCGCCTTGGGATGGTTATAGATATATTCCTTTACCTGGTCAAATTTATCATCCAGGGCTTTCATGCAGGCAGGGCATAATGACGGCCCCCCTATATAATTAAATAATCTACCGCAGCTCTTACAGTTTCTAACATCCATATTAACCTCTTTCCTGCATCAACCGGCTTGCCTGCAAGCTGATTATTGCGAAAATTAATAGTTGAAAAATCTTTTTCACACTAGCACGATGCACATCACAAGCTTGCTTGTGATACTGCTTAAATGGGGTGTGAAATGTCTTTTTATTTCACACCAGCTCCCATGCATATCACAAGCTTGCTTGTGATACTGCTTAAATATGGGGTGCGAAATGTCTTTTTATTTCGCACCAGCTCCCATGCATATCACAAGCTTGCTTGTGATACTGCTTAAATATGGGGTGCGAAATGTCTTTTTATTTCGCACCAGCTCCCATGCATATCACAAGCTTGCTTGTTGATACTGCATAGACAGCTGGTATAAAAACATAAAGCATTTTTCAAACTACTCCTCTTTAGTAACCTTTGCCTATACATATACTGGCAAAATAAACTTCTTCTATACCATTTAATTTGAGCGTCCTGGCACATGCTTCTATGGTGCTTCCCGTGGTATAAATATCATCCACTAACAGCACCCTTTGAAGGGATTTACTAAATTTAAGCCGCTCTTTATGAGAAAAGGCAAATGCCTCTGAGATATTACGGAAACGTTCCTTATCGCTTAACTGCTTTTGGGGAAGGGTATCCTTTTCCCTGACAAGCAGCTCTGATAACACCGGTATATTAAGTTTATCTCCCAGCTTGCAGGCCAGAATTTCAGCCTGGTTATAACCTCTTGTTAGTCTCTTTTTCTTATGAATAGGCACTGGCACTAATGCGTCCGGTGAAATATCTTCTATCTCTTTTTGATACTTCTTTATCAGCTCTTCCACAAAAAAGTCGGCATATTCCTGTCTGCCCTTGTTTTTAAAGGCTGCCATGGTTCTTTTCATATCTTCATTATAAAGCCATAGGGCGAAGCCTCTTTCAAAGTAATGCGTCCGCCTTTCGCAGTCATAGCAGTATTCCCTTGTTTCCTGCTCTATGGGCTTACCGCACCTCTTGCATTTAGGCTCCTCCACAAGTATGAGCTTTTTTCTGCATTCCGTACAGGAGAGTTCGCCTCTTTTGTCTACAATCTCGGAGCATATGGGACATCTTCTCGGATATAGGATATCAAGTAGTGCTTCAAACATGCGCTGCCCCTTAAAATAATTTTTCTGGGTATATTCCCTTCTTAACCAGTTCTCTTATGGAATCCATTACCACGGTCTTGTCTTCCTTATACGTTACACCAAACCATTTATCATTGGTGCTCAGTACTTTAACAGAAGCCTCTCCCTTCTTTATCAGCCTTCCCACTTCTTCCGGTAACAGGTACTCTGTTTTTAATTCTTTTCCCTCCGTCTTTAAGAAGCTGACAAAGCCTGTTTCCAGCTTCGGAAGCAGTCCGGGCGTAAAGCCCCACATATTCATGGATACGGGACTGTTTAAATCAATAAGAGTCTCTTCTCCTTCTTTTTCACCGGATACTGCACTCTCACCCTTCTTCTGAATGGATTTGGTTTCTTTGATATCTACAAGATTTCCTTCTTGATCAACCTGGCATACTCCTCTTGTTACTGTTCCGTTCTCACTTAAGGTATTGCCAAGAACGAAGCCTGCCATGCAGTAGTCAGTGCTTTTCTCATCCGCTTTGGTCAGATAGTCATGAACCTTGACAAATGCTTCGCTTCCATAATAATCATCCGCATTGATAACAGCAAAGGGCTCCTTTATAATATTCTTGCAGCAAAGGACAGCTTGTCCTGTTCCCCAGGGCTTTGTCCTTCCTTCCGGTACTGTGAAGCCTTCCGGCAGATCTGTTATTTCCTGAAAAGCATATTCCACTTCAATTATCCTTGATATGCGGTCTCCGATTACTTCCTTGAAATCCTTCTCCAGATCTTTTCTGATAATAAATATGATTTTATTAAAGCCTGCCTTAATTGCATCATAGATGGAATAATCCATTATTATCTCGCCGCTTACACCTACCGGCTCAAGCTGCTTGATTCCACCATATCTGCTGCCAAGGCCGGCTGCCATAATGACTAAGGTTGTTTTTTCCATAATTTCCTCCAAATTAATATTATTTAAATATTATACCTTAAAGTACGAAAACTTGCACTAATTCTTTTGTATTATTTACAGATTATTACATGCCTACTCCTATATGGAACAGGTTATTTAAATTCTTCTCTCATTACGGAGTTTACTCCATAATTGAATCATAATTCCTTTATTCTCTCAGTAAGGCCCGAATACCTTCGCTGTTCACTCTCATTGTCAATCATCAGCTGAACAGTCTCCGTGCTGCCCACAATGGTTACACAGCTCTTTGCCCTTGTTACGGCCGTATACAGGATATTTCTGTTCAGCAGCATCCTGGGACCTGTTAAGAGTGGAAGGACAACTGCCGGATACTCACTGCCCTGGGATTTATGAATGGTTATGGCATAGGCAAGCTCCAGTTCCTCTAACAGGTTAAAGGGATATTCGACCATTCTTCCCTCATCAAATTCTACCGTCAGCTGTTCCGCAAAGTGGTTAATTTCCTTTATAATCCCCGTGTCTCCGTTATATACTCCCATACCGCTCTCGGTGGTAATACCATAGCGGCTTTTGCTTTCCCAGGCCAGCTGGTAATTATTTTTGACCTGCATGACTTTATCGCCTTCACGGAAAATAATGTTATGGTATTCCTTTTCCTGCTTTTCCTTGGAAGGCGGATTCAGATACTGCTGCAGTATCCCATTCAGCTTCTCTACTCCCAGCTCTCCTTTTCTCATAGGCGTCAGCACCTGTATATCAAAGGGTGAAGCATTTACATAGCCGGGCATTTTATCCCTCACAAGTGCTATTGTCACTCCGATGACATCCCTGACCTCAGCTCTCTTTAACAGGAAAAAGTCCTTGGATTTATTGTTCAGCTCTATCTGCTCCCCGGCATTTATTTTATGGGCATTTACAATAATATCACTTTCCTTTGCCTGGCGGAAAATCTTCGTAAGCTTTACTACATTAAAAGCATGGGAATTAATAATATCCTTTAATACGTTGCCGGGACCTACGGAAGGGAGCTGGTTGACATCACCTACCAGGATAAGCCTGGTACCTACCGTTACGGCCCGAAGCAGTGCATGCATCAAGGTAATGTCCACCATGGACATCTCATCAATAATGATTACATCTGTCTCCAGGGGATTGCCTTCATTTCTCTCAAATACCAGCTTGTTTTCCATATCCCCTGACATTTTAGAGATTTCTAAAAGCCTGTGTATGGTCTTCGCTTCATAGCCTGTGGTTTCCGTCATTCTCTTAGCTGCCCTTCCGGTAGGTGCTGCCAAAAGCAAATCCATTCCCTCTGCTTCAAAAAACCGGATAATAGCATTGATAGTGGTAGTTTTACCGGTTCCGGGGCCTCCTGTTACCACTAAGATACCATTCTTGGCTGCTTCGATGACTGCTGTCCTCTGCAGTTCATCCAGCTCTATCTGAAACTGCTTTTCAACTGCTTTCAAGCGGTGCTCAATTTCCGTAAGGGATAAATCATATTTTATATTCAAATCACTAAGCATCTTTGCGGCATTAAGCTCTAGATAATATAGTCCCGCACTGTAAATATGCCTTTCTTCCACATCGGTCTTAATAATGATCTTTCTTTCCACGGAAAGGTTGTTAATCTGCTCCGAAATACCGGCTGCCGCAATCCCTAATAATTCGCATACCTTACGGTATAATAATTCCTCCGGCAGATATACATGTCCGTTGGTACTGCCTTGAAGCAGTACGTATAAAATGGCAGCCTTGATACGGTAATCCGACTCCGTGCCAATACCCACCCTGGCAGCTATTTCATCCGCCAGCCTGAACCCTACTCCTGTAATATCCTCCGCCAGTCTGTAGGGATTTTCCTTTATGACCTGGTACATCCTCATGCCGTATTCCTTGTATATTTTAACAGCGAGGGCAGTTGTAATACCATATTGCTGTAAGAAAATCATAGCTCCCCGCATATCCCTTTTATCGTTGAATTGTTTGGCGATCTCTCTTGCCATATGGTCACTGATACCTTTTACTTCTGACAAACGTTCCGGTTCCTCTTCGACAATACGAAAGGTATCTCCCTTGAACCTTCTCACAATCCTGGCAGCCAGGGCACTTCCCACTCCTTTAATTGCTCCGGAGCCCAGATACTTTTCCATGGAATCAAGGTCTTCCGGCTCTTTAAATTCATAGCTTTCAACAAGGAACTGCTCTCCATAGAGCTGATGTGCCGTGTATTTGCCGCTGCACTTTATAAATTCACCTTCATTAATAAAGGTAAATGTACCAACGCAGGTAATTTCTTTTTCTTCCTTCACAAGGGTCAAAACAGTGTATCCGTTCTCTGCATTGCGGAATACTATCCGTTCCACATACCCTTCAATTTCATCTTCCAACTATTCCTCACCTGCCTTAGCCAATAAATTTACCTGAATTATTCAGATTCCGGTATTATCTGATATTATAACACAATAGTTATAAATTACGCCCAGAAAATAACCATACTCCTATTTCCTTTCAGAAATTCAGTATAGTAATTTTCTAGGCGCAAGAATATTTCCGGTATAAGTTGAATTTTAGTTTCAAAACTGAATTCAACTAATATATGTAACTTAATTAACTATTGTGTTTCATGGAATCATACAGCATCTGAGCAATGCCCATACTGCCGCTGTCAACCACATCTTCTGCATACTTTTGATAAAGCGTATCCCCAAAGTAAGAAACATAGGGACTCTCATCCTCTTCTGAGCCAACGGATTTTTTCATTTCCTTAAACATCTGCTCAACCAGATAGGATTCAAAGCTCTTGCAGACATCCATCAATTCGTCGTCTGAGGCATTTTTAAGGTTTTTATTCAAGGTGTCTTCAATTTTTGAAGTACTCTTTGAGGAATTTGCCTGAGCCAAAGCCGCATCTACCGAATAATTACTGCCAATGCCAATACTCATATTCTGCCTCCCTGTAATCTTTCGTAAATATCAAATCTAGTCTTCACACTAACAGCATGTCTTCCCATCGCGCCGCAAGATTGGGCCGAGGATTTTGCAGGCTGTGTGAATTATGCTTTTCAATAATTCACATTATCTGCGCAGGTTATTTGCCTGCTGAAGCATCTCATCTGACGCATTGATTGCTTTGGAATTCATCTCATAAGCTCTCTGGGCAACAATTAAATCAACCATTTCATTAGCTGCCTGCACATTTGAGTTTTCAAGATAGCCTCTTTTAACAACGCTCTTCTTTAAAGCGGCATCCTGGGTTTCCAGCCTTGCTGCACCGGAAGCTGCTGTTTCCATTAGAATACTGTTTGAAGTCTTCTCAAGTCCTGCCGCATTGTTAAACTGTGCAATTCCTATCTGAATTCCCATAGGCTGTACTTTTCCATCCTTGGGATATTGGAAATTTCCATCGTCATCTATGGTAATCTTTGAAGTATCCTTATCACTTTCAAAAACAATTGGTGAGCCGGAGGTATCAAGCACCGGATACCCTTCCGCTGTAGCAAGGGTAATTCCATTGGTTCCCATAGAAAATCCGAAAGCACCGTTTCTTGTGTAACCAACGCCTCCATCAGCGGTCTGAACCATAAAGAAGCCATTTCCCTGAATAGCATAGTCGCTGTCACTTTCGGTGGGCTTTAAAACGCCTTGTGTATACTGTGAAACAATGGCCGAATTCCTGACTCCAAGTCCGGTCTGGGCTGAAACAGGTTTTGCATTGCCTGAGCTGTCTGTTTGTTTATTTTGAATTGTCTGATATAATAATGACTTAAACTGGGCAGTTTCCTTCTTGTAACCGGTTGTATTAATATTAGCCAGGTTGTTGGATATGGTATCCACATTCGTCTGTTGGGAAATCATTCCGGAAGCTGCTGTCCACAATGAACGCATCATAGGTCTTTATTCCTTTCTTTCGTATTATACTTTACCTACAGAATTAACAGCCAGATCAAGGGTTCCGTCAATGGTCTGGATTACTTTCTGGTTTGCCTCATATGCTCTTGTTATGGCTATCATATTGGCCATTTCTGCCACAACATTTACATTGGACTGCTCGGTATATCCCTGCTGTATCGTAGCGGTGCTGTCCAGCTGGGTAGCACCATCCTGTGCCAGATAGAAGCTGTCTCCCTGTTTCTTCAGATAGCTGTAATCCGTAAAATCTGTCAGCTTTATCTTATCGACAAAAACTCCGTCTGCATAGATGCTTCCGTTTTCATCAACCTTAACATTGGCGGAATCATTCGGAATCGTAATCTCTCCGCCTTCGCCCATCAGTGTATTTCCGTTAACATCTACGATCTTGCCGCTCTGGTCCATTGTAAAGGAGCCGTCCCTCGTATATTTTACAGTTTCATTTCCATTTTTATCAATGGAGGATACATTAAAAAATCCTTTTCCCTGAATGGCAAAATCAAAGGTATTACCTGTATTGCGAAGAGAACCCTGGTCGTAATTTGTGTAAACCTCCCCAATCTTGACACCAAGACTCATCTTTCCTATCTGTTTATCCGTATAATTTTCCGATACATCCTTTATCTTATAGGATAATAAATTACGAAATGACTGGTTGGTAACGCCGTCTTTCTTATAACCAACTGTAGCCGCATTGGCAAGGTTATTGGTTACTACGTCAAGACGCTTTTGTTCATTTGCCATGCCAGTCCAGGATGTAAAAAGCCCTTTAACCATTTTAACTCCTTTCGTGAATACCAAATTACCGTATATTTATTTATCGGATATATCACTTGATTTCTTAATCCCTGGAGCCGCTTAAATATTCAATATATTTTCCGGTACCGATGGCTACTGCTGTCATAGGATCTTCTGCTGTCATGGTATTAATGCCGGTTTTATTCTCTATTAATTCTTCCAGTCCGTAAAGAAGGCAGCCGCCGCCTGTCAATACAATTCCTCTGTCAGCGATATCTGCTGCCAGTTCCGGAGGAGTTTTTTCCAATACACTGTGTACGGCTTCTACGATCTGGGAGGTTGTCTCCTTTAAAGCTTCTTCTGTTTCATCGGAGGAAACGGTTATGGTCTTGGGAAGTCCTGTAACCAGGTTACGTCCTCTTACATCCATCGTAACAACTTCCGGCCTCTTATAAGCAGAGCCAATATTTATTTTAATCTCTTCAGCGGTTCTTTCACCAATTAAGAGATTGTGTTTCTTACGCATATATCTGACAATAGCCTCATCAAAATCATCGCCGGCTATCTTGATAGAGGTGCTTACTACTGTTCCTCCCAAAGAGATTACCGCGATATCTGTGGTGCCGCCGCCGATATCCACAATCATATTGCCGCAGGGCCTGTAGATTTCAATACCTGCTCCAATGGCTGCAGCAATAGGCTCCTCTATGATTTTAACATCTCTGGCGCCTGCCTGGTAAGTGGCATCCTCAACCGCTTTCTTTTCTACCTCTGTTACACCGCTGGGTACGCACACACTTATTACAGGCTTACGGAAGCGATGCTTTCCAACAGCCTTTTGTATGAAATACTTTAACATTTTTTCCGTAACCGTATAATCGGATATAACTCCCTGTCTCAATGGACGTACCGCTACAATATTTCCGGGTGTTCTTCCAAGCATAAGCCTTGCTTCTTCACCAATAGCTCTTACTTTATTTGTATCTCTGTCAAAAGCGACCACGGAGGGTTCCTTCAAAACCACACCTTTACCCTTTAAATAAACTAAAACACTTGCCGTTCCTAAATCAATTCCTATATCACTGCCTAACATATCTAATCTCCTTTCAGATTCTATCAGTTCTTTTTCGACTTCGCAGTCAGCTTTTTCTCTTCTGGTTGGCATCTATATAATGTCTAATGGTTTGATAATTACTGATTTAATTACCATTTTCCGGAATTTATTATACAATTCACAGACTCTGGATATATTTTGACAGTTTTACAGCTTTCACTCTAATTTTTTCCATAAACCTGCCAATTAAACATACTCTTTTTTATTATATACATATTTATATTTTTTTTCAAAGGAAATTTTAGAAATTAGAGAATCTTAAAGATTTTTTAATACTTTCAGCCAAAAAGGCGTATCAATAAAACGAAATATTTCGCATGATAAAAGGCCCTGCCATTCCGGAATTGCTTCCGGAACAGTAAGGCCTGGCCGTAAAAGAGGGTTCTTTATTTGGTTTCGTCGATATATAGCAACGTTCGCAGCAGCACATTGGCACCCATGAGGCAATTTACAACAGGCGTATATTCAATTTCGCAGTGGCTGTGGCCGCCGACACTTGGTACAAATATCATGGTAGCCGGTACCATATCAATCATGAACTGGGCGTCATGTCCGGGACCGCTGTAGATTCGGCGGCTGGAATAGCCATATTCCTTTGCGCTTTTTTCCACCAGTTCCACCAGTTCAGGAGTGAAGGTAACGGTATTCCGCGACCAGGCTATGGCATAGGTCAATTCGCATTTTTCAACGACGGAGGGAAGATTTTCAATCACGGCAAGGACCTGTTTAATGACCTCCGGGTCCTGATGTCTTGCATCCAGAGTAAACTTGACCTCATCGGGGATGATAGTATGGATATTGGGATGGCAGGAGATTTTACCCGTGGTGTAAACCAGCTTTTTATCCAGTTTGTCTAATTCATCATGGAGATATTGTATTGTTTTTGCAGCCGCATATAGGGCATCCCTTCTGTAGGGCATCGGTGTTGTGCCTGCGTGGCCGGCCTGGCCGGAAAGGGTAAATTCGTAATTAATCATACCGCAGACTCCTTCTACAATTCCGATATCCATATGCTCTGCTTCCAGCACCGGTCCCTGTTCAATGTGCAGTTCCACTAGTGCAGTACATTTTTCCGGGGAAATCCGGTTCTTTTCCTCCCCTTTATAGCCGCTGGCTTCCAGAGCCTCCCCAAAGGTATAACCGGGAACATCCTTTGCCACGGAAGCAAGCATCTCAGCCTTGTCAAATTTACCGCAGATAACCCCGGAGGACATCATGGCAGGCTCGAAGCGGGCGCCTTCCTCATTGGTCCACACAACAACAGTGATTGGATGCCTGTGGGGTATCTTTTCCTTTACGATGGTTTCCAGTGCTTCCATGGCAGTCAATACTCCCAGAATACCGTCATAATTCCCGCCCTGTCTTACGGAATCCATATGGGAACCGGAATAAATAGCAGGCAGGTCCTCCGACCCCGGAACCGTTGCATAGAGATTTGCCATGTCATCGGTCACAACCGTGGCTCCGATTGCTTTCATTCTTTTTACAAATTCCCCTCTTGCCGCCAGGGCCTCCTCCGAAAGGGAGAATCTGGTGATTCCACCCTTCCCGGTATCCCCGAATTTGCTAAAGGTCTTAATTTTATCTTCCATTCTTTCTAAACTGCATGTCATTTTAATTTACCTCCCTTTCCGTGCACAGATTGTTTCCTGCTGTCAGCCCGTTGCTTCTTTTAATTTATATACTCTTGCCCCCTGGCTGATTGCCCCTGCCGGACAAACTGCCAGACAAAGATGGCAGCCTACACATTTATTCCCATTCATGACCGGCTTACCCGTTGCCTCATCCTGCTTTAATGCCTGATGTCCACCGTCATAGCAGGACAAATAGCACCTTCCGCAGCCAATGCACTTGCTCCTGTCGAATTTGGGATAACAGATGCTGTCACGGTTTAATTCTTCTGCCGGGATAATCTTAGGCAGGGCCTTCCCGACGATTTCTGCTACGCTTTTCATCCCCTGGGAGCTTAAATATAGCTCCATTCCCTCTATCATATCCTCGATAATACGGTAACCATATTGCATGACAGAGGTGGTTACCTGAATGTTTTCACAGCCCAGTGCCAGAAATTCCGCCGCATCCCTCCAGGTCTCAATTCCGCCCATGCCGCTGATGGGTACTCCGGAAAGATTTGAACAGGTCTTCATGGAATGAATGAAACGAAGGGCAATGGGCTTAACTGCTTTTCCGGAGTAGCCTCCCACACTGGTCCTTCCTTCCACATCAGGTCCTGAGGAAAAGGTATCAAGATTTATATTCATGATACTTTTAATGGTATTAATGGCGGCTATTCCATCCGCTCCGGCTTCGATGGCTGCAATAGCGGGAATTTCCATATTGCCGATGTTGGGAGTCATCTTGGCAAGGATCGGAAGATGGGTGCCCTTTCTAACTGCCCGGGTATAGGCGCTGACCAGCTCCGCATTCTGCCCCACATCGGAACCAAGCCCGTCTGCTGCCATGTGGGGACAGGAGAAATTACATTCGATAATATCCGCTCCTGCTTCCGTCATCAGCTTTGCAAGATAGGTCCACTCGTCCTCGGCCCGGCCCATGATGGAGGCGATGATTACCTTGGAAGGATAATCCCTTTTTAAGTGCTTCAGGAAATTAACATTTTCGATAAGGGTATGGTCGGAAATCTGTTCAATATTCTTAAAGCCAACAAAAGGCACCGATTCCTTCCTCAAGGCATCAAATCTTGGAGACACCTCCTTGGGAACAAAGGTGCCGATGGTCTTAAAGGCAACACCTGCCCAGCCCATCTCAAAGGCTTTGGCAACCATTTCATAATTGCTTCCCACTACCGAGGAAGAAAGGAAAAAGGGATTCTCACAGGGTACTCCGCAAAAGTCAATGGATAAATCTACATCTTTGTGCCCTGCCTTTTGATACGATACCGTTTCCTCCATAATCTCATCAATGGGAACCGGCCGGTTAATTTTATTCTTAAGACAGGCCTCCATACAGGCCTTTGAGGTACAGGTCTTGCAGGGTATTTCCTCCGAAAGCTTGTTAGCCGCTCCTGACATATTCTCAAAACGCAGAGCTCTGATGACCCTATCCACCGGCAGGCCGTGAGGGCAGGCCTTGGTACAGGGAGGATTATTGCAGAGAAGGCACCCTCCGGCTTCTTCCATAATTGAAATATCTCTATATTCTAAATTGCTCAAAAATACATCCCCCTTCCAGGTCAGGTTTCACTTATCAGCTTAAAGCCGGTTTACGCTTAATGAACTGGCCGTATCCCGGTTCTCCGGTAAATTCACCGTTATCATATACAAGCCTGCCTCTGACATAGGTCTGAACCGGATATCCGTGAAGCTTCCTGCCTTCCCAGATGGTATGATCATAGTCGGAATGCATATTGCTCACAGAAATGGTAAAGTCCTTATCCCTGTCATAAATGACAATATCCGCATCCTTCCCAACGGTCAGGGAACCCTTGGTATCACAGCCAAAGATTTTAGCAGGATTGGCAGAACACAGTTCCACCGCACGGTTAAAGCTTATCCTGCCGGAGTTGGCTGCTGCAAGCATGTAGGGATACAGATTCTCAACACCTGCACAGCCGTTTGGAATCTTGGTAAAGTCGTCCTTACCCCAGTCCTTCTCATAGCTTTGAAAAGGGCAGTGGTCCGTTGCCACGGTATCAATAATTCCCTTCTTTATGGCATCCCATAAAGCCTCCTGGCTTTCCTGGCCTTTTATGGGAGGGGAGCACACAAAGTTCCTTCCATCCTCTCTTTTGTATACCTCACTGGTAAACTCCAGGTACTGGGGACAGGTCTCTATAAAAATCGGATGCCCTGCCAGCTTAGCCTCGGCTGCAGCTTCAAGCCCCTCTTTATCCGCCATGTGAACAATATACAAGGGTGCTTCCACGGATTTTGCCCAGTGCACGGCTCTCTTGTCGGCTTCCGCCTCCACATATTCAGGCCTGCTTAAGTAATGATACCAGGCAGAGGTCTTCCCTTCCTTTAAAAAATTCTCTATATTCAGGTCGATTACATCCGGGTTTTCCGCATGGATATTTGTAATCGCACCAACTTCTTTCGCCTTTAATAAAACCTTTACAAAGGTTCCGTCATCCACCATCATGCCTTCCTTCTTATATACAAAGAAGCATTTGAAGCTGGTGACACCGAAATCCACGGAAGCGGCAAACTCCTCCAGCAATTCCCCTCCGTTTAAATCTGTGATAATGCAGTGAAAGGCATAATCCACACAGGCCTCCGGGTCGCACATTGCCTTTCTCTCCCCTATCGTCTCCAGGATACCCTTCCCTTTTCTTTGCATGGGGTAATCAAATACCGTAGTAACACCGCCGCAGGCAGCCGCTCTTGTTCCTGATAAATAGCCGTCTGCAGATACCGTTCCTCCAAATGGCATTGCCAGATGGGTATGTGCATCAATCGCACCGGGTAATACAAGCTTTCCCGCTGCATCTACTACCTTTGCCGCCTCCATGGAAAGATCCGTTCCGATTAAGGCAATTTTTCCATCCTTTACTGCGATGTCAGCAATAAAGCTTTCCTTTGCTGTTACAATCGTGCCGTTTTTAATGATCAAATCCATACTCTACGCCTCCTAATCATAATTCCGCCTGAATCCTTCAAACAGGAATTTGTGCATTTATATGCACACTTGCTCTCATTGCATACCGCAGACAGGTCTGCGGTACTGCCATAAATAATGGGGTATAAAATGTTTATTTTTAAAATATTGACAGAGCTGATGCAAAAGGTTGTTACAGAAGTTTTTGCAGCAGCTCATCACCGGAAATATAACCTACCGCTTATTTATTGATTTTATAGACCAGAACAAGACCTGATCTTTGGTAAACCTGTGCTACTTCCACTAAATCCATACCGCCTGCCTTTGCAGCAATTAAGTTGGATACCCAGGTTACGCCAAAATCAACCTGACCGGTATATACTGCCGTTGTTTCACCGATATCACCGCCGCCCGGTACAATATTTACATTTAAGCCGGCCTCGTTGTAATAACCCTTGTCAAGAGCTACATAATAACCCATGAACTGAGCCTGGGGCAGCCATTTTAACTGAATGGACACATCCTTTTTCTCAGGCTTGAATTTACCGTCGGAAGCACTTGCTGCCGTAAAGAAGGAGGTATCCCTGATATCGTCAAGGGTAAGCTTCTGTAATTTATCTGCTGCTGCGGAATCGTCTAACTTAATGTACTTCTTTGCAAGATCAAGGGTCTGCTGCATGGCCGTGTCATCCATGTTTCCGTATTTTTTAACGGCTGCCCCGGTCATATCGGTCTCTACCAGCTTCTTAACCTCGGAAGCCATGTAAGACTGATGCTCAGCAGATACGGAGGAACCATATTTGTAAACGATCTGAGCTGCTTCTTCCGGATTGGCACAGGCATATTCCCAGCCCTTCATGGAAGCATAGACAAAGGCTTTTAC
This sequence comes from Bacillota bacterium, assembly GCA_023410275.1. GTDB lineage: Bacteria > Bacillota > Clostridia > Lachnospirales > Lachnospiraceae > Anaerocolumna. The sequence goes on from JAEYPZ010000128.1 coordinate 25,954, forward strand.
TGTCTCAGGGTTCTCTTTTGCAAATTTGCTGGTCGTGAAGATATTATCCTCAAGCATTGCCACCCCTTCCTCATTCATGTCAATGTATTTAACCGAATCACCATATTTGTAACCACCCTCATAGGAGTTCTTTACCAGGCCAAGCTCATTATAAGTCATGGCAGAAGCTAAAAGAATCGAGTCATCATCAAAGCCATCCATGTCAAATGCCTGGCTCAGGTATGTGGTAGGCTGGTTGTATTTGGTCAAAAGTGCCTGAATCTCATATTCATTGCCAATTCCCCAGTTCCCGACCTTGCCCTTGCCTGCCGCATCGGTTATAACACTTTCAACAGATGCATCTGCGGCATAGTAAGCTCCTGCTGCCTCCGTAGCAGCGGGTGTTTCCGTCGGTGTGGAAGCCTCCTCCGTTGCCGTAGGTTCTGCTGCCGCCCCATTGCTTCCTGCATTTTCTGCCTTTTTGCCGCAGCCGGCAAGAGCAGTAATTAATAATACACACATCATAAATAATGCACTGATTTTTCTTACATAAAGTTTCCTCATAAATTAAGCCTCCTTCTAATGAAATCTGCGGTTATTTATTATAAAAAGCAAAGAGCTTTTATAATCATCCTGTTCTGCAAAAGTCTTATTTCCATCAAGCGCCGGTATCTGATACCGGTGCCAAAACCAGCCGGCAGGCAGTGAATTTTCAAACTAACGGCGCCCCTTTAATAAAACACCTTCGGCAATTAATAATATTACATACATGGTAATTCCAATGGCACAGGCTACAATAATGTAGGCCCAGGCAGTTGCATACTGTGCAAGGACGATATTTTCACGAATCTGGCGTCCTACACCAATGACGTATTCTGCAAAATATTCACTGACCAGGGCACTGATAACACAGGCCGGTACGCTGATTCTTAAAGCAGTAAATACATAGGGAATACTGTTTGGAATACGAAGCTTAAAAAATATGGTGGTTTTTCCCGCTGCATAGGAGTTCATCAGGTCCAGTGAAAAGGGCTTTAATTCCGTAAAGCCACGGTAAGCATTAATGCTCATGGATACGGTGCAGGTAATCATGACCACCAGCATTTTTGCCAGCATGCTTCTGGTATTGGGGTCTTTACTGAAATCCTTTGTCAGGTTATTTAGAATAGGGGCAATGGCTATAATCGGTATGGCATTAAAGGCTGATGCTATGGTAAGGCCCCCTGCTCCCCATTTTGGAAATACCGTTGCTACAATTGCCAGCAAATAGCCGAAAAAGGAGCCTAAAACCAAACCGCCAAGTGCTACCGTAACCGTTGCTTTTACATTTACCAGGATACTGCTCCCGTTATCCGCAATAATTCCAAAAATCCTCTTTGGAAGCGGTAAGGTGAAGGTATCTGCTCCAATGATTTTATGAAGCAGCTGTGTCTGCCACAAAATAGCTATTACTGCTCCAAATAATACCGGATACAGGATTGTGGTGACCGTCTGCCGGTTGAATTTACTACGCAGCCTCTTCATTTGCACTCACCTCCCCTTTCACCCTGGCCCCCTTACGCTTATAAGGAGACAATATTTTTTCGATTACTGCCATAAAGTAATAGCTGAGAATACCAATAATCGCACTGAAGAATACAATCTGCCAGAACACATAGATGGACATGGCATGTTTTAAGGACTGGGACAGCATGGTTCCAAGACCTCCGCCTCCCTGGAGGGTATCCACCAGTATGGAGGCCGTAATTGCCATTGGTGCCGATATTTTAAGCCCCGTAAAGAAATACGGCATACAGGAGGGGATTAATAATTTACTGTAGATCTGATATTTGGTGGCAGCAATGGAATACATCAGCTCATGCTTTTCTTTTTCTACCGACTTAAAGCCTGCAAGGGTATTCGTGGCAACGGGATAAAAGGTCAATATCGCCGCAATCACAATCCGGCTTTTGTCTATGTCCTTGGTAATTGCCAATACAATGGGTGCCATACCAAGAATCGGTATCATCTGAATAATCATCAGATAGGGAAATACGGTCTTTTCAACTGTCAGGAACATATTCATTAACAGGGCCAGCACAAAGCCAATGGCAGTACCGATCAAAAAACCAATTCCCGCTCTGAATAAGGTAATCCCGGCATTGCTTAGTACGATCTGCAATGCGGTCTGGGTGCTGTTTACCTTATTGGTGCTGAATACCGATTCCAGAATCTGATACAGGTGGGGCAGAACATTCTCCGGCGAGCGCTTTGTGTGCTCTATGACAGTGGCTCCAATCTCCCATATTATAATAAGTCCGATGACCCATACTGCCGTGACCATCTTTTTTGAATTAAGAGCTTTTTTAATCAGGTTCATGCAATCTTCCTCTCTCATTAAAAAGTGGGATTTTCTGCTCCCTACAGGCTTTCAAAGCTGTTTCGTACCTTAACCATAAGCTCATTAAATTTCTGGGTATTCTTGATTTCCAAACTTCTTGGCCTTTCAAGGTCAATATCAACTACGGCAGATACTCTTCCCGGATGGGGCGATAATACAACCACCCTGTCGGATAAAAACACTGCTTCCTGTATGTTATGGGTAACAAATAGAATCGTCTTATTGGTCTTCTTCCAGATACGGAGCAAATCCTCATGTAATTTTTCCTTGGTAAACTCATCCAGGGCGGAAAAGGGTTCATCCATCAGAAGGATTTCCGGCTTGACTGCCAGTGCCCTGGCAATTCCAACTCTCTGCTGCATACCGCCGCTTAGCTGGTGGGGATATTTTTTGCCGAATTCCATTAAACCTACCAGCTCCAGCATCTTTGTTACCCTGGCTGTCCGTTCCTTCTTCGGTATTCCCATCATCTCCATGGGCATACAGACATTCCTCCTTACGGTTCTCCAGTCATATAGAACCGGATTCTGAAATACAATGCCGTATTTTTTCTGCATCCGTATTTCCCTGGGAGACTGTCCTCTTACGGAAATACTTCCCGAAGTAGGCTGCTGGAGGTCTGCTATGGTACGGAGCAGTGTGGTCTTTCCGCAGCCGGATGGCCCCAGTAAGGAAATAAATTCTCCCTGCCTGATATCCAGGTTAATATTCTTTAATGCTGTAATTGGTGCTCCCCCTTCCTTATCCGGAAAGCTTATGCACAAATCTTCTATCTTTATTTCAATCTCTGAACTATTCTCCCTTGAGAATTCCTTATTTTCTTCTTCAGCTTCCATTGCATCCTTTGGAATGAAATTTAATACTGCCATACAATTCCTCCTAACATTTTTTCAGTTCAACTGCAGGTAATCTCCCTTTATCTCCCATTCCATACAGCGTCTGCCTGCAGATGGGGCACTGCCATAAATCAGGTTATGAATAACAACGCAAAATGGCGTAAAGTCTTTTAACTCTACGCCATCGTATTTTTGATTCCCTATTCTTTTTACCAAAGCTTTGCATATATTTTCAGCAAATCTTCTTTTGACACTTCCTTTACCGTATTGGAGGGACTGCCGCTTGCTATGGCATCCTGGGCCATCTTATCGGCCGCCGCATCAAACTCGCTCTTTTTTATACCATACTCTTCCAGGGTTGGAATGTTACAATGCTTACACAGCTTTGCCAGCTCTGTAAGGAAAGCCCCGGCCGCTTCCTCATCACCGGTATTCTCATCCGCTGCTCCGATTGCTCTTGCCAGTGTCCCAAATCTTTCATAGCAGCCATCCAGTGCAAAGGCCAGGCATTCCTTTATCAGCATGGCATTGGAAATTCCATGGGGTACATGGAACAGGGCTCCTATGGGTCTGCTCATGCCGTGAACCAGGGTTACCGAAGCATTGTTGATGCTGACCCCTGCTTCAAATGCCGCAATCTGCATCTCCTCCCTTGCCTTTTCATCACTTCCTTTACTGTAGGCTGTGGGAAGATATTTAAAAATTCTCTTTACTGCCGATAAGGCATAAAGCTCTGTCAGCGGGGAGCTCTTTCTCGAAGTATAGGCCTCCACCGCATGGGTTAAAGCATCCATTCCCGTTGCCGCGGTAATATCGGGCGGTGAAGTCAGGGTAAAGGTCGGGTCGATTACCGCAAGGTCAGGTAAAAGGGCATCCCCCTTCAGCAGCATTTTAATTCCCTTTACGGAATCTGTGATGACCGTAAATTTGGTTGCTTCGGAGCCGGTACCTGCCGTGGTAGGAATTAATACCATGGGCGGGAATTTACCGGTAATATCCTTTCCGAAATAATCGGATATTTTGCCGGGAAGTACCGTCATCGCTGCAATTGCCTTGGCGCTGTCAAGAGGACTTCCCCCGCCGATGGCAATTAAAAAATCACAGCCGGTCTGTTTAAAGGCCTTCACACCTGCCTCAATCATCTGATCCGTTGGCTCTCCGGTAATATCATTGAATACAACATATTCAATTCCCCAGGATTCAAGGTAACCGGTAAGGGTAGCTGCAATGCCGGCCTTGGTAACAATCCTGCCCGTAACCACAAATGCCTTTCTTCCAAGGCCTTTAATGGCTGCTTCACTGGCTTCCAGAGCGTTTTTTCCTATAAAGACATTCCGTGGTAATGTAAATTGATATGCCATAATAACTCCCATCTATGCGCCCTGGCGCATTTATTACTACTATGCATGCAAATTCGATACCTTCCTCCTCTGCATGCCCTGTCGTCTGATGCACCTGTTATTTCATGATAATAAAAAGCAGCGGCGGAATCTTCCTTCGATAGCTCCATCGCTGCTTACAATATGTTTTTCAATTTCTGAATTAATATAGACGAATTATATATCATGGACAAGCCAAAAATCAATTGCTATATGACCAGGATTATTTGTTCAACTGCACAATTACAACTCCCTATATGAACTCTTTATCAACAATAGAAAGCACTTCATCCAGCTTTGCAAGTTCTTCAAGAATCTGCTCTTTCGTAATAATCAAAGGAGGTGCGATTAAAATCATATTTTCATGACTATAGGTCATAAAACCTCTTTCCTTTAATTTCCCAATAATTTTACCCATAATACCCTGGGTATCCTTTCCATAAGGTACAAGAGCTTCCTTTGTCCCTTTATCCTTCACCAGTTCGACTGCGGAGAAGAGACCGATATAACGTACATCACCGACACAGGGATGGGCCTCTTTTAGTTCCTCTAACCTCCCGCCAAGAACCTTCCCAGCCTCCATCACGTGGTCAAGGATATTTACTTCCTCATAGTAATTGACACAGGCAACACCTGCTGCACAGGCCAGCGGATGTCCGCTGTAGGTCAGTCCGCAGGACAACAGGTTATCATCAAAGTATTCAGCAATCTTTTTACTTACAACAACTCCCCCAAGAGGTACATACCCGCAGGTAACACCCTTTGCAAAGGTTACCATGTCCGGCTTTATATCAAAATTCTCAAAAGCAAACATCTTACCGGTTCTGCCCCAGCCGGCCATTACCTCATCACAGATCAGCAGGATGCCAAATTCATCACAAAGGGCTCTCATTCCCGGCAGATAACCCTTTGGAGGAATCAGTATGCCATTGGAACCGGTTATGGTCTCAATCACAATTGCCGCCACGCTGTCCGGTCCTTCATAGAGTATCTGCTCTCTCAGCTTTGCAAGATAATACCTTGTGGCTGCCTCCTCCGATTCAAAAGGTACTGCCTCTCTATAGATATAAGGATCAAAAAATTTAACAAAGCCCGGAATCCCCGGCTCCAGTGTGTACCTTCTCGGCTCTCCGGTCAGATTCCCGGCACCGAAGGAGGAACCATGATAGCTGCGGTATCTGCTGAAGACTTTGAATCTTCCGGTATACATACGTGCCATCTTGATGGCATTTTCATTGGCCTCCGCTCCGGCATTGGTAAAAAAAACCTTACCCATATTGTCAGGCATCAATCCGATTATCTTTTTTGCCAGCTTCGCCCTTGCTTCAACCGCATAGGAAGGTGCGGCATAACAGAACTTATCCACCTGCTCCTTGATGGCATCATTAATGGCCTTGTTCCCAAAGCCTACATTCATGTTGACCAGCTGGGCGGACATATCCGTGTAACGGTTTCCGTCACAATCCCAAAAATAAATTCCCTCTCCCTTTTCTACCGGAACCGGATTCAACCCCTTTTGCTTACTCCAGGATTGCAGGTTATACTCCTTTTGCATACTCTTGATTTCTTCGCCTGTCATTTCATCATCCTCCTTATTAAAAAGGGAGCAGTTCCTAAGAACCGCTCCGTTGCTGTGCTTTTTTATGTAGTATCATTATAAGCGCCTGCAATATATTATTCAATAAGTGGGTGACCATACTTTCTTGTGCGACTGCACATAAGTTATACCAAACTTAGGCTATTCCCAGCTTAGGCTATTCCCAGCTTAGGATAATCCGAACTTAGAATCCTATGCCCATTTTACATTGTTTCCCTTCAATATCCACTTGCTGGTCTATTACCCATATATAGCGGCTTCAGCACTTCTTGTACTCCAACCGGCCTCTTCCATTCTCCCCTGTCATACCCTCTCATGCCCTTGCAGATAGCGCTGCAGTCTCATTTACTGCAGAGGTATCTGCCAAACAGGGCTTTTACATTCACTAATATGAATTTCACCTTTATTCTGCCCATCAATTTATGATATCTTTTATCATAAACCCTATGCTGCAGCGCACCTTTTCCTCCAGGTTCAGAATATTATAACCGGTAATTTTCTCAATTTTCTTTATCAGGTTATTTACGGTATTGCGGTGAATGAACTGCTGCTCCGACACTAACTGAGGGCTTCCGTTGTTATCCAGGTAGGAGCGCAGAAATCCCATCAAATCCGTACCGTTTTCCGAATCATACTGCTCAACCCTGCCAAAAACCTCCTGATAAAAATCCTTAAGGACCTTCTTATCTTTCACTGCCAGCAATACCTTATACAAATCAAGCTCATCATAGTAAGTAACCCGGACCTTTCTCTTTCCCGCCATCTCGTTGGCAGCAATGGCATTTTCAAAATTGATATCCTGATTTGCAAAGCCCTGCATTATGGAGCTGACCCCTACGTTTATGGTAAAGCTGTCCGTCTTTTTGCGAATCAGAACCATGAGGTCGTCTACAAATTTGCGGACATTATACATATCGCTTTCCGATAAGACCACTACCAGATTGGACTGGTAGGTAAAGGCGATAAACATCCGCTGGCTGGTCCGGGCAATCTGCTCAACAAAAAGCTTTAACCTCTCCATATTGTCACTGTTATATTGCTCATCGGCATTATTAACGGACATGTTGACAAAGCAGAGGTGGCAGTCTCGCTTATAGCCGTTGCGCTCCATATGCTGAATCTGGGTTTCAATATCCCCCACCTTAAAAATAATGTCCTTGATGGTTGATGCCACACTGGCCTCCACGCTCTCATTATGCATGATACGGGTACAAAAATCACGGGTCACATCCACCAGTCTTATCTTCCAGGGAATAGTAAAAAGAGGCATGTCAACTTCATTGCAAAAGTCGACTACCTCCTTCGGTACACTTTTTATATAGGGCCCCAGATTAATAACAAAAGCACTTGTCTCACTCTGGTAAAGCTCCTTTGTAAAATTTAAAAGCCATTCATCGTCATGGCACATATAGCCTGCTATAAAAATCAGCTCATGGCCATGGAGAAAGGACGACACCTCCTGGTCCTCTACAATATGCACCCACTCCACAAGGTTGCCTAACCCCTTGTGTCCTGCCAGAAGCTGCATCTGATAAAGCGAAGCACAATTCCGGTAAAGCTTACTAACTGCAATTGCCATCTCTACCTCCTAAATGTCCAATACCTGTCTACCTATAATATCTCTCATTGAAATCAAATTATTCAAAAATTATATCATAACCCAGACTATAAAGTAAATGAGGATATTGGCACTTACTAATACCTTCCATCCTTGCACATGTTCAGGGTTCCCGGAGTCGTCCACCGGCATGATGCTTTTGATGTATTTAAAAGATTCACGCCCAGCTGCCGGCGGGCCGCATGGGTCGGAAACCACATGCCACACAGCTTTAACCTGGTAATTGCTCTCTTTATCCGTATGACATCTTAAAAGCGAGGAATACAAAGAGAGTGGCTTCCTTCCGAAGGTTCGCAGGCTAATAATGATTCAATAATTTACACGATCTAATAATTTACATAATACAATAATTTACTTACATGATTCAACAATTTACATCCACTCCTTGCGCCCAAAGGAACGCAGGCCGACAGCAAGATAGATGAGAAATGTAAGCATCAGTATTAATACAAAGGGAACAGGCTCCAGCCGCGGGGATAGATTCAGTCCTTGCGGAAACATCGCATAATAGGGGGGAGCTACAGGAAACCATGCCCCTATATTGGAATTGAAACCTGTAAAAACAATATTGGGAACAACCGTGGAGATGCTGAACAGCAAAGCCCCGCCAAAGGATTTAAAGCGGGTGGAGAGAACAATCTGCAGCATTGCCAAAGGAAAGCAGGCAAACCAGCCGCCGATTACACCGGTCAGTACCGTTTTCCAGGGAATACTGCCTTCAACGTGAATGATATTTCCTGTTATGAGGTAGCCCGCCAGGAAGGTAAGCTGCACAAGGGCTAAGAGCACCATCAGCATCATAAATTTGGAAAGAAAGATCTGCCAGCGTGGAAAGGGCAGGGTCAATAACTGCTTCCAGGCTCCGTTCTTATGTTCATAAAAACACAAAAATGCTGCAAATATCCCGGCAAAGACAGGCAGAAAAAAAATCCCATGCTTGGATACCCCCTGAAAATACAGTGTATTCCAATCAGGTGCAAAATAAGCAGTCAAGGCTTTAACACTGTTTGCCGCAAGTAGAAAGCTAACTGCGATATCCATTAGAATCAGCAAAAAAATCAAAGGCCATTTCATTTTTCTGCATTCAGAATAAAATAATTTCATCATATGAATATCCTCCTATTTCATTTCCATTGCGCCAAAGCGGATAGAGCCTAAAAGCAGTATAATCAGGCCCAGTACGGCGCCCAGAATAATCCAATTGGTATAGCCTTTTATAAAAGGACTGGCCATAGAGGGGTAAGCCCAGGGCAGAACATATAAAAGCTTACTGCCAAATCTTGCAAGGAACAGGCTGGAAATAGCTCCTATTGCACCTGCCGCAAGAGGAAATGTCTGATTGGCAAAACGGGCAGATAGAAACAGCTGAATCCCAAGTACGGGAAGAGAGGCTGCAAAGCATCCGAAAACCTGTTTTGTCAGGAACAGAAAAGGCAGGCGCTCATTGGTATAGACAACCCAGATAAGCGATGCCCCTAACAGAATGAGGCTGCAGCATGCCAGCATTAAAATGATAACCCATAAGGCTTTGATAAAATAAAAGGTCCTGCGGCTGACCGGCATGGAAAATATCATTTTCATGCCCTGGGCCTGATGCTCGGTTTCAAAAAAGACACTGCACAATAGTGAAATTGTAAGAAGCATGGTAAAGGATAAAAAAAGATACACTACATTTAATCCTGTATATACACCTGCTTCTCCCTGGCGAAAATACAGGTACCATTCCATGCAGGTAAACAAAAGTAGGATAACTGCACTAATGACCGGTATCCATAAACATATTTTTTTCATTTTAAGGAATTCAGCAGAAAGCATCCCTTTTATCATAAGCTTTCCCCTTTCCCCGTCAATTGCAAAAAGATGTCCTCCAGGGAGGAAGTCTGTTCGCTGACATGCTGCAATGAAAATGGCTGAAGAATCCTGAATATTTCCCCCTGATCCATTCTCCCGGCAACTGTAACCAGGAGTTCATTCCCATGCTTCTCGGCTGCTGCACCGTTTCGTATAAGCGCATGGTATGCTTCGTCGGGCCTGTCAGTAATAATGGAAAGCCGCACGGTATTCCTTTTTTCAAGCTCCTGCATTCGGTCCTGAAAAATTAATTTTCCCTCCTGTAGGATACCCACATAGTCTGCAATGGATTGGATTTCACTCAGAATGTGGCTGGACAAAAAAATGGTTATCCCCTGTTCGTGGGATAACGCCAGCATTAAATTGCGGATTTCCTGAATTCCGGCCGGGTCCAGGCCGTTAATCGGCTCGTCCAGAATCAGGAGCTTCGGCTTGCGGATCAGGGCCTGTGCAATACCCAGACGCTGCTTCATGCCAAGAGAATACCCTTTTACGGTCTGCTTAGCATATGGGGTCAGCCGGACGGTATCAAGGACTTCATGGATATTTTCTTCCGGCAGCTCCAGCAGCTTACATATGATTTTAAGGTTTCCATATGCTGATAAATGGCCGTAATAGGATGGTCCCTCCACAAGTGAACCGACATTTCTTAAAATACTTTCCCTTTCCCGCCTCAGGGAGCGTCCCATTATCTGGACCGAGCCCTCGTCGGCACGAATCAGGCTGAGCAGCATACGGATGGTTGTTGTTTTTCCTGCGCCGTTGGCACCCAAAAAGCCGTAGATTTTTCCTTCCGGAACCCGTAAATCAATATGGTCCACCGAGACATGCTGGCCAAAACGCCGTGTAAGTCCCTTAGTTTCAATAATAAATTCAGACATAACTTTACCTCCTGTTTTCCTTTGATAACAAGAGTATAAGGTATGAAACGTATTCTCAGGTAAACAAGAGTAAAATGTAAGTAAAATCGTATTAGGAGACCGGCAATGTAATGACTATGGATGTCCCCTGCCCCGGTGTGCTATCCACCCGGATGGAACCTTTATGCAGTTCAATAAATTGCTTTGCAATGGCCATGCCAAGGCCGGAACCTTCCGCCGGGCAATCCGTTGACGTTCCCCGGTAATAGCTTTCGAACAGGTTTCTTCTGGTTTCTTCCTCCATTCCCTTTCCATTGTCTGCAATCTCTATACAAAATCCATCCTGCTGCTTTGCAGCAGTTACTTCAATCTCAGTCCCAGGCGGATTGTGAACAACGGCATTGATGAGGACATTTTGCAGTGCCCTCTGCAGCAGGACTGTATCTGCCTCCATAAAAAATGCATCCATGCCGGAATCAAAAGAAAAATTATAAGCAGTACAGCGGGGGGAGTTCGCAAGATCCAGAACCACATTCCGCAGAAATTCAACCATTTCTGTTTTAAGCTTCTGAACAGCTATTTTTTTATCCTCCGATTGAAAAGAAAGATTTAAATCATCAATAAGATTTTTTATGTGCTTGGATTTTTCCTCAATTTTCACTCCAAAATCCATGATTTCACTTTCTGACCAGTCATATTTCTCAGCGGTAATCAGAGAGGCATAGCCTTGAATATAGGAAAGAGGTGTCTTTAAATCATGGGTGATGCCGGCGAGCCATTGCCTGCGGTCTTTCTCCAGCATTATCCGGTCCGTTTCACTTTGCTGTAGCTTCTCTGTCAGAAGCTGCATCTGCCTTAAAAGTTCTTTATATACAAATTCGGTACATTTGTAATAAAAGGAATCTCTGTTTGCCAGCACTCCCTTAAGGGCTGGCTCCTTATATGTCCCCTGTGACAAGGCCTGAATCCAATGAATGGTATGGATAATGGGGCCAAGGATGAGAAATAAAAAAAGATATGCCATAATAATTCCCAGCACCAGCAGGCTGACGGAGCGAAAAGTTCTCAGCTCCACAATTTCAAGTATGGGAAATACCTGCCGTACCAGGGCAAATAGTATCATAATCATACCAAAGCTCAGTACATAAGCCAGCAAAAGCAGTACAATCAGTGCCAGAATTCTAATTCCCATTTTCAGAGGAGTCTTCATTTCTGCTCTTCTCCTTTTTTATGGGGAATAAACTTGTAACCCAATCCCCTGATATTATGGATATATTTTGGTTTATCCTTATCTGGTTCCATTTTCTTTCGAATTTTAGAAATATGCATTACAACTGTTTTTTCATCGCCCAGGATTAGCTGTCCCCATACATTTTCATACAACTGCGCAATTGTAAAAATGCGATTGGGATGCTCCGCGAAAAAAAGGAGGAGGGAATATTCCATGGCAGTTAGCTCTATGACCTTCTCATTATGTTTCACTTCACAAGAATCCTTGTTGATGCTGAAATCCTCAAATTCCAGAATACTTGCCTGTTCCGTCGATAAATATAACCGCTGATGCCTGAGCTGGACCTTGATTCTTGCAACAACCTCCAGAGGATTAAAGGGTTTTGTTATATAATCATCTCCGCCCATGGCAAAGCCCACCAGCTTATCATAGTCAGAGGTCTTTGCAGTAAGAAAAAGTATCGAGGCATCGGTTTCCTTGCGCAGCTCCATACAAAGCTCCAGACCGCTGATATCCGGCAGCATGATATCTAAAACAATCAACTGCGGCTTAAAGTCCTTAATAATTTGCAGTGCCTCCTTGCCTGACTGTGCTTTTCTAATCTGAGAAAATCCTTCTTTTTTTAAAATAATCTCCAACATATCTAAAATTCCGGCTTCATCGTCTACCAGAAGAATATGTTGCTCCATCTTTACCGCTCCTTTATTAAATAAACAACTTCTCACTGAAATCCTTTTTTAAGCTTCCCTCCGTCAGTAATTACTATATCGATCCGAAAGCTTTGGCTATGATCAGTAAACGAAGCAGTTCATTTTTCTAGTATACTTTCCATATTTTTCTGCAGGATAATCAGCAATGATATATTTATGAAAACGATTCGGGTATACCCATATTTCTATCATTCTCCCAACCACCAGGATACAACCCTTGTCCGTTCCTTTCCATTTGCTTTTATCAGATAAACATAGGCTTTGTCAAGGTTCCCCTTTAACTGGCTGCTGTATTCTTTTTTGTACCCTTCAACCATGATATAATCACCAAGAACAGTAAAATCCAATATCATACCGTTTTTAAAGCTTACTAATTTTATTTTTTTATTGCCTGCTTTATTGCTTTTATATAAAATACCTTTATTAGCACTAAATATCATATTCTGACTGAATTTCTGCTGACCAGAACCAACAATCCGGTTAAATTTTGCAGAATTCAGATTTTCAGTATTACTTCCATCTACATTCATACTTTTCCAAAAATTTTTATTTACTTTATAGTCATAGCCTTCATAATAAATTTTTTCATTTGTTATAGCCATTTCAGTGATGATCTGCTGATTGAAATCAGAATCAAATATATCGGTTATATTTGAGCCGTCCAAGTTCATTTTATATATTCCGACCGGTATATCATAAGGAAAGCCTGAATTATCCGATACCCTTTTTACTTTAATATAATAGAGCAGATTTTTATAAACAACCGGATTAAACCCTTTGCCCAGCCTTATTTTTGTTTTTCCGTCTTTACTGATTCTATAAATATATTCTTGTGATGACCGTACCATAGTACAAATCATAAGTGCAGTAGATACTGTCACCGGCTACTGTTATCTCACTAAATCCATTTGTTTCGTTTCCCTTAAATTTGTAATCTGTAATCTTTGTTATTTTTTTGTTTTTACATTAATCTTACAGATTCCCATCCTGTTGCCATCCATATTATACGAATAATAGATGTCATTGCCACTCCTGTATGCATGTTCAGGGATATAAACTGTTTCAGTGCCAGACGATGCAGCCTGAACTTTCACATTATTTTCAAATGGGTTCAATCCAACAAATTCTAATATCAGTACAAACATTAATAATAAACTAATCACTCTGTTTTTCATTGCATACCTGCCTGCCCTTATCACCATATTTCATATCAATTAATTTATATTACTTTTCTTTTAAATAAGCTATATATTCATTTCCCATTTCCTTACAATTAAACCATGCAATTCCAGCTTTTTTAGTTGTTATTAAACGTAACCTGCGTTATTCCTGTAATCGCGGCTGTAATTCTTTGAATCAGACCGGTCCATTTCCATACTTTTCTCCATTGTACTATTTTATCAGCTATACAATAATATCTGATAAAAATGTACAAGAGCGTGTTTAAAAAATCATTGTGCCGTTCCGAATCCTCCATTCGCTGACATTCAGACCAGCACATGCATTTTTCAAACGCACTCTAGACTTTTTAGACTTTTTTTAATGCATTTTGTATTATTAAGGTATATTTATATTATCACAAGTGGTTAAAAGGAGCAAGTTACATGAAACTTCTTGTTCTCCAGAATTATCTATGTGAACCAGATGTTTTTCATTATTACGTTACATTGCCTTTCCTTATTCCAATAATGCTTCACAGCCATATATTTTATTTGATTAAAATCTGTTTTTACATTATAAATTATCATAAAAATTTTAGTTTATGTTATAAATGTACTAGGTTAATCAACTGAAAAAAATTTCAATATTGCTTTATCCTCAATCTTGTAATAACGTTTAGTAGTTTTTTGATAAGTAATGAAGCCTAAAGTCTTTAATTTATTCATAGCTCTAGTTATTACTAAATGATGTTTATCCACTTCAAGAGCTATTTCATAAGCTGTTAAATCTTTTGCTCGATTATTATAAAGTATTCTCAATATATCTATGTACAAATCTGGTAGGCTTATTTCTTTCCAACTTTGGAGCTTTTCCTTAAACCTATCTTCAAATTTATTTATTTTATGTACAGCATCTTCTTTACCACACTTGAGACAACGCTCAAACTTTGTAGCCATTTCATATTCCGTATCATCTTTATATTCATAGCCACAATTAGAGCATACCGGAATTTCAATTGAACTCAAAATGGTAGGAATAGTATCAGTATAATCAAACTCATCTTGACGCCAATAGTCGTATGAACGTCTGAACTCAGGTTTTCCATAATCAATTCCATTTTCAAGGCATAACCCATAATTTAATCCAAAATACGAAGCTTTTTTCCCTGGTTGTCTACTACTTCCCTCATTAAATTTATTAACAATAAAATATAATTCTAGGGTTTGTAAAATATTTTCTATTTCTTTATCTACATAAAAATGCGATGACGGAAGCCAATAAGTATTTCCTTTTTTATATTTATTTAATGTTTCTGAATAAATTTGCTTGAGTGGCTCATGCTTACTAAATTTTTTAATTTCATTACGCTTAAATCTTTTAGATATACTTATTAATTGCTCCATTAGATTTTTTTGAGCAAGCTGATTTAATATTTCTTTATCATCATAAAATGATTGTTTGAATCGAACATCATTATAAAAATCAGGCATGATATTATCCATATAATATTTTTTTGCAGCGTTATCTATATTCAATAGTGTTATTTGTTTTCCCTGGTTTATTGAGCTTAAGTAGCAATATGTTAAAATATAACCCAGACAACGCGGAATTCCAGAAGAAGCATAGAATAATGTTTTTATATAAGTATCTATATTTAACCTCGTTGTATCAAATAAATCTGAAAAATTGATTTGATCATTGGTGAATACAGATATCCTTCTTTCTAATGTTCTCCTGACATAGTTTTTAGCAGAATCCTCAACCTTCGTATAATTGGACGAAGTTTTTTCGTAAACATCATAAAAATCCAATGAATATGGAAGTATCTTGGAGGAATCTATATTTCCTAAATATATTCTATAAGGGTATGCAGCTAATTTTACAACAAACATATCATTATACGAGGTTATTATTGGGGAAATCAGAGAGTCTATGATTAATTTTTGATTTTCATAATTAAGTTCGCTAAAGTCATCTAAAAAAAGATATACCTTGGTAATATTATGATGCATAAGTATATTTTTTAATTTACTCAGAATTTGATTTATTGATAATACTCTTAACTCTCTTAGTTCTTGTTTTTTTTCAATTTGAATTTTATTTTCTTTATTTGCTGATAATCTTAAATTAGATGCAATTGTAGCAGCCAGCATCTTTTTACTCTCATTGGTACTATTAACCTGCATACACCTTAAGAAATCAGCGTCAATATACTCACCTTCTCTAATTTCTTTAAAAAGTGCATCTAAGTTTTTGTCAGGAATTATTTTAATTAAACTCTTTTTAATGATTTGGAGAACTTCACTAAAAAAATTATAATAAATGTTATATCTCGTAATTTCTTCTTTTGTATCTATATTAGCTGTTCTGATTTCTTCATAACACGATTGTAAATTTATATAAACTGATAGTTTTCCTTTATCTTTTTTTATAATATCCTCGGCTTGCAAAAAAACTGTAGACTTACCAGTTCCTTTTCTGCCTTTAAAAATAACATGATTTTCATCTATAGCTTGTTTAAGGATATAATTATTTTCAAATAAATCCACATACAGTTCAGGTATTAAATTATTGTTATCCTCATCTTTTATATCAGGACGTCCACTTTTAATCAATGACTTAAAAGCATTTTGTATATTGTCTCTTAATGAAATAAGTTCTAATTCAGTTACCATAATATCCCCCTAATTTTAAAATAAACTAACATAACTTTATACAATAAAATTGTATATTGGTTTAATTTGTATTTTATTCCATTATTATACACCATCATCCATTTTTCAGCAAGAAAAATGCAACCTCCCCCGTAAGATGTATTCCATCTGTTCCCCCACAGTATAAATCAGCCTGTACCTAATTTAAATGGTAATCTATTTGATGCCTCCTTGTAAAATCCATAACCTTTATACCCATGAAAATACCAAGAGTTAATTAATAAACGTTTATGTCTACTCCCATATATTTCAATTCCTTTTCTCTCAAACGGCGCAATAAACCATCTGTACTCTTATAATTACCGGTTGGCATGTTAACATCCTCCGTTTTATTTCTTTATATAGGCATTGTCATATTTATACACCCTCTCCCAATTTCAGCCAAAAAAAGCAACCGCCTGGAAGGAAGCTGCTTAAATGCTGGTCAGCCTGTCACTCCAGGGCCTTGACTTCTTCCTTGGCCTGTCAGTTCTCTTAATGGCTGTATGAGCTATAGTGTTATATATAATGTTCGTGATTTCTTTGCCACAAGATTATCCCGAAAGGTCATAACTATCTTATCATCCACCTGTTGACCTTCTGGAGCACTATCATAACAGAATATTACTCTTTTTCTATTCACCATGCAGTTTACCTCCATCCTAACAAGTCAAAAAGATCAATCTCCTGGAGTATTACCCAATATACTACGACCATTTACTACATCTGCCACGTCATTAAAGATTGCCAACTTAGTTTAAAGCTTTCCTTCTTCATCAATCTTAACCAAATACAAACCTGCACTACTGAACTGCATCATAGCGTTTACATATTTAATTCTTTCATTAATAGCCTTAATTAACTCTGTCCTGGATACTGTGGCTATCCTGAAGCATCTTAAGAGCTGCAGCATCCATCTTTAATTCAGATTTTTCAGATCTGCTCTTTCTTTTTACCTCAATGGCACATAGGCACATTTTATTAGTATCTCTGAAATTATTCTGATAGAGGCGGATCTGTTGTAATGCTTTCTGGAAACCAATCTTTTATGTAATCAGTCTTGCCTTGCTTGGTATGCTTTTTAGTAAACACAAGACCATAAAAGACGGTTTCATCATTATATATGAAAGATACTTGAATCCCATCCCTTCTTCAAAGATCAGGTTTTCATCTTTTACAACTGAAAAGTTTAGAATACCTGGTGAACCCTTCCTTCCCGCTGTCCATTTAAACTCCGTCTAGGACAGTAGGATAATATAACTTACCTTTATTCTCAATAAATAACTGCATGGAAAACTCCTCCTAATATTAAGTGTAAGGTTCAAGCACCCAACAGCCAGTTGGAGCTTTTCCTTCTCATTGTTTAAGCTGTATAATGATTAGGCATAGGTCTGACAGATCACTCCTTGGACCATTTTATGTGTCCGCACGAAAGCCAGTCAGCCAGCCATCATTTGCAGCCGTTCGATTTATGCAGGTTGAACTACCTTATGTACGTTCGTTTGATACCCCAGGAGATATAACCGGCAATGAGTAAAGCTGGAACCATGCAATTTCATTTTTGGAGGTACGTAAGTAAGCCTTTTGATGTACTCCACACATTACAGCAGCTGAATGATTTATCCTGCTATCTCCATTCCCTTGATGGTGATACCAAGATTGTTATGGAGTGTACCGGCAGATACCATGAACCTATGGCAAATGCCTTACATCAGGCTGGATTGTTTGTTTCTGTTGTCAATCCCCACCTGATTAAAAACTTTGGTAATAACTCTCTCCGCAAAGTCAAATCTGACCCTGCGGATGCCAAAAAGATTGCTCGATATACTCTTGACAACTGGGCTGAACTGCGTCAGTATTCAAGTATGGATAATACACGTACTCAGTTAAAAACACTAAATTCACAATTCAGCTTCTTTATGAAGCAAAAAGTCGCTGCAAAAGCAAACCTGATTGCACTGCTGGATCATACATATCCCGGTGTGAATAAACTCTTTGAAAGCCCGGTCCGTGATGACGGAAGTGAAAAATGGGTGGATTATGCTTGCTCCTTCTGGCATGTGGATTGTGTCCGCAAAGTCGGCTTAAAAGCCTTTACCGAACGCTACAAAGCCTTTTGCAGAAAACACCACTACAACTTCCAACCTTCAAAACCTGAAGAATTGTTTTATGCCTCCAAGGAACTTATTGCGGTTTTTCCAAAGGAAAAAACTTACAAGCTGTTAATCCAGCAAAGTATTCAGCAGTTGAATCTTGCTTCTGAACATGTAGAGCTGCTTCGCAAAGAAATGGATGGACTAGCCTCTACACTTCCAGAATACAGTACTGTCATGGGTATATATGGTGTGGGTAAAACTTATGGTCCCCAGCTTATTGCCGAGATTGGCGACATATCAAGATTCACCCACAGGGAAGCCTTAACTGCATTTGCCGGCGTTGATCCTGGTGTCGACCAGTCGGGCCAGCACAACTCCAAAAGCAACAGAGCTTCCAAAGTCGGTTCTGTAAGGCTTCGCAAGACGCTGTTTCAGGTCATGACCACCCTGCTCCAGAATGCGCCGGAAGAAGACCCGGTTTACTGTTTCCTTGACAAAAAACGTTCGGAAGGTAAGCCTTATTATGTCTACATGACTGCCGGGGCCAACAAGTTCCTGCGCATCTACTATGGCAAAGTCAAAGAGTATCTACGCAATTTAGATCAGGCAGAATAGCATTTTTCTACATACCCTTTTCAAAGACCGGCTTTTGGACGGTCTAAAAGTTGTGCGCAAAATCATCTCAAAACTTTTTTCATAAAACACTTGACTTTTTTTAGCAGGCTTTCGTTAACAAATAAAAAAGACGCAGGAATAACGGATCACCAATTTGATGACTGTTATTCTCACGTCTTAAAATATGACTTCAACTGCCTAAGCATTAGGATACTTAATCTTTATTTATTCTAAGTGTATTATATTATTTATAGAATTAGTATGCAAGCGGTTTATCTGATAAGTACAGGATATATAGCAATTTCAGCTATACCAAAATGTGAAATAAATTCAGGATTAGAGTATCGTTTTCATACAATAAACTGGGGATATAAATTACTGGTAATTCCATGGAATATATTGTATAATATACGGTATAATAAAATTAATAGCGCTTATTGAACCACTAATTAATAGAGATGAAGGAGGAAAATAATGAATAATTTAATTATCGGAATACTATGTTTAGCACTATCCATTTTTATATTCTTCTTTTCTCCAAAAGAGGGCAGAAACTTGCTCGGCTATAAATCGCCACAGCAGGGAATGAATAAAAACATCTGGAAATGGTCTAACAGATGTTTTGGTATCCTGGCTATTATTGGCTCTTCTACTTACCTTTTGACAACAATAGTACTCAAATTTCTAGATATTGACGATTATAATAGTATTATCAATCAATATGGTATGATTTATATTTTTGCTTGCATTCTCGTTACTGAACTATATACATTTATACAGTCACAAAAAAAGAACAAATCCAATAGTTGAATATAAATGTCCATTTTTATAATAAAAAATGGACAGCTTAGAATCAAATCAGAATCACAATGAATAAAAAAGAGCCTAAACCCTTATATTTACTGGGTCTAGGCTCTTATTTTAATTATTCAATAATGGTAGCAACTTTACCTGAACCAACTGTACGTCCACCTTCACGGATAGCGAAGCCTAAACCTTGCTCCATAGCGATAGGATGGATTAATTCGATGCTCATTTCGATGTTATCACCAGGCATGCACATTTCAACACCTGCAGGAAGGTTACAAACACCAGTTACGTCTGTTGTTCTGAAATAGAACTGAGGTCTGTAGTTATTGAAGAAAGGAGTATGACGTCCACCTTCATCCTTTGTTAAAACGTAAACCTGAGCTGTGAATTTCTTATGGCATTTGATTGAACCGGGTTTGCAAAGAACCTGTCCTCTTTCGATTTCGTTTCTCTGAACACCACGAAGAAGTGCACCGATGTTATCACCAGCCTGAGCTTCATCAAGAAGCTTTCTGAACATTTCGATACCAGTAACAACAACCTTACGTGTTTCTTCCTTGATACCAACGATTTCAACTTCTTCAGATACATGAAGAGCACCACGCTCAACACGTCCTGTAGCAACAGTACCACGTCCTGTAATGGAGAATACATCTTCTACAGGCATTAAGAAAGGCTTATCTGTCTCTCTCTGAGGATCGGGAATCCAGCTGTCAACTGCATCAAATAATTCGATGATCTTGTCTCCCCAAGGTCCGTTAGGATCTTCAAGAGCCTTTAAAGCAGAACCCTGAATAATAGGGGTGTCATCGCCAGGGAATTCATATTCTGTTAACAGGTCTCTGATTTCCATTTCTACTAATTCAAGTAATTCAGGATCATCAACCATATCACACTTGTTCATGAATACTACGATGTAAGGAACACCTACCTGACGGGATAAAAGGATGTGCTCTTTTGTCTGAGCCATAACACCATCAGTAGCAGCAACTACAAGGATAGCACCGTCCATCTGAGCAGCACCAGTGATCATGTTCTTTACATAATCGGCATGTCCAGGGCAGTCAACGTGAGCATAATGTCTCTTCTTGGACTCATACTCAACGTGAGCTGTAGAGATTGTGATACCTCTTTCTCTTTCCTCGGGAGCTTTGTCAATCTGGTCGAAAGCAACAGCCTGGCCTGTACCTAATCTTTCATGAAGAGTCTTTGTGATAGCTGCTGTTAAAGTAGTCTTACCATGGTCAACGTGTCCGATGGTACCAATATTACAATGGGGTTTGTTTCTTTCAAACTTAGCTTTAGCCATTTTTTTAACGTCCTCCTTTAAATAAATGCATCTTTGTGCACATACTTTTTTAATTGCCTGCCAGGTAATGGCCGGGGCCATTCCTGCGGGCATTTGATTTTTGAGCTTATAGCTTTATTATATTTCAGTTTAGAAATATTTTCAAGCACAATTAACACTTCCACTAATATTTGTGGACTAGTTCTTTACCTTTGCTGCAAGTACCTTTTCCTGTACGTTCTTAGGAACGGGCTCGTAGTTTGAGAAGAACATGGAGTAAGCACCACGTCCCTGTGTTCTGGAACGAAGGGCTGTGGAATATCCAAACATTTCTGAGAGAGGTACAAATCCTCTGATAAGCTTTGTTCCGTTGATATCTTCTGTGCCTTCGATACGTCCGCGGCGTGAACTGATATCACCGATAACATCACCCATATAATCATCGGGAACTGTTACTTCTACTCTCATGATGGGCTCTAAAAGAACAGCCCCTGCTTTCTGCATCGCATCTTTGAATGCCATGGAACCGGCAATCTTAAATGCCATTTCGTTGGAGTCTACTTCATGGTAGGATCCATCGAATACAGTCGCCTTAATACCAAGTACAGGATATCCTCCAAGGATTCCGGCTTTGGTGGCTTCTTCAATACCGGCACCTACTGCAGGGATGTATTCCTTCGGGATAGCACCGCCTACAACGGTTGATACGAATTCAAAAGTCTTTTCTGCATTAGCATCCATGGGCTCAAAGCGAACCTTACAGTGACCATACTGTCCGCGTCCACCGGACTGCTTTGCATATTTAGAGTCAACTTCCACAGATTTTGTAAAGGTTTCTTTGTAGGCAACCTGAGGTGCACCTACATTAGCCTCAACCTTATATTCGCGCAGAAGTCTGTCTACGATAATTTCAAGATGGAGCTCACCCATACCGGCGATAATAGTCTGTCCGGTTTCTTCATTGGTGTAAGTTCTGAAGGTAGGATCTTCTTCTGCTAACTTCGCTAAAGATTCGCCCATCTTATCCTGGCCTGCTTTTGTCTTAGGCTCAATGGAAACCTCAATAACAGGTTCAGGAAATTCCATGGATTCAAGGATTACAGGAGCTTTCTCATCACAGATAGTGTCACCTGTTGTGGTGCCCTTTAAACCAACTGCTGCTGCGATATCACCTGAGTATACCTTTTCCAGGTCTTCTCTCTTATTAGCATGCATCTGTAAGATACGTCCAACACGTTCCTTCTTATTCTTTGTTGAATTAAGAACATAGGAACCTGCATTTAAAGTACCGGAATAAACACGGAAGAATGCAAGCTTTCCTACGAAAGGATCGGCCATAATCTTAAATGCAAGAGCTGCAAAAGGCTCTTCATCAGAAGATGCTCTGTGTACTTCGTTACCTTCTTCATCCACACCTTTGATATCAGGGATATCGGTAGGAGCAGGCAGATATTCGATAACGGCATCCAATAACTTCTGTACACCCTTATTCTTGTATGCGGAACCGCAGGTTACAGGAATAATAGTGGTTTCAATCGTTGCTCTTCTAAGAGCAGCTTTTAATTCAGCTGTTGAAGGTTCTTCACCTTCTAAGAACTTCTCAAGCAATTCATCATCGGTCTCACAAATGGATTCGATCATGGCTGCTCTGTATTCCTCTGCCTTCTCTAACATATCGGCAGGTATATCAGTGATGCTGATGTCATCACCCTTATCATCTTTATAGTAATAAGCTCTCATTTCGAACAAGTCGATAATGCCCTTAAACTCATCCTCTTTACCGATAGGTAATTGGATAGCTACGGGATTTTTGCCAAGTCTTGACTTAATCATGCTTATTACATTGTAAAAGTCTGCACCGGAAATGTCCATCTTATTAACGAAAGCCATTCTGGGTACGTGGTATTTGTCAGCTTGACGCCATACAGTTTCGGACTGAGGCTCAACACCGCCCTTAGCGCAAAATACACCAACGGCACTGTCAAGTACACGTAAGGAACGCTCAACTTCTACTGTAAAGTCAACGTGTCCCGGTGTATCAATAATATTGATACGGTGACCGAGGGCTCCAGGCATGGGCTTATGCTCAAATTCCTGTGTCCAGTGACATGTTGTGGCGGCTGAAGTAATTGTGATACCTCTTTCCTGCTCCTGCTCCATCCAGTCCATAGTAGCAGTTCCTTCATGAGTATCACCAATTTTATAGTTAACACCGGTATAGTATAAGATACGCTCTGTAAGAGTGGTCTTACCAGCATCAATATGCGCCATAATACCGATATTTCTAGTTCTTTCTAACGGGTATTCTCTTCCAGCCAAGGAAATTCCTCCTTATCTTAATAGTCGTCTGTAATCTAAAATCACAGAATTATTATTTCATACGCAGTTCCCTGCATGAGCCCAGGCTTAAGCCTGTGACCCATTTCAGAAGATTACCAGCGATAATGTGCAAATGCTCTGTTCGCATCTGCCATCTTATGCATATCTTCCTTCTTCTTAACAGCAGAACCGGTATTGTTAGCAGCATCTAAAATTTCATTTGCCAGCTTCTCTTCCATGGTCTTCTCTCCTCTTTTACGGGAGTAGAGTGTTAACCAGCGAAGCGCTAATGCCTGTCTTCTGTCAGGTCTTACTTCGATTGGTACCTGATAGGTAGCACCGCCGATACGTCTTGCTTTTACTTCAAGAACCGGCATAATGTTGTTCATAGCTTCCTCGAAAGTTTCCGTAGCTTCTTTTCCTGACTTCTCTGCTACTCTTTCAAAGGCTCCGTACACAATCTTCTGTGCAGTTCCTCTCTTACCGTCTAACATAATGTTATTGATAAGCTTTGTTACAATCTTGCTGTTGTAGATAGGATCTGCCAATACATCTCTTTTTTGTATATGTCCTTTACGTGGCACGTTTCTTCCCTCCTTAATAATCCTTATTGCCCGGAAAAACTAAATATCTTCCAGACAGGCAAAACAGGTTTTCCTATTTGCCCTTATAAGTTTCCTTAAATCATCGGTACTCACCGCAAAACTTTAAATTTTGCTGTGTTCGCGCTCAGTTTAACTCATCTTTCAAATCTATTCCGTTGGTGAAACAAAGTGTTCTTCCTCTGCGGTGATAAAACGCGGCTCCCTTATTTTATCCCAATCTGAAATAAAAATTAATCCGGCACTTAATGATTAGCGAAAAACTTAATTATTTACCTGCTTTAGGTCTCTTAGCTCCGTACTTGGAACGAGCCTGTCTTCTCTTAGCAACACCTGCTGTATCCAGTGTACCTCTGACGATGTGGTAACGGGTACCGGGTAAATCCTTAACCCTTCCACCTCTAATCAGAACAACACTATGCTCCTGAAGGTTGTGGCCTTCTCCGGGGATATAGCTTGTTACTTCGATTCCGTTAGAAAGACGAACTCTGGCGATTTTTCTAAGAGCTGAGTTAGGCTTCTTAGGAGTTGCTGTTCTAACTGCTGTACAAACACCTCTCTTCTGGGGTGAGGACACATCAGTAGATTTCTTGTTTAAGGAGTTAAATCCTTTTTGAAGAGCAGGAGAAGTAGATTTCTTCTCAACCGTCTTTCTACCTTTTCTAACTAATTGATTAAATGTAGGCATTAATTTTCACCTCCTGGTTTTTGTTTGGGTTGAATAAATTTCTTTCATTTATTCATGAGCCGCCTTGTGTTCTTACTTAAAATAAACATAAACATTGACGCAATATAAAATCGCGCTTTATGATTATACTTTAAACATTGTTTTTTGTCAAGTGTTTTCAAATGAAATTGCCGTTAAGAGTGTAAAGTCTGCTTAACCAGGGAAGCTTCCTGTAAACTTTTGATTCATTTCTTCTCCTTTTCTATCTTACCGGGCACACCCCGGACTCACAGTCCGCCTCCAGAAGTTCATTGTATTCCTCATTTTCCAGTTTATTTAGCAGAGTATAATCAACAGGCCTGCTTAAGCTGATACGTTCTTCGTAATCTTCTTTCGTTGTGGATTCAAAGGGAAGCAGGGGGTAAGTCTCTTCCGTCAGAGGAAGGAAGGTGATTCCCACCACACTGTCAAAGTTATCGAAAAGCCACTGTGCGACATCTTCCCATTCATTCTCCCTTACATGTATGGTAATGCTGGTATTATGGTCAGTCCAGGCTTCCATTGTAAGCTTATAAAGATTAAGCTGTTCTTTAGCTCCTACCTGGTATTTTGTCTTGCCAGCCGGTGACTTCATAGGGAATTCAATCACCTTAACCGTACAATTTTCATCGCTCTGCCCCACTTCGTTATAGACAGGATAACACCCCTGCTGTTCGATCATTTTATACAGGGGATCTGTTACGGAAATCCGGACTCTTCTGATATAATAAGGAGCATGTGCATAATGCACTCCGGAACTCACTCCCGGTAAATTGGACAGGGTTCCCTCCGGCTTGATAGTAGTCATAAGCTCCGGCTTCTCTATCCCCAGTTCCCTGCAATATTTCTCTCCTTCTTCATGAACGGCTTGTTTTAAAACAGTAAGTAATTTCCTTAATTCTTCATAATCCATGCCGGTCCTGTTCAACATATCCATTATCCCCGTTAAGGACACTCCTACAATTCTATCTTCCTGCATGACTTTATTCCACTCAGGAAGCTCCACATCCACCAGCGTCATTCTAAGGGTAACTCTGGCAGAAAGTCTGATTACCTCCAGTAAAGCCTTCCTGTCAAGAGTGTTATCTTCTTTTACAAAGCTTAGCAGGTTATTGGTGGAAAGATTACAGCATTGCTTGGAACGCAGCAGTATTTCACCGCAGGGATTACAACCCTGAAAAGCTTTTTTTCTACGCAAAGCCTCCTTGTTATTAAGAAAACCAGGTTCACCGTTAACCCGTATTGATTTAAGAATTGCCTTAATATCATCCTTTGTGGGCACCCGATTATAAAGCACTGAATTATTGCTCATCTTCCGATGGGAGATTTCCGTGTTTTCTACCCATTGATTATCTATCACTTTATAAAGGTTTCTTTTGGCATTTATGACTTCTTCATCATCTTCCTCACAGATTACCATCATAGCACTTCTTCTAACTCCGCCTGATACTACATTTTCACTGATAATAGTAGCGATATCCAAAAGATGGATTGTTCTTAACTCTCCCATAGAACCTGCTATTACCTGGTTTATTTTTTCAAACATTTTCTTCAGGGATTTATAACCGGAAGCCCTTCCGCCAAAGCGCTTGAGACGCTCCCCTTCCGGTCTCACATAACTGTAGTCTATAACTATTGTTTTAACATTCTTGTAAACCTCACTGCTTATCAGTTCAAAATAAAGTTCCAGCCCTTTGCACCAGCCTTCTTTGCTGTCTCCAATAGAAAGTATTGCCGTATCGTCCTTAAAAGCAAGAGCAGTGTCCTCCTTATCTTCCTTTGCCAGAAGGGCTCCCATACCTTCCACGTATCTTCCCTCAATTGCGGCCTTCCTGACCACAGGCAATAATTCTGCCGCTCTCTTTTCTAAGCGGACTCCGACACCGCAGCCTAACATCAGCAGATAAAAAACCTCTGAAAAATCCTTTAGATTTTCAATGGTCGTAAAACAGCAATTATAGTTGGCAAGAGGATATTCCTTTACAATCTCCGTGCCTCCCATATAAAGAGTTCTGCCCGAAGGGAAAGTCCTTAAAAAGAACAGGTTATCAAAAAAGCCTTCTGCCTCTTTTCTCTCTTCCTCCCAGTCAATCTCAATGCCATGCTTTTTCTTATAATCAATTCCCAGCATAACATTGTAATTGACTGTTCGAAGAACAGTTTCAAACCAGTTTTCCCTTCTGCCCTTTTCATTTATGTATCTCGAATAGGTTCTCAGATATATAAATTCTCCAATTCCTTTCAGAGGGTTCTCGCCATCCTTGTATTTGGACAAAAACTCTTCTGACAACAATTCGTTCATATAAGCTCCTTTCGTGAATATATAGCTGAAATATATATCATTTTTTAAATTATACAATATATTGTGTATTCATTATACATCAGCACAATATATATGTCAATCCAGCCAGACACATTGCAGGAAATTCCGGCACTGAACCGAGAATATGCACTCATGCATCGGAAATATATTATTCCCTCCCTATATTAAAGTATTCCCTGATAACAGAATAGCAATCCTTCTATGTCACACCTTTCAGGAGCTATCATCCTCCAAAAAAAGAAGCAAATCGATTTTCTTTCAGAAGTTGTCTCAAAGACACGTCATCAGAAAAACCAAATTGCTCCTTCTGTAATTAAATTATTCGTAACAGCTTAAATTATCTAACCTGTATCATATTCCTGCATGGCAGGTTCCGACAAAACTTTCCTTTTTTCCGATACAATACATCTTATTACCGTTACTTAGCATTACCTTGGCCACCTTTCTTCCTTTCCCATTAATTTAGGGAAAGGATTGTGGGGCTCTGCCTGATACCAGTAAGCTACGGAAGCTACATCATCCTGCCTTTCGAAATTGCCTTTGTGACAGGTACCTATTTGCTGTATGGTAACTCTTAAATCCTCCTCAAATAATATAGGGTCCATGATATGCCAGCGGTAAAAACCACGCTGGGCAGGAGTGTCATCATTATAGTAGGGATTAAAGACCTCTGTGTCGTGATGGGAATAATATGGGTATCCCAAAAATGGAGTGCAGTAGGTTTTTTCCATCATTCTGCCCATCTCATCAATACCTCCAAAGCTCCAGGCTCCTCCAAAATAATCCTCCGTGCCGGTTCCGCAGATAGTAGGGTATTCCTCGTCACCGTCCAGAAAAAATTTAATCTCTCCTTCTCCCCACCAGTAACGCTCCAGTGCAGTAAGTGCTATATAGGTCCCCACGTAATGCCCTTTTCCTTTAATTCCATCCACAATGGTATAATCCTTTTGCTTTTGTGTCAATCTTTCCCTTCTCCACTGAGCATGGAAATAAACAATATCAGAAGGCAGCTCATCATATAAGCAGTAATCTATCTGGTAGAAAAAAGCCGGTACCTCTGCCTCATGCTGGTTCTCCAGGGTTATTCTTGCCCTCTTTGAAAACGGCATTTGAAAATAAGAATTCATAGCTCTTTTGGGATTTACTGCAATAGGGAGGGAATTCACCTCACAGCCTCTTGCAAAACCACAGCAGAAAAAATCCCCCAGAGGTACCTCAACGGAGGGTTCTTCCTCACCATCCCAGTACATACGCAGGACCAGATCCCTTAATACGTAATAGTCTTTTTCTGTCCTATCCGTTACCGTAACCCAGATATGTTGTATGACACCGGGCCCTTCTATGTCGGCCAGTGTGGTTATACTGCCAGGCGCAAGTCCTTTAATACAGGGTGAGCCCTTTCTGGAAGGCCCCAGTTTACTGGCTGCCATTCCTCCCTTTCCCTTTTCACCAAAGGGATTTTCCGCATTAACAGCCCTGCTCCTTCCACGCTTTGCCAGAGGCAGTGCTCCTAACCCTCCAATAAATGATAACATACTGCTATCTCCTTTCTCTTAAGCCTTAACTCCACCCGCCATAATTCCATCCATAATCTGCTTTTCAAATACTGCAACAAAGATGATAATCGGGAGAAGGATAACACATCCCATGGCACTTACCAAATCCCAGGGAACAGCATACATATTATCCCTTAAAGGCAACTGTACAATGGCAACGGACAAAACCTGAATACCATTGGAATAAAATAACGGGGTAAAAAAGTTATTTAAGCAGGATACAAAATTAATAATACAGACTGTCGCTACCGCAGGCCGCATTAAAGGCAGGGTTACATAAAATATTCTCTTCAAAAAGGTCGCACCGTCAATGGATGCCGCTTCCTCTAAAGATATCGGAATCTCCGACACAAAATTCTTCAGAATTAATACCGTAAAGGGAATAACAGAGCTTACATATAGAATGATTAGTCCTGGATATGTATCATATAATTTAACCTTTTGCATGAATTCATATAGAGGCCTTGCCGTTACAACCTCCGGTATCAGCATGGTTGCTATGATAAAGGCAAAGGCCAGAGTGATTCCCCTGGATTTAAACCTTGAAAATGCATACGCTGCCATAACACTGAAAGCCGTACTGATAATCAACGTACTGCCTACGATAAATGTTGTATTGACAACCTTGCTTAAAAGTCCTACGTTCTTAATAAGGAAAAGATAACTTTCAAGAGTAGGATGATTGGGAAAGTAATCAATGGGAGAATTGAACAACTCTCCCGGCGGCGTAATGGAGGACATGAATATCCAATACATGGGAAACAGAATCAGGAAGCTGACCGCCAGCACAGACAGCCATTTTATTATTGTCCCAATAATTTTGTATGATTTTTGCTTTGTATTCATATGTATTCCTCCTAAATTTCTGCCTTATTTGAGAGTCTGATATTAACGGCACTAAAGATTGCCATCGCCGCAAATAATAAAACAGCCATTGCAGATGAATATCCTATATTCAGATTGGTAAAAGCCTCCGTAGTAATGCGGTAAGCAATGAGTGCCGTATCCTCTCCCGGTCCTCCCGAGGTCATGGAATATACCAGGTCGAAGGTAGTAAGCCTCCATAAAGTAAAAGGAATACATAAAGTAACCACATTCCGTAAAATAAGCGGCAGGGTAATGCCCACAAAGGTCTGGATATTGTTGGCACCGTCTACTTTTGCAGCTTCATATAAATCACTGGAAATGAATTGCAGGCCCGACAGAACAAGAATTGCAAAAAAAGGAAGGTCTTTCCACAAATCCATTGCAATAACTGCCGTCCTGGCGGAGCCTGTATTTACCAGCCAGTTCAGCTGAAAGCTATGGTCAAACCGGCGTATAAAATCATTTACCAGACCATAATCATTATTAAATGCCCATTTTGCTGCCATACCTGTTACAACTGCCGGCATGGCCCAGGGTATAAGTACAATTGTTCTAAGAAAACGCCGTCCCTTCATTTTCATATTCAGGATCAGGGCAAGCATCACGCCAAAAATCACATGAAAGAGCATGGAGCATATTACAAATATAACTGTGAACTTAATAGAAGTTATAAATTTGTCATCGGAAAATACGTTAATATAATTCCTTAATCCGTAGAACTCTCTGGTTCCTTTTAGAATCCGGATATTAAATAAACTGTTTTTAAAGGTAATAATTATGGGATAAATGGTAGTAAATCCTCTGACAAGCAGTACCGGCAGAATCAGGATCCAGGCCGCCCACTGCAACGATTTCTTTTCTGTCATTGTTATCTTCCTTTCCTGCCTTCCTACAACAAATTGTGTTGTGCCCGAAAGTAATTAGAAAGGGGCTGCTGCGGTATAGCCTTTTGGGGTAAAGCCAGCCGGCCATTTGCAGCACCCCTTTATTATCTTATTGGCATTCTTTTACGTAATCCTGGGCTTTTGTACAGAATTCATCCAGGCTGATCTTGTTTTGAATGTAATCCTGAAAAATAGTTCCCATATCGGATATGAATTCCATCGTCTGCGACAGCATAGGACGTCCTCTTACTTCCGACTCCTTTGCATAAATAGAGTACATCTCCTTTACCGGACTGTTATCCGGTACTATGGATGCTGCCACATCACTTCTTGCCGGGTATCTGTCAAAATTATCCCAGGAATCTTTCATTCCACCTTCACTTGCCATATAGGTCAGGAATTTGACAGCCGCATCCTTGTGTTCCGAAGCAGAATTCAATACATAGCTCCAGGAATCGGTAAAGATGCTATTTTTCGTAAAGGTAGGGATTTTAGCCATATGAATCTTATCAGGGCCTAACATATTGGCTGCCTGATAATCGGAACCTGTTCCCCACATAAATACGCAGCCGTATTTGCCATCGATAAATTTCTGGTTCATTTGCTCATATTTATCTGCAATCTGGTCGATAGGAGTTACCTTCCAGGTATTCACCATATCATACATAAACTGGAGAGCCTCCCTGTTGCCCTTATTGGTCCAGTCAAAATAATCACCCCCGAACAGATTTACAAACTGAGCAATTTCATTAAATACATAGGTCTTTTCCCATGACCCTCCATATCCGTACCTGCCGTTACCGGTGGCTGCTATCATGTATTTCTTAAAATCATCCATGGTATTAATGGATGTCATTCCGACTTCATCCATTATCTTCTGGTTTACCCATAGGGCCAGATATCCTGAATACCCGGGAACTCCAATAATGCTGCCGTCTTTTGAGGTAATCATATCCTTAACGTACCCGGTAGCAAAATTTTTTAGTACATCCTCTGTCATAACCGTATTATTCAGCGGCTCCAGCCAACCGGAATTTTTAAAGGTAGTTGACATTTCATCATTGATTTCAAATATATCTACGCTCTTATCTCCGGTAGATAACATCGTCGTGATTTTCTGCTGACGGGTATCGGAATCCGTCGGTGCCGCAATTACATTGATTTTTAACCCGGTTGCCTTTTCGCAATCCGTTAACCATGTGTTAAAATCCGCATCCGTTGTAAGGATGCTGTACAAGGTCAAATCGTAATCTCCTTTTGATTCTGCCGTTTTCGTTGTGTCTTTTGCCTCCCCTGAAGCATTTCCCCCTGTTGTCCCCGATGCTTGATTCTGTTTGTCAGAGCACCCGATAAGTATTCCCGCTACCATAGTGACAACCAAAAATAACACTATAACTTTTTTTCTCATGCTGCCTTCTCCTTTCGAGATGTTATGTATTTCTTAGTAGCGAGTTCATTTTAAATAAAATTATAGATAAATAAAATATAAAATTTTATGGTTTATTTATAATATTTATGGTTTATTTCACGTTTCATTGCAAAATGATATAAATAATTTTATAATAAAACCTGTAATTTGCAAGATGTTTTTCGTCAACCTGTAATAAAAATGGAAGGAAAACCAGCCATATGAATTATAACAATATATATACCAAGCTTCTTCATTACAACCGAAAATTATTTCATAGCTTCCGTTCAAGATTGATTGCCTGCTTTTTACTATGCTCCATTATTCCCTTTTTTATCATAGGTACCATCAGCTACCGTACTACCTACTCACTTGCCCAGGAAAAGATATTAAAATCTGTCTTTGTCTCAAACACCCAGCTGGTACAGCAGATAAACAGCCGCTTTTCCCAGATGGAAAGCGTTGCTGATTCTGTTAACAACTATATTTATATTTTATCCGATAAATCTGAACGTTCTCTTACCGGATACATGGATTATTTCAGCAATGTACGCAGCAGCATTAATTCGCTGAATAATAACTTTAATTTATTTCAGACCTGTATATTTATGCCGGATACCACCCTTGTAAGCAAGGAGGGGCTTATGTTTTACAGTGTTAATGATTTGGCCCATTATAAGGTGGAGCCTTCCGAATTGTCCAATATTGGTGTGAAAAACAAGTGGCTGTACCGCAGTGACCTGGTTTTTCCTGTTATGCTTACTCCCAATGACAGAAGTATTGATACCATTCTGTGCTGCCAGTCATTGACCAGAAAAAACAAGCTGGTATACGCTTTATTTACAAGTGTCAAATCCGATGAACTCTCCAAAATGCTCTCGGACTCCTTTAAAGATACAGCAGTAATCAGCTATATCTGCACCGATACGGGACAGATTGCCGCCCACAATAAGTATAATCCGACAGGCTCTACAGTCGCAGGCAATGAATACAGCCGCTTAATGAAACATGTCGACCAGGAGGCCTTTTCCTGGAAAGATACAAAATACATGATACATTCCTTAAATAACGGCTTTTATCTTGTAACAGAGGTTCCTATAAGTTATATTACACGAAATATCAAATCCGTCATACGGACCATTTTCACTTCCCTCTTTATCATGATACCGGTTATGATCGGCATAACGGTATTTATTTCCCTTAACCTGACAAAAAAATTAAGCCGCCTGACAAAGGTGGTACGCTCCACCAATATCAGCAGCAATAAAGTTAATGCGAAAGAATTCGGCCACCTGTTCCGGATGAATTCCGAATATGGTGATGAAATAGATAATCTGGCTTCCTCCTACCAGGAGATGCTCCATACCATTGACCGTAATCTGGCGGAGATTCTGGAGCTTTCCCTTCAGGAGGAAAAATTAAAATACCAGCTGCTCCAGTCACAGATAAATCCGCATTTTCTCTATAATATCCTCGGTACCATACAAACCTGCCTGACTATTGGAAAAGCAGACACAGCGCACCAGATGATAAGCGGTCTTTCCAGATTCTATCGCATGGCACTAAGAAAAAATAATGACTTGATTACCATTCAGGATGAATTGGAAATTGCAACCCTCTATCTGGAATTAGAGCACCTTTTAAGAGAGAACAGCTTTACCTGGGAAATTGAATGTGAAGACGGTATTGAAAATTTTATGATATGTAAATTCACTCTGCAGCCCTTTTTGGAAAACTGCCTGCTGCACGGAATAACCCGCAGTACAAAACAGCTCCATATACAAATCTGCCTCCGCTATGGGGAGGATACTATATTTATTACCATACAGGATGACGGCGCCGGTATGGAGGAGTTTTATCTGAACATGCTAAGAGAGACTTTACGAGACCATAAGGTTGATTATACGAAGAATTTTGGCATCAGTAATGTAAATGCCCGAATTTCCAGTCCCCTGTATGGCTCGGGCCACATAGAGATTGAGAGCAGACCAGGAGAAGGCACTACTGTGATCATCGAATTAAAGCAGATACTTGACAAAGAAGCATAAAAAACCGAATCACAACAGGAAGGATACAGGAAATGAAAAAGGTAATGATAGTTGATGATAACCATATCTCCGTGGAAGGAATATTGAAAAATATTGATTGGGACTGTATAGGGGCAGAAGTTACCGAGCTCCAATATGACGGAACTTCCGCTCTTGAAACTCTTGACAATACTCCCATAGACCTGATTCTATCGGATATTGTTATGCCAGGCTTTACAGGCCTTGAATTAGCCGATAAGGCACTAAAGATAAATCCATTCATTAAGATCATATTAATCAGCGCTTTTGATAAATTCGAATATGCAAAACAGGCTATCCGGATAGGTGCTTATGACTATGTGGAAAAACCTTTGGATTATGAATACTTACGCGAAAAAATCATTAACGCCATTGCTCTGATTGATAAGGAGCAGTCTGACCTGGAGCTGCTGGAGAGCAGCCGCCCGGCAATTATTGACAGCTTTTTTACTAATCTGATCCACAGCCACAGTGATGAGGCCCGTTATAATTTAAGCAAATATCCCAACTACCTGCATTTGGACTTAAACTGTCATTTCTATACGGTAATTGCAGTTGACATAGAAAATGCTGCCTCGGTAAAGTCATCTCTGGGTGTTCAGAAATACCACCTGGAGCTTACCAACCTGCATAATTACTTAGACGAGCTCTTCTCTCCCCTAAATCTTCACCACATCCTTAACGACCTCCACGGACTAACCTGCATATTGGGTCATAATTATTCCAATCAGATACACTTTCAAAAAACACTCTATGACATCATTACGGAAGCGGAACAGCATTATCAGGATAATCTTCTTTCTGTGAATATAGGCCTTGGCAATGTAATCAAATACCTCTGGGATATGAATCTGTCCTATGACAGTGCCAGGCGTGCCCTGGAATACCGTTTTTTCTTTCCCCAGCAGCATATTTTTGATGCCAGGGATACTATAGGCTCTCACCAGACCTCCAAGCTTTTTTCAGGCGAAAGGGAAGAACTTCTGATACAATTAATCTGTAAAAAAGATACTGTGGGAATCACTGCCTGGGTAAAACAATTCTCAGAAGAAATTCTGGAAAACTATCAGGTTAAAAACCTTTTATTTATTCGTATCTATTCCGTTTTGGGGCGGATTCTGAAATTTTTGTATGAAATGAATATAGACAGTACGGACATGGAAAAAGATATTATCAGTGTCTACTCCAAACTGGAATCCTACACTACCAGTACAGAAATTTTCTCCTGGCTTGATTCCATCTGCAAAAAAGCCTGTACACGGCTATCCGATTCGGTACAGACTTATCATAGGCAAATATGTGAATCTATTTTAAATTATATTAGACAAAATTATAGTAATAACGAACTTTGTCTTAATGATGTAGCCGATTACGTCAATGTAAGTCCCTCGCACATCAGTGCCATATTTAAGAAAAGCACCGGGCAGAATATCAGTGATACCATAACATCTATTCGTATTGATACGGCTTGTCAGATGCTAAGGCACACCAGCCTCTCCCTGAAAGAAATCAGTGAAAAAATTGGTTATACCAACCAGTATTATTTTAGTTCCTGTTTCAAAAAGAAAATGGGCATATCCCCATCCGAATACCGTAACAGGTAGATGTTATATACATTCCATGGAAGAGTTCAAGGAAGAATCCCAATTAGTTTTACAAAAAAGAGCTGTTTCAAGACTAATTAATCAGTCGTGAAACAGCTCCTTTAAAAAAATTTCCTAATCTTCTACCCTCATTGCTTTCCTATTTATCAGAATCCTCTCCAGATTCCTCATCCTCAAAATCTTCGTCCGATAAATCATCATCCTCGAATTCATCCAGTTCGATGCTGTCTAAATCATCATCCATGGCATCATCGGAATAATTAAAGTTCTGATAGTTATCATCTTCAAAATCTTCTGAAAGGATTAACTCTTCTTCCATATCACTGTCCAGCTTCACGGAGCGGTATCTCTTCATACCGGTTCCGGCAGGAATTAATTTACCAAGGATAACATTTTCCTTTAGTCCGATTAACGGGTCAATCTTTCCGTTAATGGCAGCTTCTGTTAATACCTTGGTAGTTTCCTGGAAGGATGCTGCGGAAAGGAAGGAATTTGTTGCCAGGGATGCTTTGGTAATACCAAGCATTACCTGCTTTCCTTCTGCAAGAGGAAGGCTTTTGCTTTCCAATTCTTCATTGACATCTTCAAATTCCAGAATATCTACCA
Source organism: Bacillota bacterium (assembly GCA_023410275.1). GTDB lineage: Bacteria > Bacillota > Clostridia > Lachnospirales > Lachnospiraceae > Anaerocolumna. Next base: position 61,999 of record JAEYPZ010000128.1, read on the forward strand.
GCTTACCAGGTAACAACTCGGAATCTCCGCTGTTTTCAATACGAACCTTCTTGAGCATCTGACGAACGATAACCTCGATATGCTTATCGTTGATTTCAACACCCTGCAGGCGGTATACACGCTGAACTTCCTGAATCATGTAATCCTGAACGGCACGAACACCTTTTATCTTTAAGATATCATGAGGATTTACACTACCTTCTGTCAGTTCATCACCGGCTTCCAGAATATCTCCGTCCAATACCTTAATACGGGAACCGTAAGGAATCAGATAGGTCTTAGCTTCTCCGGTCTCATTGTTCGTCACAATGATTTCACGTTTCTTCTTGGTATCCTTTATCATAACAGTTCCGCCGAACTCAGCAATAATTGCAAGTCCCTTGGGCTTTCTGGCTTCAAATAATTCTTCTACACGGGGAAGACCCTGTGTAATATCATCACCGGCAACACCACCGGTATGGAAAGTACGCATGGTAAGCTGTGTACCGGGCTCACCGATGGACTGGGCTGCAATAATACCAACTGCCTCACCCACCTGTACTGCTTCGCCGGTTGCCATGTTGGCACCATAGCACTTTGCACATACACCGATATGGGATTTACAGGTTAAAATCGTACGAATCTTCAGCTTTGCATTAAAGCCCTGCTCCTGAATCTTCTTTGTCGCAACGATTTTAGCTGCACGCTTCGGTGTAATCATATGGTTGGCTTTTACAATAACTTCGCCTTCATCATCACTGATAGTTTCACAGGAATATCTTCCGGTGATTCTCTCTTCCAGGCTTTCAATTACTTCGCTGCCATCAGCAAAAGCTTTAATCCACATTCCGGGGATTTCCTTGCCTTCACAGCAGTCTACTTCACGGATGATAAGATCCTGGGATACGTCTACCAGACGACGGGTCAGGTAACCGGAGTCGGCTGTACGAAGAGCGGTATCGGAGAGACCTTTTCTGGCACCATGGGCAGACATGAAGTATTCCAAAACGTCCAGACCTTCACGGAAATTGGACTTAATAGGAAGTTCCAGGGTACGTCCTGAGGTATCCGCCATAAGACCACGCATACCGGCCAGCTGTTTAATCTGCTTATCGGAACCACGGGCACCGGAATCCGCCATCATATAGATGTTGTTATATTTATCAAGTCCTGTAAGAAGTGCCTCTGTAATATCATCATCGGCTACCTTCCAGGTATCAATAACTGCTTTATGTCTTTCATCCTCTGTCATAAGACCACGGCGGAAGTTCTTGGAGATTTCTTCAATCCTTTCTTCTGCCTCTGCAATAATAGTCTTCTTCTGAGGAGGAACGGTCATATCGGAAATGGATACGGTCATAGCTGCCCTAGTGGAGTATTTATATCCCAGGGATTTAATAGCATCCAGTGTTTCCGCTGTCTTTGTAGCGCCATGAGTATTGATGCACTTCTCAAGAATCTTCTTAAGCTGCTTCTTTCCTACATGGAAATCTATTTCAGGCACCAGGAAGTTATCCGGATTGCTTCTGTCTACAAAGCCCAAATCCTGGCTGATAATCTCATTGAAGATAAAACGTCCTAAGGTGGACTCAATTGTCTTAGTTTCCTTAATGCCTTCGCTGTTAATGCCTGTGCGTCTTACCTTTATCCTTGCATGAAGAGTAATGGCAGCGTTTTCATAAGCTAAGATTGCTTCATTTACGCTCTTAAAGATGTGTCCTTCTCCCAAATCTCCGGGTTTTTGTAAGGTCAGGTAGTAAATACCAAGGACCATATCCTGGGAAGGAACGGCTACGGGGCCACCATCGGAGGGCTTTAAGAGGTTATTGGGAGAGAGCAGTAAGAATCTGCACTCTGCCTGGGCTTCTACGGACAGAGGTAAATGTACGGCCATCTGGTCACCATCGAAATCGGCATTGAAAGCGGTACAAACAAGAGGGTGAAGCTTAATAGCCTTACCTTCTACCAGTACCGGCTCGAAAGCCTGGATACCAAGTCTGTGGAGTGTCGGAGCACGGTTCAGCATTACAGGATGTTCTCTGATTACTTCTTCTAACACATCCCATACCTCGGACTGAAGTCTTTCCACCATTTTCTTGGCAGATTTTATATTATGGGCAGTTCCCTTGGCAACTAATTCCTTCATAACGAAGGGCTTGAATAATTCAATGGCCATTTCCTTGGGAAGTCCGCACTGGTATATCTTTAATTCGGGTCCTACAACGATAACGGAACGTCCGGAGTAGTCAACACGTTTACCAAGTAAGTTCTGACGGAAACGTCCCTGCTTACCCTTTAACATATCGGATAAGGATTTTAAGGCACGGTTTCCGGGGCCTGTTACCGGTCTTCCTCTTCTGCCGTTATCAATTAAAGCATCTACGGCTTCCTGAAGCATTCTCTTTTCATTTCTCACGATAATGTCCGGTGCTCCAAGCTCCAAGAGTCTCTTTAAACGGTTGTTACGGTTGATGATTCTTCTGTATAAATCGTTCATATCGGAGGTAGCAAAACGTCCGCCGTCCAACTGAACCATAGGTCTTAAATCCGGAGGAATTACCGGAACAACGGTAAGTATCATCCAATCCGGCCTGTTTCCGGATTCACGGAAGGCTTCCACTACTTCCAGCCTCTTAATGACTCTGGCTCTCTTTTGTCCGGTAAAATCCTTTAAGCCTTTTTTCAGCTCCTTGGATTCTGCATCCAGATCAATTGCCATTAAAAGCTCCTGAATAGCTTCCGCACCCATACCGACACGGAATCTGTTGCCATACTTTTCATAAGCTTCACGGTATTCCTTTTCATTGAGCACCTGTTTGTACTGTAAGTCACTGGTTCCCTTATCCAGTACAATATAGGATGCAAAATAGAGTACTTTTTCAAGGGTTCTGGGGGATAAATCCAGAATCAAGCCCATACGGCTGGGGATACCCTTAAAGTACCATATATGGGATACAGGGGCTGCAAGCTCGATATGCCCCATTCTCTCCCTGCGGACAGATGCTTTTGTAACTTCTACACCACACCTGTCACATACAACGCCTTTATAGCGGATCTTTTTATATTTACCGCAGTGACACTCCCAGTCTTTGCTGGGTCCGAAGATTTTTTCGCAGAACAGGCCGTCTTTTTCCGGCTTTAAGGTCCTGTAGTTAATGGTCTCCGGTTTCTTTACTTCGCCTCTGGACCACTCTCTGATTTTTTCAGGAGAAGCAAGGCCGATTTTTATAGCATCATAGGTTATTTCCTGACTACTTTGGTTATTTACCACTTCTGGCATCATCTGGCACTCCCTTTCATAGTAACGGATTTACAGGTCCGTTCTTATTGCAGCAGACTATTCTTCGAAATCTTCCTCTTCCATATCGCTGATTTCTACCGTCTCATCAAACGGATCAAAGAAGCTGTCTTCTTCCTCAGCAGTTGTCTCACGGTATCCGGCTTCACTATAATCTTCATCATAATGGAAGTTGTTATCACCCTCAATAAGCGGTGTCAGATCTCCGTCGCCGTAATCGATATTTTCCGTCATCTTGACTTCCTGGCCATTTTCATCCAGCACGATAACATCCAGTGCCAGTGACTGAAGTTCTTTTAAAAGCACCTTGAAGGATTCCGGTATTCCGGGGTCGGAAATGTTTTCACCCTTAATGATAGCTTCATAGGTCTTTACACGGCCGGTAACATCATCGGATTTTACGGTAAGGATTTCCTGAAGGGTATATGCGGCACCATAAGCTTCCAGTGCCCAAACCTCCATTTCACCGAATCTCTGTCCGCCGAACTGGGCTTTACCGCCTAAAGGCTGCTGGGTTACCAGGGAGTAGGGTCCTGTTGAACGGGCATGGATCTTATCGTCTACCAGGTGGTGAAGCTTTAAGTAATGCATGAAGCCTACGGTAACGGAGCCATCAAAAAATTCACCGGTTCTGCCGTCACGGAGTCTTACTTTACCATCCCTGTTAATCGGAACCCCCTTCCATTCTTCTCTGTATGCTTTATTGCCATCCAGATAATCCATCACCTCAGGGTCAAGAATATCCTTATACTTGCTGTTGAATTCATCCCAATCCGTATTGACATAGTCATTGGCAAGCTCCAGAGTATCCATAATATCATACTCATTGGCACCGTCAAATACAGGTGTTGCAACCTTAAAACCAAGTACCTTGGCAGCAAGGCTTAAGTGAATCTCAAGTACCTGACCGATGTTCATACGGGAAGGCACACCCAGAGGGTTAAGCACGATATCAAGAGGTCTTCCGTTTGGCAGGAAGGGCATATCTTCTACAGGCAGCACACGGGATACAACACCCTTGTTACCGTGACGTCCGGCCATCTTATCACCGACTTGAATCTTTCTTTTCTGGGCAATATATACTCTGACAGTCTGATTTACTCCGGGAGAGAGCTCATCACCGTTTTCTCTTGTAAATACTTTTGCGTCTACGATAATACCGTATTCCCCGTGAGGTACACGAAGGGAGGTATCTCTGACTTCTCTTGCCTTCTCACCAAAGATAGCACGAAGAAGTCTTTCTTCTGCCGTAAGCTCAGTCTCTCCCTTGGGAGTTACCTTACCTACCAGAATATCTCCGGCACGTACTTCCGCACCAATTCTTATGATACCGCGTTCATCCAGATCCTTCAGAGCATCATCACCGACACCGGGAACGTCCCTTGTGATTTCTTCCGGTCCTAATTTGGTATCTCTGGATTCAGCTTCATATTCCTCAATATGAACGGAGGTATAAACATCCTCCTGAACCAGTCTTTCACTTAAAAGAACCGCATCCTCGTAATTATAACCTTCCCAGGTCATAAATCCGATAAGAGGATTCTTGCCTAAAGCCAATTCGCCCTGTGAGGTGGAAGGACCGTCGGCTATAACCTGGCCGGCTTCAATCTTGTCGCCCTTTACAACGATAGGTCTCTGATTAATGCAGGTACCCTGGTTGCTTCTTGCGAATTTTAATAATTTATAAGTATTCTTGGTTCCGTCATCATTTTTCATAATGATTTCCTTGGAGGTGGATTTTTCAACCACACCAGCCTTCTCGGATACTACGCAGACACCGGAGTCAACGGCAGCCTTTAATTCAATACCGGTACCAACGACGGGAGCTTCCGTAATTAACAGAGGAACCGCCTGACGCTGCATGTTGGAACCCATGAGGGCACGGTTAGCATCATCATTTTCAAGGAAAGGAATCATTGCGGTAGCCACAGAGAATACCATCTTAGGGGATACGTCCATTAAATCAATCCTGGACTTGGGATACTCAAGGGTATCCTCCCTGAAACGGCCTGATATATTACTGTCCGTAAAATATCCGTTTTCATCCAGCGGCTCATTTGCCTGGGCCACTACATATTTATCTTCTTCATCTGCAGTGAGATAAACAACCTCATCGGTAACTCTGGGGTTCTTAGGGTCTGTCTTATCCACTTTACGGTAAGGCGCCTCAATAAAACCATACTCATTAATCCTTGCATAAGAAGCCAGGGAGTTGATAAGACCGATGTTAGGACCTTCGGGAGTTTCTACAGGGCACATTCTGCCGTAGTGGGAGTAATGTACGTCACGAACCTCGAAACCGGCACGGTCACGGGACAAACCGCCGGGTCCCAGGGCGGACAGACGCCTTTTGTGTGTCAGCTCACCCAGAGGGTTATGCTGATCCATGAACTGTGACAGCTGGGAGCTTCCGAAGAATTCCTTTACAGCTGCTGTTACAGGTTTGATATTGATTAAGGACTGGGGGCTTACACCCTCTAAATCCTGAGTTGTCATTCTTTCCCTTACCACACGTTCCATTCTGGACAGACCGATACGGTACTGGTTCTGCAGCAATTCTCCTACCGCACGGATTCTTCTGTTTCCTAAATGGTCGATATCGTCAGAACCGCCGATACCGTATTCCAGGTGGATGTTATAATTTATGGAAGCGATGATATCATCTTTTGTTATATGTTTGGGAATCAATTCGCTGATATTTCTCTTAATAGCAGTTTTAATATCCTCGATATCTTTAAATTCCTCTAAAATACTCTTTAAAACAGGATAGTAAACTTCTTCTGTTACACCCAGTTCTTTCTTATCCACATCCAGGTAATAGTTTAAGTCAACCATTAAGCTGGAAAGAACCTTAACATTTCTTTCCTCCGCTTGTACCATTATAGAACGGACAGCGGCATTCTGTATCTCAATAGCAAGAGCTTCTGTAATAACGGTACCGGCTTCAGCCATAATCTCGCCGGTTTCCTTATTTACAACATCTTCTGCCAGGGTGCAGCCTAAAACCCTGTTCTTTAAAGAAAGCTTTTTATTGAACTTGAATCTTCCCACCTTTGCAAGGTCATACCTTCTGGGATCAAAAAACATACTGTTGATCAAGGATTCCGCACTTTCCACGGAAAGAGGTTCACCGGGACGCAGTTTTTTATACAACTCAAGTAAACCGTCCTGATAGTTATCGGAAGGGTCCTTTGTTATACTTGCTAAAATTTTTGGTTCTTCTCCGAAAAGCTCCTGGATTTCGATATTGCTGCCAATGCCAAGTGCACGGATCAATACCGTAATGGGAACCTTTCTGTTACGGTCCACACGAACATAAAATACATCGTTTGAATCGGTTTCGTATTCCAGCCATGCTCCTCTGTTAGGAATAACAGTGGAAGAAAACAGCTTCTTACCGATTTTGTCATGTCCGATGGCATAGTAAATTCCGGGGGAACGTACCAACTGGCTAACGATAACTCTTTCTGCTCCGTTTATCACGAAGGTTCCGGTTTCCGTCATTAATGGCAAGTCACCCATAAAAATATCGTGTTCATTGATTTCATCGTTCTCTTTGTTGTGAAGTCTGACTTTGACTTTTAAAGGAGCCGCATAGGTAGCATCTCTTTCCTTGCACTCTTCAATTGAATATTTTACATCATCTTCGCACAGCGCAAAATCTACAAATTCCAAGCTCAAATGCCCGCTGTAATCTTCGATTGGAGAGATATCATCAAAAACTTCCTTCAGTCCTTCGTCTAAAAACCACTGATAGGAATCTTTTTGAACTTCAATCAGATTAGGCATTTCCAGTACTTCTTTCTGTCTGGAATAGCTCATTCTTACGCCGTTTCCAACTTTGATTGGACGTATCCTGTTTTTATCCATTGACGTTTTCACCCCTTGAATTTTATTTTTATTTCCAGAAACATTCTAGAATAATTTGTTTAAACTACTTTTCATTTGCACGGATATGTGCTATAATAGATATTGTAGGCATATCTCCGCACAATAGTGCATCTTTCATACTATCACAGGAATGTCAAGTTGTCAATATGTTTTTGTCCTTTTTTCACCTTTTTCTCTTCCTAAGCCGAAGAATTCCCTATCTATAACTTATTCCCAAAATAAGACAATCTATACCGGACCCCCCTTTATTTCTTTCCTCCGCACAAAAAAGGTCTGTCCCAGTTATCTTCAGGACAGACCTTTGCTTGTAAAGTTAAATTATTTGATTGTAACTTTAGCGCCTTCTGCTTCAAGTTTCGTCTTGATATCAGCTGCTTCGTCCTTGGATGCAGCTTCTTTTAATGTCTTAGGAGCGCCATCTACAAGGTCTTTTGCTTCTTTTAAGCCTAAGCCAGTGATTTCACGAACAACTTTGATAACCTTAACTTTGTTAGGACCACATTCTGTTAACTCTACATCAAATTCTGTCTTCTCTTCAGCGTCTGCTGCTCCACCAGCTGCAGGTCCTGCTACTACAACACCAGCTGCTGCGGATACACCGAATTCTTCTTCACATGCTTTTACTAAATCATTTAATTCTAATACTGTTAAGCTCTTAATAGCTTCGATAAACTCTTGAGTTGTCATTTGAAATACCTCCGTTTAATAATTTATTTGTACCGAATAAGAATTTTCTTCCTTATGCCACTTCTGACTGTTTCTCAGCAATCTGCTTAAGAACACGTGCAAAGTTGGTAATAGGTGACTGTAAGCTTCCAAGTAATTTGGAAACAAGTACTTCTCTGGAAGGGATTGTTGCGATGATCTGAATACCTTTTTCATCGTAATAGGTTCCTTCTACAACACCGGCCTTGAATTCCAATTTAGGAGAAGTCTTGATTACTTCATTGATGATTCTTGCAGGAGCAGTTGCATCTTCAATTCCGAAAGCTACTGCTGTAGGTCCTTCCAAGTGTTTTGCAAGGCTCTCATATACAGTTCCTTCAAATGCACGTTTTAACAAAGTATTCTTGTATACTTTATATACAACGCCGGCTTCTCTTAACTGTTTACGAAGCTTGGTATCTTCTTCTACCGTAAGACCACGGTAGTCAACAGCAACGATTGCCTTAGCCTGATCTACATGACTTTTAATTTCATCAATAATAGGTTGTTTTAATTCTACTTTTGCCATTCTGGTACACCTCCTTATAGATTTTAAAAAAATCCCTTACTGCGAGACAGTAAGGGATTCAATAAACTTCTTTATGAATCTGAGTTTTGTTTTTATAAACTCGTTGAGTTAATTGTTCAAACTCATTGAATTAATTATTACAAACTCATACCCTCGGTAGGCGTTATCAACTTATGCCTTACGGCACCTACTGTCTTCGGCAGATAATGCGGAACTTGGAAAACAATTTCCGCAAGCAGAAATTTATAAAGCAATTTCCACTAACTTTGACATTATAACATTAATCTATTATGGTGTCAATCACAAATCAAAATCTTTGCAAAAAGATTACTGAGTGAGTTTTGCAGTATTTAATTTAACACCAGGTCCCATTGTGGAAGAAAGTGTAACACTTTTTAAATACTGTCCTTTTGCAGCAGAGGGTTTTGCTTTATTGATTGCACCAATAAGCGTCTGGAAGTTGTCCGCTAATTGATCTTCGCTAAATGAAGCTTTTCCCAACGGCACGTGAATGATATTTGTTTTATCCAATCTGTATTCGATCTTACCTGCTTTGATATCCTTAACAGCCTTTGCTACATCCATGGTAACAGTTCCGGCTTTGGGGTTAGGCATTAAGCCCTTCGGTCCGAGTACACGTCCTAAACGTCCTACAACGCCCATCATATCAGGAGTAGCAACAACAACGTCAAAGTCAACCCAGCCTTCATTCTGGATCTTAGGCACTAATTCTTCTCCGCCTACATGATCTGCGCCGGCTGCTTCTGCTTCAGAAAGCTTATCACCCTTTGCAAATACTAATACTTTAACTGTTTTACCGGTTCCGTGGGGAAGTACTACCGCACCACGTACCTGCTGGTCAGCGTGACGTCCGTCAACACCAAGTCTGATATGAGCCTCTATTGTTTCATTGAATTTAGCAACAGCAGTTTTCTTAACTAAGCCGATAGCAGCATCTGCATCATAAAAAACAGCCCTGTCGATAAGCTTTGCAGCTTCTGCGTATTTCTTTCCTCTTTTCATTACATTACCTCCTAGTGGTATTATCGGGAGCTTAAAGAATCATCATCCAGAACATGATATGGATTCCTTTTCATGGAATGCCAATGGCTTCCATTACCCTCCCACATTTTTTTATAAATTAGTCAACTACAGTAATTCCCATACTTCTTGCAGTACCGGATATCATGCTGATAGCAGAGTCGATATTTGCAGCATTTAAGTCTGGCATTTTTAATTCTGCAATCTTTCTTACTTCGTCTTTGGTTATGGTTGCAACCTTGGTCTTGTTAGGAACTGCAGAGCCGGATTTTAAATTGCAAGCTTTCTTTAAAAGAATAGCAGCCGGAGGAGTCTTTGTGATGAAGCTAAAGCTTCTGTCCGCATATACAGTGATAACAACAGGAATGATCATTCCTTCCTGATCTGCTGTTCTTGCATTGAATTCCTTTGTGAACTGCACAATGTTAACACCATGCTGACCTAAAGCAGGTCCGACAGGCGGTGCAGGTGTTGCCTTTGCAGCGGGAATTTGTAATTTAATATAACCTGTAACTTTCTTTGCCATTATAGCATACCTCCTGAATTTGTGGTTTTATCGGGATTGCCCTCCCACCATCCGGTTCTTTTCGTGCAACAGAAGTTTTTATGAGTACCGGATGTTCTTTGTTTACAATTTTCTGATATCCGTGAAACTTATTTCGACAGGAGTTTCACGTCCAAACATATCGACACTGATTGTGACGATCTGCTTGTGAGTATTAATCTGCTTGATGATGCCTGTTGTATTTTCCCACACACCGGAAACAACCTCCACCATATCGCCGATTTCAAAATCAACAACAACGTCGTCTTTCTTGATTCCCATAGCTTTCATTTCTGTGTCCGTCAAGGGAACCGGTTTGGAGCCAGGACCGACAAATCCGGTAACGCCTCGTGTATTACGAACAACGTACCAGGTATCGTCGTTCATTTCCATGTTAAGCAAAACATATCCAGGGAACATCTTCTTCTGAACTTTTTTCTTAACACCGTTCTTTACTTCGATAACATCCTGTAAGGGAACGGATACCTCTAAGATCTGATCTTGAAGTTTTCTGTTTTCAATTGTTTTCTCAATGTTGGCTTTCACCTTATTCTCATATCCTGAGTAGGTATGAACAACGTACCAATTCGTCTTTGACATATGACCATCCTTATTCTATTTAATTATAAAACCGAGTCCGAATTTTATGATTAAATCTATTACAGATATTATTACCCCCAGTGCTACTGATGCTGCCAGCACTGCTGATGACTGCTTTATAAGGGTATCCCTGTCAGGCCAGGCTATTTTTGAGAATTCAGCTTTCAGTCCTTTAAACCTGCTTTTCTTTGGAGCCTTTTCTGTTACAGTTAAGTTTTCTCCCATATTCTCACTTTCCTTTCCTATCAGTCTGTCCTTAAAATAAATCTTAAGCTGACCGAATTAGAAATTAAGATACCGTTATTTTGTTTCTTTGTGTAATGTGTGTGTTTTGCAAAACTTGCAGTACTTCTTTGTTTCCATTCTGTCTGGATGTGCTTTTTTTTCTTTTGTCGTATTATAATTACGTTGTTTGCACTCCGTACATGCCAATGTGATCTTTACGCGCACAGCTTCCACCTCCGCTTGAATTTTAAAATTTTAGGCATAAAAAAAAGACCTCTTCCATCGCCAATCTAATATAACATACTTACGCTTTCCAGTCAATAATTTTTTTCACTGTTCCGCCCTCTATCAATTCCACTCCAAGGCATACGGAATCCAGGGAGGTCGTCATTGGGCTCTCAATCAGACTGATCAGCTGTTTTGCCGCTTCGCTTCCTATCTTGTCGGTATCCTGTTTTACCGTTGTAAGCCTTGGCTCAATTGCCTGTGAGACAGAGATTCCGTCATATCCGGCTACCGATATATCCTCCGGCACCTTAAAGCCCTGCTTTCTGATACCGTTCATTACCCCAAGGGCGGCATAGTCATCCGGTGCAATGATGCAGGTTGGCGGAACCGGAAGCTTCAAAAGGTCCTTTGCCAGCTCTTCGCAGGCTTCCGAATTTCGGTAGATGCCTTCTACCAGATATTCCTCCGGTATGGTAAGCCCGTTTTCTTTCATGGCGTTGTGAAAGCCTACCAGCCGGTTGTGGGTTACCGAGGATATATTTCCATGAATATAGGCGATTCTTTTGTGCCCGCAGTTAATAATATACTGGGTCAGCTGCTTCATCCCATCATAGTTGTCGGACAGGATGGAAATCGCCTCATTGGATACCTGGTCCACGGTCACTACAGGATACGGGCTGTTTACCAGTTCTATGACCTGAGCCTGGGCAAAATCGGCGCACACGATAAAAACTCCGTCAAAATTACGGTATCTGCAATGTTCCAGATAGCTCATTCTGCGCTTTCCCATATTGTGCTCTATAAAAGTTATATCGTATCCCTTTAAGGCAGCTTTTTCCTTAAAGGCTGCCAGGATATGGGCAAAATATTCATTCCTCAGCCCGTAATCAAACAAGGTCGAGAACAGGACACCTATGTTATAGGTTTTTTTCGATTTTATTGCCCTTCTTCCGTCAGGAGGCAGATATCCCAGCTCAACGGCAGCTTTTTTTATCTCTTCCCGTTTCTCCGCGCCGATATCTCTGTATCCATTTAGTGCCTTACTGACTGTGGATGTTGATACCCTGCATTTTTTCGCAATATCTTTAATGGTAGCCACGTTTCCTGTACCCGCCTTTCCATATTAATACACACGTATGTTATAAGCTTGCTTTTATATGTCTAAATAAAAAGTTGTATCAGTTAAAATTGATTAATACCGCATACTGTCCTTCAGCCTCAGCTGCACCTTAAGGAGCATTCCCCCCAGGATTCCTATTAAGATTCCTGTCATGGTGCCCGCAATCAGAAGAACCGGAAGATAATACATCACACTGGTGGTCTTCAGCATAAGGGCTGCCACAAATATCTGCCCTATGTTGTGGGATATTCCGCCTGCAAGACTGACTCCTATCATGCTGAAGCCTTTTATTTTCTTCAGCAGGCACATTACCAGCCAGCTTAAGAGCCCTCCTGCCAGGCTGTACAGCAGGCTTGCCATATTTCCAAAGGTAAATCCCACCAGCACTATCCTTACACAGGATATAAAGAAGGCCTCCTTTGGCCCCATGGCATAGAGTGCCGTAAGTACAACAATATTAGCAAGTCCAAGCTTGATTCCCGGAATTCCCAGTGAAATGGGAATCAACACCTCGACAAAACTAAACACAAACGCAAGTGCGACAAATATTCCATAATACGCTACCTGGCCTGCCTTGGATTTCTTCATTTTGGTACCCTTTCTAAGCTATGAAAGCTGAATATCAGACTGGAATAGATGGCGTTTTTATTCAGCTTAACTATTCCCTGATATATTTTGCAAAACCGGGGCTGTATTTTAAATCGCCGTTTTTAAATACCCAAAGCGCCTCTATTTCCGGATGCTTTTCCACAAATTGAAGTCCGTCTTCGTAGGGCATATTATAAATAGCCTTCGTATAGGCATCTGCCATACCGGAGTCCTTGCATACAATGGTAACAGCCGTGAAATAAGTGGAGGGCATTAAGGTTACAGGGTCAATAATATGATGATACTTTACACCGTCTACCATATAATACCGCTCATAGTCACCGCTGGAAACCAAAGAGGCATCCGTTAAATTAAGAATCTTGAGATTTGTCTTTTCACTGGTCAGGTCGGGATTTTGTATCCCTACATGCCAGGGTTCTCCTTTGCCGTCCCTGCTACCGATTACACGGACGTTGCCGCCGACACTGACCATCCCATTGACAAAGCCATGTGCCTGGGCATACTGGCATACCTGCTCCGTAGCATAGCCCTTGCCTACTCCGCCGACGTCAAGGGACATCTCCGGGTCTTTGAGAAAAACCGTAGATGCTTTTTCATCGATTATAAGATTGTTTATATTGGTATGTTTGTTTTTTTCTTTTAAAAGCTTCATAGGAGGTACCTTCGCATTATCCGGATTATTGATACCTTCCTCCCTGTATTGATGCCATACCTGTAAAACTGCCCCCAACGCTATGTTCAATTTGCCGTCAGTTTCCTTATAGGCTTCCTTCGCATATAATAGCATATCGATTAATTTTTTATCCACCTTTACCGGTTTGATACCGGCATTATCATTTATTGTCTTTATGTTATTAATCCCATCGTAATCATTGTATATGTCGTATAGCTCATGATATATTTTAAGCTCATCATAAATCATATGGGCATTTTTATCGAATTCTTCTTTGCTGTCGGCATATCCGACGATTTTTGTTACCGTATCAAATAAAACCAGAAACTCTGCTTCATATCTTTTTGTCTTTGTTATACCGCAGGAGGTGAGAGAAATTACATTAATAAGTACCAATACCATAGCTATGAGCCGCTTTCCCACGTTAATCTCCATTCTATAGAACCTGCCTTTTGTAAAATACGTTCTATACCATATGTTCTTTTTTAAAATAGGGAGGTAATGAAACTACCTCCCTTAAAAGCGAAACCGTTTTACTAAATTATTTTGCGTTCGTTACAGCTTTATCGATTACACCGGTAAAAGGTGCAATATGAATTGTTACAGAGCTTGCAAGATCGGAATCAGAAGGTGTTCCCTGATCGTTTACAGCAATTCCCTTAACCTGGTCAAGTGTCTTACCTGTTACATATTTAGCAAAGGAATTTGCTTCCTCATACCACTCTTTGCCAATACCGGACTTTGTTTTCATGCCATAAGCATCTTTTAATTCCTGCTTTGACTGAACTGGTGCTGTGATATCGGTAGTAATGGTTCCCTGTGCATTGAATTTGATATCAGAAATGGATGCATCAATAGCGCAGCTTGTAATCTTCTTGGAAGAATCAACCGTTACAGCTGTATAGTAGGAATAAGCTTCTGCCAGACCATCTGTATCAGCGGCTGCATCTGTGGACTTTTCAATAGTTGTGTTGATTCCAAGACCTAATTTGTCTCCGGATTTTGCACCCAGATCCTGTGCATTTTCAACAGCTTTGGATACAACAGAAATAAAATCGCCAATGTGTATTGTTACGGAAGAAGCAAGGTCAGCATCTCCAGCTGTTCCTTGATCTGTTATAGCAATGCCTTTTACCTGGTCTAATGTCTTGCCGATGCAATATTTTGCAAAAGCATCTGCCTGCTCATTCCATTCCTTCTTAATGCCTGACTGGTCCTTCATTCCATATTTTGCACCAAGTTCCTGCTTTGTCTGAAATACAGTAGTTAAGTCGGTTGTAAGCTTTCCTTCTTTTGAAAATTTAATCTGAGTCTGAGCAGCATCAAGCTTGCAGTCGATAATCTTTCCGTCAGAACCTACGGTTACGGCAGCTACATAGGAATCTGTCTCTGCGATACCGTCAGCATCCGCAACATTTTTTGAACTTGCAACAGATGTTACTATACCAAGACCTGTTTTGATTGCTTCGCCCTTGGAACCGCCGCTCTTACCGCAGGCTGTAAAGGTGGTAAACACCAGAATTAAACTTAATACAAGTGCTAATCCTTTTTTCATAATTTTATCCTCCATATGGTTATTTTTATTTTAATATCAGCATTTACTGATAAAAATAAACGTTAAAAATAAATTTAATGCCTGGAAAATTCCAGCAGGGAAGCTCCTGTTTATTTCATAAGTACACTTATAAACAAAAGCAAGGTTACACTTCCCATAATTGTGATGTAATTTTTGATGGAAACAACAAAGGTTTCGCTCTTTACCTGCTTCTTCCTGAACAACCGGATATTTTTCTCTACCGGATACATTGTCAGTAAAGCCAGCAAGCATAAAGGTGATAATAATTTAACAATACACATTAAAAGGATGGCTGCATAGCAGCTATAATAAAGGCCGGCAAATAAATGTATGGATTTTTTACCGATATAGTAAGGCAGGGTATGCCTTTTCACCTTAATATCCTTTTCTACATCACACATATTGTTAGCCAGCATTATATTTGCCGTACAGCAAAAAGGTACAACAGCAAATAATAAGAGGGCAATTACAGGTACAATTTTTAACTTTAAATCAATTTCTTCAAAGCTTAGGTGGTATTCTAAAAAAGTTCCTGCCGGAGTATTGATATAAAACATCAAAAACGGGATAAACAAACCATAAAATACACCGGAAAGAATTTCTCCCAGGGGCTGCCTTGATATTGGTATGGGGCCGTAGGTATAAAAAACACCGCACAAAAAGCAAAGCCCTCCCACAAATAAAACAACCAAATCCGTCCGGTAAGCCAGAATAATTCCCAAACTCCCTCCGGCAAATAACAGCGCATATATAATAAACAATGCTGTTTTTCTGTTAAAAGGCAATGCCTGATTACCATCCTTGGTGTCAATATAATTATTAATAGCAGTGGTAGCTAAATCTATCAGAAACATGGAACAAAAGAATACCAGTGTATTTCCTATGTTCATTGTCTGATCTTTGTACAATAATAGTCCGAGAGACATTGCAAATGCAAAAAGACTGGTGATTTTAGTCCGGATTTCCACATAATCCAAAAACCGCTTTATCATATCCTTTTGCTCCTTTAACCTAACCGGGAAGCTTTATTTAATACTTCGGTAAGCTTCGCTTTTTTTACGGAATCAAGGGACAGTTCATTGATAACTTTTATTGCTTTTTTATAGTATTTGTCAACAATCTGCTTTGTAAACACAAGTCCGCCGGAATGCTTGACGGCAGTGTTTATTTCCTGTCTGGTGATATCCTTCTTTTCCGCCTTCTGCCTAAAATCCGCCATATTCTTTAAGGTATGGATTAAGGGAAGTGTGATCACTCCCTGTTCATAATCGGACTGTACCGGTTTTAAGCTTATTTCCTTGGTTGACTCAAAATCCATCAGGTCATCCGTAAGCTGGAATATCATGCCCACATAAAAGCCCAGCCGCCTGTAGCGGTTACATACCTTCCTGTCATATCCGGCCAGGACAGCTCCTCCATAGAAGGATGCCTCAAATAAGGCGGCCGTCTTTCCGGAAATAATCTTCAGGTACTGGTATATGGACAGGTCCAGATTAAAATTATTAATGTGCTGTTCCAGCTCACCGGCGCATATCTTACCGGCATAATCAGGCAGTGTCAGATTAAGATACTTCTCTTTTTCCGATATGGATGCCGCAAGAACAAGGGATGTACACAAAAGATAGTCCCCGCATATTACAGCAGTCCTCTTACCGTACTTTTTTTGCAGCGTCATCTCTCCCCTGCGCAAATCCGCATCATCTATTACATCATCATGCACCAGTGTAGCCAGATGAAGCACTTCTACTGCCGCTGCAATCTTAACCGTATTAGGATGCACAAGGCCTTCCTCATTCTGCCCGCAGGTGATAAGAGAGCTTGCACGAATATATTTGCCTCTGGAAGAGAGCAAATGTGCTGTATATTGGCGAACCACCCTCGGTGCCTTTGCTATGGCATTTTCCACTTCCTTTATGGCTAAGCCGAAAGCTTCGTCAGCCGGCAGGAGGGCGGTTGGATTTATACTGTTGGTATTTTCATTAATCATTATAAATGTACAACTTTCTTACAAAGGGTAAACGTTTCCACCATTTTTTAAGTCCCGGCATAGCATAATAATCTATTCCGAAGGTTCTTCCTGCACCGATTAGCATGGCAATTCCTGCGAATATCATCCAGAAAGTATTTAAGTACAGACCGGTTGTGCAGACAAACATAAATTGAAGTACAAGGGATACGGCAGCTGCCGGACCTGTAAGGAGTCCTCCCATTAATGCAAGTCCTATGAGAATTTCGACCACTACGATAAATATCTGCATGAACATCTGCATTCCATTGTAAGGCAGGATCAAGTGATTTACAAACCAGTTCATAAGAGGGATATCCAATTTAAAAGCCAAATCGCTGATAGTGGATTCCGCTAATTGTTTGCCGCTTACAAAAACGACTTTTACCAGTCCCAGAATATTAAAGTTCATCAGTACCTGGCCTGCAGCCTGAACGGCACCATCCGCACCGCCGCTTGCCGTTGCGGATGAGGTTGCATCGGCAGCCCCTGTTTCTGCTGCTTTGGTTGCCACTGTGGTAGCAGCATTTAAAATACCATTATACCAGCTGTTAGCTCCGCCGAAGAAATCATTAAGCTTCGTACCGCTAAACCAGCCTTCCACAATCTTCATGATACCTTCATAAACCCATACGGCTCCAAGCCATACTCTTAAAGCAACTAGAAGGAAGCTTGGGGTCCTGTTGGAAAAATGTCCTCCCACAAAGCTCCGGCAGTTTCTTATAGTGAAAAATTCATGCTTCACATAGCTGAAGATCTTATTCCAGCCAAGAACCTGAATAAAATAAATAATATTAATAAAATGCTTGGTAAACATGGCAAAGAAGGATGCCAGGCTGAACATGTGGTTCGGTGTTCCGACCTGTGCCACACCATATCTGCCTCCGATGCTGACCATAACACCGTGGAAGGCAGGCTTATAAGCCTCCATCTCACCCTGAGCCGTTACGGCACATACGATATTATGAGCAATGGTGTCCGCGCATTGTTCGCAGTTCTCAACCATCTGGGGAACAGGACGTTCTTCTCCCTCCGGTACAAAATACATATTATCACCGGCGATGTAGACCTTCTCATTCTTTGTGGAGCGCAGGTAGCTGTCCACCTGAACACGTGCTCCTCTGGTCAGCTCCAGGTTCTTGCCGGCTTCCTGGGTTATGTCGGCACTTTGGATACCGGCTGCCCAGATAACAGTTCCGGCTGTATAGTGATTGACCTTATCACCCTGCTTTAATTCTATAAAATCCTCTCCGACTGCTGAAACTGTGGCATTCATAATCAGGGATACGCCCATTTTATCAAGACGTCTTGCCACTTTAGCAGAAAGTTTTTCCGTCAGATTGGGAATTACACGGCTTAAACCATCTACATCACAAAGAGTTACTTCTCTTCTGTCTATTTCATATTTTTCGCAAAGGATGGGAACATATTCTGCCAGTTCACCCACCATTTCAACTCCGGTGAAGCCCGCACCTACAACATAGAAGCTTAAGAGCTTTTTTCTTTCCTCGATATTTGTTTCACAAGCAGCCTGCCTGAAAACGTTATGAATGCGGTCTTTTAACCTCACAGCGTCATCATAAGACCATAATTTATAGGAATATTCTTCAGCTCCCGGTACTCCGTAAAAGGTTGGCTTGGAACCTGCAGCCAGAACTAAGAAATCATATTGATATTCGCCGATATTTCCTACTACTTTCTTACCCTCAAAATCGATGGATGCCACGGTATCAAGTACAACTTTTACCTTTCTTCCGGCAAAAACTTTCTTAAGGCTTATCTTGATACTGTCTTCATCTACGCGGCTTGCCGCAACTTCATGGAGTTCCGTAAGCATTGTATGAAATGGGTTCTTATCTATGATGGTAATGGTTACTTCAGGATTTTTTTTGAATCTTTTTGCAAGTTTTTTCGCCGTCAGAATACCTGAGTATCCGGCACCGACGATAACAATATTTTTCTCCATTTTCTTCTCCTTTGCTAATTTACAGATGCATTGTATCAAATAAAACTTGATTCGTCAACTATGTTTATGAGATTGTTAAATCATTAATAAAGATTCTCAGTAGGAGCCTGCTATTTTACATAAAACACCAGCTTGAGTACACCAGCTTTCATAGCATAACGTGTCCGCTTACAGATACGGCACCGCCATAAAACAGGGTGTGAACGTGCTTTTCTTTCACAGGCTCCCAAACCGTCTCATCAACTATTTTATTTTACTAAATTAAATTATACCATACCTATCTGAAAAATCAAATACCTTGATAAACTTGAATCATAAAAAGCCGTATAGAAAGGCTCTTCTAAGAATAAGAAGAGCCTTTTTACACATTGGGTATAATGTTTTATTCCATCGTACATTATTCCTTAGTATGCTTGACTATACTTGGTTTTATGTAAATACTTTTCTTTTGTGGCTAATCCGCCTCTTATATGCCTTTCAGACTTATTTAAGTCCAGCACAACTCTGGCCCTGTTAGCCAGGGAAGGATTTATCTGCCCCAAACGTTCTGTCACATCTTTATGTACGGATGAAACACAAAGGAACGTTGTGTTTAAGACCAGTGTTTTTGGTTATATTAACAAGTATTGAGAGATTTATTTTATTTTATTTTGTCGAATGATTTGCTTCTTGAGCAAGATATTATCACCGACATCTTTTATAATCAAGTTGTTGCCAAATTAAAAATAAACGGAGTGATAACTATGAAAAATCTTATTGGAGACCGGGTCAGAGAAGCCAGATATAAAAAAAACCCGAAGATTACGCAAGTTGATCTGCTTGCTAGATTAGCTATTAGGGGTGTTTATATGGAAAGCACCTCCATATCTAAAATCGAGTCCTATAAAAGGCCGGTTACGGATATCGAACTGGTAGCATTGGCCGATTCTTTAAATGTCAGTATATTATGGCTCTTGAACAAAGAATAAATACAGATATTCAAACAAAAGCTGCGCATAGCGTTTACCGGTATGTGCAGCCTATGTAAAGCAACAATATTCCTGTCATTATTTCTTCTTTTGTGCAAGATTTCTCAGATAGATCGCGATATTTCCTTTGCTGTCAGCTTCGACCCTCTCCAGTATCCGTTTCAAATTTATATTATCGGAAAAGGTTTGCGTTATATAAGACTCAAGCCTTTTATCCTCATCCTTATCTTCCGTCAGCTCCTGGCAGCTAATACCTGCTTCTTCCTTCTTCTTAAGCTGCTCCTTGAGCTTAAAGAGCTGCTCCTTAAGCTTAAAAAGCTCCTCGTCCGTTCTTTGTGTATGTGCCTTTAATTCCTCAAGGCTTATTACTTCGCAGGTATAAAGCTCTATGTATTTACTTCTCTCTTTTTCTTTTTTGCCGATATCCCTTCTTGTTTCCTGTATCTGTAAAAGGACTTCCTCTGATTCACAGTTCTCCCCTTCCTTTAGCAGGGCATCTCTGACAGGAGGGTACTCCTTCAACAGCTCTGTAAAATATCCGTGGAGAAGCTTTAAAAGGGCCTCTTCCTTTATGGTGGTGCTGTTTTTACAGCTTGCCGCTCCATTTTTATTTCTTGTACCGCATACCCAGGTATGAATTGTATTTTTATATGTTCTGGTAAGCCTTCGAAAATATCCCTTGCATTCGCCGCATACAATCAGCTGACTGAAAGGATGCTTGCAGGATTCCCGCTTTCCCGGCTCTTTTTTTTCTCTTCCCCGTTTTTGTTTAATAGCTTGGGCCTTTTTGAAAGTTTCCTCCTCCACAATTTTCAGCTCCGGCTTATCCGTAATATACCAGTACTCTTCTCCGTTCCTTTTTCTTTTCCCCGTAAGGAAATCCTCGATTTCCTCTTTTCCGTTAATAACCTTTCCGATATATATTTCGTTGTCCAGTATCCGGCATATACTGGTCTGATTCCAGGAACAGCCCTTCTTGGTCCTTATTCTCTCATTATTTAATATCTCCGCAATCTTGGAGGCACCCTTTTGCTTTCTGGTATATAACTGGAATATTCTTTTTACCGTTTCTGCTTCCTGTTCATTGATCCTTAAGTCAAAATATTCTCCCGGTATCTTATCATAGCCGTATACAAGATTTGGAACTCTGCCAAGGGCAGCATTTTGTTTTTTCCCAAACTTTACACGCTTTGAAGTATTGGCACTTTCCTCCTGGGCAATGGCGCTTAACAAGGTCAGCATAAATTCCGAGCTTTCCGAGGAAGTCTGGTCATAGTTAACAAAAATGACCTTTATCCCCCATGCCTTCAGCCTCCGTATGCTGGTAAGAAAATCCACCGTATTTCTTGCCAGCCTTGAGATATCTTTTATCAGGACAAGCTCAAAGTCCCCCCTTGCCGCATCCCTTAATAAGTTTAACAGCTGGGTACGGTTCTTCATTTTAGTGCCGCTTTTTCCTTCGTCAGCATAAATATGAACCAGTTCATATTCATTTCTCCTGGCATATTCCAGGAAGAATTTTTCCTGGCTTTCCAGGCTGTCAAGCTGCTCCTCCCTTTTAGTAGAAACTCTGCAGTATGCTGCTGCCCTCAAGCTTTGTCATCCTTCCCTCCGGGTAACCGTTTCCCACCTTTAAGCTCCTCCAGGATTATTTCTGCCAGATATTTTGCAGTTAAGGAAGAAGAGTTGGGATTATGTATGCTAACCTTTTGTTCATCTAAAAGTTGTTGGTCTTGTTTTAATTGTTTCATTTTTCCGGCTAATTGTTTTTATTTAATCTTATGACAACCCTCCGCATGATATGATTTATTTACCAAAAAAGAG
This sequence comes from Bacillota bacterium, assembly GCA_023410275.1. GTDB lineage: Bacteria > Bacillota > Clostridia > Lachnospirales > Lachnospiraceae > Anaerocolumna. The sequence continues at coordinate 83,780 of JAEYPZ010000128.1, forward strand.
GCTGCCGCAAAATGAATGATTGTACTTCGTCTCATTTTACAACAACCTCTTTTTCATATTCTTAAATACTGAATTGTATATTAAAGTCTGGCCAGTACGACAAAATTTAAAATAAATAAGGCACTGGTTATCCACATAATAGGATGTACTTCTTTTGCTTTTCCCTGGCATACCTTAACGATGCAGTAGAAGATAAAGCCGGCAGCGATACCATAAGAAATGCTGTAGCTGAAGCCCATGAAGATGGAAGCAAAGAAAGCAGGTATTGCAACGTCCAGATTAGACCAGTCAATTTCCTTGAAGGAGGACATCATCATAATACCGACTGCAATCAGGGCAGGAGCAGTAGCCTGGGCAGGAACGATGTTTACGATAGGTCCTAAGAAAATACTTAAAAGGAATAAAAGTGCCGTAACAACACTGGTAAGTCCTGTACGTCCGCCGGCTCCGATTCCCGCTGCGCTCTCCACATAGGTCGTGGTATTGGAGGTACCAAAAATTGCTCCGATAGAGGTTGCAATGGAATCCGCAAATAATGCCTTGTCCATCTTGGACTTAAAGCCATTTCCTTCCTGAAGTGCTTTTTCATCCTCCGCATCAAAGATACCGCTTCTCTTACCGGTTCCTACAAAGGTTCCGATGGTATCAAAGGTATCGGATAAGCTGAAGGCAAAGATTGTCATCAGCACAAGAGGGAGTCTGGATATATCCTTAAAGAGAGAGCCAATTCCTTCGGAGCCAAGTGCCGCTCCAAATACCTTGCCCAAATCTTTAAAGGAATCGCCTAAGCCTGTAGAGCCTTGCAGGTTGGATACATCAACAACGCCCATAGGAATACCGATAATCGTTGTAACTGCTATGCCGATAAGGATGGCACCTTTTACTTTCAGAATCAATAAGATTAACAGGATAAAGATACCGATTAAGGCAAGAATTACGGCTTTGTTATCAAAATTCACCAGTCCGGGTACCGCACTGCTGTACCCAATAATTGTTCCGCCGTCTTTCTCCGCATACTTTCCTTTATCTAAGGTGAATTGGATTAAGCCTGCATTCTTAATTCCTATATAAGCAATAAAAACACCGATACCGCCTCCGATTGCACTCTGAAGCTCGGAAGGAATCGCCTTTATGATCAATTTACGTACTTTTGTGACCGTAATGAGAATATTAATGAGTCCGCATAAAAATACCATTGCCAAAGCTTCTTTCCAGGAAAATCCCAGAACAAATACAACCGTATAGGTGAAGAAGGCATTCAGCCCCATACCGGGTGCCTGTGCATAGGGTACGTTGGCAAACAGTCCCATGACCAGGGTGCCGACAACGGAAGAAATGATCGTTGCTAAAAATACCGCCCCAAAGGGTATTCCTGCCTGGCTTAAAGTCTGCGGATTTACAAATATTATGTATGCCATCGCAAAGAAGGTCGTAATACCTGCTACAATTTCCGTAGAAACCGTGGTGCCCTGTTCTTTCAGTTTAAAAAACTTTTCCATAACTTTCTCCTTTATTTGTATACTATAAAACTGCCCCAATCCTGGCAAACACAAAATATTATAATAGATTCTGCCGAATTTTGAAAGTTTTCTTTTGCCTTGTGCTTATTAATTTTAATAATATTATTTATATATTCAGCTAATATATACAAAAAAATCTTCATATTTTATACTTTGCATTTTTATGGTATACTCTAGAAAAAGGTATAGGGAAAGGAATATTTTATGTTCTATCAACTTCAGGACAGGCTCTGTCCAATTACTATAGAGGAATATAATCCCTCCATCCTGACTCTTGGCATCATCAGCTTAAAGGAACTGGCGGAATGTTATACCGTCTTTGGCTTCTCCCAGACAACCGTTATGGAATGTCAGGATATTACGCGAAAGCTTCATGGCATCATGGGGATATACGATGAATACCACTTTGGTATCATAACAGCGATCGATACCAAGTATTTTATCCATTTGGAGGACAGAATCGGTATTTATATAAAAGAGAATCTGTTTCTTATCGTAATTATTAAAGACCAGGATAACAGTATCCACATGGACTTATTGGAATCCTTAAAGCAGATCAACTTTACAAAGATTTCCCTGGAGCGCCTGATATACGGTTTTCTGGAACGTCTTCTTTTAAATAATTATACGCTGCTGGAGGAGCTGGAGGATAGTATCAGCGAATTTGAGGACAGCATTGATGACAACAGATTGTCAAAAGATTTTTACCATGAGATCACTAGTGTAAGAAAAAGGCTTCTTCTCCTTGATAATTACTATGAACAGCTTGTTTTAATCGGCGAAGAATTAAAGGATAATTCCATTGGTATATTTAACGAAGAACGTCTGCGTTATTTTAAGCTCTTTAATGACCGTGTTTTAAGATTAAGCAACAATGTCAGAAAGCTTGACGATTACAGTATCCATGTAAGGGATGCCTATCACGCCCAGATGGACTATAACCTGAACAGCATTATGAAGCTGTTTACCGTAATCACCACCATCTTTCTGCCATTAACCCTTATCGTTGGCTGGTACGGAATGAATTTTACCAATATGCCGGAGCTTGGCTGGAAAATGGGATATCCCTTCGTTATTATCCTTAGTATCCTGGTGGTAATTATTAACATTCTGTATTTTAAGAGAAAGAAGTTCCTATAAGTCTTCTTTCTCCTTCAGCTGGCAGGGATTTTCCCTGAAAAATTCATCCGCAATAAACTCCGCGCTCTCTGCCCACATCAGAGAGCTCGTTTTTCGCAGCATATCATATGCTTTTGACAGGTAAAAATCATAAAGGCAGTCATCAAAGGTCTTTCCTGTTTCTATCGCTATCAAACGTGCGACCTGTTCAATTTTGATTATTATATCCAGGGTTATATCCTGATTCTTGTAAACAAAAAGATTCTTCATCATTTCTTCTATTCCTCATTTATTTCCACTCAGCCTGCCTGGAGGCCGAATACTGCAGGTATTAACAGTTATCGTTTCCGGCACTCCTCCTATACTGCCAGGGATAAGGCTTTTAAAGGAGGAAGCTCTTTACGCCCTAAATAGGTAAGGTAATTCAGAGCTTTTGCCGTATGCAGGGAGATCTGGTCATGGGCCTGATATGGCCGGAGCTGCTCAAGGGCTGTCTCCTGGCTGTAAATCCCTGCCACATATAAAGCTATGGTCCTCATAATATTATCGTCCGCAACCGGGCCTATTACCACATCATATGTATGCTGGATGCCGCCGTACAGCCGGTTTTCCTTAATCATACCGAGCCATTCACTGGTAAGCCCCGGATACTTCATTACCGAAAGCTCTTTTGCCATCTCCAGCTTAAATTCCATGACATATCTGCCCTCGCCCCCGTACCGGATATACATATTTTCTGCCCAGCCCTCTGCCTGCTCTCTGAAGGTAGTTGTATAGAACCCTTTGCCAAAATCCCTCTTATCTTTTGAAAAGCTTAAATCTACCTTTTCGAATATTACATTTGTCCCATGGTAAAGATAAATTTCATTTTGCATCCAGCACTCTCCTTAATATGTCCTCCACAAAGTATATGCTCTCTTCCATACTTTGTGTATGCAGTGTCTTGTACTGTGAGCGCAGGAGTTCTATTATGCCGTTGTTCCGGAATAATAAAAAGACTTCACAGGGCTTCATATTATGATTACGGGCATAGCCTTCAATTGCTTCCACTATCATCAGATTTTTATCATTTTCCGAATCTTCCACAGACTTCACACCTTTCTGAAATTAAGGTACCGTTCCCTTTTGTTACAGCTTTATGTACGGTTGATTTTGAAATGCCAAACTGCTTTGCTGTCTGTCTCACGGTCGCATTATTGTCGATTATGTAGTTGGCTATTTCTACTGCCCTTTCTTCTATATAGCCTTTCAAAAGGATATCCCCCTATTGTACTTGTTTTTAATATTGTATGCATGACTGCTGTAAATTATATCCTGTTCCTTTGCAGGAAATACAGGAAAACTACACAAAACGGCCATAAAAAAACTGCCGTAAATCGGCTTAAGGGCCAACCTGCGGCAGAAATAGATAAACGTATTAATTTGTAGAACCATCTACTTCAGGGGTATCCCTGCCCACGATTTTAACTACGACCTTATTGGGCAGACAGATGATGCTTTCCCCTGTTTTATTGATCTTTCTTGACTTTACACATATTTTATCAGGGCAGCTTGCCTCTGTAACATCCGCATAACCATCCTTGATCACAAGATGATTGGTACCGCCGTTTACGCCTTTTATGTCAACAGTAAGGTCTTTATTTAAGGGGTACTCCTGTGTGACCACTCCATCCACTGTCACTACTACCATATCTCCGCTTTTCTGTGTTATCCGGAAAATAAGCAGACCCCCAAGGGCTATGAAGAGTACGACCAGTAACAAAATGATATCTTTCTTTTTTATATATGTGTTCTTATCCAAAATGCAGCTCCTTGTTATATACTTTCTCCGTTATGTTTTCTTGTATTTTCTCCTTGTAGCCAGTCCACCTCTTATGTGCCGTTCCGCTTTATTTAACATAAGTACCTCATTTACCGCATGATAGAGCTGCTGATTGATTAACGGCAGTCTATCCTGTAAATCTTTATGAACTGTTGATTTGCTGACACCATACCGGATAGCAGTCTCCCGTACAGTCGCTTTCTGCTCAATGGTATAATTGGCCAGCTCAATAATTCTCTCCTCCATATATGGATGCATAACAGGGCCCCCAAGCTTGTTTTTTCTAGTATATTCCTGTTTGTCCCCTTATATGTCAGAAGATAAATGCGACTAAAACCCTTCCGTACGTCTTATTTTGCGAAGCTTATTCCGTTTTACAGCTCCGTCCCATTCTGCCTGCTGGACTTCTGTCTCCAGTTTCAGTCCGGGCACCTTAATGGGCCTTCCATCCTTATCGATTGCCACATAAACAAGATATGCCCTGTTAATGGGCTTTCGAAATCCGCTAAGGTCCTCCAGATATGTGTCTACTCTTACCTCCATTGAAGTATTTCCCACATAGGTTATTTTACCCCTCAGCACCAGGGTATCATTTATAAAGGCGCCGGCCTTAAATTGCAGATTGTCGATTGCTGCCGTTGTAATGTTGCATTCCGCATGACGCTTGGCTGTAATTCCACCCACAATATCAATCCATTCCATAAGCTGCCCGCCAAAAAGCCTTCCGCTTCCGTTGATGTGGGCAGGCATCAGAAGGTGAACCTGCTCTGTCAGAGATTCTTCTACCGTTTTTACTTCTTTCATATATCTTTCCTTCCCGATGGTTTTTTCATTTGTTTGTTTATTGACTGACCCTTCTCTTTTACAGTAGCTAATCCCTTCGCTTTTGTCAAGGGGCTCCAATGCTATGTTCACGGGAAACGCATGAAGGAGGTTTATGGAAGCGGACGATGACCAGGGAGGTTGTTTTGGAGTTTTGTTCGCGAGAACCCTTATTCCACTAAAGCGGCAGAAAACGTAACTGGCAGGTAAATCAGCGCCAAACTCGCTGTAACAAATATGGCTGTGTTAGTTATCGAGCTCAAACAGTGGCACTGCTTTACCTAGTCACGCTTCCTGCCGCTTAAGTGTCATAAGGAACCTCTTGAGACAAAACTCCAAAACAACCTCCCTGGTCATCTGTGTATATCTATTATTTGGTCTCATGTGTTTGCCGTGATGCTATGTATGACAAACCCTTGAAACCAGTTAATAGGAAGGCACCAGGAAAAGTCCTGCCTTACGTAAGGCAGGACTAGGGAATTGATTTGGACTTCGCTGTTCAAGAACCTTTATTCCAAGAAAGCCGAAAAAACGCAGTTGGCAGTCAAATTTTCCGGACAGAAAAAGGCCTGTAATTCTTTTTCAGGCATAGTTCAATATTCCTTGAAAAAGCGTTACAGACCTTTCCTTATTTAACTAATTGAAGGATGGTACGAAAAGTATGGTCTGAGGATTTTATTAAATGGCTGAATTAATAGTATTATTCTGAAAATAACGGGGTGGATAAGTATCTTTCACCCGTGTCAGGAAGCAGTACAACAATTGTCTTGCCTGCATTCTCAGGGCGTTTTGCAATCTGGACTGCTGCCCATGCAGCCGCACCGGAGGAGATACCTACCAGGAGACCTTCTGTTTTCGCAATTTGTCTTCCTGTGGCAAACGCATCTTCATTATCAACAGGTATGATTTCATCGTATACTTCTGTATTTAATATTTTGGGTACAAAGCCTGCACCAATACCCTGAATTTTATGGGCTCCCGGAGTTCCCTTGGATAATACGGGGGATGCACTGGGCTCAACGGCAATTATCTTGACATCCGGATTCTTGCTCTTTAAATACTCACCAACACCGGTGATGGTTCCGCCGGTACCGATACCCGCGATAAAGAAATCGACCTTACCGTCCGTATCTTCCCAAATCTCAGGTCCTGTAGTCTTTCTGTGGACTTCCGGATTGGCTCCGTTAATAAACTGGCCTGGAATAAAGGAATCCTGAATTTCCTTTGCCAGCTCATCTGCCTTTGCTATAGCACCGCTCATACCCTTGCTGCCTTCGGTCAATACAAGCTCTGCTCCATATGCCTTTAAGAGATTTCTTCTTTCAATGCTCATTGTTTCAGGCATTGTCAATATAATCTTATATCCTCTGGCTGCGGCAACAGATGCTAAGCCGATACCGGTATTTCCGCTGGTAGGCTCAATAATGGTAGCTCCGGGCTTTAATAATCCTTTTTCCTCGGCATCATCAATCATTGCTTTGGCAATTCTGTCCTTTACACTGCCGGCAGGATTAAAATATTCCAATTTACCAACTATTGCTGCTTTTACCTCATTTTCTTCACTGAATTTTTCAAGCTCCAGCAACGGTGTTTTTCCGATTAAATCTGTAAGGCTTTTTGCGATCTTTCCCATAACTTATTCTCCTTTATATTAAATTTATTATTGTTCTTTTGCTAACTAACTATAATCTATCACAGGTGTATTTATTTGTCAACAATTTTTTATATATATCATATATGTTTACTAGGAATTACTGATTTGGATGTATAGTTACTCTCAGCTTTCGATTATGTATATTTGTGGTATAAAAATGCAACGAAGTGACTTTCATGGAGCTGAGTGTATTTTTATACCACAAGTATACATTCAATATACACTGCATTGACTTATAATGCTTGAATCCTTAATAAAATACAAAAAAATAACTGCCTATTGCAGTTTAAATTCTTTTGTATTTTACTGTACCTCTTTAGTCGTTATAGACATCTCTCCAGATAACCAATGTAAGCTTTCCCTGAATTACCGGAACATATTCACACCTTTCTTCCCCTTTTAAGACCAGAGGCACCTGAAACTCATAATCCGCCATCAATTCAAGCCTTCCAATCAGCTCCCCCTTACCTGCTCCATAACCTATCCGGCATAACTCAGGCGGCAGGCTGCTTAAGGTAAGCTTATCCTCCGTATTTGTTCCAGGCTTGTCTTTGCCGGCCCAGGACTTATCCTTCCCCATACCGGAATCGGTTTTTCCTGGCTCGGCTTTCCCTGTTCCGGCCGCCACTTTCTCTCCAGCGGACACGTCCGCCTCTTTTCTTTTCATCACAAGAAGGGTTTCCTGAACATCTTTTGCCCTGCTTAGTATCCGGTATTCTGCCCCAAAGTTATTGATATCTTCCGGTAACAGCTTCCGGAACTTTTCAGTTGATTTTACCTTAAGATTGCCGACCCCCACGCTTACCTTTTCTGTGACAAACCGCCAGTACAGAGGGTCCTTTGTTAATTTTAAAGTAACCTTGCAGGGCTTTAATTCTATCGGCTTCCCGGTGCTATGGGCAGATGGACTTTTTAAATGAAAGTCCAGAGATACCTCTCCTCCCTGTAAAAGCTTATCAAAGGGAATCCCTTCGGTACCATCTACGGTAAGCCACTTGTCCTCCCTCTGAAAATAAGCAAACAGATTCTCATCTTCGAACCGGATTACCGGATCTTCTCCTTCCTTTTCAAAGGACAGGCCGGATTCCTTTTCCGCTCTGGTATCCGCCCCTAAAAACGGCAGCATAAAGAGAAGGAAGAGCAAAGAGAGACTTATAAACCGCTGTTTATATCCCGTTATGTTCCCTCCTTTCCATCAAATTTCATAACACAGTATTGATCACCATATTATTACATTTCATTATATAGAAAGCAGGAGCATATTACAAGCAGAATACCCTGTATCCGTTCGACGGCTCCCCCTATATAGCAAGGAAAGCCTCCAGAAATCTTTTTCTTTCTTAATATCCCAACATTTCTTTGTCTAATACTACAGTAAATGGTCCGTCGTTGAGCAGCTCTATCTTCATATCCGCTCCAAATTCCCCCGACTCCACGCGCCCATACTTTTCAATGCAGCTATTCAAAAAATACTCATAGAGCTCCTTTGCCCGGGTTGGTTCCGCAGCATTCAGGAAGTTGGGCCGGTTGCCCTTCCTGCAATCCGCATAAAGGGTAAATTGGGATATGACCATGATGTCTCCGTTAACATCACTTAGGGACAGGTTTGTCTTTCCTTCTTCATCATCAAAAATTCTTAGCTTTAAAATTTTGTCCAGGTATTTATCCGCCGTCTCTCTTGTATCTTCCTTTCCTATTCCGAGAAGCAGCAGATAGCCCCTGTTTATGCAGGCTTTTACCTCTCCTTCTATGGCAACCGATGCACGCTTTACCCTTTGTATTACCACCTTCATAGCTCTTTCTCCTCTTACTGTCTTTCCATTAATATTTTCTTAATTTTTTTCTTAATTTTTCGAAATATCTATAAAGAATCCCTGAACATTGTTGTTATCTTGTCCTTCCTATGCTATAATGCCTGTATTGCAATTGTACTATAATTAAATAACAATTGGAGGCTTTTACATTGAAAAATTTAATTCATAAATACAAGCATGCCTGGGTCCTGTCCTATTTTTTTATTTATATGGTATGGTTTTTCTACCTGGAAAGGACCGTTACGAAAAATTATCATATCGTTCATATAAAGCTGGATGACATGATTCCTTTTAACGAATGGTTTTTAATCCCCTATATGTTATGGTTTCTGTATATTTTTTCCACCGTGGCTTATTTCTTCCTGACTTCAAGAAGTGATTTTTATAAGCTTACGGCTTTTTTATTCATTGGAATGACAATATGCCTCATCATTTATACCATATGGCCCAACGGCCAGGATTTAAGGCCTAATCTGGATGCTTTAGGCAGGAACAACCTATTAATTGATATTATCCGGAACCTCTATTCAACGGATACGGCCACGAATGTCTGCCCCAGTATCCATGTGTTCAACTCCATCGGTGCTGCCATTGCCATCAATAGGAGCGAGGCTCTGAAAAAGAAAAAATGGCTGACTATAGGCTCTGTTATACTAACCGTATTAATTTGTATGTCTACGGTATTTATAAAACAGCACTCTGTCTTTGATGTTTTTATGGGTACTCTGCTCGCTGTTATTATGTATCTGGCAGTTTATGTCTGGGTAGGAAATAAGCAGGCTGCTAAAGCCAAAGAAAAAAAGCTTTATGCGGAATTTTAATTCCGCAGGTGTAACCTATCAAATATACTATCATTCCGGTAATATCGGTTTACCCTAAAAATCTATGGGCCAGCATCAGCTGAACCCATAGATTTTTCTTGATATCCGATATCCCATCTCAACGATTTTTCTTCCGGCCTTTCCCGGCAGATTCATGGACCTGCCCAGTGCCTTGTTATGAATTATCTTATAGAGCTTCTTATTATTCTTCTCTAAATAATCCCAGAGCTCTTTTTTCTTTTCAAGGCTTTCCGGGGTATTTTCCTTAATAAGGAAAACAGAAGAAATAGTCATCATCATGGTCAGGTATTTTATCATATAGTTCTTAAGTTTACGGTTCCTGATTGCCATAATGTCCTTATAGTCGATCATAATCTTTGTAATATAAATCTGCTGGTCTATTCTTTTTATCATATTCTTTTCATTTACCGACTGGTCATCCCGGCCAATAAAATAACGGTATAGATTCACATCCAGATAATACATGGTCCTGACATAGGGCAGGGGCTGGTATACAAAAATATTATCCACATAAAAGGTGTGGCTTGGAAGCTTTAATCCACAATCCTTCAGCAGCTTGGTGCGGTAAATGGCCGCATGCATAATAATCTGCTGGCTCTGCTTAAAGTACATGATATCATTCCAGGTAAATACCCTGTCCTGGGGAAGGGCTGTTTTATAATCCATTACTTTGTGCTTGTTAATGCTTGGCTTCTCATACACATAATTGGCAATAAATAAGTCTACCATCTTGCCATCCGCTACCAGACTTCTGAGAGTTGATAAGACCTTTGCAAGAGCTGCTTCATTTACCCAGTCATCGCTGTCCACTACCTTAAAATACAAGCCTGTAGCTGCTGCGAGTCCAGTGTTTACAGCCTCTCCGTGGCCCCCGTTCTCCTGATGGATCGTTTTTATAATATCCGGATAGCGCTTTGCATAGTTGTCCGCTATGGCAGCGGTGTTATCCCCTGATCCATCATTTACTATGATAATCTCCATCTCATCCTTCCCGGTTAAAAGGGTCTTAATGGCGTGCTCCATATATTCCTGCGAATTATAGCATGGTATAGCAACAC
>JAEYPZ010000158.1:0-56570 GCA_023410275.1 Bacillota bacterium
GTCCTAATTCTCTGAAGATTTTGTGCTGGACATATTATCAAACAGATAACTCGCTTCGCTCAAACAATCTGTTTGATAATATAGCACAAAATCTTCAGAGAAAAGGACTTCTAATACCTTTCCATAGTCGCATTCGTTCTTTCTGCTTGGTGCAAATTGCCTGTTTACATATTGAAATGAGGGCTTTTCGCTTTAATTATATAATTTCTATCTAAAAGTACTTTTCTGGGTTTTATTTAAAATATTCTACGCCGGATTCAAAGATATACTGGTCACGGTTGCCGGTTATGTTTATGGCAACCCCTGGTCCTTTTCTCTCTGAATGGGTCATTTTTCCAAGGACTCTGCCGTCAGGACTTGTGATTCCCTCTATGGCATAGTAGGAACCGTTGGGATTAAACTCTTCTTTCATAGTAGGATTACCGTCTAAATCTACATACTGGGCAGCTACCTGACCGGCTGCAAAGAGTTTATCGATCCACTCCTTGTCTGCTACGAATCTTCCCTCGCCGTGGGAGGTAGGGATTGCATAAATTCCGCCCAGTTCCGCCTTGTGTAACCAGGGGGATTTATTGGAGACAACCTTGGTATATACATATTTGGATACATGGCGTCCGATGTGGTTGGTGGTCAAGGTCGGAGAATTCTCCTTCTGGGAGGTGATTTCACCGTAAGGCACCAGTCCGAGCTTTATCAATGCCTGAAAACCGTTGCAGATTCCAAGAGCAAGGCCGTCACGCTGCCAAAGAAGCTCATTTACCGCTTGTTTTATACTTTCATTTCGAAAGGCTGTTGCAATGAATTTTCCGGAACCATCCGGTTCATCTCCTGCGGAAAAACCGCCGGGAAACATGAGAATCTGAGCTTCCCTGATGCCTTTTACAAAGCGCTTGACAGATTCGTCAATATTTGCCGGAGTAAGATTGTTAAATACGACTATGTCTGCCTTGGCTCCTGCTCCTTCAAAGGCGGAAGCTGAATCATATTCACAGTTGGTTCCCGGAAAGACAGGGATAAATACCTTCGGCTTTGCCTTCTCTTCCTTCCTTATATAAATATTCTTATCAACGGAAGCTTCATAAATACCGGTGGGAATAACCGCTTCCTTCACACCGGAAGCGGTTGGATATACCTTTTCCAGAGCGGCTTCCCAGCTGTTTTGTACTTCTTTCAGCCCTATAGCCGTATCCTTATAGGACAATACTTTCTCTGGGGTCACCCTTCCGATTATACGATAGGGCAGGCCCTCCTGTTTTATCCTGTCAAGCTTCTCTTCCTTTACTTCCAGTAACAATGCTCCATAGGCAGGTGCAAAAAGCTCTTCTTCGGTTAATTCTCCTTCAAAGGAAACACCGAAGCCGTTACCGAAAGCCATTTTGCTGGCTGCTTCTGCAATACCGAAGGCACCGGGAGCATAAGCGGATAAAACCAGGCCTTTTCCCATAATGTCATGTATGGTTTCATAATTCTTTTTAAGCTTTTCATAATCCGGCAGGTCGTATCCATCCTGCTGCGCCTGTACTTCAATCAGAAGGCTTCCTGCCTCTTTGAGCTCACCGGTTATTATCCTGGAAGCCTTTGAAATTGCCACGGCAAAGGATACAAGAGTAGGAGGTACATTGATGTCCTGAAAAGTTCCGGACATACTATCCTTGCCGCCGATGGAAGCAAGCCCCAATTGAAGCTGTGCCTCATAGGCTCCCAATAATGCTGCCAGAGGTTCACCCCAGCGTTTCTTATCCTCTCCCAGTCTTTTAAAATATTCCTGGAAGGTAAAATAAATGGATTTATAGTCTCCGCCGGAGGCAACTATCTTGGCAACGGAGGAAATAATGGCATATACTGCTCCGTGGTAAGGGCTCCAGCTGGACAGATAGGGGTCAAAGCCATAACTCATCAGAGTGACCGTATCACATTCTCCTTTTAAGGAAGGAAGCTTCGCCGCCATGGTCTGGGCAGGGGTCGTCTGGTATTTTCCGCCATAGGGCATGGTAACGGTTGCAGCTCCGATGGAGCTGTCAAACCTTTCAACCAGTCCTTTTTTCGAACAGCTGTTAAGGTCGCTAAGAACCTTAAGCCATTTTTCTTTTAAGGAAAGCTCTTTTTCAGCTTTCTTCTCTTTGGTATTATTTGTATAGTAGCTGATACCTGCTTTAAAATAATTCTTCTCTTTTTCAGGAGGGGTCACTACTACCGTTGTTTCCTGATGTGCACCGTTGGTATTTAAAAAGGCTCTGGAAATATTTACAATTTCCTTCCCTCTCCATATCATGACCAGTCTCGGCTCCTCGGTTACTTCCGCAACCAGAGTCGCTTCCAGGTTTTCTTCCTCCGCAAAAGCCAAAAGCGCATCCACGTCCTTTGCATCTGCCACAATTGCCATTCTTTCCTGGGACTCGGAAATGGCAAGCTCCGTTCCGTCAAGGCCGGCATATTTCTTCGGAACCTTATCCAGGTCTATGAACAGTCCGTCCGCCAATTCACCGATAGCAACGGACACACCGCCGGCACCAAAGTCGTTGCACTTCTTAATCAGTCTGCTGACTTCTTCTCTGCGGAAAAGCCTCTGAAGCTTTCTTTCCGTCGGAGCATTGCCCTTTTGCACTTCCGCACCGCAGGTTTCAATGGAGGAAGCCGTATGAGCCTTGGAGGAACCCGTAGCACCGCCGCAGCCATCCCTTCCTGTCCTGCCGCCTAAAAGGATTATCTTGTCTCCGGTCTCTGAGGATTCACGGACAACATTCTTTCTGGGAGCAGCACCCATAACGGCGCCGATTTCCATTCTCTTGGCAACATAGCCCGGATGATAGATTTCATCTACCAGGCCCGTGGCAAGTCCTATCTGATTGCCGTAGGAGCTGTAGCCGCTTGCCGCACCGGTTACAATCTTTCTCTGGGGAAGCTTTCCCTTAAGGGTATCCTCAATGGCAACTCTTGGATCTGCCGCGCCGGTTACTCTCATTGCCTGATATACATAGCCTCTTCCCGATAAGGGGTCTCTGATTGCTCCGCCAAGGCAGGTTGCCGCACCGCCGAAGGGTTCGATTTCCGTAGGGTGGTTATGGGTTTCGTTTTTAAAGAAAACCAGCCATTCCTCGGTCCTTCCTTCTATTTCTACCGGTACGATAATGGAGCAGGCATTGATTTCCTCGCTTTCCTCCATCTCCTGTAATTTTCCCTGGCTCTTTAATTTCTTCATAGCCATCAGGGCAACGTCCATTAAGGACATATATTTATCATCACGGTTCTTATACAATTCCTTATAATCTTTCTGGTATCTTTTAAAAGAATCCTCTATGGGCTTTTGAAAAAAGCCTTCTTCTATCTGAACGTCTGTCAACTCCGTAAGGAAGGTGGTATGACGGCAGTGATCCGACCAGTAAGTATCAAGAACCCGGATTTCCGTAAGGGAAGGCTCCCTCTTTTCTTCTTCTGCAAAATATTTCTGCACATGAAGAAAATCCTTGGCGGTCATGGCAAGGTTCAATGATTCATAAAGGGCTTTTAATTCTTCTTCGGACATTGTAATAAAACCTGTAAGAATTGCAACATCTTCCGGCTCCCCATAGGTTGTCTCCAGGGTATCTGCCTTACTCATCTTGGCTTCTCTGGAATCTACGGGATTGATGCAGTATGCTTTTATTTTTCCAAGTTCTTCGTCTGTCAGGCTTCCGGTCAGCACATAGGTAGTGGCACAGCTGATAACAGGCTCTTCTTTTGGTGAAAGAAGCTTTACGCATTGAACGGCAGAATCTGCCCTCTGATCGAACTGTCCCGGAAGATACTCGACGGAAAACACATAGTCCTTCTCTTCCTTTGGAAAGTCTTCCTGATATAGGCAGTCTACAGGCGGCTCTGAAAATACTGTTCCGAATGCCTTTGCCATTGTCTCCTCACTGATATTTTCCAAATCATAGCGAATCAGAACCCGGACCTGCTTTAGAGTTTCTATTGCAAGATAATCTTTGATTTCTTCCAGTAATTCCTGTGCCCTTACAGCATAGGGTATTTTCTTCTCCACATAAATTCTTCTTACGCTGCTCATATTCTTCCTTTCCCTGCCGATGCTTTTCCTTGGTTTCTGTTAGCATTATAACACAGATAGTTTTATAAATGAAATTAATATATGTTAAAGTTTTGATAAGCATTGCTAATGTGATATACTTTTTCCGGCACTTATTTTCTTGAAAAAACGAAAGGTGTGTACCTTCGCTCCACTGTTTGTAACAAAATGTTTTCCAAGATATTATCCTTATGCCCGATGTTTACAATATCTCTGGTGAGAGCATGTATTTCTTATCTCAATTCTTGCTATTTTCCCTTTATGACATACAATACATATAATACTTTTAATACTTATAAAAAACTACTCACAACGTCTTTTATATTTAACGAATAATTTTTTTATGATATGGCCCCTGGTGTTATGGGTATCGTGGAATTTGTAATACCTACGGAAGCTATAAAGGATATATTGGTGAGTGATTACTATGTAAAATAATCAGAGCTAAGTAAATAGAATTAGAGTTGCTCAGACAAAATCAGCTCTACTCAAACAAAACCAGCTCTACTCAAGCGAAATCAGCTCTACTCAAACGAAATCAGCTCTACTCAAGCGAAATCAGCCTGCCAAATATTTAGGCAGGCTTGATTTCATACCATATTGTATTGTTGAAGGCGAATGACTTTTAATATTTACCACACACAGCTTTTATTACGCCTTTGCTTCTGTCAGATAAGTCTCTTCTTCCGTATTTTCACTGGATGCATCCCCAGGTTTAACAGTTCTTACTGAAACAGCTTTTAAAAACAGGATAATGCCGATTACGAATAAAAATGCGATTGCCCCCACTCCTTTATTAATGCTTCCGGTCAGCTGTGAGACCACACTGACGAGAGCTGTTCCCATAAAGGATGCTCCTTTTCCGCAGATGTCCATGATGCCAAAATATTCACCGGATTTCTCGCCTGGTATGATTTTTGCATAATAGGACCTGGATAAGGACTGAATACCTCCCTGGAACATGCCCACCAGCACTGCCAGTATCCAGAAATGAAGCTGACTGTTCATAAATACGGCAAATACCGTAATGCCAAGATAAGCCAGAATACAGGCTCCAATCAGCTTATCGGGTGAAACTCTTCTGGCAAGCCTGCCGAAAATAATACAGCAGGGAAACGCCACAAATTGTGTTAATAATAGTGCAAGCAGCAGTCCTGTGCTGTTAAGCCCCAAGGCTTTTCCATAGGCTGTTGCCATATCTATAATGGTATATACTCCGTCAATGTAAAAGAAGAATGCAAGCAAAAACCAGAAGATATTTTCTTCCCTGCGGATATTCTTAACTGTTCGGAACAGGCTTTTAAAGCCATCTGTAACCGCATGGTTTCTCTTTGGTGCATAATTTATCTGTGTGTAATTCCTTAAGAAAGGAAGGGAGGAACCTACCCACCATAAAGCGACCAGAAGAAAAGCTATCATCATGGACTGCTTCATGGAAAGTCCCAAAGTCTTTCCTCCCATCACCAAACCCAAACAGGCTATAAAAGGAATACAGCTTCCGATATACCCCCAGGCAAAGCCCTGAGCCGATACCATATCCATCCGTTCCTCTGAAGTCACATCCGGAAGCATGGAATCGTAAAAAATAAGACTGGCGGAATAGGCTATCTTGGCAAGTACGAAAATAATCAGAAAGATCAGCCATGCACTTGTAAGCCCCAAAGCGGTACAGCATACCGCTCCCAATATAATGGAAAAGAAAAAGATTGGCTTTTTCATTCCCTTTCCGTCCGATATGGTCCCTAAAGCCGGGCCCATCAAGGCTACCAGCAGAGTTGCAATAGAGACCGCATATCCCCAGTACGCCAGATAATTGACTGAGGAAAGCTTCTGCTGTCCGGCTAGATAATCAAAATAAATGGGTATGATAGTCGATACCAGCAAAGTAAAGGCAGAATTGCCCACATCATATAATACCCACTGTTTTTCTAATTTTGTGAGCCTGAATTTCATACGAATACCTCCTCTTTTACCCTCTCCGTATCTTTCGCTCCAAAGGTAAGACGGTATCTGGCATCCAGCTTAACCTCCTGCCATAGGGTGTATTCATATGCTGTAATCAGTCTGATGGATTCCCGGACAGCAGTTACATAAAGCCTTCTTAATTTTTCCGTACTGTCCATGCAATCAGGATTTGCCTTATAATTTACTACAAGTCCATGCAATTCCTTATAATTCCCTGTTATGGCGAGGAGTCCGTATATCAGCAGCCTCTTCCCTCTGCCGGGCGCCACCAGAATCTTATTGAACTTTTTCATGGATTCAAGGGCTTCCTTCACTTCTTCCTTTGTAATTCCGGTAAAGAATTCTGCAATGATCTCCGCATTTTTTTCAGACGGTATAATATGGTCCGTAAGAGATTTGGTGATAGGATTAAAGCCATCTCTCATTAACAAATCCCGGTCAAATTCCACCTCAATTTCCGTATGGCTCACACCGCTTCTTTCAATTTTCTCATCAATATAGCCATGGCATTCACTGTCCAGAACAAAATGGCAGATAAAGCCATAGATATAAGCCAGGCAGGCCCCTCTCCCATATTTATTCAAAATAAGCTTTCCTGCCGACTCAAAAAATCCTTCCGCCGGTTCATCATGCATTCCAAAACCCGTCTGATTTACTTTATTCGAAAAGAAGGGTTTGTAATAGAACAGAATATCCGGACCGTGAAGTCCGATATGATAGAGCTCCCTGTTATTCTCGATTATCTCCTTTATCTCATCCGGTAACGACCTGGCTACTTCCTGACCCAGTCTGTAATGTGCATAGGTTGACGGCATATTATTGCACCTCCTAAGATTTACACTTACTATGTAATTTTCATCTAAGACTAACTCTAAAGAAGATATGTTAAATCTGCAACCACCTTTGTGAAAAGCAAAAGTAAAGTTTACATAAATTAACATTGGATAAAAAATGCGAAGTTCCAGAAAAATACTGAAACTCCGCATAACTGCAGATATAATTACTACCGATAATCTACAAAATCCTTCCTTTCCAGCTCATAATCAACAGAAGACTGCCATTCACCAAGCTGGTCTTTCCAAGCATCCTTATTGACCCGTATCTTATGAAAACCTAATTTTTCATATACATGCTGCGCCCTTCTGTTGTCAGCATTGGTATCTAAGATGATTTTGACAAAGCCCAAATCCATAAAAAGCGCATGTATCAGCATAGCTAGAAGCCTGGTGCCATAACCTATTTCCTGCTTTGAAGGCTCACAGATTTTTATTCCGATTTCTGCGATTTTATTGCCCATGTTCCGGTAATTCATCTCTCCTATAGGCTCAGCATCTGCTTCCATAATAAGACGTCTGCCTGCTTCATCGGAATCTTTTAACAGCCCTTTTTTTACCTCTTCCACCGTTGTCCCCAGTCCTTGGGGAAATCCGGCATGTGCCATGACACTGCCATCATTCCACCAATTGCAAAGCCTGGTGGCATCCCCGGTGACCGCATTTCTGATAACTAATTCATTATTTTGTAAAAGCAATCTCATACCCTCCTGTCAAAGTACTTACAGCAGCATTGCTGAATTCCCTTGCATCTTTAATACCTCACAATGCTTTTATATACAGTGTTCTTATATATAAATGTTCTTATTTACAAATATTCTTATAAACAAATATTCTTATATATAAATGTTCCTATATACAATTTACCACACACTTCTTCTTTCAGGCAGGAATACTTTTATTATAATTAAAATGTACCTGGGTTACTGCACTTCAACGGATCGAACCACCTCAACGCCATTAATTGTCATATTGTACAGTGCCATTACATGTACCAGATTTCCGTTATGCATTCCCAGCTCATAGGTTTCAACCAAATCCATGGGAACGATTATTCTGGATTCTTTGTTTTCTTTATTGAACCAGGTCTTTAAGGTTTCTGCAAACTGCTGGATGCAGATATCCGTACAGTCGCCCACGATAAGAAAAGTATCAATTCTATCGTTCTCCTTTAGCCACCGGCTGAAAGCTTCCTCCAAAAATCCATTGGTGGAATTTTTACGAATCAGCTGATATCCACCCACCTGCTGCAATTCTTCTGCAATCTCCTCTTCGCTGGTGCCTGTCAGGCAATGGGGCGGATAGGATGTAAATTCAGGTGAGGCCATACTGTGGCTGTCTGCAAAGGCAAGGATGGGGAAGCCCTTTAAAAGGCATGCCCTTTGCAGCTTTGCCGCAGAAGGAAGTATTTGCTCTACTCTTTGGCTTTTTAAGGCACCTTCTCTTGTAAAGCCGTTAATAAGGTCCACCATGAGAAGCGCGGTCCTTTCCTTCTGCAATTCCTCCAAAGAGATGCTTTTTAAAGACTGAAGCATCTCGTAGATTTCCTCCAAAGCTTTTCCGCTTTCTTTTAAGAAGTTATCTTTATTCGCTTTTATCATATTCCTATCCTCCTACTATTAATTTATGATAAATATTATCTCAGTTTTCATTTATGTATATTGTTTTCTTTGCCATATCCCTGATGTAAAAAGCAACCTGATAGGGGAATAATTCCTCCGGGTTTTTAAGGTCACAGCCTGTGATCTTCTTAATATTCTGTATACGGTAGTTTACCGTATTTCTATGGGTATAAGTATCCTCCGCCACCCTGATAAGGCTTCGGTCATTTTTAATATAGCTTCTGAGAGTTTCCGCATAGTCGGATTTATGTGCCTTGTCATATGCCTCCAAGGCCCCCAGAACTTCATTGGCATAGCTTTCAAGAATATCCATGTCCTCGACAGAAAACAGAATCTTAAAGAATCCCATCTCATCAAACCGGATAATCTCCTTTCCGGTTCCTATGGACATCTTCATCGCTGTCCTGGCCTTTTTGTAGCTTGAGGATAAATTTTCGATATGGGATGCCCTGGGCCCTATTCCCAAATAAAACCGGTGCTCCTTCGTAAAGTAGGAAAAGCTTTGCAGTATCAGGTTCGGCAGCTCCGCAAATACCTTCTCCCTGCTGTTATTCAAAATTAGTACCAGAAAATCCTCCATTCGGATTATTCCATAGGAGGCATTGATTTTATCATTCCCCTTCCAAAGACCAAATTGATTTTCCAGCCTGATTACCGCCTGATTATAATTAAATTCATCCTCCATGGTCTTTTTCACATAGATGCAATAAGCCTGAAAGATTCCTTCCATGTCAAAACGTTCCCCTAATACCTGCCTGACATCGGCTTCCTTCCAATATCCCTGTATTGCCTCCCGAAAGGCCTTACTGATTTTCTTTTCAAATTGCTTCTGGTCAATTATTCTCATGCAATAATCCTGAATCAATTCCGTAATTGAGATTTCCCAGGGCATTTCAAGAATAGGGAAATTATGCTCATCACACCAAAGGATTACATCCCCAGGTATTTCCTTCAGATACATTCCGGTATTTATGATAATTCCCGCACAATCATCCTTTGCCATTCCCTGTACGACCTTTAACAGCCAGTCAGGGTTGCCGGCTTTCATGCCGGTCGTAATCGCAAGCTCTTCTCCGTGGAATCTGGACACGATTGTTTCATCCTCCAGCATATGCACCCAGCTTACAACCGTATCCATTCCTGCTTTGCCAGCCGCTATGCGAAGCTTGAACTGCTCTTTTGTTTCTTCATACATTTCCCAAAAACGTACTGCCATAAAAATCCTCCTGCAAACTATCATTTTGTGCTGCGGATACCAATTTTCTCACTTAGATTCAGACTAGCAGATTATATACAAAATGTCAATTAAACTATATAATATAAACAGAGTAAGGAAACAGCCAACATTCCAAACAAATAAGAAGGAGGATTCGAATATGTATATTGGCAGCACAAATTTATATTTAAATTTACCAGAATATGATACCAAAGCTCCCGCCAGTTGGATTACCTCCGAGAAGTATGATAACTGTGAAAACTTTTATCAGCATCTGGTGGTAAAGCAAACAAAACACAGATTATTTCATAAAAAAAATGATTCCATGAGAATCGATTGAGCATTGCAGAATTAATTTGAAAAAGGATTTCCATTTTTCAAATTTCTATTTAAGCAGTATCACAGGGAAGCTTGTGATATGCATGTAAATAAGTTAAAAAATATAGAATTTCGTCATCACACCAAAAAGAGGGTTCAGTCTATGGATACCCTCTTTTTTTAATTTGGCCCACCAACCGAGGGTTCGTTAAATCTTATCAGGATTAGAGCATACCTTTCAAATGTGCCTTTGCCTTCTACCGTCTTAATTAATTCTTATCAGGATCAGAATATACCTCCAGGAATTTATCTATCATCCGCTTATGGCTTTTTACCATATTATCCGGCAGATGATACATATCCGTATATTTTAGTTCCAGGGATTCGCTTTCATCCACTCTCATTTCCCCTTCTTTGTCATATGTATAATACGCTGCCGTAACAGAATAGAATTCATCTCCATTTGAAACCTTTAAAAAGTTATCAGGCCCTGAAAATATATCTATCAGGTGCAGCTTTCCAATTGTCAATCCTGTTTCTTCATATACTTCTCTTCGTGCAGTATCTTCCGTGGATTCGCCAAGCTCCATGAGCCCGCCCGGCAGCCCCCACATGCCATAGGAAGTGGTTTTACGTTTTTGAAGCAGAATTTTATTTTTGTCATCTATAATAATAGCGACGGCTCCTACTAAAATAAGGGGACGATGCCCTACAATTTTTCTTAAATCTTCTACGTAATTCATTTTTGCCTCTCATTCAGCTGTCTGCGGCAGCATAAGTCTTAAAGTAAGCTTTTTAAATATACACTTAATTCTTCCGCTGCCTTCGCATGGGAAAGTATTCCCGGATGGCTTCTTGAGCCGATAGTTTTATCCGTTGTATTTGGTAACTGGAATACAGAAACCTTCCTGTCCCCGCTCTTTCTCTGATACGTATCCACAGCCCGGAATATAGCCGGCATCATACTATTTCCCAGCATACCGTATGCCCATACAATATGTGCCTTTTGGTTATACTTCCGGATTTTGGCAAGAAAATCTGAAACAGCCTCTTCAAAAGCCTTTAAATCCTCTTCGTTAAAGGTGCCGTCACTGTTGCTGCGCTGCTTATGATGCCGTCCCGCAGCCTCATCCTTCCATTCCGGCGTATTAAAGGCCGAACTGTCATTGGTACCAAGATTGACTACAACAATATCCGGATGCCAGGCATTAAAATCATTTTCTTTCAAGGCACCTAAATTCTCATTCTTCTCACCGGTAAGAAGACCGCATACCTTCTCATAATACTTAGGTAAATTGCAGTCAGGATTGTTATCCCAGCTTGTAAGGACACCCCAGCCGCTTTGTGAAATCACCCGGTAATCGGCATTAAGCTCTCTTGCTGTGAGTGCCGTGTAATTATCCGTTGCGCTGAACCACATGGAAATCCAGTCCTCTTCTTCTCTGGCTCCCACCGCTCCTTCACCTGAGGTGATGCTGTCACCAATAAATTCTATTTTTACAGGCCTTTCCTTTACCGGCAGGAATTCCCCGTCAGCTCTGACAGAATGAATAACCAGTGAACAGTCCGGATCACCGTTCATCGCCTGAACTTCTCTGATGACCCTGACATTTTTTACGGTATTTTCATTCATGCCCCGAAACAGGCACAGCCAGTATCTTCCCTTATTCAGCATCTGCCTGCTTACCTTGGCGGAATTAACCAAAACTCCAAGCCAGGGTTCATAAAGCCCATAATCAACCTCTACTTCTATCCAGAGTTCCGAGCCCTTTGCATTTAGCTCTATGCCGCTGCCGGTCCAGAAAAGCGGCAAAGGAGCTGCACTTCCCGCAGTTCTGCCATGTATTTTCAGATCTTTTATTTCTTCCAGTTTAAATTCCTTCATTTTTCCTCCTATTGCATACCACAGATTGGGTACTGCCATAAAAATGGAGTGTGAAAGTGCTTTTCTTTCACAATTACTCCCATTGCATACCGCAGACAGGTCTGCGGTACTGCCCTAAATAATGGAATGTGAAAGTGCTTTTCTTTCACAATTACTCCTGGCTGTGTTTTGGTATACGTACAACTGAGTAAGTGAAAAAGCAGGTCTTACATTTTCCAGCTATCCTCATTCCGTATGGCAGCTCTTCGATTTGCCGCCTTTTATTATTGGTTTTATTTAGTCCTATTATAACAAGCTTTTTCCTTTATTACTATACTTTCTTCATTCTGGATCACATACGCCGAAAGATTGGGCCGCGGATTTCCCATGCACAATCTTGTTGGTGAAAATTACTTTTTAATTTACGCACTAATCCCCATGTATTTCACAAGTTTGCTTGCGATACTGCTTAAATAATAAGATTAAAATGCAACGTACTTTTCAATCTGCTGCCCCGTAACAGCTATATTTTTCTATTTCCAGTTGACAACTCCTTAAACTTTGTGATATCCTACCTGTAATTTCATCACAAAAAGGCAATGAAGAGAAATAGTATGTATTATACCTGTCCCAGAGAGAAGATGGCGGTGCAAATCTTCACAAGGGTAATGCAGAAGCAGTCTCAGAGCTGTGGACCGAACAAACTTTAAGTAGGCTCCAACGGAGTTTCCGCCGTTAAAAGGAAATCGGTATCGGGTAACTACCCCGTACTGACTGAGAGCAAAGTAAATTTGAATTTAGGTGGTAACACGGACTTAAGAGTTCGCCCTAAGCTGGAAGCATCCGGCTTGGGGCTTTTTTTATTTATACAGGATTAACTTCTGTGACAGGAACCGTACTCTTTCCTGTCTGAACACTTTGAAAGGAGAATAGCTATGACAGCACAGGAATTAAGAAGAATGTATGTGGAATTTTTCAAAGAAAGGGGACATAAGGAAATCGCGTCAGCCTCCCTGCTGCCGGATAATGATCCTACTGTTTTATTTACCACCGCCGGAATGCATCCTTTAGTTCCCTATCTGTTAGGCGAAAAGCACCCTCTTGGCAGCCGGTTAGCAGATGTACAAAAGTGCCTTCGGACCTGCGACATTGACGAGGTAGGGGACGACACCCATCTGACCTTTTTTGAAATGCTTGGCAACTGGTCCCTTGGTGATTACTTTAAAGAGGAAGCCATTTCCCTAAGCTTTGCCTTCTTAACCACAAAGCTGCAGATACCGGTTTCCCGTATTGCCGTAACGGTATTTAAAGGGGATGAAGAAATTCCCAGGGATGAGGAAGCTGCAAGGGTCTGGAAGGAAATGGGGTTAAAGGAGGAGCAGATATTTTATTACGGCAGGGATGAAAATTGGTGGGGTCCTGCCGGACAGACCGGTCCCTGCGGTCCGGATACGGAAATCTTTTATGATACCGGCAGGGAGCCCTGTGGAAAGGATTGCTCTCCTTCCTGCTCCTGCGGTAAATACGTGGAGATATGGAATAATGTCTTTATGCAGTACAGTAAAGAAGCTGACGGCTCCTATAGGCCCCTGCCTAGAAAGAATGTTGATACCGGAATGGGTCTGGAAAGGGCTCTTACCATCCTAAATGGAAAGGACAATGTCTACGAGACCGACCTTTTTACTCCCGTTATGGATGAATTGAAAGCCCTTTCCAAGGTTGACTATTCCGAAGGCACAAAGCGCACTTTCCGTATTATCTGCGAGCATACCAGGGCCATGACCTTTCTGCTTGGAGACCCTAAAAGGATTACTCCCTCCAATACGGAGCAGGGCTATATTCTCAGAAGATTGATCCGAAGAGCCATAAGGCTGCTGCAAAAGCTCGGCTTAAAGCAGAATGTCCTTTGTGAGCTGGCTTCGGTAATCCTGGCTCAATATCAGGAGGTATATCCTGAGCTTAAGGAAAACAGCAGCTTTGTCTTAGAGCAGCTTGAAAAGGAATATGAGCTTTTTCAAAAGACCCTGGACAGCGGCCTGAAAAAAGCTGACCACTATCTGTCCCTCTTACAAAAAGATGAAATCTTAAGTGGAGAGCTTGCCTTTAAGCTCTATGATACCTTTGGCTTTCCCGTTGAATTCACCATGGAACTGGCAAAGGAAAAGGGTATCTGCGTTGATACACAGGGCTTTGAAGAAAAGCTGAAAGAACATCAGAATAAATCCAGAAAAGGAGCCGAGGGAAAATTTAAAGGGGGCCTTGCAGACAACAGCCAACAGACTGCTCGGCTACACACCGCTACCCATTTGCTGCATGGTGCCTTAAGAAGGGTTCTGGGGGATAGTGTTTACCAAAGGGGCAGCAATATCACAAGCGAACGCCTGCGTTTTGATTTCTCTTTCGAGCGGAAACTGACCCCGGAAGAATTACAGGAAATTACTGCCATCGTAAATCAGGCAATTGCTGACAGTATTCCCGTTCTGTGTGAGGAAATGACGCCGGAAAGAGCTAAAAAGGAAGGCGCTATCGGTATATTTGATAACAAATACGGTGAAAGGGTAAAGGTATATTCCATTCCAGGCTGCTCCAAGGAAATCTGCGGCGGTCCCCATGCCGCAAATACCGGAGAGCTGGGACATTTTAAAATTGTTAAGGAGGAGGCTTCGTCTGCCGGAGTCAGAAGAATTAAGGCAGTACTGTACTCAAAACCCAATACCGGGGGAAGCCTCCTGTTGTAAACTAAAATCCAACACCAGAAAAAGACTCCTGCTGCACACTAGTGAAAAAAATGTTCCGGTTTTGTATTCTATCTAAAGCTGTTCTGCATGATTTTGATATACAAAACCGGCATATGTTAAGGAAATTAAATCCCTTTTCAATGGGCAATCTTCCGTATCCTACTTTGCAAATTGCCTTCCCTCATGGTCAATGGTGTATTCCCCTGTATATATCAGCTGCGAGATCGGAACAATTTCATATCCCTTCTCCTGTAATCCGGTAATGACTGCCTCCAGTGCAGCAGGAGTATATTTTGCCCCGTTATGCATAAGGATAATTGAACCATTTCCCAGATGTTTATTGTCCAATATATTTTTTACAATGCAATCCACGCCGTAATCCTTCCAATCTAAGCTGTCTACATCCCATTGAATGCAGTAATAGCCGGAATCTTTAACAGCATCTATCAGAGTATTGTTATAATCTCCATAAGGAGCCCGGAACAGGTTCATATCAATCCCTGTCAGCTCTTTTACCTTATCATGGGGGCTTTTTATTTCTGCCATGCTCTGCTGCTTTGCTAACTGGGACATATGCTTGTGGTTTTCACTGTGATTTCCCAAGTCATGTCCAGCGGCAGCAATTGCCTTCACATCCTCCGGGTATTTTTCCACCCAGCCCCCTGTCATAAAAAAGGTTACTTTTACATTATGCTTTGCCAGGATTTCAAGAATAGTGGCTGTCTGCTCATTACCCCAGGCAGCGTCAAAGCTTAAGGCAACCTTCTTTTCCTTTTGGTCCACACAGTAGATTGGAATCTTTTTGATATTGCCTCCGCTTACGGAAACCACTTTCGGAATAAAATGGATTCCGGCGAAAAACACCACCATAACGGAGAGGACAATAATCCCTGTCTTGCAAAAGAACTTCAATTTTTCCTTTTCTTCCTTATTCATTCTTTCACCGCTATTAACTCTTTGTACTAATATATTGGGATTTACACATAACTATAACTGAAAACCAATGGAATTCCGTTATTTGCTAAATCCCTGTCGAAATCATTAAAACCGTAAGCATATCTTCCTCTCAGTTCCGCTTTCTCTATGAGAATTTTCAGCAAGGATGTTTGATTCGGGTGACATAAATCAATCTCAGTTTCATCTATGTAAACATTTTTGTATTGACAAAAAATGATTTAAGTTTTATACTGACTTTACAGTCAGTGATTAAGGAGTCATTTATGAACACCAAAACAACCAGGCAGCAAAAAAAAGAGCATACGAAAGCTGCTCTTATCAAAACTGCATATGAAGTATTTTCCGAAAAAGGAATACAAAGCACAAGGATGTCCGATATTGCAGCCGCAGCCAATGTATCCCACGGTACAGTTTTTCTGCATTTTAATACCCAGGAAGCTTTCATTGCAGAGGTTGTTCAGTACTATTGCAATCAGATAGCCATGCGTACCCATGAGCTTTCCGATTCCTGCAGCACCTTAAAGGAAATGCTTTCGGCCCACTTAGACGGAATTGCGGAATATGAGCCCTTTTATACAAGGCTGGTCATAGAAAACCGGATGCTTCCCCCAGAGGCAAGGGATGCCTTTATAACGGTACAGTCCGCCATATCCTTTCATTTCAGCAAGGCACTTGAAAAGGAAGGCATCTCTTCTCTTCCTGCCGGAATTCTTTTCAATATGTGGATGGGACTGGTACATTATTATCTGTCCAATGGTGATTTATTTGCACCGGAAGGAAATGTTATCCGCCGCTATAAGGATACTTTGACAGATGCTTTTCTTTCACTGCTGGAAAAGGAAAAGAAACCGCAGCAGGACAGGTAACTGCAAATACCGCAGAAATGGAGGAGTTATACTATGAGCAAGCAAAATGCACCGCTTAAGGCCAAAAGCTGTTACGAGCACCTGGGAGGTACTCTGGGCGGCCGCTTCTTTAACCGTCTGATTGAACTTGGCTGGTTTGAACAGGATAAAGAACATCCAAGAGAATATTTTATTACACAGCTTGGTCTGGAAGAACTTATCAGACTTGGGGTGGACCCATTTGAAAGGAGTAAATAACCATGGCTTTAGTAAACCCATTTATGGTATTAAAGCAAGAAGCTCCGGAGGTTTCTGACGCTTTTAACGGATTGTTATCCGCCATTGCGGCCAAAGGCTCTCTGGATAACAAAACAAGGCAGCTCATATTTATTGGCATCAAGTCTTCCCAGGGTGATGTTTCTGCTGTTACAAGCCATATCCCCATGGCAAAGCAGGCAGGCGCATCCAGGGAAGAAATACTGGATACCATAATAATGACACTTGCCATATCAGGAACCCAGGGCGTTGCCAGCTGTCTTGTACCGGCTCTGGAATGTATCGACAGTCTATCTTAAAAAGGAGGAAATGTTATGAAAGTTTGTATCTCTTGCGGAATGCCCATGACCAAGAAAAGCGATTATCCTTTAGAGGATGAAAGTAAGGATTATTGTATCTATTGTGCCAGAAAGGACGGAACCCTTCAGTCCTATGAAGAGAGATTAAAAGGCACCACCGAGTTTCTTATACGTACTCAGGGAATGGACGAAAATGCCGCTCACGAACTGGCAATCCGTACGATGAAAAAGATGCCGGCCTGGGAGAATGCAGCGAGTTTATAAGGGCAGTATTGTTATAGCAATATTCAAGTTTTATTAAATGTTTACGTTAAATATGGTGATTTTTCATGGGATGGTTGGTGCATATATTTAATTTTCATAATCATATCAAACTATAACTATCCCATGATATATATTTATATTTAAAATAATACTTAATTCTGATTAATGAAAAGTTTCTTCTTATCATCTACAGGGAAATAACATATATAAACTGATTTCCTTTTAGGTTATCTATAAACTTTATTATTCCTGATAAAATATTTATATAGTGCTGCATGTTTGAATTTTTTAACTAATTCAACATATGGAAGCATTCTGGAATAATTTGTTTTCTTTTCCTCGACTTTCCTAATATTTCATGCTACACTGTCTCTATGGTAACAGGAAATGGTAAATTACCCTGATTAAGGATAATCACGAGTGCTTTCCCTTCTATTTAAACATAGGAGGAGGTGAACTTCTTTTACGATACTACATAGAAAGGAAGTGAGCCTTATGATAAATATTTCAGATGCCTTATCTTTAATGATAAGTTTCGGTATGTTCATCATAGCGTTACTCACATTTATTGCAGCATTAATTAAAATGTACAATAAAAAATGATTATCCTAAACCGTCCAAAGTAGCGGATAATCATTTTTTATCTCTCTTGGGCAAGCATAAGTTTTAACCTTATGCTTCCTGTTACCTAAATTATAGCCTTATTCAGATAAAATGTAAAGTCTAATACAAAGTATATTTTTAATACAATATATTCAACTCAATTTTCCCGCCCCACATGAAGGAAAAATGATCCTAATCCCCATCTCTTTGTTAATATTATCAATCCATTTATTACCTCTGTCTTTGTGACTAGATTACATACAAGCTTTCAAATTTCCTTTATAATATTAGTGGTTTATTTTAAGCTAATTTAGAAGGGAGGACTTTACATGTCCGATATTGTAATATCTGAAGCGAAAAGATGTTTGCAATGTAAAAAACCATTATGCAAGTCAGGCTGTCCTGTAAATACCCCTTTCAACGAGGTTATACCTCTCCTGCTGGAAGGCAGTATCGTGGAAGCCGGCGAAATGCTTTTTGACAATAATCCGCTGTCCGTTATATGTTCCCTTGTGTGCCCCCATGAAAAGCAATGTGAAGGCCACTGTGTCTTAGGAAAAAAGGGGGACCCGATTAAGGTTGGGATGGTGGAAAACTATATCTCAGATTATTACCTCAACTATGTTGATACCTATCCCCGGAAAGGAACAGGTAAAAGAGTTGCCATTGTAGGTTCCGGACCGGCAGGCATTACCATTGCTATTCTGCTTGCCGCAAAAGGTTATAATATTACCATCTTTGAAGCCCACGATAAAATCGGAGGTGTTCTGCGTTTCGGAATTCCTGAATTCCGGCTTCCTAAGGTCCTGCTTGATAAGTTAAAGGATAAATTAATTGAGATGGGTATTAAAATACGTCCCAATACTTTGATCGGACCGATTATTTCCGTAGATGACCTGTTCCGGGACGGTTACAAGGCTGTGTTTATTGGAACTGGCGTATGGAATCCAAATACTTTAAAGCTTAAGGGCGAAACCCTGGGGCATGTCCATTATGCTATCGATTATCTGAAGAGCCCTGAAGTTTACACCCTGGGTAAAAAGGTATGTATTATCGGTGCCGGCAATGTTGCGATGGATGTTGCCAGAACGGCCCTGAGAAACGGTTCCAGAGATGTTACAATCATGTACCGGAAGGGAGCCGGAAGTATTGACGCTGAACCTGTCGAGGTAGAGTATGCCAAGCTTGACGGTGTAAAATTCAATTTTTACCAATCGCCTTTGGAGATTATAGACGAGGGTGTAAGATACCAGCAGACTTATGCCGCCGGGACAGATGAGAACGGCAGGGAAATAGTGGACATCCTGGATGGGGCAGAAGGTCTCTTTGAGTGTGATTCCGTTATACTTGCTGTTGGTCAGAAGCCCAGAAGAAATATTGTCAATAATTCAAAGGGCATTGACATTAACAACCGCGGCCTTCTTGTTACGGATGAATTCGGCAGAACCACCAAAGAGGGTGTATTTGCCTCCGGTGATGTTGTCACCGGTGCCAAAACCGTAGTGGAAGCTGTGCGGGTGTCAAAGGTAGTGGCAAAAGCAATGGAGGAATATTTGGAGTGCTCCTGATAAAAACCCCGGAATGAAGCTTAATTGAAACGCTACATCCCGGGGTATATTTTTTTATATCATTCGATTTCTCATGGTATTTCACTTAACTTGGTAAGTACTCATCAAAATTATGTACTTGAAGGGTTCAAGTTTAAAAAAGGTAACACTTGAATAAGCACTATTATTTCACCTGGACTCCTTATGCATTTGCTTAGTTACTAAAAGTGAGTCCTGCTATTCAGCTTACTATATACTTCTTTCATGCATTCTTCCTTGGTCATAGAGGGTGCCTGCTGCCAATCCACCCACCTTACACCGCTGTTTTCATCCGCCTTTATCCTTACCTGTTCCTTTTCATCTGCCTGAAGCAGGTAAGTCACATTAAAATGCAGATGGGACGGTACAAATACTCCATTTTTATAATGACAGTCCACACAAAGGTTCTCAAGGGAAATGGGTTCATGACTTAAGGCCCGTATATTGCTTACGCCGGTTTCCTCTCCGGCTTCTCTTAACGCCACCTTTTGCAAATCCTCTTCCCCGTCGGCATGCCCTCCTGTCCAGGCCCAGTTCTTATAAATATTATGGTATATCATTAGTACCTTGGTTCTCTCTTCATTTATAATCCAGGAAGATGCTGTAAAATGAGCAATCTTATTTTCCCGAAGCAAACAGTTGTCATATGCCTCGATAAATTCAAGCATAATCTCCTTATCTGCCTCTTCCTGTTCATTCTTCGGCTTATAGCCCTTTATAATATTCAGTAAAATCTGCTTCATGTATACTCCCCGGCTCTCAAAGTAAGAAGGAACTCTCTCTAATAACAGAGAAGCTCGTATCCTTCCTCCGTTACTAAAACCATAATCTCCCACTGTGCGGAAGGTTTTCCGTCGGCAGTATAAACCGTCCAGTCATCGTCCTCATCAATAAATATCTCATTGGTTCCCATATTTACCATGGGTTCAATGGTAAATATCATGCCGGGTACCATTAACATTTCTCTGCCTTTTCTGCTTACATAGCTTACCCATGGCTCTTCATGGAATTCAAGTCCTACACCGTGCCCGCCGATTTCCCGTACTACACTGTAGCCGTTCTTTTTGGCATGGTCGTTAACCGCCTGCCCCATATCTCCTAAGAAGCCCCAGGGTTTTACCTGCTGCAGCCCTATTTCCACACATTCCTTTGTTACCTCAACCAGCTTCTTCTTTTCCTCACTTACATCACCGATTAAGTACATTCTGGAGGAATCCGAAAAATAGCCATTATAAATAGTGGAGACATCCACATTAATAATATCCCCGTTTTTTAATATATCCTCTTCTGAGGGAATTCCATGGCAGACCTGGCTGTTAACGGAAGTACAAACGCTCTTGGGAAATCCGTTAAAATTAAGGGGAGCCGGAATTCCTCCTAATTGCAGGGTCTTTTCATGAACTATCCGGTTAATTTCCTCCGTTGACATGCCTTCCTTTATACGCTCTCCAACACAATCCAGAACAGCTATGTTTATCTTGCAGCTTTCCTTTATTCCTTCAATCTGTTCCGATGTCTTAATAATCTTTCTGGGTGGAACCTTATGACCGTTTCTTCTGAAGCCTTCTATTTTCTCATCAAAGCTTAGGTGGCAGAATTTATATTTATTTCCGCTGCCACACCAGCATGGGTCATTTTTACCTATTTTTTTCTCCATCTTTATAACCTTGCCTTTCTCATAACCTGCAAACTTTGGGACGCAGGTACAACCTTGTGTGAAAATTGCTTTTTAATTTTCACACTAATCCCCGTGCATAGCGCAAGCTTGCTTGCGATACTGCTTAAATAGAAATTTGAAAAATGCAGCGCATTTTTCAAATCATCTTCTTTCCCAACATCCAATCTTCAATCGGGTATTCGTATGGTTTCAATCTTCGACTGTGCATATGTTAGTCAACAACTGCAATATGATATTCCAACCAATCCTCTTTTCCTTTCACAAGGCATAAATTATTCATATTCTTCCGGCATTGATTGGGGGTGCAGCCAAAATTGCTGACGAAAGCTCTTGTAAACGCAGCCTGAGAGGAATAGCCGTATTTTAAAGCAATATTAAGAAGCTTTTCATTGGACTCCTTAACCTCCTGAAAGGCATGGACTAATCGTCTTTCAGAGACATATTGCTTAAAGGTTATTCCGACCACTTCATGAAACTGGGCAGAGCAATAATAATGGGAATAACCGATATAGTCAGCCATCTTCTCCAGAGTGGGTTCATTTGTTATATTTTCATCAATCCAGTCTACCATATTTTTTATTACTTTTGATGACATACGCTCACTCCTTTGCTTTATTATACTAGACCACTTCAAATTTTTCTTGATATCAGTTGCAGATTTTCATTGTTTGGGAAAATTACTGTAAAGCTTCCGCTTCCTTTTTCTGAAAGAATATCAGCGCCACATTACTATCCATTGACTCATTCGTTAAATAATCCGTCACTGCCTTTGTATTATACTGGCTTAAAAGATATAACGTGTAAATATCATTCTCACTCTGTGGTAAATCCTCTGCTAACAGATAGGAATATCTGTCGTTATAACGGTCCGGATTTCCCGATAGGAAGTAATAATAATTCTTCTTATAATAGAACAGGTCAATGTAAAAGTCCTGTCCGCCATCTCCCATTCGTGCAATTCTTATATAAGCTTTTCCTTCTTTATCAACGGCATCCAAAAAAGCCTCCCAACTCTCTTTTCCTTCAGACACTGCTTTTATATCCTTGTAATTTAAAATTGCAAGCTTGTCTTTTCTGGCCTGCTCCAGGGTATAATCCGCCGGAATTTTGTCCAAAGGAGTTACTTTTTTTGAAGTACAGGCCTTTAAAAGCTTAACATAAAGACCGTTGCTGTAATTATTATTATCAATCAGATAATCTTTTTTAAAGGTTATATATCCGGACTGATTATGATCATAAATATAGACATCGTTCTTATCACTTGATTGATAGACCTGCTTTCCTATCATATTTACGGAAATCCCCACCGCCTCCATAGAATGGACCGGCCACTGGTCCTTTGGCACTACTTTTTTTATTTTTCCTACTCCGACGGCATAGCTTGGAAGCTTTCTGCTGCTTTCTTCTTCATATTTCCAATAAGTAAACTCACCAACTACGATGGCAGGTGTCATCTGGATTCTGTGATCAAAAAACCCCATTACACTCTTACTATTAATAATTAAAACCACCAGCAATACGGCCACTGCTGCTCTTCTGATAATACGAAGTTCTCTTTTTCTTTTCTTTGTACTATTTCTTAACCGGTTTTTTGCAGCCGTATCCTTCCATAAAAACCGGAATACCGTTATATTATAATCCTTCTCTGAGAAATTTCCTACTTCATAAAAGCCCTCTTTTTTATAAAATTTTCTCAGCTTATCATTTCCGGCATAGCAGTCCAGATAAATGTTCAGCTTATCCTTCCGGCACAGCTTCCGGACATATTGCAACATGGCTTCCCCTATTTTTTTTCCCTGAAACTCGGGCATAATTGCAATTCGATAAAGGTAATGATCCCTCACCCCTGCTTCTTCCAGAAAGTTATTCTTTCCAAGGGGCCTGATGGAGAATACAGCAATAATTTTATTCTCTTTTCGAACTACATACTGATAATCCAGTTCTTTCTTTATATTTTCCTTATACCAGGGATATTTCCACTGCTGGATACCTTCATCCAAAAGCTTTAAGGTCACTTCATCCAATATATTTACAATTTCATCCAAATCCTCAAATACCGCTCGCTCAATTTTCATAAATACTCCCTGCCAAAGGCATTCTACTTTAAGTATATCCTATTCTCTGGAAATTACAATCTTATTCTTACTCCCAGTATACCAGATAAAACACATATCCAGCAAGGTTTACTGCTATTAGCTGACGGCTATTTTCCAAAGAGGGAAAGGAGTATTCCGGCAGCCACGGCCGAACCGATAACCCCTGCTACATTTGGCCCCATGGCATGCATTAACAGGTAATTGCGAGGATTTGCCTTTTGGCCTTCCACCTGAGCTACACGGGCCGCCATAGGAACTGCCGAAACTCCGGCAGAGCCAATTAAGGGATTGATTTTTCCTCCGGTTAAGAAACTCATGATTTTTGCTATTAATAATCCTCCAACTGTGCTGAACATAAAAGCAAGAAGGCCTAACAATATAATTTTGATTGTTTCCGGTTTAAGAAAAGCACTTCCCTGTGCGGTAGCGCCAACAGTGACTCCCAGAAATATGGTAACGATATTGATCAGGGCATTCTGTACCGTTTCGGAAAGCCTCTCTGTCACTCCGGATTCACGAAAAAGGTTACCGAGCATCAGCATACCGATAAGGGGTGCCACGGAGGGTAAAAGTAATATGCATACAATAGAAACAATGAGAGGAAAGCATATTTTTTCAAGCCTTGATACCTTGCGGGACTGCTCCATTACAATTTCCCTCTCTTTTTTAGTCGTGAGCAGCTTCATGAGGGGCGGCTGTATCATTGGTATTAAGGCCATATAGGAATAGGCGGCAATCGATATGGGGGCAAGCAAATTCGGGGCAAGCTTAGTGGTCAGGTAAATAGCCGTTGGTCCGTCCGCGCCGCCGATAATGCCGATGGAAGCCGCTTCTCCCGGCAAAAAGCCCAAAGCTACGGCTGTTACAAATGCTATCGCAATGCCAAACTGAGCTCCTGCTCCAATAAGAAGATTACTTGGTCTTGCAATCAAAGGGCCAAAATCCGTCATTGCTCCAATTCCCAGAAAAATAAGGGATGGATAGATTCCAAGCTTGACACCCTGATACAGATAATATAACAGCCCTCCTGCTTCTGATGAACCTAAGGGTTCCTTCATAATACCCGTAAGGGGAAGGTTTGCCAAAAGCATACCAAAGGCTATCGGTAAAAGAAGCAGCGGTTCAAATTTCTTTGCAATAGCCAAATAAACCAAAGCACAGGCAAGTACTATCATGACCAGAGCCTTCCAGTCCAGTGCCATATATCCCGATTCCCTCCATAATTTTAATAAAGCATCTGTTAACATAAAATCCTCCTCCTTTTATTACACATCTGCCGTTTTACTACTTCCTGCTGTTTTATTACTTCATACTGATTTAACTTCCTGCTTTATCCTTGGTTATTCTTTATTGCCTGCCCTGCCTTCTATTATGCTTAAGCAATAAGAAAACAGCTTAATAATTGCCCACAATGCAATCAGAACAAGAAAGACAACCAGCATGCAAAATAGTGCATACAAAATAGCCTGTGTTACCGGCACATTATCACCTCTTTCTTTTTCCGGTCATATTTTTTGTAAAAAAAAGAGAGAGCTTCCATAAGAAGCTCTCCACCCTAAAGCCAAATCTTGAAACAGCTGAATACAGCTGCCAACCGGATAAATATTATTTTTACCTATAATAACAATATAGTTCTTCTCTGTCAAGCACCATCTGGCCAGTCTTCCTCAATAAGACAATATAGCTCATTTTGAGTGATATAACTTTGGTTACTCATCAGGACAATTCAAACATCCCGGTATATAACTGATAGTATTTTCCTCTTTGGCCTATCAGGTTATCATGATTTCCTCTTTCAATAATCCTGCCGTTTTCCAATACCATAATAGCGTGGGAATTTCGCACGGTGGACAGTCTGTGGGCAATTACAAATACTGTTCTGCCGTCCATAAGCCTATCCATTCCCTTTTCAATAAGGGCTTCTGTTCTCGTATCAATGGAGGAGGTCGCTTCATCCAGGATTAATACCGGCGGGTCTGCCACGGCTGCTCTTGCTATGGTAAGAAGCTGTCTCTGTCCCTGGGAAAGGTTCGCTCCATCGGCTGTTAACAGTGTATCATATCCTTTCGGAAGATGCTTGATAAAGGAATGGGCATTGGCAAGCTTGGCTGCCGCAACGATCTCTTCATTGGAAGCATCCGGCCTTCCGTAACGGATATTTTCCATAACGGTACCGGTAAAGAGATGGGAATCCTGTAATACCATGGCAAGGGAACGCCTTAAGTCATCCTTTTTGATTTTATTGATGTTAATTCCATCATAACGTATCTTGCCGTCAGGCACATCATAGAAGCGGTTAATAAGATTTGTAATCGTGGTCTTACCTGCACCGGTGGAACCTACAAAGGCAATCTTCTGCCCTACCTTTGCATAGAGGGAAACACCGTTTAATACGGTCTTTTCTTCATTGTAGCCAAAGGTTACATTATCAAATTCCACTTCGCCCTTTACCCTGGTAAGGCTGGTAGTTCCATCCTTGTGAGGATGCTTCCAGGCCCAGATACCGGTTTTATCACTGGTCTCCGTAAGCTTTCCGCCCTGCTCTTCCCTGGCGTTTACCAGAGTGACATAGCCGTCATCCACCTCCGGCTCTTCATCAATCATATTGAAGATTCTTTCTGCTCCTGCCAGGGCTGCCAATATGGAATTAAACTGCTGTGACATCTGGGTAATCGGCATGGAAAAGTTTCTTGTATACTGAAGGAAGGCAACCACCGCACCAATGGTCAGATGTCCTGAGAGGGAGAGGATACCTCCAAATATTGCAGTAATAGCATACAATACATGGGATAAATTCCCCATAATGGGCATCAGCACGCTGGCAGAGCCATTGGCTTTGGTAGATGCTTCACAAAGCTGATTGTTTATTTTATCAAAATTTTCTTTGGACTCTCTTTCATAGCAGAATACTTTTACTACTCTCTGGCCTTCAAACATTTCTTCAATGTAGCCGTTTACTTCACCCAGATACTTCTGCTGCTCCTTAAAGCGCGCGCCGCTCTTTTTTCCAATGGTCTTTATGATCCATATCATGAATATTACCATTAGAACCACCAGTATCGTAAGCTGCCAGCTTAAGTACAGCATCATGATAAATACACCGGTCACACTGATAGCCGATGCGATAAAGTTAGCAACCGTATTGCTGAAAAGTTCTCTTAAGGTATCCGTATCATTGGTATAACGGCTCATGATGTCGCCATGTGTATGGGTGTCAAAATATTTAACCGGCAGGGATTCCATTTTGCGGAACAAATCCGTACGAATCCGGTAAAGTGTGCCGGTAGCTACACTTAGCATGATCCTGCTGTATACATAGGTCGAAATAACACCTGTTAAATAGATTCCCGCCATTATCAGAAGTGTTTTCAGAAAGCCCTGGAACAAACCGCTGTCATACTGTTTTAACAAGGGTGCAAGATATCCGTCCACTACCTTTTTCAGATAGGCTGTTCCCGCTATCTGTGCCAGAGAGCTTATGGCAATTCCTGCAAGTATAAGAACCAGACGGAACTTGTATTGGGACATATACTGAAAAATTCTCTTTAAAGTCTTTCCGGCATTTTGGGGTCTGCTGCCCGGTCTGACTGCTTTTTCTTTTTTCAATGTTAAGCTCCTTTCTGCTGGGACTCATAAACCTCTTTATAAATCTCATTATTTTCCATAAGTACTTCCGGCGTATCGAAGGCATCCACACCGCCATCCTCTAAAACCAGTACCCTGTCCGCATCGCTGACGGAGGATATTCTCTGGGCAATTATGATTGTTGTGGTGCCGCTTAATTTTTCTTTCAGGGCCTCTCTTATCTTCTTATCCGTTGCGGTATCAACAGCACTGGTAGAGTCATCGAGGATAATGATTTTAGGCTTCTTTAACAAAGCCCTGGCAATACAGAGCCTCTGTTTTTGACCGCCTGATACGTTAACGCCGCCCTGCCCCAGCTCAGTCTCATAGCCGTCGGGAAAGGACATAATGAAATCGTGGGCCTGGGCCGCCTTACAGGCTTCCTCCACCTCTTCCCTGGTGGCCTCTTTGTTTCCCCATCTTAAATTATCTATAATAGAGCCGGAAAACAGGACATTTTTCTGGAGCACCATAGCCACCTCACTGCGAAGATGTTCTAAGGTATATTCCCTGACATCGTGGCCGCCTACGATAATTTCACCCTCCAGCACATCATACAGTCTTGGAATGAGCTGTACCAGCGTAGTTTTAGAAGACCCCGTTCCGCCGATGATTCCAATGGTTTCACCAGGCTTAATGGTAAAGCTTATATCACTTAGAGTAAGATTTTCCTTGTCTTTTGCATAGCTGAAGGCTACCTTTCTGAATTCAATGGAGCCATCTTCCACCTTTTGCTTTGAATCAGCGCCTTCATCATTTAAGTCAATCTTTTCTTCCAGTATCTCGTAAATACGGGTCATGGAGGCTCTGGAGATAATCACCATAATAAAAATCATGGAAATCATCATAAGAGACATTAAAATCTGACCGATATAATTGATAAAGCTGGATAATTGTCCAAGCTCAAAATTTCCCGCAATTACCATTTTCCCGCCAAACCAGAGGATAGCAATCATACAGCCATACATGCTGAACTGCATGACCGGACCATTTAAAATAATTAATTTTTCAGCAAATATCTGTGCTTTTCTTACGGCATCAGCGGAGGCTTCAAACTTTTTCGTCTCCTGAGGCTCCCTTACAAAGGCTTTCACAACACGGATTCCTGTCAGGTTCTCCTGAACATCATTGTTCATTCTGTCATATAAATTAAGCATCTTTACAAATCTGGGATGCGCCTTGCTCATAATAAGGCCAAGAGCGACTCCTAACACCGGAATGGCAATGAGAAATACGACGGACAGGCTCCTGTTAATGAGAACAGCCATAACCGTAGCTCCTACTAACATAACAGGTGCTCTGGCAGCCATACGGATGACCATCATAAAAGCATTCTGGGTATTGGTAACATCCGTTGTTAGTCTTGTAACTAAAGATGAGGTTGAAAATTTATCCACATTGGAGAAGGAAAAATCCTGAACCTTATCAAACATTGTCTTTCTTAAGTTCTTAGCAAAGCCCATGCCGGCTTTTGCTCCGTATTTTGCTCCCATCCGGCCAAAATTCAGGGAGATGAGGGCCATGGCAACCATTAGGGCTCCCATCTTTACAATATAGCTGACGCCTCCATCTCCCAATATTCCCTTATCGATCATATTGGCCATTACAAAGGGAATTAAAATCTCCATCATTACTTCCCCGACCATTACCAGGGGTGTAAGAATGGCATATTTCTTATATTCTCCTACACAGGAAAGAATTCTTTTATACATTAACAACCTCCCTTTCTTCCCATAAACATCTCCACATTCTGTATACTTTTTTTCAACAGCTGCTTAAAAGATGCTTTTTCTTCTTCTGTCATACCGGAAACGATAACCTTTTCCAGCTTTTCCAGATAGCCTCGTAAGGACAGGTTAAGCTCCCTTCCCTTTTCTGTAAGCCATACCCGCTTAATCCTTCCGTCGGCTGCGTCTCCGCTTCTTGACACCAGTCCGCTTCTTTCCATGTTCTGAAGGATGCTGGTTACACTGGAGCGCCTCAGCTCAAACATCACTTCGATGTCCTTCTGATTCGCTGGATTTTCCTGCGTATATGGCTGCAAAAACTTTAGAACCTTTATCTGTTCAAAGGTTATCTTATGTGCTGTCAGATTCTCATCCGCCAGATATTTCACGCTTTTCGCAAGCTTCTGGATATAATATCCATAATCATCCGGATGTTCTCTACCGCTGTTATCCATGCCCCTCCCATGCATACCGCAAGCTTTTTTGCGGTACTGCCCATATAGAAATATTTGCTGAATCCGGTACTCGTTCTTTCCGATAGTTAGACGTCTAACAATTAGTATATAAAATATCTGCAGCCTTGTCAACACATTTTCGGCTGCAATGTTAATAAGGTCTCATAAAGCAGCAATTACACAGCATGGTAAGCCAGCAAAGTGTAGTGCATACCCTTCCCAGTCCTTCTCCGGCTCTTCCATAGCCTTCTCCCATATTTTCATACCAGATTCCGCCGCCTTCCATCCTTTTTAAAAGAATCTGATACTGCATATTACCGGGCTCCAGGGCTGCTGCCTGTCTGGCTGCTTCCAAGGCCGTGACATTATTGCCAAGTCCCTGATTGGCAAGTGCACTGTAATAATACCATACAGCGTTTCTATCCTGGATGGATTCCAGAACCGTCATGGCTTCCATAAAATTCCGGGAATTAATGTAAACCGCTGCTGCTCTTAATCTCGGAGATTCCTCCTGCCCCTGGAAGGTACCATCCCCTGTCCCATAATATCCATATCCGAAAGGACCATAGGCATTTTGCCCTGTGCTGTTTCCATAAGCACCCTGATTATAATTTCCTTGTCCATAGGCACCCTGCCTATAGGCACCCTGACCATAGGTACCCTGACCGTAGGAGCCCTGTGAATAGCCTGAAAAATTACCGTTTTCCCTATCCTTCATGATCCTGTCATAGGCTACCTGTATTTCCTTGAATTTCTCTTCCGCCTGGGCTTTATTCGGATTGTTTATATTAGCATCGGGATGATATCTGCGGCTTAAAGAGCGATAAGCTTTCTTGATATCATCTGCAGAGGCCTCCGGTGTTACTCCCAGCACTTTATAAGGATCCATTACCATACTTAATCTCCTCATTTTTTATGTCTGACTGTATTTTTTCAAACTTATACCAGACTCCCGCATACAGAATATTTCGCAGGATGTCTGCATTCATTAATATGGGAAGTCTTTCAAATTCCCTGGCACAATCAGCCATCATAAGGTTCAGGATTTCTCTGTTATTGACCTCTTTTTCCTGAAGCAAAAAGGGGTTATAGCTTCCGCTCTTTTTATCTTTCTCCCTATCTTCGCTGGCATCACATAAGTAGATGAACTTGCCAAGGTAAAATCCCAGGTTTCTTAAGGTGTCCGCCCATTCATCATCCTTATAGTTAAAGATTTCTCCCAGCATTTCACCGGTAAGCCCGGCTGCCTTATCCAGACTGGGCTCTTTGTTCTTTTCACACTCTTCCAGTGCTTCCATATAGTGAGCTACGGCATCCGCCTGCCTTTTGTATTTCTTCTGAAGTCTGCGGTAATTTCTTTCCAGCATTTTAGCCAGTGAGAGCTTCCCCAGGTTTTTGTCGTCCTTCCAGTCATCCATCAGATTATGATACGCTAATACAATATTCATATCAGCGGCATATTCTGTTATCTCATTGCTCCGCATCAAATGCTTTTTGGCAGGATGGGCGATGCAGCGGTGAGCTTCTGTTTTCTCCTGGGCTTCATAAAGTCCGCTGAGAAGAACAATAAGAAAGGTCATGTCAAAGGTCAGCGTTGCCTGGCCCACCGCTCCATATTTCCGTTTCAGAACTTTACACAGACCGCAATAATAGGAGTGGTATTTTTCATAATCTTTTATTTTCAATTCCGGTTTATTGATGGTTATATAACCAAACATAGTTTTCTTTCACCTTTATCAGCTTTTTCGTATAAATTCCGCATGGCATTTGGGACAGGTAATGCAGATTTTCCCTTTCCCTTTTGGAATCCTTATCTTTTGCTTGCAGGTAGGGCATCTGTATATATGGTATTTTTTATTCTGCTCTCTCTGCCCTTTAAAATTTTTGAAAAAACCAAGAAATCGCTCCTTGCTCGCTAAAAACTTTTGATTTTCCATATACCTTTTATTTACATTTCTTGAAAACATCCTTACATAGCAGATTATTAAAAGAAAGAATGAAATAATAGATAGTAAACCGATTCTTATAAAGCTGGATAAAAGCATTGTAATAATACCGACCCAGATCAGAAACTGTCCTAACTGATCCATTCCATATCTGCCTATCATAAACTGCCTGAATTTCTCTTTCATTATTCTTTACCGATTAGCCACGAAACCTGGAAGGAAGAATACTGTGGCATCCTTTCTTTTATATTTTCCTTTCATTCAATACACTAAAGGGGCACGCTGCCCGCTTACATTTATAACAGGAAACGAAACAACTGAAAAACAACGGAGGTAATTGAAAAAAGTGTTTTCTTTGCCGGAGTAAGCTCCTTTATCTGAACGGAAGCATTACCAGCATAGCTTTCATCTTCCTTTACTTTCAACGATTCCTTCTCCACCTTTTCCATGTTTGCTTCCAATAAACGGTTGAATTCCTTTCCCCTGATTACCAAAGCAACCTCCGTATCGATATAGGTGCTTCGCATATCCAGATTATAGGACATCACTGCTGAAATATCATCATCAATAACTATGGATTTCGCATGAATAGAATGGCTCCCGTAAAATTCGTACAGGTTGATTCCTGTTGCTGTTATTTTCTTTCTGTTCAAGGTGTAATCGGAAGAAGCCATAAAGTTATCCCCTACCGCCGTGGAATTAAGCAGCATTTTGATATTAGGCTGGGCTTTTACCGCTTCTGTAATTTCTTTATACATATCCTTGCTGAACACCGCATAAGGTGTTTGTATGAATACTCTCTCCCTGGAACCCTTCATAAGGGCGACAAGTTCGGAAAACACCACCGGTTCCTTGGCATAAATATGAGTAGGATTTGCAAGTAAGACAGCATTGTCAATAGGTACGGTCAGCTTTTCATAATCACTTGTTGTATCAAATATATCCTTTTTCTGCTCCTTTAATTCCAGATAATGAGAAAGGAGCTTTTCCCTTGCCTGCCTGACATCCTTTATATAAAAAGGAGTTTTTTCAAAAACAGGCTTACATACCTTTAAATTCCAGACACCTTCAAAATAATCATAGGTATCCTTTATAACCTCCTTCTTGTTATCCTTTGTATTCTTATAAATAAGGACCTCCCGGTCAAAACTGGCACTGTCACTGTAGCTGCCAAGAAAATAATCAAAGGTATTTCTTCCCCCCGATAAAAGGAGGTCATCATCTACCAGAAGATATTTGTCATGAAGTCTGCCATGAATGGTCCATGGCTTTAGAAGATTTGGCACATTGTAAAAACGTATTTCAATATTAGAATGGCTGCCTGCTGCATAATAATCCGATTCCTTAGCCATATGCAGTGTCCCATATAAGCCGTCCACCAATATCTGAACCTTAACTCCTCTGTCTGCCGCCGCAAGGAGAGCTCCAAAGATATCGTCGGAGCTTTTTCCGGGCCGTATATCAAAGGTAGATAATACTATCCTTTTTTGGGCATCTTTTATCATTCGAAGGCGGATATCAAGAGCTTCTTCATTGGTTTCTACAATACCGGCCCTCAGCCCCTTTGACTGCCCGTAAATTTTACCGGCCGTGACAGCATCCGCTTTCGATTCCTTCTGTTTTGGCTGGCGGATAAAGGGGAGGGAGGAACCGATTATGATATATAATAAAAGTACAAGTGCAGTAATTGATATGACTTTTGTTTTTTTCATAGGAACCTGCTCTCTTCTGTTCTATCGTAAGGTTTTATTAGTAAGTCCAGTAAACACCATAACTCAGGAACTGTGTGTTTGTCAATGGACCTGGGACATTCTTAATTTACTTTTTATATATATCAGACTTTTTTCATGAATTTGCTTATGTTATACTTGATTTGGATATCATAAGTTAATCTCAGCCTTCATTTAAGTATATATGGGGGTAAAATGCAGCGAAGTGACATTCACTGAATAAAAATTGTAGAAAAGAGACGAACAATGAATTGTAGAATCGGCTGCGGCGCATGCTGCATCGCTCCTTCCATTTCCTCTCCCATTCCCGGAATGCCCCAGGGTAAGCCTGCGGGGGTGCGCTGCATTCAGCTTACGGAAGATAATAAGTGTAAATTATTCGGTGACGACAGACGTCCAAGGGTATGTAAAAGCCTTACCCCCTCCCTGGAAATGTGCGGCACTGATGAAAGCCATGCTTTTGATTACTGGAAGACCCTGGAATCACTGACAAAAAACTATTAGTGGCATTTTTTCCTTTGTTTATGCAT
This sequence comes from Bacillota bacterium, assembly GCA_023410275.1. Lineage (GTDB taxonomy): Bacteria > Bacillota > Clostridia > Lachnospirales > Lachnospiraceae > Anaerocolumna. The sequence goes on from JAEYPZ010000158.1 coordinate 33,236, forward strand.
ATATAACAGTAATTCCGGTTTAATAAAATCCATCCATGAGCGGGGAAATAGTATGGACAATTCCACAAAAACACTGCGCCCCATCGCCAGTGATCAATATTACGGCAAACTTGAGGTACATGTAATATGCGAGGCCGGCCACAGGCCGGTGGACACTGCTATAATAAATATCTATGACAGGAATGATCCTGATACATTAATTGACAGCCTTGTTACGAATATATCCGGTACAACGAAAACAATCGATCTGAAAGCTCCTGTTTTAGAATACAGTATGCAGCCCCCCGGCCCCATGCCTTACTCCGAATACCTTCTTGTAGCAAGCGCCCCCGGCCTTCAAACCGTTATCATTGATGGAGTACAGATATTGCCGGAGACTTCTTCTCTGCAGACAATCTCCATGCCGCGCCTTAACAGCGCCGATGAAAATTCAAAGTTAATCGTAATAGAACCCCATTACCTTTATGGGAACTACCCTGTAAATGTATATGAACCCGAAGTAAAGGAAATGCCGGAATCAAATGCCCCTACCATTATTGCCATTCCCGAATATCTCATCGTACATAATGGTATACCAAGTGATAATGCTGCCACCGATTATAATGTTGAATACAGGGATTATATTAAAAATGTAGTATCCAGTATTATTTATGCCAATTGGACCACTTCAACAATTTATGCTGTCATTCTTTCGACCTTATCCTTTTCTCTCAACCGTTATTTTACAAACTGGTACCAGAGACAGGGCTACTCCTTTCACATAACCTCCTCCACTGCCTATGACCAGCTGTGGATTTACGGCCGTAATATTTATGATAACATCAGCATAGCCGTGGACTATATGTTCAATTTATTTTTAGCCAGGCCGGACATACTGCAGCCCATACTGACCCAAAGGTGCCGGGGTACCATCGTGGACTGTCCCAAGATGATGTCCCTGTGGGGTGCCAAGGCCCTGGGAGATACAGGCTATGATACCATGTATATCCTCCATTTTTATTATGGTCAGGATTTATTTATTAGTTATACCAATGAAATAACCGGTTTGGTTTTCCCCTGGCAGGGAGAGGAATTAAAGCTGGGAAGCAAGGGCGGAAATGTCAACGCCCTCCAAAAAATACTTTCTCTGATAGCAAGGGCTTATCCGGCCATCCCTCTATTGGAAGAAGACGGAATCTTTGGCCCGAAAACGGAAAAGGCCGTATTAGCCTATCAGGAAATCTCCCATCTTCCGGAAACCGGTATTGTAGATGCCGCAACCTGGTATTCTATTCGAAGCCTGTATAACAGCCTGCTGCAGGAAGAACAGCATTGCAGATAAAACGAGCATCAAAAGCCCAGTTTCAATATATTCACAGGCAATTTGCACAAAGCAGAAAGAACTCATGCGCCTTGGAACCAGCGCATGAGTCTTTCTGCTTTGTACAAATTGCCGTCCCATTGTGAAAGACCGCCCTTTAAAAATTATTATTATGAATTTACATCCTCGTCATTCAATTATTCCATTCCAATTCATTATTCCAACAACTCCGCCATCTCTCCCATATAAACAATATGAAGTTCATGAAGAGCCCTGGTAATTGCCACATACAAAAGCTTGGCATCCGCATCACTCTTTTCATAATTGTACCTGTCCGGATTCCATAAAAGTACACTATCGAATTCCAACCCCTTTGTCATATGAATCGGAAGCACCATAATTCCGTTTGTAAAGTTCATATCTTCCAGATCATCCTTTAAAGGCTCCAGGTCCATGAGTTCTTTCAGTTTATTGTGTACCTCTTTGGTTTCCTCCTCCGTCCTGCAGATAACGGCTTGCGTGGTGTAACCTGCTTCCTTGCTGCAATTTATGATTTCCGCTGTTCTTTGCAGCATTTCCTCTTCCCGTTCTGCCTTAAAAACCTCGACCTCACTGCCGTGTCTGATAATGGGTTCAATATCATAGGTCTTAAAGGTACAGTGCTTTAATACCCTGCTGGCATAATTTGATATCTCTACGGTATTCCGGTAGCTTTTTGCTAAAACATAGAACTTATCCTTCTCCTCCGAGAACACTTCTCTCCGTAAGGCCTCCCAGTCATTCATTCCGGTATCATAATGAATGTTCTGCGTAATATCTCCCATGATTGTATAGGTACAATTTGCAAACAGCTGCTTCATGCAGTAAAATACCGATACGCCAAAATCCTGGGCCTCATCGACTATAATATGGCTGACATATTCAAAATCCCTGGTCAGCTTCAACCTTCTTTTCAGATAGGTAAGCATGGCAAGGTCATAAATGTCAATTTTTTTGCCGGTAAAATCGCTGATAAGAAGATTTACCGCCTCCTTCTCCGGCAAATGAAAGGGAAACCCGGTATAGAATCCGCTATCCAGAAGGCTCTTAAGAAAATTCAGGTACATATCTTCCAGATTGTACTTTAAAGCTTTTTTCCCGAAATATTCCTTATATTTCTTTGTTTCAATGCTTATGATCTCTTTCTCCTGCTGCTCTCTTTCATTAACCAGCCTGATCTTACTGAACAGGCGCTTATTTAAGAGTTCCTGCTTCTCGGAAAGAGGCTTCTCCTTAAATATAGTGAGAAATTCCCGTATTTCATTTTCCGAATAAACATTTTTCCCATGATAGATAATATCTTCCGGACGCAAGACGGTAGTTTCATACCAGTCAAGATAAGATTCCAGAGCTTTTATAAAATCCAGGGAGCCTTTATACCGCTTTAATAAAGTTCTTGTGCTGTCATTTTCCTTGTGTTTCATACGGCTTTTTGCAAAGGGGCTCACCAGGCTGTATTTTTTCTTTTTAAAATCAAAATCCTTATCCAAAAGAGAGATTAAAAATTCCTCCAAGGTCATCTGGTTGATATTATAGACATCCAGATTCGGGAGTACTCCCGTAATATAATTAAGAAGCATCTTATTGCTGCCGATGATATAGAACTCGTCTGGACGGCATCTTTCCTTATAGTTATACAGGATATAGGAAATACGGTGCATGGCAACAGTGGTTTTACCGCTTCCTGCCACTCCCTGTACAATAACGCTATGCCAGGGCGTATCCCTTATAATATCATTCTGCTCCTTCTGAATCGTTGCAATGATTTCCCCTAATACCACCTCTTTGTTTTTTCCCAGATACTTTGTCAGAAATTCATCATTTGCAATCACATCCGTATCATAGTAATCCACCAGCTTGCTGTCCTGAATTTCAAATGTCCTCTTTAAGTCCAGTGAAATAAAAATCCTGTCCCCAAAAGGTGACAAATAGGAGCTTTCCCCTACATCGCTGTCATAATATACACTGGAAACCGGAGCTCTCCAATCCACAATGATAATCTCCGTACTGCTTTTGCTGACCCCATTCTTTCCAATGTATAAGGAGAACTGCTTTTTTTCCTCTTCCTCCTCCCCATCTCTTACTTCCATTCCCAGCTCTCTGTAATCAATACGCCCAAAAAAAGGTTTCTTCAAAGCTGCCAGGTTCTTGCTCAGGGACCGCTCCAGATCCGTCTGTCTGCTAAGTCCGATAACAAGGTCGTTATGAAGCTCCGGATTATCAGACCGGTAATTATCATACATTTCCTTTGTCTCCGCACGTACCTGGACAAGCTCTGCGGTCTGTGTTTCCACATTATAACGGATGATTTCCACACATTCTTTTAAATATTTTTCTTCCCTTTCCCACTCACTTCTTAGCTCTTCATGTCTTTCCATCAAATGGCTTTCTTCCATTTTTCCATTCTCCATGATACCCTCCTATAGGTCTACTGCGAACTAATGGTTTAAGTCCGGTTAACAGGCTACTTGTATCATATTAATGGAAATTTTAAAAAAATACTAGACTTTTCTTTTCACTTATGGTATCATTCATAATGTAGTTTACCTAAAAATACGAAATCGAGTTGTCAGACAATTCTGACAGCTTTTTTATTTCTATTCCATAAAAAAGTCCTTTCATGAATGCGGGGAATGTGTTTTACACACTCCCCGCATTCATGAAAGGATCTTTTTTCATACTTGTGAAAATTTTATACCTCTTTCAGGATATCCTGCGCCAGGACCTTGATATCCCGGATGCTGCCAGCTTTCTCATCCAACAGCTCCACTATCTTAATAAGATTATGTATGGTTCCCTTTTTCTCATATATTTGAATCAAAATATTCTGAAACTGTATCAGGGATATTTTCTCCGGTATTACTCCCTTTATGACCTCCGGATATTTTTCCTCCAGGTTATCTGCCAGCCTCTTTGTCAGCTGCTTATTGATTATTTTCCCATAATGCCTGATACATACCTGCTCCAAGTCTTTATAGATCTGCAGAAAAGAGATTTCTTCTTCCGCTGTAAAGGTATTCTCATAAAGCTTGTTATCATAGGATATGAAGTGGTACGAAAGTTTATCCATGTCCTCATTATCCCTGATTCGTATCTGGGGAAGCAGTAATCCCAGGGAAGCCGCTGCCCTATTCCTGATTTCCGCTATTTCCGGGAAGCCTTTGCCGCTTTCCTCCCTGGCCGCAGAAATAAGTCCCGTACCGATTTCCAGCAGGAACGGTTCCGAAATAATACTGTCCAATAGTTCTCTGGAAGGCTTTAGCCCATCCCTTTCCGAAAACTCCACCCGGTTTTCACCTTTCAGCATATAATCCAGGGAACAGTTTAAAATCTGGCAAAGGGACACCATCAGTTCGATATCCGGATATCCCATGCCTCTTTCCCACCTGGATACCGCCTGGGGTGTTACGCCAAGGCGCTGTGCCAGCTCTTCCTGGGTGTAATTATTATCTTTTCTTGCATTAATCAGCCTGTCCTCAAAATCATGAATCATTGTACTTACCTCCTGTATTTGACATTTGGGTCATGCCTGCTTTTATCAGACATAACCTGATGTTCTTTTGTTACAGTAATCATATCATCTGATAAGAGATAAGTAAAACAACCCTTCGTTCATATGCACCTCAACAGTAGGTAAAAAGCTGCAAAGATCGATAACTCTACGCCAGCGTATGCAGTTCGTTAAATCCGCCAGGAATATTCACGGCAATTCATCTTTCCACAATGGCCGCACAGCCCATGCCTCCTCCAATGCAAAGCGCCGCAAGTCCCCGGCTGGCATTCCTGCGTCCCAGCTCATGAAGGAGTGTAACTAATATACGGCATCCGGAAGCACCTACCGGATGTCCCAGGGCAATTGCCCCTCCGTTCACATTTAGAATCTCCGGGTTCAGGGAAAGTTCCGTCGTGACGGCAATTACCTGGGCAGCAAAAGCTTCATTTATTTCGGCTAGTTCCATGTCCTCTGCCTTCATGCCGATTTTATCCATAGCCTTTCGTGCTGCTGCCACCGGACCGATTCCCATAATTTCCGGTGCCACACCTGCCAGGGCCCCTGCCCTCCAATAAGCCATGGGAATAACGCCAAGCTCCCGGGCTTTTTCCGCACTCATTACCACCATTGCCGCTGCTCCGTCATTGATGCTTGAGGAATTTGCCGCTGTAATTACACCGTCTTGTGCGAAAGCCGGTTTTAGCCTTGCAAGCTTTTCCATAGCAGCATCTGCTCTTGGGCTTTCATCCATGGAAAAAATATGGCTTTCTTTCTTGCCTTTGACTTCAACCGGTACAATTTCCTGTGCAAATATTCCCTTACTTTGGGCCTCCAGAGCTTTTATCTGGCTTTGCACGGAAAACTCATCCTGCTCTGTCCTTGAAATATTCCACCTTTTCGCAATGTTCTCCCCTGTTATTCCCATATGATAATCATGAAATGCATCCCAAAGGGCATCCTGTATCATACTGTCTACCAGGGTGTCATTGCCCATCCGGTAACCAAATCTTGCTTTCTTAAGGAGATAAGGCGCCAATGACATGTTTTCCATGCCGCCTGCAACCACGATATCGGCATCACCGGCCCGGATAAGGCTGGCCGCCAGATTCACCGACTGCAGCCCCGATCCGCATACCGCATTCAGGGTTACCGCCGGAACCTCTACCGGCAAGCCGGCCTTAACCGCAGCCTGGCGGGCAGGATTCTGCCCCTGGCCTGCCTGCAGTACACACCCCATATAAACCTGGTCCACTGTTTCTGCGGGAACCTTTGCCCGGCTTAATGCTTCCTTTATTACAACTGCTCCAAGGGAAGCGGCAGATATTTCACTGAGGGAGCCTCCCATACGCCCGATTGCCGTACGGCAGGCACCTGCTAATACCACTTCTCGTTCCATGTAATCCCCTTACCTTTCTGTTTTACAGCTTAACACAAGGAAGCTCTATTCTGGAAGGATAAGCCCCTCCGAAATAAATTGTCTGGTTTGCCTGCTTGGTTTTTTCCTGCAATGCCCATACTCCGGGGTAATTACTGTGTACAATGTATTGAGGAAAATCAGAAGAAGAGATGTCGATACGCAGTTTGGAGCCTTTTTGTACCAGCCATGCGATATCCCACATGGAAATGGTTATACCTGCGACACTGTCCGGCTCATATGTCCCGCGGACAGGGGCGCCGTTCCGGTAAGCAAGGGTTGTGATACTTCCTCTGATATTTACGGCCGTGCCGTCTTCAAAGATTTCCATTACCTTTGCCGTAAATGCAGTATCCTCCGCATCACTGCTGACAAAGAGCTTTACTTGTATTTCCCCGTTTATTTCAAATGCCTCTTCTAAGGTTCCGGAGACAAAGCTGATGACATCATCCCGGTATCCGCAGGGGGGCTGCTCCATGCTTCCCACCGCAGCCTGGGTTGAAAAGGCAGATTCACAGCCTCTTGACATAACCGGATTCAAGGGGTCGTAAACATAGGTAGCCTTCCCTTCCTTTTCCTCTGCTTTCCCTGCCATGGCATATTCCTTGGCCTCTGCAGCCCTGCTGCTTAAATAGAATATCCTGTTCTCCTCTGCCGGAACGGGTAAATCCCTCCAGCTCTCCCACCGGTCTGCGCCTATTACATAGGTCTCCACCCTTCCCTCAGGTAATATTTTATCCTTTAATATCTGCGTGAACCAGCTTAGCGGAGCCTGTACCGAATCATCTGTCAGGTTTTTAACGGATTGATGGGCAATAGCCGGCTGATGGCTATGGTTCCAGGGCCCGATCCGAAATACACTATGTGCTTTTGCCTCCCCGGATAAGCTCTTATAGGTCATAACCGCGCTGCCTAAGTGATGATCGTACCAGCCCTCCCACATACATACCGGAATCTTCATTTTTGAGGGAGTTTCCTTTAACTTGCCCCAAAGCCCGCTGTTCCAATAATCGCTGTCACCATCGGTATTCGATATCCAGGCCCGGTACCACTCTAAATCAGCCTTCCACAGCTCCTTGTCCACATTGATCTGGGGACGAAAGGAATAGGATTCCAGCAGGTCTGCCTCTATTGGTATTCCGGCATTTCCATGGGCCCATGAAGTCAATATATCCTGACGAAACATCCCGTCCTTATAGGCTGAGACATAGCGGTTGGCACCGTACACCCCAAGATACATGCACTTTACCTTATCCGGTACCGCATCTGCCATACACCAGCCCGTATACGCCAGATAGGAATTGCCCCAATAGCCGATGCTTTCAATAAATTCCTGCGCATTGAGCCATTCCAGGGTATCCAGGCCATCTTTTCTGTCATTCACATTCGGCTCCCATACTCCCTCAGAGCCTCCAATACCTCTGCACCACTGTAAGATAAAAATAAATCCTCTTTTACAGAATTCCTCCCCATCCGTCTCCTGTATTGCTGCGGAATCAGGGTAGCAGGAACGAACTAATACAGCAGGAGCGCATGCCAGGTCCTTCGGATACCAAATCGTAGTTTTTAAACGGACTCCATCCGACATCGGCAGCATGATTTCTTCTCTCTTTGCTATCCTATGACTTTCCTGCTGCTCCGCCTGAGCATACAATTCCTTCATATATATAATTATTCTTTGAAATTCTTCCTTCATAGCAGCCTCTTTCCACGTCATAAATTATACCTGAAACTCCGTGCATATCACAAGCCTGCTTGTGATACTGCTTAAATAGAAAGTAAAAAATGCAACGCAGTTTTCACTCTAAATTACTCCCAATTCTCTTAAATTCATTATCTGTTCTTTTTCCATATTTAAATACTGAATCAGTATATTTTCCGTATCCTCTCCCAAGGTTGGCGATGCTTTGTGTATATCCACCCTGGTATCAGACATTTTAATGGGATTGCCATTCAGTACAATGTCTCCCATTACCGGATGCTTTGTGTGCACAATCATCTCCCGCGCATTGGCAATATGCTCATCTTTTACAATATCAGAAAGGTCATAAATAGGACCTGCAGGGATTCCGCTGTCTAACAGCTTCTGAACCGCTTCGCTTACAGTAAGTGTTTCCGTCCAGTATTCAATATACTGTTTCATCTCTTTATTGTTCTTCACCCTCAAAGGAACCGTTAAGAACCGTTTATCGCTGATCAGTTCAGGCCTTTGCAGTATCTCATTGCAGAATTCTTCAAACATTTTTTGATTGCCGCAGCCGATTACCACATAACCGTCTTTTGCATGATACATATCATAAGGAGCGATGGATTCATACATATTACCATGTCTTTCCGGAACCTCCCCTGACACCTCAAAGCGCTGGACAGCCTGTTCCAGACTTGCTACCACACAGTCCACAAGGCTTATGTCAATCTTTTGCCCTTTGCCCGTAATATTTCTGGCATTCAAAGCCGCCATGACACCAATGGTCAGATTCAAGCCGCCAAGTAAATCTCCGATTGCACTTCCCACACGGGTCGGCGGATTTCCCTCCTGCCCGGTCAGGCTCATAAGACCGCCCATAGCCTGAGCTATGATATCATAGCCCGGTCTGTCTTTATAAGGCCCATAGCTGCCAAATCCCGAAACGGCACCATAGATCAGCCTTTCATTTATTTTACTCAGCTCCTCATATCCCAGACCTAAGCGTTCCATTACACCGGGACGGAAGTTTTCAATTAATATATCCGCCTTTTTTACCAAAGCCTTTAATATTTTCTTACCTTCTTCTGTTTTTAAGTTTAAGGTAATTCCGTATTTGTTTCTGTTTAGATTGGAATAATACAAGCTTTCTCCGTTTACATACGGCCCATAAGCACGTGAATCGTCGCCTCTGCCGGGAATTTCTACTTTGATGACAGCTGCTCCCAGGTCCCCCAGCATTGCTCCGCAAAATGGTCCGGCAACAACCCGGGTCATATCAATTACTGTGATGTTTTCCAAAGCCCTATGTTCTGACATAATTCCCCCCTGTGTCACACTTCGTTTTCATTAACCTGTATTTTCATTCTAAGGAATGCCGAGCCCATGGATTTTCCAAGGGTATCCAGCCGTAGGGAATGTGTGGCCCCGCCTCCCAGGGCATGTTTCATTACAAAATTGAAACCCTCCAAGGACGGTACCTCATACCGGATAATATCTCCCTGCACCATATCTCCAAAATGTTTTTTCACTTTTTCGACCGTAACTTCCCGGCGTATTATCTCATAATACCTGCTTTCCTTTGCAAATATGCATACATTGCTGGTATCACCCTTATCGCCGGACCTGCCATGGGCAATTTGATTTAAATATAGCTCCAATGTTTTTACCTCCTTACGGAACCTCCAGAATATGGGATGTCAATTTTACCGCCTCTCTTGGTATCAGGGTAGGCCAGAGTCCAATCTGCTCTGTCACTTTAGGCCTTCCTCCAAAAAAGCTGGCACCGGGAGGTCCGTTTAGCTGAAGGGGTGCGATTTCCGGCACCAGCTTCATCGCTTCTTCCTTTGTTTTCGTGCGGATGGCAAAACGCATTACCACTTCGTTCATGTTTGATAACAGCTCCCTGGATATCTCCGCCACATTTAGATGCAGGGCATTCAGCCCAATATAATCCACACGTATTTCCTCTGCCTGTAAGCCCTTGCGCTTCATCTTCTTCTTTAAGATTTCCGCCGCATACTGTGCTTTCTCATAGGCATCCGGCCAGGCAAAGCTCAGCATGCCAGCCACCTGGTAACCGGCGTGATACCCGATGGACAGCTTAAGCATATCCGGTCTTTTCTTTCCTTTTATGTTTCCTGCCCGTACCCGGTTATCTCCGGCCTGGGTTAGTGTGGCCCTGCTGATATCCACCGTTACATCCGGTGTAATGTAATTGGCCGGATCATGGACCTCATACAAAAACTGCTCCTTGCAGCTCTTCTCGGTAATCAGTCCGCCGCAATCCGGTGCTTTTGTAATGATCATGTCCTCTCCTGTAACTTCCGCAATGGGAAATCCCAGTTCATCCATCCTTGGCACATCCCGCCAGCCATAATCAAAATTTCCTCCGGCACCCTGGCCTCCGCACTCCAGCAGATGTCCGGCCATGATTCCCCTGGCGAGATTATCCCAGTCATCTGCTGCAATGCCCAGCTCATGCATGACCGGAGCCAAAAACAATGCGGAATCCGTTGAACGCCCGGTAATTACTATATTGGCACCCTGCTTTAGGCATGCTAACGTGGGTTCATGTCCAAAATAGACATTGGCATTATAAATCCTGTTTTTGATTTCCTTGAAATCACCGGTGTCATCCATATTCTGAAAAGGAATTCCTTCCGCTTCCAGCCTGGGGATATCCGCCGAAATCTCATCCCCTAATACATAACCTATTTTCAATCCATGCAGATTCTGCTCCACCGAAAGCCTTCCAAGCTCCTCGACCATTCCCCCGATGTTCATACCGCCTGCATTTGTCAATATGGTAATTTTTTTATCAAATGCCTCCTTTCCGCATTCCTTCATCAGTCCGATAAAATCCGCAGCATAACCTGCTTTCGGGTTTTTCAATTTCTGTCTGGCCATTAAGGATAATGTCAGTTCCGCCAAATAGTCACATGCCATGTAATTAATGTTACTGCGGCGTACCATATGGATAGCAGCATCATTACTATCCCCCCAAAAACCCTGGCCTCCGCCTATAATGACGTCTCCCATGCTTATTTCCTCCTTAGCTAACGCACATTTCCGCTGCTGATTCCCTGTGCCGCATTTTCCAAGGGAAGCCAGTCAAGCACCCTTTTTATATAGGTATCCCAAAAATCCCAGTCATGGCTTCCCGTACCTTCTTCATAAGTAAAGTCTATCTGCTCTTCCTGAAGAAAATCCCTGTAATCACGGTTAGCCTGCAACAGGAAATCTTCTGTTCCGCAGCATAAATAAATTTTGGGAATCTCAGCTTCCTCCGCTTTTAAGTTTCTGATTAATGCCCTGTAGTCCTTATCGCTTCCTTCCAGGTTTTCCAGATTTCCGAAAACACTGGTATAAAATTTTCTGCTTCCTGTGAAAAACGAGTCATTTTCCTTTGAGGCAAGTACCCCTTCCTGAATGAAGCCGCTTGATAAACCGGCAATATGGCTGAAGGTATCATGATATTTCAAACCGTTCCGGACAGCTCCGTAACCACCCATGGAAAGCCCGGCAATAAAGGTATCTTCCCGCTTATCCGATAAAGGAAACAAATCCCTTGTGAATTCCACAAGCTCCTTCCCAATAAATTCCCCATACCTTTCGCCGCTGTATTCACTGTCCACGTAGAAATGATTTTCTCCGGCAGGCATAATAACTGCCAGATTCTGATCCTGTGCCCACCGCTGAATACGGGTACCGCAAATCCAGTCCGTATCATCTCCCAGCAGTCCGTGCAGCAGGTAAAGGGTCTTGAAGGGTTTTTTCTCCCGGATTAATTTTCCGTCAAAATTTCTCTTATCCGCAGGAATGACAGCGTGTACTGTTACTGTACGCATTAGGCAGTTCGAAAAAAAATTCACTTGTAATAAAGCCATATCTTTATCCTCCTATCGACTTTTTATTTGCAGGCTAAATTATATCTGCCGAATTCCAAGTGCTTTATAAGCATCACTTCTTGGCAGCCAGTCTAAAAACTGTTCTACTATTAAGTTCCAGAACCTCCATTCATGTCCGAAGCCAGGCATTGAAACCCAGGTCACCTCCTGCCCTTGCTCTGTCAGCATTTGCTGAAAGCTCTTATTGGCGTCGTATAAGAAGTCATTTTCCCCACAGGCAAGAAATATACGGATTCCTCTTTTTCCCTCTTTCTCAAGGCGTAAAGTCAATGTCCTGGGATCGTAATCCGGATTTACTCTTTCCTTCTCACCGCCTGCCAATCTGGAAGGCTCCAGAAAAATTGCTGCGGAAAACGCACCGATGGCTGCGTATTTCTCCGGATATTTAAGCCCATGCACCAAAGCGCCGAAGCCTCCCATTGACAGTCCTGCTATGTAGGTATCTTCCGGCCGGTCAGACACCGGAAACATTCCGCCTATAAACTCCGGTAATTCTATTTCAAGAAAATCATAAAACCTGTCTCCGCTCTTATGGTTGACATAGGATTTATTTTCGGCTGAAATCATCACCACCGCAATATTGCGTTCTTCCGCAAACATTTCTATATTTGTATAGCCAGTCCAGGTCATGTGATTGTTTCCCATTCCATGGAGCAGGTACAATACCGGATATTTATCCTTCTTACTATGGCAGGGCCATGGGAAGCCGGAAGGTATTTCTTTCAGGCCTGCACTCGTCCCTGTTTCGCTGACAGCATCTAAAACTCCGGGACCGGCTGCCATTGCTTCCGGTATTGTGACGGAAGGAATTACCACTGTAATATCCACCGCACGAGTCAGTGTATAAGATATAAAATTACAATTAAATTTAGCCATATCACACCTCTTTCTTTAACCTTTCACCGCTCCAAGGGCAATACCCTGGGCGAAATATTTTTGCAGATACGGATATATGATAAGAATCGGGAGCACCGCTACAAAAGCAATTGCCATTCGAATTGAAACCTGGGGTACCGACACAGCCGCACCGGAGGAGGCTGCTGCCGCATTTGCCTGTATTGCCTGAATGTCCTGAATCATCTTATTGAGCAAGGTCTGTATGCTGTATAATTTGGAATTGGTTATATAATACAAACCGTTTGTCCAGTCATTCCAGTAAGTCAGTCCTGAAAACAGCGCCATCGTCACAAGAATCGGCTTTCCGAGGGGAAGTACAACTTTACGGAATACAGTGAAATATCCTGCCCCGTCAATCTCGGCTGCCTCATACAAGGGTTCCGGAATACTTGTGACAAAATAGGTACGAATCAGCATTACATTCATCGGGCTTAGAAAAAAATTCGGCAGCAGCAATGCCCAGATCGTATTCTTGATATGAAAGGTATTTGTCCACATTATGTAGGAAGGGACCAGCCCTCCGTTAAACAGCATCGTAAAAAAGATATAAAAGCTGATAATTCTCCGAAAGGGCAATTTCCTGTTCGTTAACGCAAATGCCATCATGGATGACAATGCCACATTCCCCGCCGTTCCGAGAAACGTAATCAGTATGGTAATGCCATAAGCTCTGAAAATAGTTCCCCGGTTCTGCCAAATATAAGCATAAGCATCCAGACTGAATTCTTTCGGAATAAAGGAATATCCATTTGCAATCAGGGAGCTCTCCGATGATATGGAAGACATAAATAACAGCACTAAGGGTATTACCGTACTTAACGTTACCAGGGTAAGGATAATATTTATAATAAGCTGATATATTTTAAAACCGTTTGATTTAATCATCTGCCATCCTCCTAAAATAACGCATTTTCTTTGCTGAATTTACGTACGGTCATATTACTTAGCATAACCAGGGTAAATCCTACAATGGATTGGAATACTCCTGCTGCGGATGACCTTCCGATACCTCCCGCAGAAATCAGGGCCCGGTATACATAGGTGTCTATTGTACTTGTTACACTGTAAAGGGCTCCTGCATTCTGAGGTACCTGGTAAAACAGGCCGAAGTCCGAATAAAATATACGTCCGATGCTTAACATTAATAAAGTTATTATGGAAGGAACCAATGACGGCAGCGTAATTTCTTTAATCTGCTGCCATCTGTTCGCTCCGTCCAGCTGTGCAGCCTCATAATAGGATTTGTCAATACCGGCAATAGCCGCTATATAAATCAGGCAGCCATACCCCACTGTCTTCCACGTATTTACAAAGACAAGGATGAAGGGCCAGTATTTCGTATCACTGTACCATAGGATGCTTTGTTTGCCTAAGGGCTCTAAAATGCTGTTGTTAATCATACCTGTTTCTACGGACAAAAACGCATATACTATGTAACTGACAATTACAATTGAAATCAGAAAAGGCAACATAATAGCACTCTGGTATATTTTTTTCGCATAATTTGACGCAACATCCGAAATCAGAATGGCCAGGGCTACTCCCACAACCAGATTCAGAACAATAAAAATAATATTGTAAAGTAATGTATTCCGGATAATCAAAGATGCATCATTACGAAATAAATAGGTAAAGTTGTCAAAGCCGCACCACTTACTTCCCCATATTCCCTTCCGCGCACTATATTTTTTAAAAGCCACGACAATTCCGGCCATAGGAATATAATTATTAATAAAAAGGTAAACAATCCCAGGTAAAAGCATCAGGTATAATGGAATTGATTTGAGCAATCTCTTTTTTAAGGAAACCTCTCCATGGATTTCTATTTTTCTCATAAACCTTTTCCTTTCAACGTTATAATTAATTATGCGCGTACTATTTCTGCTGTTTTGCAAGCCATTCATCCAGCTGCTTCTGTTTTTCATCCATAATTTTTTGCAAACCCGCTCCATAAAGTGCATCATTATATTCCTTCATGGCAGGAACCGGATCCACACTTCCTGTTGCTATCTGTGCTTCATATTGAGTCCTGACCTCCGTTAAGGCAGCAATCTCTGTGGCATAATTCGATAAATCAGGTGCAAAGCCGTAAGCCATTGATTTTGTTGATTCATCACGGAATTTTTTATACTGCTCCCATATGTCAGGGGAATTGCCGGTCCAAACATGGCTGTTAAACTGATTGGGAAGTGCGAATCCAAAATTCTGATGATAGCCGCTGCTTTGAGCTGTGACGCCTTCCGGAAAATCAATGGTACCGTCCTCTTTCTCCACCCAGTGGATATCTTTTACGCCCCAATTTAATAGATCATTTGCTTCCTCTGTTTTTGAAATCCAATTCAGCAGTTCGATTGCCTTTGCAGGATCAGGGGAAGAGCTTCCCACAGAATATCCAAGACTTCCCGTCCCCCATGTATTCAGTTCATTTCCTTCCATCTTCAGAATTGTTGTATCAAAGCCTGTCTGATCGTCCTTTTCCTGCTTGGTATTTGGCTTGCAATAAACGGCAAAGGAAAACAGATTGCCTGCCTTCATTAAGGTTTCTCCGCCGTCGCTGCTGGTGGCCATATCTTTCGAGGTATAGCCGGCTTCATACCATTTTCTTGCCAGATTGACCAGTCTTTTATATAAATCCGATTCAAAATAGTTTGTTACCTTTGTGGTCTGGCCGAAATTCTCCAGTACCCCAAAGCGGTCTCCCAATATATCCAGTTCATTGGTTTGGGAAGCAGGCGCTGAGGTAGAACTGCCGCCGTACATTATCATGTCCGGATGAAGAGCCTTCACCTTCTTATAGACCTCTGTCATATCCTCATAGCTTTTTATAGTACCAGGGTCAATACCCGCTTCCTTTAAAATATCTGTACGTACGCACATGGAAACCGGATTAGCCCTTTCCTTCATGGTAGGTATTCCCCAGAGGAAGTCCCCTATACTGCAGCACCAGATATCATCCTTTCCGACATTCTCCAGCAGATACTGTCCATTGGTTTCAAGATATGGTGCTATATTTGTTATGTAATCTGCATCCACATAGGTTGCCGCATTGCTCATAAGCATGGGAAACAAATCCACCTGTTCACCGCCTGAGAGCATCAGCTGCATCTGGTTCTGCCAGGTGCTCCATGTCATTGGCATCAAAGTAACTTCCATGTTCAGCTGTTCCCTGGTCAGCTCATTAAAGCGCTCGTTCACTTTCTCCTGGTCCTGGGAATCACTGGCTACCAAATATACCAGCACCGCATGATACGGTTTTTCATCTTTGGTAGTTTTGGTATCCGTGGAAGTTGGTGCATTTTCCTTATCTGCGTCAGTGTTTGTACTTCCTTCTTTCGTACATCCGGCCAGCAAAGTCATTACCATAAACCCCGCCAATAGAAATGATAACAATCTTTTTTTCATACCTGTTCTCCTTTTAATTTATTAGGTACAACGTTGTACTATAACGTTTTACTTAAGCACTATATTATAATACATGCGCTGCATTGTCAACCGATTTTTTTAATTTTTTTAGATAAAATTATTAATATCCGCTCCATTATCAAGATTTCATTGTCATTATTGCCATATTTATCTCTATTGCCAAATACTTCTATACATGAGTTACTATTTATGTTATAATTAAGTAAATCGTTATACTAACAATTATTAGGATATACACCTGTTATTAAAACAGTGTATAATTGGAATAAGGTAAGAAAGAATGGAGGATTTATTCCCATGTCCAGCATAAAAGATGTTGCAAAACGAGCAGGTGTTTCTCTGAGCACTGTTTCAATTATAGTCAATGGAAAAGCGGAAGAACGAAAAATATCTAAGGCGACCCAGGAACGGGTGAGACAGGCAATGACCGACCTGAATTATTATCCTAATATATCTGCAAAGAAGCTGAAAAGAGGCTATGCAGATAAACTCATCATAGCCTTGTTCTGGACATTCGACTTTCGTAAAGGAATGATGTCCCGTTTCTTTTCCGGACTTCAGGAAAAAATACAGGTTATGCAGGCAAATTCCAGTATATTTATCTATCCCTATACCAACGGAGAGCTCTGCCGGGAAGCTGAAAATTTCGACGGAAGCCACTTCCATGCTGCTATCGTAGCAAATGCTTCGAAAGAAGACCTGCAATTCCTGGAAGAGCTTGATACGGTTATTCCTATTATACTTTATAACCGGTTTTCCGAGCGGTTCTCTTCCGTCAATATGAATGATACGTTAATTGGCCAGCTGGCTGCGGACCATCTATACCAGAAGGGCTACCGTAAACCCTTTATACTCGGCTCCCATGTAAATTTCCCGGGAGCTTCCATGCGCCGGGAGGCCTTTTTTGCCCAGATGAATACCTATGGAATTACAATACCCGATGAAAATATCAGAAATGTAACGAATTCCATTGCGGGCGGAGCCGAATTTATTTATGAGCATGATATGACCGGGGACAGAATCCAATCCATTGACTCCTTCCTGTGTGATTCCGATGCAATCGCACTTGGCCTTATCCATGCTTTGCAACAGTATGCCATCCCCGTTCCGGAAACTATCGGCATCATTGCTATCGGCAACGGTGACCCTCAATATACCAAATACAGTAATCCTTCCCTCACTATAATTAACATTCCCATGGAGCAAATGGCAGCCTCCTGCTATGACCTTATTAAAATTCATATAAATAATCCGGATATAAAACCGACTCAGATTTATTTTAAGACGGAACTGATTGCAAGAAAATCCACTGACCGCCAATGAACGAACTAATTGGCTGGACCTTTTACTCAGCTTTCAGCCACATTCTGGCAAACGAAAGGACAAACGGCATCCGCCAGATACAGCGGCTCATGGCCGCAGCCTTCCAACGCAAGAAACTCCATGCCTTCCTGCATTATTACAGTAGTAGCATGGAGTTTCTTATTGAATTTCTCAAATTTGTTTTCGCCAATTTGTTGCTGATTTACTCTTTTTTCATCTATTTATTTCTCTTATTTGTTTCCCCTTGTTTTTCCTGATTACTTTCTGTTTATTCTTCTTTTGTTTCCGGATAATCTGTTAACTGTTTATTTCCCCTTTGTTGCCAGATAATCTGTTAACTGTTTATTTGCTTCATCAACTATCTTATCAATATTGTTGTCCTTTAATTTCTTGATGAACTTCGGTAACTCCGTTGCAGGATCAACAGTACCGGTGTTTAATGCAAGTGCATATTCTGCGGCTACGTTGGCAAGTGAGCCTAATTCTGTTTCAACGCTGGTAGGATCAAATGCCCAGCCTAAAGCAGGTATGCTCTTTGCAGAGCCATAATAGGACTTGAAGTTATCCCAGAAGTTAGCATCCTGTCCGTCTAAAGGAGGAAGCTGTGTTACATTACCCATACCATTTGTCCAGGGCTGGTAATCTTTACGCTTATCTGTAAAGGCAGCCTTGCCGTCTTTTAAGGTATAGTGTGTACCTTCAATACCGTAATCCAACAGTGTGAAAAGTGTGGGATCTGTATTTAAGAGGTTAAGGAACATCATGGCACGCTCCGGATTCTTGGAGGAGGTGGATATAGCCATCATAGCACCCTGAGAGGATGTGGTATCAACATAAGCAGGTGTACAGGGTACCATTGCAACCTCGAATCCTCGCTCGCTGCTTGCCTGAACTTCATATCCAAGAGCATAGCTCTGGGTTCCGATTAAATACTGTCCGGAAAGCTGTTTAGCCGTACGGGTATCATTTGCCTGGTTTGCATTGCCCATTGCAGGGTCAATATAACCGGCATTGTAATATTCACGGGTCTTTTCTACGAATTTCTTATATTCCGGTGTTTCAAATTTGCTTAAAATCTTGTTTCCATAAGAACCGGGCTGTGAAGGGTCAGTGGGATTGATATAGTAGGAAAGAAGATTATTGCTTCCGGCATCACCGGTAACAATAATGGAATTGTCAACCATTCTTTCAAGTACGTTACCTTCTACTAACAGAGGATAGAAATCATCCCCTTCACCCTCTTTTACTTTCTTTAAGATATCACCAAAGCTGTAGTAATCAAGCTTCTTGATATCATCCACAGAATAGCCGTATTTCTCAAGCAAAGGAACATTGATATCCCAGCAGTTCTGTGTGGCGATATCCTTGTAGCCGGGAACCGCATACACGCCTAAACCATCGGAGCCGTTAATCTTAGCACCATCTGTCAATACGGCAGGAAGTGCTTTCCAAAGGTCGGGAGCATATTTTTCGATCAGGTTGTTATCCGGATTATCCAGACGAACCCATGCACCCTTCTTGGCAAATGCATTGTATTCGTCACCGCTCCAGGAGCTGGTGAAATAAATATCCACATCATCACCGCCGTTTATGGCAAGCACAGCATTATTATCAAAATCTCCCCAGGTTCCCCAAATGGGTTCCAATGTTACATTCAGCTTTTCCTTTAAGTACTCGTTTGCTTTTGCAAGCACCTCTTTGTCATCTGTAACAGTACTGCCGGTAAGATACCATTTCAAGGTAACAGGCTCTGAAATGTCAGGTGCCCCGGGTGTCTCTGTGGCTGCCTCTGTTGCGGAAGCATCCGTACCTCCATTGGCCCCCGAATTCGAACTCTGATTTGTACTTCCTGCATTACTGGAAGTATTCTTGTTATCCTTACTACCGCAGGCAGCTAATGAAAATACCAGAACCAGTGTAAGGATGATAGATACTACCTTCTTCATAAATATAAATCCTCCTTCTTTTTCTATATAAGCGGCAAAATTACCTGCCGTACTTATCCCTTTACGGAACCAATGGTAAGGCCTGATATGATAAATCTCTGAAAAAACGGATAGGCACAGGCAATGGGAATAACGATTAATACTACCAATGCCATACGCAGGGTATCCTGCGGAATGGTATTCATGATCTTTGATACTTCGGCTCCCAGAACACCTGCGTTTCTGACCAGGAAATCCGCCTGGTTCTGCATTTTCATCAGCAGGTACTGTAATGGTATATAGCGGGCCTTTTTAATATACAGCATGGGAATAAACCATTCATTCCAGTAAGCCAGGGCATTTAACAGTGCGACCGTCGCAATACCGGGCTTTGATATGGGTACAATAATCTTGAACAGGGTGTTATATTCGCCGCTGCCGTCAATCGCAGCAGATTCAATCAGCTCCGTAGGAACCGAGGACTGGAAAAAGGTCCTCATAATAATAATATTGAAAGGATTTACAAGCATGGGCACAATCAATGCCGCGTAATTATCACTTAAGCCCAGCATATTCTTGCAGACCATATAGGTCGGTGCAAGGCCGCCGCCAAAGAGCATGGTAAAGAAGCTGAAAAAGGTAAAGAAGCTTCTGTATTTAAAATCCTTTCGGAACAATGCATAGGAGTACAGTACACACATAAGAACACTGAGGACCGTTCCCAGAATGGTTACAAAAAAGCTGTTAAAATATGAAACCCAAAGCTGCGCTCCTAAATCCATAATGTATTTATAGGCACTTAACGACCACTCCTTTGGTACAAAGGAGAATCCGATTTCTCTGATGCTGTTTTGTGAACTAAAGGATATAATCACAACAAATATAAATGGAAGGACACATGCGAGACAGAAAAGTCCCAATATAATATTGATAATGACTTCCGCCGGAATACTGATGGAATTCAGTCTTCTTTTTTTACTTTTTACTGTATACTCTATATTACTCATAATTCACCCTAACCTTCTTTGTCAAATTTTCTTCCCATCCGCCGCAGCACTTCAGCCGGTCAGAATAAACTGCTTTCTTCGTCCACCTTACGTACAATGGTATTTGCTGTCATGATAAAGATGAAATTAACGAAATTCTGCATTAAGCTTGCAGCAGTACTCATTCCTTCATTATGGGTAGCTATCAAAGTACGGTAAATATAAGTATCAAAAACCTGGGTTACAGGAAATAATGGCCCTGAGTTCATTGGCACACTGTAGAAAAGACCAAAATCAGCATTAAAGATCTTTCCGATATTCAGTATGAATAATATAATAATCATCGTTTTTAAGTGAGGAATCGTCACATACCGAATCTGCTGCCATTTACTTGCACCGTCGATGCCGGCTGCTTCATATTGGGTGGTATCAATTCCGGTAATTGCCGCCAGATAAAGAATGGTTGAATATCCTATGTATTTCCACATATTCGCTATGGTTAAAATTAAAGGCCAATAGGTCGTGTCATTATACCAGTTAATAACATCCATTCCGTGGGACTTCTGAAAATGTACAATTAAGCCTCTGGTAGGATCCAGAAAAGCCAGTACAAAGTAGCTTGCTACCACCCAGCTGAGAAAATAAGGGAAAAACATCATTGTCTGATAGCTCTTGGCCACAAATTTATTCGTTATCTGATCCAGCATAATTGCAAAGCTGACTGCCACTACAATACCAAGCAAAATCCATAGGAGATTATATCCAAGGGTATTCCGTATCATAATCCAGGAATCGGTGGTCTTGAACATAAATTTAAAATTCTCCAGTCCCACCCATTTACTGTGCATTACATTGTTAAGCAAGGTTGGTTCCTTTGTGTAAATCTTGTAATTCTTAAAGGCAATTATGATACCGAACATGGGAAGATAACGTATCAGGATTAACCAGATAGCTCCGGGAGCAACCATGCTTAGCAGTAGTAACGTCTTTTTCTTCCTTCCCCAGCCCCTCTCCTTTCTTTTTGCCTCCGCCGTTAACTTAGCCATAATCTTTATCCTCCTGTCTTCTTTCTGCGCTCTATTTAAAGTTGCTTATTTTCTTTTTGTTACTGTTAATTTTACATGATTTTAATACAATAGTAATGAAACAGAATTGTTATTATTTGTTTATATATGTTATTCGTTATAATTTTTGTTCTAATTTCGGATGTTTTTTGTACTTTTTCAACACAAGCAGAAGTAAATATGGCTATATAGTATGGAAAATTGACAATGAAAGAAGTATTACTGAACAATTTTGATTTGAGTGTCCTAAGTTAACCCCAGAATTTCACAGACATAATCTTGTAATAAGAATGCTTTGGTCATTGTTACAAGGGTAATTCACCTACAAACTGAATATTGAAAGAGACAACATGATTACAGTTCAGCCTTGCACATCTATTCAAAGAAATTTTAAGGTAAAGTAATGGTTGGCATTTAAGTGGAGTTGTAAAAGGAGCTGGATATATATGTTTATTCTTTAAACTGATTGTAAGAAAAAAGAAATTGTGATATGATATGAAGTTAGGAGCTATTCCATTAGAATACAGAAGTTCTAATTCAAAATCCCCACATACATGGTCTAACCGGACATTAATCCGAGGGCCAATCTGCCAAATATAAAATCAAATAGTTTGAGGTGGCACATGAAACAGTTTATAAAAGACAGGAAGCTTTTTATCAGAAGGCTTTTTCTGATATTACTTGATGCTATTCTTATAAATATGGCATCTTTTTTGGGACTTATCATTCGTTTTGACTTTCGAATCAGCCAGGTACCAACAAACTATGCGGAAGCGGTGCTATCCTATACCTTAATAAACACGCTGGTCACAATCATAATTTTTGCGTTGTTCAGGCTTTACAACAGTTTATGGAAATACGCCGGTATAGACGAACTGACGAACATCTTATTTGCCTGTGTCAGTGCCGGTGTCATTCAGCTGATTTTCATGCATTACATATTAAAAATACATGTGCCAAGAAGCTATTACCCGTTAAGCACCCTCTTTCTAATCCTTTTCATCAGTATGGGTCGCTTCTTCTACCGCTATATCAGAAGACTTTCCAGAAGAAATTTCGGAGCTGTAAAAGAACGTATTATGATTATTGGAGCAGGGGAAGCCGGAAGCTCCATTATCCGGGAAATATCAGGAAGTGTCTATGTGAATGGAAGTGTCATATGTGCCATTGACGATAACAAGGACAAAATGGGAAGCTATATTCAGGGAATCAAAGTAGTCGGTGACAGGAACAATATTCTGGAGGCTGTTGAAAAATATGAAATAACCAGTATTATTGTAGCAATGCCTTCTGCCAGCAAGAGAGCAATTAGGGAAATACTTGAGATCTGCAAGCAGACAAACTGCCGGTTAAAATTATTGCCCGGTATGTATCAGCTTATTAATGAGGAAGTCAGTGTAACAGAGCTAAGAGATGTGGAAATCGATGACTTATTGGGAAGAGAGCCTGTAAAAATCGATTTAGAAGAAGTAATGAATTATGTAAGCGGCAAGGTCGTTCTGGTAACAGGCGGCGGGGGCTCTATCGGCAGTGAGCTGTGCAGGCAGTTGGCAGGGCATAAACCAAAGCAGCTAATTATCCTTGATATTTACGAAAACAATGCCTATTCCATTGAGCAGGAGCTTAAAGGCACCCATCCGGACCTGAATCTGACCGTACTGATTGCATCCGTAAGGAATACAAAGCGGATTCATAAAATAATGGAGCAATTCCATCCGGATATCATTTACCACGCAGCGGCCCATAAACATGTTCCCTTAATGGAGAACAGCCCTAATGAAGCAATCAAAAACAATGTGGGCGGTACATATAAAATGGCTATGGCTGCCCATCTCTTCGGAGTAAAAAAATTCATCCTCATTTCCTCCGATAAAGC
>JAEYPZ010000027.1:0-2975 GCA_023410275.1 Bacillota bacterium
AAGAATTAACACTCACTGGACCCATTGATGGAGAGGATACAGTCAAAACAGTGATTAAGAACTGGTACAGGCAGCGTGCAAGGCAGTATCTGGAGGAGAAAACTGCTTTGTGGGCACAAATTATGAATACGGATTACGGCAGAATCGCCATTCGGGATCAGGCCACAAGATGGGGCAGCTGCAGCGGAAAGGGAAACTTAAATTTTAACTGGAGACTTGTGCTGCTGCCGGAAGATCTGGCTGATTATGTGGTGGTACATGAACTGGCTCATCGGTCTTATATGAATCATTCAAAAGCATTCTGGTCAACTGTAGAAAAGGAAATACCGGATTACCGGTCCAGGAGGAAGAGATTAAGGGAATATGAAAGTGACATCTATCAGAAATATTAAAATAAAAACAAAACTCATTTTGCTGGGAGCTATCAGCATTTTGGGACTAATATTTATTGGAACGGAATCTGTTATTACAGCCAGTAAGATCAATGAAGCCAGTACGGTAATTTCCCAGTCATGGGTGCCTGCAATTATTATTGCGGAAGAGTTAAACACGAAGACATCCGATTACCGCATTAAGGAATATAACCATGTGGTCACTTCAAGCGGGGTGGATAAATCCCAGCTGGAGCGGGAGATGGATGGAATTAAAACTGAGATAGACCGGTCCTTTGCCCGGTATGAACTTTATATTACGGATGAATCAGACCGCAAGTTAATGAATGAGGCCAAAGATAACTGGAGAAAGTATTTGGAATGCAGCTATCGCCTTCTTGCCGTTAGCCGGGAAAATAACTCCAGTGAAGCATTTAACATCATCATGGGAGAATCCAGAGAGCTGTTTGATGAGTCAAGCGATGGGTTTTTAGAGGTTGTGGATTATAATAGAAAAGGATCGGAAGCAGCCAGCATTGAAGGGGATCATTTATATATGCGTCTGGCAAGGATGAAGGTGATCAGCGTTGGTGTGGTAGGATTTTTAATTTCGCTCCTTGTGATTTATATAATCATTGCCATTGATAAACCGGTAAAGGATCTTGTGGAAGGAACCAGAAGAGTGGCAAACGGAGATTTAGGGGTCTATTTAACCTACCGGTCCAGAGATGAAATCGGCATCCTGACCAATTCTGTCAACGAATTGATTGATCGGTTAAAGCATATTATCGATGATGAAAAATATTTATTTCAGGAAATAGGAAGTGAGAATTTTGAGGTGAAATCCACCTGTGAAAAAGCTTACCGGGGGGACTTTGCGCCCATCCTTTATTCCATTACAAGCCTTATGAATCGTTTATCTGCTGCAAAAAGGCGGAAAGAAGGCTTGCAGGAGGACCAGGAAACAGGAAATAAAAGAATTCGGGTAATAACAAGGGCCAGAAAATTAAGAGAGATAAAAGGAACAAAAGAAGAGACAGTACAAAAGAGTGTTATTAAGGAGATCAAGAAAGATGGCAGCAGAGCAGTGGATGCTTCAGACTAAACGGGCTGATTTTGATGAAATGGCAAAATTTCATCATATATCACCGGTAACGGCAAGAATTATCAGAAATCGGGAAGTATTAGGTCGGGAAGCCGTGGAAAAGTATTTAAGAGGGGGGCTGGGTGATTTATACAGCCCCTGTCTGCTGAAAGATATGGATCGTGCCATATTAATTTTAAAAGAAAAGATACAACAGTTGAAGCCGATCCGGATTGTAGGAGATTATGATATTGACGGAGTCTGTTCTACATACCTTTTGTATCAGGCAATGAAAGAGACCGGTGCAGTTGTGGATTATGAAATTCCGGACAGAATTAAGGATGGATATGGAATTAATGAATCTATCATCAGGGCAGCTTATGAGGATGGCATTGATACTATTGTGACCTGTGATAATGGAATAGCCGCAGTGGAACAAATCAGTCTTGCCAAAGAACTTGGAATGACTGTGATTATAACAGATCATCATGATATTCGAAAAGACGAAGGGCAGGAGATGCTGCCGCCAGGTGATGCGATTGTTAATCCCAAGCAGGAAGCCTGCAGATATCCGTTTCCTGAGATTTGCGGTGGTATGGTGGCCTTTAAGCTGGTACAGGCTTTGTATGAGGCATTTGGCATTTCAATAGAGAAATCCTTTGATATGGTGGAATTTGCTGCTATAGCAACCGTCGGAGATGTGATGAAGCTGCAGGACGAGAACCGGATTATCGTGAAAGAAGGTTTAAAGCGCATTGGGAATACCAAAAGTCTGGGGCTTTTAAAACTTATTGAGAAGAATAATTTAGATAAGGATCATATCACGGCATATCAGATTGGATTTGTGATCGGCCCTTGTTTAAATGCAGGCGGACGTCTGGTGACTGCCAAGCTGGCTCTTTCTCTGCTTTTATGTGAGGAAGAGGATGAAGCAGACAGAATGGCTGTTGAATTAAAGGATCTCAATGACCAGAGGAAGGATATGACGAAATCGGGAACAGACGAAGCGGTAAAACTGGTAGAAGAACATTTTTCCAGGGATAAGGTTCTGGTGGTATATCTGCCGGATTGCCATGAGTCACTTGCTGGAATCATAGCTGGCAGATTAAGAGAGCGTTTTCAGAAACCGGCGATTGTACTGACGGATGGAGAGGAGCATGTAAAAGGTTCCGGGCGATCCATTGAGTCTTACCATATGTTTGACGCTCTGGTGGAGGTAAAGGAACTCCTGCTGAAATTTGGCGGTCACCCAATGGCAGCAGGGTTGTCTCTTTTAAAGGAAAATGTTGATGAATTACGCAGAGCTCTGAATGAAAAAGCAGAGTTATCAGAAGAGGATTTTGTTAAGAAGGTATGGATTGATGTTCCTATGCCTCTGGAATACATAAGTGAACCTTTGATTGAGGAACTGGATTTACTGGAACCATATGGGCAGGGGAACGAAAAACCACTGTTTGCACAAAAGGATTTGTCCATCCGCAGTGTACGCGTACTGGGTAAAAACCGGAATGTGGTCAAAT
>JAEYPZ010000028.1:0-2856 GCA_023410275.1 Bacillota bacterium
TGAGAGATTATCATAATTTTGAACATATATAAACTTTTTGAGCCGCGGGTTGTGTAGAATCTGCGTCTTTTTTTGATACATGGAACGGAATGTCAGGATAAAAGTATACTTATAATATGCCTGAACGCCAAAAGACGCAGAGAACAGAATCTGCGTCTTTTTTTGCTTATATGGCATGCAAAGTTTGAGCACATCGGCCGGAAAAGGCAGGAGTGTAAGATGTTTTTACAATCCTCCCAAACATGCGAAGAAAGGAAATAAACACATACATGAAATTATCCATTAAAAAATATGGAGCACTACTTGCAAAATACATGAAAAACAGTAAGCTTCCCTTGGTTTTGCTGGCACTGGTATTAGGCGGCAGCATAGGGCTGCAGTTAGTCAATCCGATGCTTATCAGTTTTTTCATTGACGGCATTGGGTCCAATAAACCTATGAGCGATTTAATAAAAGCAGCGGTGCTCTTTATCGTTGCTGCCTTTACCCAGCAATTACTGGCAATTGCTTCTACATACCTAAGCCAGAATATCGGCTGGCGTACCACCAATACCCTTAGACGGGATATGGTAAAGCACTGCCTTTCTCTGGATATGAATTACTTTAAGGAGCATCCGTCAGGAGAGCTGGTGGAAAGAATTGATGGGGATGTAACGGCATTATTCAACTTTTTTTCAAAGCTGTTTATCAGCTTTGCCAATAATGTTCTGCTTATCAGGCTATAAGATCTGGA
Organism: Bacillota bacterium; assembly: GCA_023410275.1. Classification (GTDB taxonomy): domain Bacteria; phylum Bacillota; class Clostridia; order Lachnospirales; family Lachnospiraceae; genus Anaerocolumna. Next base: position 734 of record JAEYPZ010000028.1, read on the forward strand.
TTACCCTGTCCGGACTTTTTGGACTGGGGGATATTATGATATTTGCTTTGGGAGGATATCTCTGGTACAAAGGAAATATCACCTTAGGGCTGGTATACCTTATGATTAATTATTTTCAGCTTCTGGAAAATCCGCTGGACCAGTTACGGGAGCAGCTAATGGATATCCAGAAAGCAACTGCCAGTATTATTCGTATTGAGGAGCTGTTAAAGCAGACTTCCAGTATCAAAGATGATGGCACAGCCAGCCTTGGGGAGGAAGAGGAGCTGTCTTTATGCTTTGAAGAGGTTTCCTTTTCCTATGAAAAAGATGTTCCCGTATTGCAGAATATCACCTTTGACCTTGGGGCAGGGAAGGTATTGGGGATTTTGGGACACACGGGCTGCGGAAAGACGACCCTTGCAAGGCTTGTGGTCAGATTCTACGAACCGGATTCGGGAAATATTTATTTAAACGGTAAGAAGCAGCAGGATATCATGCTAAAGGATATGCGCAAAAGCATAGCGTATGTGACCCAGGAGGTACAGCTGATTCATGCCAGTGTGAGGGACAATATCACCTTTTTTAATCCCGGTATCCCGGATGAGCTGATTGTCTCAACCATCTGCAGAATGGGATTAAAGGACTGGTATGAAAATCTGAAAGAGGGGCTGGATACCGAGCTGGTGCCGGGAGGCGGAATGTCCTCCGGTGAGGCGCAGCTCCTGACCCTTGTCAGAGTGTTTTTAAGGAATCCCAGGCTGATTATTCTGGATGAAGCCTCTGCAAGGCTTGACCCGGTTACGGAAAGGTTCCTGGAAAATGCCTTATCCACCCTGATAGAAGGCAGGGCTTGTATTATCATAGCCCACAGGCTGTCAACGGTTCAAAGGGCGGATAACATCCTGATTCTGAATAAAGGAAGGATGCTGGAATACGGTCTGAGAGAAGAACTGATAAAGAATACGAATTCAAGACTGAATGAGCTGTTAAGCTTTGGGATAGAGGAGGTACTGGTATGAAAAGCATAAAATGAAAAAAGGAGTTTTCTATGGAAAGGCTGATTTTTAAGATGATGGCTTACAGACCGGGCCTTTATGCCGTAAACTGTCTTTTATGGGCAATGATACATGTATTTCCACTGGTAATGGGCTTACTGTACAAGGAATTTTTTCAGATACTGACACCTCACAGTGACTTTTGGAACAGTCTGGCGGTGATATGTGCCCTGACCCTTGCCTATGCTCTTGGCCGAATGGTGAATATATATCTAGGTGCCAATGCAGATAACCTGCACCGTTTTACAATGAGTGCCCTGCTGCGCAGGAATATGTTTGAAAGCATTCTGAAGAAACCCGGAGCGGCAGCAGTGCCCTGGGCCTCGGGAGAAGCGCTTAACTGCTTTCGGGATGATGCGGACACCATCGAGAATACCATTAGCTGGACACTGGATTTTATCGGAACCCTTACCTTTGTGGTAGTTGCCGTTACCATCATGTTAAATATCAATGTTAAGATTACACTTTTAGTATTTGCTCCCATGGTAATTGTAGTAGGTGTTGTGCAGATGCTCAGGGAAAAGCTGCAAAAATACAGAGAGGCCGCCAGAGAAGCTACGGGAATGGTAACCGGAGCAATGGGAGAAATCTTTGGTGCGGTTCAGGCTATCAAGGTAGCAGGAGAAGAAGAAAAGGTACTGGGCTATCTGGAGGGGCTGAATAATAAGAGGCATAAATTTATGCTGAGAGACACGCTGCTCTCACAGACCCTTAATTCCGTATTCCATAATACGGTGAACCTGGGAACGGGATTTATTCTCCTTTTGGCAGCAGGGCTTATGAAAAAAGGGGAGTTAAGTATCAGCGATTTATCCTTATTTATATTTTATTTGAATTTTATTTCTGATTTTACCAGCTTTTACGGAAACTTTATTGCAAATATCAGGCAGGGAAAGATATCCTTTGAAAGGATTGCGGAGCTGATGCAGGAGACAACACCAGAAGGTGCCGTGGCACATACAAGGATGCCCTTAAAAGACGCAGAAAGTAAAAGAAAAACTGCGGCAGTAAGTAAGAAAGAAGCAGGAAGAAAGACCGAGGCGGGGAGAAGGACAGAAGCAGGAAGAAAGACCGAGCCGGAGAGAA
>JAEYPZ010000032.1:0-17135 GCA_023410275.1 Bacillota bacterium
AAATGTACCGTGACAGTGTAAATGCCTGTCCTTTTACAGGTAATGAAACTGAGGAAATGAAAACGGCAAGGTTGGCAAATTGGCTTTCTGTAAACTGGTTTATGGTATCACTTTTGGAACGAAAGGATATAAAAGAAAAATGCTAAATCTTAAATACTATTTCAATTTCTTCATCGGTGATAACTACTTTTTCAATAAGGGCTTTTGCAACGCTTTTCTTTTGTTCCAGTTCATAGTTGTCCCAATTTTTTAGATATTCTGAAAGATCTTCTTTATTTATTTTTTGTGAAGAATTCTCAATAGAAATTTTGTTTATTTTATTTATTAATACTTTCTTTTTATTATCTAGCTCAGTAATTCTTTCGTTAATATAGCTTCCTGCTGTTTCATTTAAGGTTAACAGACTATCAACCAGTTTATTTATGTTTTCTTCAACTTTTGCAAGTTTTATTTTTAATTCATTAACCTCTTTAGTATTAGAGCTTAATTCTATGTTAAATTCATTTTTTAACAATTTTATCTTTTCCAGCAGTTTGATTTCAGCTATTTTTTCTATATCCTTTAAATGAATTACCTTTTTTCTTCCATAACAAAAACCATTTTTCCTTCCTCCACAATTAATGTATACGAGCCCACGACTGTTTACAACAGTAGCAGCATATCCGCAGTATCCACATTTCATAAGACCTGATAACCAACTATTTTTTCCTCTGCCACTATTCTTGATAGTTCTGTTTTCATCGGCTCTATATTGGCATTTTAACCATAGCTCCGAGTTTATTATGCCTTTATGCGGTGCTATGGTTACAAAATTATTAGTCAGGTCTGTAAATTTACTTGTAGTTATTAATTTTCTTTCTCCGTATACATAGCAGCCATTTTCACCGATAAAATCATTTATATCATTGTTTATAATAGCTCCTTTATTTTTAAGATATAAATAGACATCTGCATTTGCTTTAACAAATACCGGGTTCCGAATTAACCTGCCTACAGCTGTTGGTGTCCAATTATACCCTTTGTTAGTTTTCATTTTTTTTGTATTCAAGTATCTGGCTATGATTCCTAATGATTTGGACTGCTCCGCATACATACTGTATATTTGCCTTACAATATCAGATTTTTCTTCATCTTCTTCAAACATATAAGTCTTTTTTCCATTAAAAAGTGTCTCGACCTTGTCATAACCAAAAGGAGCTATACCCCCAAGATATAGCCCCGATTTACCTCTTTGATAATAGTTGTCCTTTACTCTTTGCTGAATAGTTTCCCTCTCAAGCTGTGCGAAAACCATTACTATAGAAAGCATAGCTCTACCCATTGATGTACTGGTGTCAAATTTTTCTGTCCAACTTATAAACTCTACCTTGTATTTATCAAAACATTCAATTATGTGTGCAAAATCAAGAAGTGATCTACTTATACGATCAAGCTTGTAGACCACTACTTTTTCAATAGTACCTATTTTTATGTCCCTTATCATTTCTTCGAATGCCGGCCGATTAATATTACTCCCACTGTAGCCCTTATCGGTATATACCTTGTAGTTTTCAGAAAATACTTCCTTCATACAAAATTCTATTTGGCTTTCTATGGAAATGCTATCTTTTTTATCTACGGATTGTCTTGCATATATGGCAATCATTAGCAATCTTCCTTTTGTTTTTAACTTTCCGAATGTTCCATCAGGCTCTTAATAATGCTGTTTACAATATTGTATTCAGCCATCTTGTATTCATTTTCAGTAAAATCAGGCTTTTTGGTAATAACCTTGAACCCATTTAAAATCTCTTCCTTTTCAGTAATTATTAATGCCCCCATATGTATCAGCCCCCTAGTTTCTATTATTTCATTTTATTAGGCGTCATGGATGTCCTATTACATTTTCTTCCCTTTCCCTCAAAAAAACATCACGGCTGCTCCATCATGTCGCCCATGCCTGTCGGCATGTCTGGCCGTGATGCATCCGCATCCCAGTCTTGGGTCAGCGTCTTTGACGATGACCGATTGTCCGGAGATAAATAAATAAGCTTTTGCGCCATTTATTTATCTCCTCCTCGAGAATAGAGGCAGAATTGAAGTTACCACTTCAATCCTACCTCTATTCTCTTATTCCATCTGTGGTAACCAAAACAGCAAAAAAATTGATAAAAGCGATATATTTCGCTTGTATACCTGTAACAGACACAGGTGGTAAATCAGACCAGAGTGTATTTAACTACGGTTACCACCGAAATAACCTCCGGAATGCCTCTACTAAACAAGCGAAAAGGCCAATATGCCATGCTGATTTATAATAAGGATCACCGTCAGAATAAACAGCAGCGAGCAGTAAATATATTCAAAAACATTACCGGATGCTGTGCCGGTGCTCATAACTGAAATACACAATCTGGCATCTAAAACCTTGCAAATGATTCTATAGAAGGAAAATTTCATGAGCCTTTCATGAACCCCAAGCTTTCTGAGTATGGTTGGGATTACTGACACCGGAACTCCGGTATTTGTCAGAACATCCGCCAGGTAAATATGACTGAAATAACCCACTATAAATGCAGTACCCAGTTGAGGAGCTGTAAAGATACCTGATATGTATACTGCAATGATCGAGTACAGAATAAAGCCTTCTATAGAATGGAGAAATGTGCGGTGTGGAAGTACTGCTGTTCCCAAAATCACTATGGCAAATATGTAAAGCATTATATGATTGCCGTTCTGAAGATTATATATCGCCAATGCAATTCCAAATGTAAAATATATTATAAGAACTATAAACCTTTTTAATACTGATAATATAACATTGATAGTAGTTGAACATGTATTATAAATTATTGCAATCACAGGAAGCCTTTTAATAAATCTTTCACTTGCTATTCCTGCAAAAATACAGCTAAACGCTATAACGTAAGAAATAAAGTAAACTTGATCCCTTGCTCCAAACATCTGTATAATCCACGGTATATTATGCAAAATTAGATACCCTGACGAGAAACCAATAATAAATCTCAGTAATCTGTTCAAAATTCTTTCAAGGGTGGAGGTTATTTTTGCAGCTCCAATGGTTACCGGGTTTGATTGAGTAATAATACTTCTTTCTGTATCCGAATCAACTATCAGAGCCCCCAGAGCAGCAGCTCCGACAGCAGCCAGTGAAATTTTACTGTTTCCCTTGATTATAGGAATGGAAGCCATAAACGGAAGGATGGAGAAAACCAGATAATACATAATGCCAAGCCGGTAGTGGGTTTTTCCCGTCATACACATCTTCCTTTCAGGTGTTATTTATTTTATTTCTCAAAATACTGCTTCAGAGCCTTTTCTATAACATCCAGTACCTGTTTTTCATTTGCATCCTTCTCAAAATATTTAGAAAAATTATTTGCCGGCAGCTTAAAATATGTAGTCTTGCTAGTTGGAGCTGAAATAAGTATATTTTTTATCTGAATAAGATCAAGCTTTTTATTTTTGCTATAATACTTCATTTCTGCTGCCTGTGACATCTTGATATTTATGTCATTATCATTTAGAAATGTAGCAAGCAGCTCTTGTTCAACCTTATTTAAATAACTGATTTCAACAGCAATATTAAATGCTATTTTGTTTTCATCTACCATATTTAAAAGAGTGTCTGTAAGGTATGTCATTCTTAAGTATCTTTGAACCTGTGAGCCGGAATCGCCATATTCCCGGCCAACAATATCCCTGCTCTTCAAGCCTATGGAATCGTCATGCTTACCCTTACGCTGCATGGCCTCCAGCTTCATTTTATATCCATAGGCCTTTTCACTTATCAGCAGATCATCCCTTTGCTGAAAATTGCTGTCTACGACAATTATAGAAGCAGTGTCGTAATCAACATCCCTTACAATACAAGGCACTTTGTTCAATCCTGCTTCAATGGCTCCATTCCTTCTATTATGGCCTGATAGTGTCTGCATCCCCTCTTTTCTGATAATCAGGGGGCTAATAATGCCAAGCAGCCTGATACTTTCAACCAGCTTTTTAAATTTGTCCCCCCTGTGGGGCTTGAAAGGATGTTCGGGAAATTCATTTAAAGTAGTAGGGGCCAGAAACTGAATTTCAGACTCAGGATTTACACCAAGCAAATCATCTAATCCTTTGTTTGCGTTTATCTTGGAAGCTAAATCAAACCTAGACATTTAATATCTCCTCCGTCAACCCTCTGTACGCATGAGCCACTATATTATTTGGAGAATACTGAAGGACACTCATTCCTTCAATGGGTGCTTCTGCAACCTTGACTGACTTGGGTATCAGCGTTTGAAAAATTCTGATATTACAACCATAGTTCTTCTCAAGTATCTCCTTTATCTGTCGGGATAAAATTGTCTGCCTGTTAAACATAGTAATAAGGATTCCTTCAATTTCAAGGGCTTTGTTAATCTGCCTTTTGATTCTGGAAATGGTCTGAACAAGTAATTCCAACCCCTTCAAGCTCAAGAATTCAGCCTGAACAGGTATTATTACACTATCAGCAGCGGTCAAGCTATTAACTGTCAGCATTCCAAGGCTTGGGCAACAATCAACCAGAATATAGTCATATAAATTCCTGATACTCTCCAAGATTTCCTTGAGAACATATTCACGGGACATAGTATTAACCAGAGCAAGTTCAACTCCGGACAAAGACATGTCTGCAGGTATTAAATCTGCCTGCCCAGTCTTAATTATAAATTCCTGCTTGTCCGGAATCCTGTCATTATTCATTTTTTCCAGCATTACTTCCGAAAGTGTAATCAAGCTGTCTTGTCGGTCACTAATCTCCGTATCTATTCCGGAGCTCATGGTCAGATTGCCCTGAGGGTCCATGTCCACCTTCAGAACCTTTTTACCCTTCTGTACTAATCCGTCTGCCAGATTGGATGCCGTTGTAGTCTTTCCAACTCCACCCTTTTGATTTGCAATCGCAATTATTCTACCCATTTTCATAACCTCACTTTTTTAAAATCCTTTGCTGTGCTTTAACTCTCAGCTTTTTTGTTACAATCAAGTAAAGAGTGCATAGTAACGGAGCTAAATACACATATATATTTGTATTTTCATAATATGCAGGATAAACAAAGTACCCTAAATATACTATTCCTAAAATAAAATCAGAGGGTATGTGTTTTAATGCATTTAGTAAATCCGAAAGGCTATCTGCCATTAAACTATAGATAACAAATCCCATAATCTCAGTAATACTAAATAGAACCAGAAACATTTTGATTGTGTGTGATATACCTAAATCATTTATGAGTCTTATGTACCCCCAAACTGAATACCAGCCCAAAAACACCAGCTGATAATAAAAAAGGAACCTGCCATATAAAAATGACTGTTCCCACCTGTATCGGACTTCCGAATATTTCACTTCCCTGCACCTCCAGTCAATCCTGCTGAATTTATTCATCCCTGCGAACCCTTGCTCTCAATCCACCGTATAGAAAAGGATGCCCCAGCTCATTGCAATAAAAGTAGTACCCGGTAACGCCGTTCCGTGTGGTATGCTCCACTCTTCCTGCATACCATTCCCCGCTCTCATTGTCGAAAACCTCTAAATAGTCTCCACAACTAAAGGAATAACCAATTCCTTTTCCGTTATCATTTCTTATCAATTCAAACTTATCCAGATATGAATCTTCCAGTAGTTCACCCTCAATATCTTCCATGGAATATCTTTTTAGCTTATATACAGCTGTGTCCATATTTTCAATAATATTCTCAAGTATTCGGTATGCCTGTTTGTTCTCAAAGCCTTTATTATCGTTTTGTCCTTCTTCCCATAAGCTTTTAATATCAGTCTTTGCACGTTCCAATCGTTCCGATGCATTCAGATAATTACTATTCATATTTAAACCTTCCTTTCTAAAAATAGTCTTTTGTGCAGCACATCCATGCACTGGAATTCCAAAACAAACAACTCCAGTACATGATCTATTGCAAAAAATAATTAGTTTTATCAATAAAACCTTGCCGGTTCAAACTTTAATTTTCAAGTTCCTCGCAGGGGTTTAACCTCTTGGCTCCCTCCGGTATTTTCAGCTGGAATCCATTCCCGGTATATTACCGGATTAATTTAGTGTGCATCGCTGATACGGTAAATAAAAGAACATCTATGCAATACTCTATACACTAAAACACAGATTTAACGGCTGTAGAACCAGCTCCATATGCTACCGAATATTTCCATTTGTATTGACCGACACTTTCAGCACCTATACAATATATTTGATAGCATATTTATGTTGTCAAGGATCATAGGGTGGGCGGCAGCACAACGTATGTGAACAGTGTGTTGGTTGTCGCCTTCTTCGTTTTCATAAACTGCTATTGCAATTTGGAGGAAAACGCCCTATAATGGAAATACAAGGGTTCCTTTGAAACGGGCACCTAAACAACTTTATAGTTTTTTCTAGAAACTATCGGATACTCAGTGGTTGCGACACTGGGTATTTTTCGTTGTATGGGTCTTATAATAATTCTTCTATCAATAACCTTTTTAAACTTGATGCTGGATACCAGCAAGCCTCCTATGAAGAAGCCACCTATAAAACCAAGAATAAAAAGCTGAATAACATGTGCGGTAGTATAAAGCTGCATAGCCTCACCTCCCTTCACTTTTAGTCAAAACACTTTTACTTACTTTTGTCGGCTTCCGGTATGCTATCCAATTCTTTACCTTCTTTTTGATCAGTAAGAGAATAGAACTTTGTCCAATCGAAGCCATACTTCTCCAAATCTAAAGAAGTGGCTATTATTTTTGCAGTTTCAGGATGAGGAGTAGCAGCTCCTGATTCAATCATACCTATAAATTGTCGAGTGACTCCTACCCTTTTCGCTACCTCTGCTTGAGTTAAATTTAACTCATCACGAATTTTTCTTAACCAATTTCTCAAGTCATTCACCTCGTCAAAGCAATTTATATTTGCCTTATATGGTATATTTTAGCAAATTTAAATTGCTTTGTCAATTAAATTGCAATAATTATTTGCTTTTTAATGATGTGCAAAAATAACTTGCTATAATGGATAAAAAGGGAGGTAAATAATGGTTGGAGATATTCTAAAAACTATAAGAGAAGAAAAAAAAATAACTCAAGATCAAATTGCTCAGTTATTAAATATTAAAAGGCAAACCTATAGTTCTTATGAAAGAAATAAAAGTCTGCCAGATATTAATATTCTATCAAAGTTAGCAGATTATTTTAATGTTTCAACCGATTATTTACTTGGGCGTTCAGATATCAAGAACTATGATGAATATAAAGATTTATTAATAAGCACAACAAAAATTGAAGGTTTATCCGACGATGAAAAACAATTATTAAATTCTTATAGGAAATTATCTTTTGAATTCAAAGCAGAAATCAGAGGCGAAATTAAGGGAATTTTAAGAACCAGTCAAGACCAATCCTCTTCACAAAGTGAAAGCAACAAAAAAATAATTTAGTTTATATTAATATGTATAGGAAATAACGTGTGTTCAAATTGAACACACGTTAAAAAATACACTAAGGAGGAAAATTTATGAAAAAAAGAATGTTAATTCAAATTTTAGCAGGCATTGTTATTGTTTCATCAATTCCATTAATAACATCCGGTGCATCTACCAAAAGAAAAATCGATGTAATTTATCAGGGAATTAAAGTAGTAGTTGACAATGTTGAAAAGAAAGTCTCCCCAGAACCATTTATTTATAATGGAGAAGTATATGTTCCTGCAAAGGCAATCGCTGGAACTCTAAACAAAAAGTATACCTTTAAAAATAATAAAGTATACATCAGTAATACCGGTTCAGCAGTAAAAGAATACAGAGAGATTGATTTAGCAAAAAAACCATACATAAGTGCTGATTCCGGTGAACTTATTAAAGTTGAAACAACAGATGACAAAGTTCCATCTACCAATATCTATTATAACCCAATTGAGCAAGATGGTACATATACTATAGTTTACGCTCTAAACGGTCTTGCAAAAACATTGTCAGGTAGCCTAGGACACCTTAGCCAATGGGGTAGCGACAAACCAGAAATGCAATTTTCATTTTATGATGAAAACGATAAACTCCTGTATTCGACTGGTGTACTGAAAAAAGGAATGGATTTGCTTCCAGTCAATATCAACGTAACTGGTGCTCTCCAGATAAAAATTAAAATCACTGTTAATGGTTCTGAGTCTTATGCTGACAGTTTTCCTGGTATAAAGAATTTGAAAATATTAACAACAGACTATTAAAATTCAGTATCATAACGTGTGTCCAAGTTGGACACACGTTAATAGATTAACAAAATATCTCGAAAGTTAATTAAAAAATTCTTATAATGGTGAGCTAATGATAAATGAAAATTTAAAGCCTGTAATGAATACTTCAGAAGCAAATGTTGAAAGACTTATAGAAACATATTTAGAGCCCTATAGCAACGAGCTCAAGCTCAGAGGCAAAACACCCGTAAAGGATGTTTTTACTCTTCCCCAGTATGTGGAAGGTGAAATTTTTACATATTACCTAATGGCACATTTTGATTTTGTAATATGCTCTATATCAAGTAACAGACCTCTTTTGGCAATTGAGTATGACGGTCCCTATCATGATGAGGAAGATACCGAACGACGGGACGAGCTCAAAAACTATTTGTGTAATCTGACAGGCTTCAGGCTCATGAGAATATCATATACAAATGAACTTAAAGATATTGTAAAAATAATTGACGTAATTAAAGAAATCGCAGGCTTATCTCAGACAAACACCCCCAATAAGCAAACTGCAAATTATATATCTCAAAATCCAAATACTTATATACAGCCACCATCATATAAAAAGCCAGCCTTCCGAAAAAAGGTATTTAGTGGAGCAAACAGAAAAAAATATGATTCTGTAACATTTAGAGATGTGATGCGTTCTCTTTTAGTTAGTGTTAAAAGAACAAGGATATTCAGATTATACCAGTCATATGTGCGATTACTCGGTATAATTCTTTTAATTGCACTTGTCTATGCAGGTATAAACGATTTAAAGGAACGCCATATATTTGACAGGTCATCCTCTCCAACTACAGAAAATCACTCTTCGTCCCAGGCATCAACAAAGAATTCAGCTACTACCCCTTCAGCAAAAAATCTGGTCTTGTCTTTTGTTGTTGGGAAACATCCCGGTAGCAAGGGTACATACATTGAAATCCGTGATGGTAGTAAAACCATAGCTAGCGGCATTTATAAAGAAGGTACAAAAATGGAGTTTTTCAAAAATAAACAAGTGATAATATCAAAGGCAGGCTCTAAGTCAAAAGCCGTTCAGCTAACACACGATATTATTAATCTGGAAGTAGCAAATAATTATACAAAAGTAATTCAAGGTAAGAAATCCTATTCTGGCTTACGGAAGTTCAGGTACGATTTTAAGAATGGCAAAATATTAAAAAGAAGTAAGTAACGGGAGGACAAAATACATATGGATATCCCTTCAATTATAAAAATGCTCAAAGAGCCGCCGACAGATTCCCTTATTATAGCTGTCTTTATCTTCGTGACAATATGGCTGTTCAAAGAGACTCGCAGTACACACCAGAAAAGAATATCGGATGAACTGATTAGATGTGAAAAGAATCTGACTATATACACTAAAGTATTTAGGAGCATTTGCAAATATCAAAATGGTGAAATTGACTACAATGAAATGTCTCAGCAGTTGGAACAACTGCCTTCAATGTGTTCTAAAACAGTTTATGAAACATATCTGAAGTTGGAAAAGGGTAGAAATGGAGAAGTGCTCGCAGAACTAAAAGTAAATATAGAAAATGAAATGAATTTTCATAAATCGCAACAAAATAATGAACTATCATATTGGGTAAAAAGTGATTCTGTTCATGACAATATAGCCAACTTTATCAAAAAAAGTCCCTTGAGATCATTCTTTTGGCCTATTATATACACTTTTATCTTTTTATTGGCAACAATACTTATGATTGCTTTATTTATTTCTTTTGAAAGACTCAACACAGTAGGCCAGATTTTTTACATGTTCTATTTATTGGGCGGAACTTTAATTATAATTATTTTTATGTTCGCATTGGAGTATATAATGTTTAACAAAATAAATAGAAAAAAACTATTTTACTCAATTATGTTTGTTTTGGTAGCCATTATTGCTATTACGATAAAATATAGGCCTCCATTCGGCGGTATTGTTTTCTTAGCCGTAAGTGCTGTTTACGGATATTTATTGGTTAAGTTAAATGTAATTAAAAAGAGTTAATAACTGGAAAAAAAAGGCACTTTAATTATTTTGCAGGGCAGACTATGCTCAATCTAACAATTTTTGACCTTTTCCTGAAGTTCTGCACCTAGACCCCCAGTATAAACATAATTGGAAATTTGAAACTCTTTCATTGCTTTTCATGTAACAGATGTAAAGATGACTCTAATCGTTATAAAATATCAGCGTGCAATCCATCTTTTGTCTTTGAAAACACAACTTTAGACGGAAACAAGTTCACTCCCATATTGGCGAAACCTACTAAAGTCATTGCCCATTCTGATAACTCGATTGGAAGTCGGTAGCATTTTACATTGCCTGATTCCTCTATTGTAATCAATGGAATCATCTCTTTACTACAACCAACTGCTAAAGCATCGCACACAATACGGTCTTTTGTTATTTTGAGCAAAGGTTGATTGTTGATGTCAAAATAAACTTTTGCCCCTTGTTGATTCAAAAAATAATCTTTTGAAGTTCTATCTACTGGGCTAATCGGCAGTTTATTATGCATCCGTTTATAATAGTCGGATAAATATTCACAAGCATATGAGTTAAAATATTCACCTTGCATAGCAATATCGCTTTTTATGTCTTCTACCGATACAAAATGACTCATAAAATTCAGGAAAGCAATAAGTACTATCAAGTCATCTGAATATATCCCGGAAAATGCCTTGTACCAAGAAGCATTTAAATCGACTGCCACATTGTGTAACCTCTTGTAAAGGGAGAGCTGTTGTTCGCTAATGGCAAACCAACTACTACTGAGTATTTTTTTACTTACTTGTTCTTCCTCTGACGTATAACTCAATGCATTATGTAGGGCTTTCAGTAATTTTGAAATCAAACCTGCAAGCATATCAGCCATACGGATTCCACACGAAGTCAATGAGTCCGCTTCTGAAACCATAGTTAAACGCTCTCGTTCAGCTGCTTTTGCCGTATTACCGTTTTCGCCTTCCTTGTCTATGGTCAATGAATAGTTATATATTGATCTTTCAGTAAGGTATTTTTTGAAACCATTGAACGAAATATCGTAATTCCAGTTAATAGTCTTAATTGTCGAGACATCATCCAAAAGCATAAGTATTTGGTTGTATTGTTCAATTTCCTTTTTCTTCAATAATTCATTTGCTTTATCCTTTTCGATTTGAACAGTAAAGAATTTTTTCAAGAGTGTAACAAGTTCGCCGGTATTCTCGTAGAAACCATTGATTATGTCTTCTGGCTGATATAAAACCACAGCTTTTGTAATTGAGTATTTCATGGCATCCATATCAACCCAAAAACTGTTTTTATAATCTTTAAATAATTGTCTGATTATATACTCGATTTTGCTTATGACTGCATAGTAAATGAGAGTTTTCTCATCAAACAGAGCCAAGAAATCTTCCAATAGACTAACATTATCATTGCTTAACGAGGCAAATCCTTTCTCCAGTTGACTTTGACGGATAGTGGTGCTTTTCAGTTCACCTTTTGATTGACGATATTTGTATTTTTCTTCGAAAGCAGTATATGTGCTAAACAAGTCATCTTCGTATTCAGAGCGCCAACCAACGACCACTGCAATAAAATTGTCGTAGTAGTTATCTGCCATTATTGTCTTGTGGTTTATCTTCCTGCTATGCTCTGATTCGTCATAATAGAAATTATATTCACTCATCAATTTGCCTCCTTTGGTATGAAGCATTTTCATTAAGTAAGGATGTCAGTTGGAAAATTCCATATTTTCGAACTTCTTAATTGACTTAATCGTGAGTTACTATCAGTTTCCCAAAACCTTCTAAAATCAAAACCTGGCTTTATTCTACTGTTTACAGCATAGAAACTCATATCGATTAAATATGCTGTATACTCTTCCTTTTTCTTGTTTTCTGAAGATGTTGAGTCTTTTATAACATGCAAGTATCTTAAATTTACTAAATTTTTCAGGAGAACTTCATGCTCATCAGCTAATTTCTTTGGATATAAAATAACATTAGTTTTTAATCCTTCAATAACTTGCTCATTTAAAATTTTTATTGCATCTCTAATCTTTTGAGGATCAATATCAGAGTCATATTCTATATTATTATCTTTGTCGTCTCTTAAATTTTTAACTACTGAATACACATGTTCTTTAATAATATTACTTCTATTATCTGATCGGGCTATTCTTATCAAATCTGCAAACACTAAAAGAAAATCCCTTGGTACACCCCCGGTTGCGATAATTGAAAATAGTACTACTTCCTCATTGTTAAAAAGAGAGAGAATATCTTGTTTTGTAATACCCAAATCAGTATTTAAAGAAGTAATTATTCTTATTAAATAATCTTTTGTCATATTTAATTCTGACAAGTCATTATCCAATTTAATTGGAGAAAAGTCATCTTTGTATGATAAATCGACTTGTCCTTCTTCATTCATCCTTAATCTAAATGGTAATGAACAAATTTTAAAGCAAAATGCTGAATTCTCACAATCTTTATAGGTATCATGTAAGTACTGTATTATGCCTGGTTGATTATTAATAGGTATCTGATAAAAGTCATCAAGATATAAAACTACATTCTTATTTTTAATCCTATTGAACTCATTAAAAATAAAAGATAAAAGTTTCTTTGTCTCCTTAAGTAATTCTTCTTTCCTATATTCCTTTGTATTTTGTGATTGAACACTAATTTTCTTCTCCCGCGATGACTCTTGTTCTTTACTATACTTATACTCCCCTGCAACTGATACAAGCCCATTAACTTTAAGGAAATAAGGATTGTAAACTCTTTCCAGCTTACCCTGAAGTTCAAGATCACCTTTAATATTAAATTCTTTTTTTGAAGTAGTTTTGGATTTAATAGATGTGGTATCCTTAGTTGAATATGCATAAGTAATAACTTCCGGCATGTCTTTCACTTCCTCAAAAAAACAAATAGTTGTACTTAACATTTTAAAATAAACTTCGTTTCTAAGATATTCTTCTTTTACGTCATTGTCTCTTTTTCTTGCAATTTTGCTCCACAGTCCATTTAGTCCTTCAAATTGTTCTTGGTATAATTTCTTAATCTTATAATAATCTTCATTCAAAAACTGCTCCTTAATGTCAGTTAAAGTTTTTAAAACTATTTTTATAATTATTGAATTTATATCATATCCTTTTATAGATTGCACATCTTGAACAGATGCAATGTCTTCTTTATTTTGCTGCAATGTTGCTAAAACTAATGTAGTTTTTCCGCTTCCTCTACGTCCAAAAATTAGATGATTATTATGAACACTAAGTTTTGATAAGTTATCATATGGATCAATATAATTTAACTCATTAATGTTCTTATAATCTACTATCTTTCTCCTGCGAATTTTTTCGATTTCCTGTAATAACTTTGATACTACTTCGGAGCTTATATCCATTTGCTCAAACCTTTCTTTTCTAACTTCTCATTATAGCCATAATTAGCTTCCACATTTTATATTTATTCTACCAAATTACTCCAAATCCTCTAAAAATAAATAGAAATCTACCAAAAATACAATTAAGTCAATTTATTTCAACAGGCATAAACTTATATCTGACACTTATTCCCCATTCTACTCCCCCTACCTGCCACCTCCAGAATATGCCCTCACATTACTAAAAAAGCTATCAAAGTATTCCTCCGGATAGTCCCGTTGCTCAAAGTTACTCCTATTGCTTTTCTCTGTGGCAGGCTTACCTGAACGTCCCTGTGTCTGAACACTGTATCCCTGTTCCACTGCCGTAACAAAAAAGCTTTCAACACTACCTATCTTCTGTGAGCCGACAATACCGGCCCAATTTTGTAGACAGTACTGTATCTTTTCAATACCCTGCTTGTTCAGAAGCTTGTGAAGTACCTTCAGGTTTACATTGCCTCCTGTTGTCGAGTCAACTTCCTTTTTGAGATTATTAATATCTATACTGTCATCAACAACAACATCTGTTTTTGAATTATTTTCTGTTGTTGTTATAAAAGACTTGTTTATATTATAAAAAGACTTGTTTATATTAGTACCCGATTTTTCCGTGCACGGTAAATCCGTGCACGGAAATTTAGGGGACGGCTCCTCCTTCCCCGTACCCTGATTCTTAGGGGACGGTTTTTGTTCATGGTCTGTTACCACATTTTTATGCTTTTTTTTGCTTTTCTTTTTCTCAAGTTGCTCTACCATATCCGCATTAGCTACCGGATGACTTGTGAGGGTATATATGTTGCTCAAAAACGTACCCTTGCCATTTTTACGCTGTTCTACGACTATGTATCCATATGCCTTTAAAAACCGGAGGTGCTTATAATATGTATCTTCACTTATATCCAAATCTCCCAAAATTCTTTCAACTGATGGAAACGGCTGTGATCCTCCACCTGCATAGCTGCAAAAATATGCATATATGGCTTTTGCCTGTATCGTCAGCTTTCTGTCCAGCATTACAAGCTTTGAAATCGTACCGAAACCCTTTGAATTTATGCCTTCGGTTATAAGTATATCTCTAAAATTATCCATAATTGTCCTCCAGTTATATTTTTTCGGTAAAACAAAAAACAGCCCATTTTCAGGCTGTTTCAGATTTATTTACGAATATTCAATATTTTACTGACTTTGCACATAAATCAGATCATCCGTAGCTTTACCCCTGACGTAGAAAACCAGTCTTGATGTATTACGGCTATCCCATGTGTCAATCCATTTCTCGCTTCCATATGTGGAAGTACCTTTCTTAGTTATCAGATCAAAGCTTACAAAGGTTTTATCATCAGTCTCCAATGGGATGATCCATTCAAAGGTATAGGTGTTCCCTGAGGTTCTTGTTAATTTAACTGTATCAGTGTGTGTTTCCCCTTTGATAATGTAGTGTATCCTGAATGCCGAATAATCAGGTTCACCCTGAATATCAATCCTTCCTTTTACCTTGTAACCGGCCTTGATATATGTCCGGCTGTGTCCCACCATGGAGAAATAATTTATTGGCATTTTTATAGCAGGGATGTCCGTGTTACTTCTCTTAGGATACCTGTCGATTTTGCCATCATGATTATCATCAATTCCTTTGCTTGTATCAAAATAATAAGATCTCCAGCCGGGGTCCAACATCATTGTAACTGCAAAATTGTACGCCCTGATGCCCACGATTTTATAGTCTACAATATCTGTTTCACTCAATCCCGAAGGAAGCCATGCTTTAAATTCTGCATTTTCTTGCTTCCCGTCAGGATATGCACCATCTGCAATATCGAGTCTTAGTTCCCAAGTCTTTACCTCCCCCACGTTTGAGACTAACTTTATCTTTCCTGAATCAGAGGTGTATGTCTGCCCTTCAAAGTTTAATTGGGTTTTTGATACATATTGGGAGGTTGTAAATTTAAACTGAGCTGTATCACCGGTATTTATATGTGCTGCAGTTTCCCTGCCGTTTATATATCCTTTGAGGTTTATAGGGGTTTTTACTGTAACCGGAAAGGTTATGGTCTTGTTCTGTTCTGCATTGGCTGTTATCTTAAAGATATAATTACCGTCTATAAGGGTGTCTGGTACGTTACAAGGAATATTGTTCCAGCTGATGTCATTTCCGCTTTTGCTGCCTGTACCTATACTGTAGCTGACGGTTTTAGTACCTGACACTTGAGTTCCGTTTGGACTATACAAAGCCATTGTCAAATAAGGATTTGAGGGATATCTTGTCCATAAATCAAAGGCTTCTAGGTCTTCACTTGCCGGTAAGGTGACAGGAGACGTTGGATTTCTGAATATTGATTTCTGTGTCCGAAGTTTGGCTTCAAACTGCATTGGTGGGGTATCGGATAAAACAAATGTAGCCTCCGGGACATCGGTATAGGTTGTTCCGTTTATGTCAATTGTAAATACATCTGACCATGTCTTTTCTATGTCTTTTACGTAATACCTGATTCTATAGGTGCCGGGGCTAAGTTTGTCGGGGATTGTGTAGTTCCATTCCCCTCCTTCCTTTTTCCACATGATTTTCCGGTCGGATATACCTTTGTCAGTCTTTGCCCTTGTGATATTATGGTCTAAATCATAGCTAAAGTCCTTCCATGTCGTTTTATATGTATTTGTAACCCCATCAAAATCCCAATCCAGTGCTGCCTTGGCAATTGGTTTTCTATGTACATATATATCAACCTCTGTAGCTCCGCTGTAATAGGAGTAATTGTCCCCATATGCACCGGAGGGCTTGTCTTTTACTCTTCTGTATATCTGATACTTTCCTACATTGGAAAATGAATTTTTTATATCTTCTTTCCATCCGGTATCAGCTTTGAAAACCGCTTGTGTTCCGACTTCCTGTCCTGTGGGGTTATCAAAATAGTCCTTGTCATGTACATACTGCATTTCTCTAGACACTATTTCATCCTTTTCAAGGTCATCTTCTCCCACATTTAGTGTGAAGCTTTGATTCTGAAGAAGATATATCTGCTCAACCTCAGGTGTTTCCTCAGATATGTATTCAAGAGCTTCGTTCAAAATCTCCTGAACTGTCTTGTCTTTTGCATTTATGTATCTTGCACAGTTCGGGTATTGCTGCTTTACCTCCGGTGTCCCTGACAGAATAACCTTTGCATCGGTCTTTAAAGCAGCTGAATTGAAGTCTGAAAATTCTGATATATCACCATCACTTATATAGAGAATGTATTTACTACTGTTTCCACGCCACGTATCGGTGTAAGGCTGCCGTACATATTTATAAATAGTACCGTTGTAGTAACCCGTGTAGTTGACAACCCACTGCATATTGGGAACCCAGTACGTTACAGTCCTTGAAACTGTACCCGAATACCCTGCGTAAGAACGTGTCCAGTCAAAATCTCCTGCTTTGTCAGAACGTGCCGTTGACGTGTATGTATATCCATATCCTGATAGCGAAC
>JAEYPZ010000079.1:0-13374 GCA_023410275.1 Bacillota bacterium
ATGAATCTTATAAGCGTATCAGTAACCGCCATACTCTGTACAATGTTTCACCGGGTTGATTTGTACAGAGCTCATTCGTCTTGTCAATTGATCGCTAATAAAAAAATTCATATCTGCTCTCCTTACTCTTGATTAAATGACTATATCACTATCTTGTTTTTCTGTCAACCCAGCCACATTTCTTTCAGGCTTTCCTCCTGCAGGGATCAGTTTCCATACAAGTATACTGATTACAGTCAGGAAGGCAGCGCAGAGAAAATAGGGTGCCTTACCGCCAGCCAGCAAAAAAACACTCCCTCCGATAAAAGGGCCAATGATTCCGCCCAGACTGGTACTAAGCATAAACTTTCCATAAAAATCTCCCATTACCTGTTCCGGAACTCCTTGGACAAACAGTGCATCCAAAGAATAATCCTGGGCCGTAAGGGCTATCTGATACAAGGTCCAGACAATGGCAAATATCTGCAGACTGGGACTGAAAACCAGTAAACCGATTAAAGCAGCCGCAATGAGAGTAGCGGAAATGATTGTTTTCTTATAACCCAGTTTATCTCCGATCTGTCCAATCCTGGGGCTTAAAAAAGCAGTAAATATAACGGGGGTCATAAAGACGAATCCAATTGCCTGCATATTCACATGATATGCCCCCATCATATATGGAATCACTAAAACTCCCGCCAGCCTGACCGGTATACAATATAAAAGATTCAACATCCAGATCTTTTGTTCCAGGGCAGTATAGACCACTTTCCCAGCCTGGGAAGCTGGTTCATTCGTCTGAGCAGGTTTCTTTACAAATAAAAGAATCAGCGAGACTACTGCAGTTGCAGAACTAATTAAAAAGATCTGGCTCCATCCCTCTAAAAAATCAGTGCGGTTTAATACATAGAATGTCAGACCGATACCTAAGATTCCGCCCAATTGCCGGTTCCCGCCATACCTGCCAAGACCCTTTTCAAAACTTGTTTTCTCCGCTGTAATCAGGCTGACTGCTGAAATTGTTAAGAGAATCCCTGCCGCTCCCTGCACCATTCTGGCGGTCAGTAAATATCCCAGACCTCTCGCCTGGGAAAATAAAAAATAGGCTATCCCATACAGGAGTATGGCACAACTCATCACCAGGAAACGGCTGTAACGATCTGAAATCTTCCCAATCAGTAATCTCATTACCAATTCAGAAAACGAGTAAACGGAGTACAGAATACTTAACTGTAACACGGTATAGCCCAGTTCTGCCGTATAGGCAGGCAATAAAAAGTCAAAAACCAGGCATGGCAAAGAAACCAGAATAATTGATAATGCTACTTTTTCATACTTCATAAACTCCCCCCTGTTAAACAGAACGAAATGCCTGGTCTATATCCTTTGTAATGTCCGAATCCACAAACCCATTGTCCGCCATATCAGAAAGGACCTTAACTGCCTGACTATGAGGCATTCCAGTCCGGTAAGGGCGATCCTCCGTAAGCGCCTGGTACACATCAAGGCATCCCATCATGCGCGAATTAAAATCCAGTTCAGCCCCTGTTTTACCAAAGGGATATCCCTTCCCATTCAGCTTTTCATGATGGTTGGCAGCCCATTCTGTAATGTCTTCAAACCCCCTGATGTTCTCAAGTGCGACTCTTGTATAGTACACATGTTTTTTTACTGTCTCAAATTCCTCCGGTGTCAGGGCACGGGGAACGTCAAGAATACTATTTGGCACAGCCAGCTTTCCTAAATCATGCAGATCGGCTGCAATAATCAGCCTGGCCGTCTCCTCCTGATCCTTATTATAATATTCAGCCATTCGGGCCGCTTTTTCTGCCAGCCCCTTGGAATGGCGTCTGGTAAAGCTGGATTTACAGTCGACAATTCTGGAAAATACGCCGGTAACCTGACGAATTTTATCCAGAGGTACCTCCATCTCAAAGGACGGAACCACCTCATCAAGTGCCTGCTCAATCCTGTCATTGCTTAGATTTGCCCAGACTGACTGATCTTCCACCATCTGACGAATAACTTTTGCAAGTTCTGGACAAACCATGCCAGACTCACAGATAGCCAGCCATTTCAGCACCTCTCCATGAGAATAATCTCCGTCTGCAAACTTAAAATAGTTTTCAAAACTGTCAGCCGCAGCAATAATCTGAGAGATGAGCGGTATATCATCTCCTTTTAACTCAAAATACCCATTTCCGTCATAACGCTCATGATGATAGAGAATTACATCCTGCGGTTTTGTCAGAAACGGGTAGTCTTTTATATTCTTTTCTCCAATCATGCAATGGCCTCTGGAGCCTTCGAATCTGGTTACTGCATGATCCCATTCCCCGGGAAGATCTTCATAAAGGCTTGATTCACTTAAACCGTTATCATGTAAGATGGAAAGCGCAGCTGCATCATAAATCTCTTCCTCTGATAAATTCATCCTCCTGGCTATGCATACGGTTAAATAAGCCGTTCTCTTTCCATGATTGGACTGCATTCCCAGCCGGTCCTTCTCCATAAAGTCCAATGCAAAGGAGACAGCGATTAAAAAATCATTTAAGCTGAATAGCATATCTTATCAGCTCCTTCCTTATCCAAACCAGTAGATTTACCTGTCTACTGGTAAATTTTGTATAAGTTTATTGTAAATCAGCCTGGAATGTCTGTCAACCAGAATGGGTTGCATTCACGCTCCTTCCTCTGCCATGGGGGATAAGTAAAGGTGTTCCAAACAATGGGTCTGTGGAGATTTCACACTCCAGATGAAAGACTTTTCTGACTGTTTCTGCAGTCATAACCTTTTCCGGAGCTCCCTCGGCATATACCCTGCGATTACTCAACGCAACCATGTGATGACAATAGCGGCAGGAAAGATTTAAATCGTGAAGCACCATAACAATGGTGCGTCCTTCTCTGGCATTTAAGTCATAAAGCAGATCCAGCACTTCAATCTGATATTCCATTTTACAAAAAGGAGGAGTCATTGTTTCATAAGTGAATTCACTTGTTTAACAACAACTCCTCTTTTATGTAAAACCACTTTTTCTGTTATCTTCCGGTCCAGGCTCCGTTTCCATCTACCTGATAGCCATCCGGCGTTATTGTGTCAATCAGACAGTCTCCGTTTTCCGGGGTTAAATAATACCATGTCTCATCTACCAAAACCCACCCTGTTGCCATTCCGCCATAAGATGGATGGAGATAATACCATTTTCCATCCGGCGTCTTGAACCAGCCCGTAATCATAAATCCGTTCTGATCAAAGTAATACCATACTCCGTCTATAAGACCCCACTCTCTTGCCGCAAGAGTACCATTTTTCTTAACCAGACTCCACGTTCCTTCTGCTGATTTCAGCCAGGTTCCGGTATCAGCATTTTTAACTTCTACCGCATTGTTTCTCCGTTTGTCCGCCTCTTTTTTATCCTCCCTGAGTTCATAGCCTGCATCGTCCTCAGAATCATCGTAGTATGCCTTTTCCGGTTTCGGATTTGGTTCCGGTTCTTGATTTTCGCCCGGTTCATTTCCATTTTCCCCAGGATTTGTGTTCCCCCCATCGTAATACATGGTTTTTTCCCACTGCAGAACAGTCATATCAAGAACTCCCGCTCCAGAGTTTGGAATCACAATGTCCACTAATTGTTCAGCCGGATATAAAACTGGAGCATTGTATGGCAGGCTGTTTTTAAATTCTTCTGCATTAAGTACCAATACGGACGAATCGGTTGTACTGTTGGATTTGGGCTGCAGGTTTGTCTTTACGCCATTTAAATAATAAACAGAGTTGACCGCATTAATATAGCCTGATGGACTTGCTCCGTTTCCACTGTTAAGGGGATTTAAAATATCATTAATATAACAGTTTTCCAAAAGCACCTTTCCCCTGCAGGTGGAACTGGCTCCATTGCTTACAATCTTTTCTGCCGCTTCGCTGTTTTCTATGGAAAGCTTAGCCTGGTATATATCTTCCGAATCCAGGACGCAATTATATACATGGCTGTTCCCATATCTCAGCCTGGGCATACGATCCATGGAATCCCTGTAATAATTATTTGCCAGTGTCACCCTGATATTTGCAGCATTAACAGCATCATCCGACTGTCCAAGAAGATGAGTTTTCTTCTGACCGTAAGCATAAGAGATCACCTGCTCCTTTGTCATATGAAGGTCTTTAATCAAATGAGAATAATAGGGGTACTGACTGGGATTGGCAGCCAGTTCATTCATCATCACCTCGAAGAAATCCCCCCTGCCTGCCGGTAAAAAGCTGCACCAGGATATGGTTATATTGCTGGTTTTTGTAGTGCTTGGATTTTTAACATCAATTACTCCGTCATATGCTTTATAAAAAGTACAGTGATCGATCCAGACGTTGGTGCTTTCACTTTCGATTGTCATATAATCCCAGTCATTCCGGTCATATTCTCCCGCTGTATCCTCATCCCACTCCCATAACTCATCAAACACCAGATTTCTGATTATCATGTTGGAGGAGTCACTGATATCAATATTGGCATGGAGAATAGCTGCTCCATTTCTGGAAAAAATAGTCAGGTTACTCATGCCTTTCAGCATCAGTACAGAGACTCCTGTTTCTTTCAGAACCGGATGGGTCAGCGGCTGGGCACTGTACGCTTTTATTATGCTGCTGTAGGAAGAAAAGTTTTCCACCTCATTGCTGCCAAGGCCAATGTCACCAGTAATTTCAATCACGGACTTTTTACCGGTCAGTTTTACTGAAGTAAGAGCATTTAAAAAGGAAGCAGCATCTGATACGGTATAATAATTCTCAGAAGTTTCCTTTAAAAGACCGCCGCCGGTTACGTTGCCCGCCTGGGCGTAGCCTTCCAGCTGATAAGCCCCCAGACCTGTATCATCTCCTTCATTCCCGTTGTATGTATCAGAAGAGTATTCTGTTATCACGAATTTCGGTGCCTCATTGGTAATTACCTCTCCCTGATAATCAGAGGAGCGGGTTATCACTTCCTTCTCCGGTTCCCAGCCAAGGACGGAGGCGCTTAACATCCCATCTGCCCTAACAGGGGAGATTTGTCTGCGTTTTTCATTAATTGCAAATCCCGGACCATAGCTGCCATATTCAAAAAATCTTGCCTTCATAAAGGAGTTCCCACTCATATCGTCATAGCTTTCTTCTTTATTAATAATCTCACCCACATAGGTATTAATAAAAGTCAGAAACCCATCCGCTCCCCATGGTCTTCCCAGGCGGTATTTACTTCCACTGCATCCTTCCTCTGACAAAATCCGGCAATCATAAAAGGTAAGTCCATACCTGGCATCCGCTGAAGTTTTGGGTGCGCTTAAGTAGCCGCTGTTTTTTGTGCTGTTGTATCTAAAAATCAGATCGCAGTCACGAAACAGCGCTCTGGGGTCATTGCCATATATAAAATCCACATTTCCTGTAATACGGCATTTGTAATAATACTGTTTACCAAGATTGGCACATAACGTATCCTGATACCCCACCAGAGCAGTGTTAATATAGACCGCTCCCTCTGCATCATTTCTAAGTGCATCTGCTGATTCATTGCTTCCAGTTCCCAAATACTGGTAATCATTTTCAAAGGTAAGATTTTCAGCCGTAAACCCTTTGGCATCACTGGTTACATAAACCGCACATCTGGTTTTCATATCCCCGCCTTCCGGACTTTCTGCTTTGTCATAGAAGTGGATATTAACCATATCCCTGTCTTCCCCGATCAGTGAGATGTTTGGTTTATTAATAATTAAATGCTCCCGGTAAGAACCTTCCTTTACTAAAATAACATTTCGTTTTGCCGAATTGGAGGGTACTGCATCCACTGCTGCCTGAACCGTTTTATAGACAGGTATTCCATTTACAAGATCTCCGTCGCTTCCTGTATAGAAGCAATTGACGACCATATCATAATTGGTTAAGTAGACGTAATTGAATGTCTTTCTTGTAACAGCTCCTTTCGAATCGGTAAACAGAAGATTGACATCATTGCGTCCCTCCTTCATAACCAGTTTAAGCTGAAAGTCTCCACCTGCAGGAATGTCTGTTCCTGTTTCCTGAACGCTTCCATTGACCAGCGCTTTCAAAGAGCACGCCTCCTGTGTAATGCCTTCAATTACAACATCTTTCTGATAGGAAGTATCATAGGATTTTTTCGTAATTGTAACTGGTATGGCCTCTTCTTCATATACATAATCGCCATAGCGCTCTCCTGTAGCAACCGCCCAGACAGCTTCCGATCCATTGCTTTCGTTTGTTCCTGAAAATGCTTTTACGTAATAATAGTAAGGCATTTGCTGTGTTATATTCTGATCGGTGTACTCTGTATTTTCCGTTGTGCCTATCAGCTTTGCCCCTGACTCGGTCTCATCATAAGAATACCGGTAAATCTCATATTTCTTCGCCGTTTCTACCGCCTTCCAGGACAGTTCGATGCTGTTTTCAGAAGCCTTGGTCATAACAACAGGCGCTGTGAGTGCAGCCAGTATGGTCACGGGGGAAAGAATTGTCACCCACTCATTCCGGTCCTCTATGGCAGGCTCATTTCCCACTGTACCGCACACTCTGAAATACCAGGAGCCTCCCCCTGTTATAGCATAATTATAGCTGTTCTCAGTCAGATTATCCGAAACGTCTTCCCAATTTTCCCCGTCTCTGGATACCTGAAGGACATACTTTTCATCTCCGGAACACGTTTCACCCGTCCATGCAACGTGAATAAATTCCCTTGATGGGTCTGCCTCAGCCGTAATTTTATCTGCTATTGGTGCCGTTCCTTCCGGCTCATAGCAATCATTCTGATCATAAAGAAGTTTCCCGGATTCATCATGGAGTTTCATATTGGTTACTTCAAATGTGCCGCTTGCAAATGCGAATCCATAATAGCATTCTGTATCGGCTTCATTATCCTTGAATAAAAGATTTTTGCTGTCATTGTATTTAAACGTATAGCTGCTTTCTTCTCCCGTCTCTGGCTTATAGGTAATTAAAAGTCCAGACTCTGCTTTGGATACTGAAAAGGTTACTTTTTCCCCTTCCGTGATGGTCTGATTAGGGCCACTTGCCCCCACCAGCTCACTGGATGATTTGGAAAGAATTCCCCGGATTCCAGTTTTACCCCGGATTCCTGTGGTTGTTAAATAACTCTCATCAAATGCACCAAAGAATACGCCGCTGGAGGTGCTGGTTGTTCCTGATTTGAGCACTACATCTGCCGATAAAGTCTGCCAGTCTGATGTCTTTGGAAATACATAGAAGCTGACTGTGGACAGACCAATACTGGTCATACCTCCACCCGTCTGTGTCATAATAAGTCTCTGCCCCTCAGGCGCAACGGTCAGATTTGTCCCATTACCGAAATCTGCCGTAAATGGCATCACGTCCTGCTCCTTATAATCCACCTCTTTTGGGGGATAAACCAGTGTTACCGATTTTAAATAGGCTCCTCCAGTAGAAACAATATCAACAAAACCGGATCCGCCTTCATACCGATATACATAAGGGTTCTGGTTCTGCACGGGTATGGCATTAACAGTATACAACGCATGCTGGGCGTCGTAGGCTTCCACTGACATGGTACACGTTCCTGTTACCGGTATTCTGATGACTGCTCCGGTGGTAAACTGACTGGAATTGGCTGAACTTGCCGCTCCATTTGGAGTAAGCTTACCGCTCTGCGCATTAATGAAGGCACCCCTGAAATACCCGGAATCTCCCTCAAAGGACTTTTGGTAGTATTCCTCTGTTCCATCCCCGTAAAATATCCATTGTGTCAAAGGCTTTAAAGTGACCTTCTGAGTCGTATTGCTGCCATTTATCTTAATATTCTCCCCATCTGTAATTTCATAGGCAAGCCTGTCAGTCTCACCTGTAAAACAAAAGACGTAACTGCCATCGTTCAGTTCAATCTTATCATCTGATTGAAACAGATACACCTGATTGGTCTCTGTATTTTTATAGGAATATTGAATCCCTGTTAAATCGATGTCCTCAGAAAAATTAATTGATACCGAATATTTCTCAGAACTTACAACTGTAAAATCACAATCCTGACTATCCGAGCCTGAGGAAATCTCAATCTGACTTGGCCCGCTTATTTCATAACTCTGATTATCAAGATAGATCTGATAATTCTCTGTTTCTCCATAAACAGGAAGATCAGCTTCATATTCCCCTTCTCCATCATTGAAATTGACGGTTTCTGTGAATTTTTCTTTTGTACGCTCATTTAAGAGTACAGCCTTCACATTTTTAGGACTGGCTCCATTTTCCATCGACAGAGTACCGGATAGTTTAACAGTTTCAGCATTAAAACACTCTGTCTCAATATTCGTCACATATTTGGAATTGCCCCCTGCTGTGTTAAACTTAACAGACATCTCTTCTGTGGTTTTCTCCAGCACACAGCGGTAGGTATAAATACGGTAATCAATGTCAGATGCTTCTGCACTTTCTGCATTACAGGATTTTACACCTGATACTGTGACGGCTGATTCTGCGCCTGCCAGAACCTGGGTAATATCGGAAAGAGCAATACCTCCATCCCAGTTTTTATGCGCCGTAATCTTCAAAAGACAGACATCACCGGTAACTGGAATTTGAATTTGTGTTCCTGCATTAATCTGAGTCCTGATATCCTGTACTGCAAATTTACCTCCCGAAGCATCAATCTTCAGAACCTGGTTCTTTCCATTTGTAAATGTTCCGGTGTTTTTTTCAAGCTTTTCCACCGTAATCCCCTGGGAATCCTTTAATACCCCGTCACCTGTTATGAGACTCCATGATGATCCGGTAACGGATTGGTTAACAAAAGCCGCCAACGCTTCTGACGGAGTACTGACAGTCTCTTTTGTAACCTCCAGATTAGGTTTCTCTGCTTCATCATCCAAATCATCTGTCTTTATAGCTTCAGATGGTGTCGCCGCTTTGACAGCCTCCGATGGTGTTGCTGATCTGTCTTCCTTCTCCTGTGTAACATCTGTCATTGTTTCCCCCAATGTTGCAAAAGCCTGAAAATTACTGTTTGTAATGAGTAATACTGCCGCAAGAGATGCAGCTGCGACTCTTGAAAATACCTTTTTTCTGCCCCTCAAACTTTTCCCTCCTTCTGTGTTATAAGCGTTAAAACATAAATGAATTTCTCTGCGCTGTGTAAGCGCTTACGCAATTATACTGTTTTATGGAAAAAAATGTAATTGTCAAAATAAATAAATCGCCACATATTTATTGTGCTGTTTGAACAATATTTTTATATTTTATCCTAATTTAATGATCAATATATCTATATAATATTATTTTATAGAATGCATATCACAGGATCGTGTAAGCGCTTCCCCCATTCTTTTTAATTGTAATAAAAAAAGAAATATTTCGACAGATATATTACTATATATCTGATGGAAATATTTCTTTTCTTAATACTAATATCTAATTATTAAATTACTCATATGGGTTCAGTTCTGTCAGTAATAAGGATAGACATACTCCTGCTCCGGTTTTTCCGCTGCCACAATGGTTTCTGCTTCTATGGTGGGATACCCGTCTTTTACAAGCAGCTTACCCGTAACAGTAACCCAGTCATTCTCTTTAAAACCAAGCCCTTTTAAGTCATCTGCCATCAGACCCATAGGTGACATATCTGCAGAACAGCACCACATAGACAGGCGGACCAGAGCAAATTCATTTTCCTGCCGGTTTTCCAGATCAAGAAACACAAAACCCTTCATGGTAACTGTATACCCCTGGTATTTGTCTGCGTGGGCTCCAAGCTCTGTCATCCATGCATAATAATCATTATCTGCAATGGTGATGGTTTTCGCTTTTTCATCAATACCGTTTAATCCGGCTCCTTTTAAGAGCTCCGGCTGCTGGGTTTGTGCCTGCTGCCCGTCCTCTGTTTCCCCATCATAACCAGCACTGTAATCCGGTTGTTCTTCCTCTGTTTCATTTTCATAATAATCATACCCAGCCGACTCCAGAGCACTGAAGCTATCGTAACCACTTCCAGCCCTTTCCTTGGAAGAACCTGGAATACTGGCGTTTGAATAATTCTTAACTGCAGCACTTCCCTCCGGTGGAGCTGGCGGAACTGCCAATATAAAAATCGGAATTCCAAGAACCAGACAATGAAACAGGCGCCCTCTGTATTTGGGGCGAAAAATTCTACCTGCTCCCATTGCTGCCCATAGAACCATAATGGCAGATAAGCCATACAAATAGGGCTTCATTCTCGGTGTCACATAGGAGAGATATCCGCCGGTGACAGTCAACCGGAACAGCAGTATCCCAAAAATCAGATAACAGGCAGTCTCGGTCAGTGCCTGAATATTAATTCCCTTTCCTCTCAGTTTCATATGCGGATCCCTCCGCTTCCAAGCAATGCAAACACACCCACTGCACCAAAGCAGATCAGGAATGTTGTAACAAAAAGGCGGACAATAAACTTCTTTTCAAATCCGCCAAGAAGCATCGCTCCGTTTTTCAAATCAATCATGGGGCCAAACACTAAAAATCCCATCAGCGCCCCTGCCGGGAATACACCTGCCATGGTCCTTGCCACAACCGCATCGGATGATGAGCACAAGGACAGTATAAATGCCATAGCCATCATGAATGCCACGGAAGCCAGGATAGGAATTCCTGCTCCGGAGCGTGTCATGGAAGGCCAGACCTCCTGCAGTACTGTAGATACAAAAATACCAGTAAGCAGATAGGTACCTACTTTGAAAAATTCATTCTGGGCATGATCCATCATCTGAAAAAAACGGGACATCCTGGTGTCTTTTAGCACCTTTATCTCATAATCTCCGTAGGTTTCTCCTCCCTGCATTATCGGATCCGTTAACAGAACCGTTTCAGGGGGATGCACCAGATAAGTAAGGCCAGTCAGTACGGCACATAAGATTCCCAGACCGCATCTGGCTGCAATAATCTTTAAATTTCCATTAAATGCATACCAGGTAGATAAAATCACAACCGGATTTATCACAGGGGATACCAGCATAAAAGTGACTGCAGCTGATAACGGAACTCCTTTTTTTACCAGACCTTTAAACACCGGTATGGAGGCACAGTCGCATACCGGAAGGAAGAACCCTGCCACAATGGCAAAAAGCTGCCCTAAAATAACATTCTTTGGAAATTTACTCCGGATCCAGTCCGCTGATACATAAACCTGTATGGCAGAGGAAAGTAAAACCCCGATCACAAGAAAAGGCAGCGCCTGTAAAAACACTCCCAAAAACAAGGTGACAAAAGATCCCAGATAAGAATTGGCTGCCAGATAAAAAATGGCAGCAGCAGCGACCAATAGCAGCCATATCTGGGATTTTACTTCATACTGAAACATTTTTTTCTTAAAATGATCCCATTTTCCTTCTGTAAATACATGAATATCAGGATTAATCTGAAAAAGCTCCCGCGCACTTAGTTCTGCCTTCTCCTCCTCCGATCTTAAATATGCCAGATTGCCTGCAGCTATCTGTGACATGGAAATCAATCCGGAATCTGCAATTTTATGCTTCAGTTCTTTTTCATCTCCTACATAAATAACCTTTTCCACATGAATGACCGGCTTTAAGTGAAACTGAAGAAACATCTCCTCAAATCGATGAAAATGCTCCATCCCATTCCACTCAATTAAGATTAATTCTGCCGGATCTTTCTGGATCTCTTCGCAAATGGAATCAGCCACAGCGTATGGTGATTCCTCTATTTCCGCCTTAGAATAATAAAGGGAGCGCACTCCTTCTCCTTCGGCAAGGGGTGTGTCTCCCCGCTCAAATTGAATCACAAGGACTTCCTGGTCAGAAAGCTCTTCCCGGATTAACCGGTTTATCAGCGTTGTTTTCCCGGTATCAAGAAATCCTGTGACTACCCATGCAGGTGTTACCATGGTGTCATTCTCCTTTAAACAATGATATAATCTGATCTTCCTTTATTCCCGTCCCTATAAAACACACACTGTTTCCTTCTCCCCGTGAGCTTTGTATCTAAAGCATTCCGGGTATGTAATGAAAAGAAACGCTTCCCGCGGGCCCTTTCACAATCCCTTTTCCTCTAAGAATCATTCCATCAGCCTGACTGGTCACTCTGTTTATTTTCACCTTTAGCTCCGCCTCTGTGAGGACTTCGTCACACTCAAAACTTACGGATAAAAAGAGCTCTCTGGTAAAACGAAACAGCGGCCGCACCGCGCATTCCCCTTTACCGCCGGAACGAATCTTCCGGTTCAGCGTTACGGGCTTTTTTAAATCTTCCATCAAAGACTCCGTAAGAGAAACCCTGTCCCCCTCACGAAAAACCTCTGCAGGAATCCCGTCCCAAAAATCCGCTTCAATTCTGGCCTCAGGATTCAGTTTTCTGATTTTATCCATGGTCTCCTGGATCTCTCCTGCTTTCCCGCTTAAATGGCTCAGAAGAATTAAATCACCGAATTGAATCTGATTGATAAACACTTCTCCATAATTTTCCCTGTATTTATCAAAATTCATCACATCTACCACCGTAATACAGCGGCAGATCTTCACCAGATCCTTCCGGTTCATACAGACCTTAATGATATCGGAAAGTCTCCCGGCTCCAGACGGCTCCACTAAAATCACCTCCGGCGCATACTCCTTTACAATCTGTTCCAGAGATCTGTTAAAATCTCCGTTCAGACTGCAGCAGATACACCCTGAGTTTAAACTGGTCACAGTTAAACTGTCACCTTTTAATAGTTCTGCATCGATTCCAGCGTCGCCGAAATCATTTTCTATCACTACAATCTTCCGGTTTTCAAAAACCGCAGGAACCATAGTCTCAATGAGTGTGGTCTTGCCTGCACCAAGAAAACCGGATATGATATACAAATCTGTCATTTCTCTACTCCTTATCGTGACCTAACCTTTCACTCCAAGCAGCTTTTTTCCAATAAATATAAACAGAAGGGAAACCACTCCGACTAAAACTATGGTTCCTCCCGGCTTTAATCCCAGATAATAGGCAGCAAAAAGACCAATTATCATAAATACCACATCAAAACCAATGGCATAAAGGACTGTCTGCCTGTAATTTTTGGAAAACTGCATGGAACAGGCCGTGGGTATCACCATCATGGACGAAACAATTAAGGCTCCTACGGTTCTTGCCGCAATGGAGACCGTAACTGCCGTTAATACGGTAAATATAAAATTGACTATTTTGACCGGAACACCGGCAAGTCTTGCACTCCTCTCATCAAGAGCAATGTAAAACAGTTCTTTATAAAGAAGTACAAACAGCAGAAGCACCGTTAAGGACACTCCGATAACCAGAAACATCTCCATGTCGCTGATTGCCACAATACTGCCAAAGAGAAAACTGTTAAAGTTGGCAGAATTCTTCACAAAGCCAGACAGCACACCTGCCAGACCGATTCCGGC
>JAEYPZ010000103.1:0-27225 GCA_023410275.1 Bacillota bacterium
TAATGCATTGATCCGCCTCACTGGAAACACCCAGCCAGTAATTTAGTCTATCTTTCATATCTTCATCTGAATCTGGTATTTCCGATAACCGATCCCCTTTCCGGTATTCGATATAATATTTCTGGGTACCATTTCCATTCACCACAACACTCCATGGACTTGGAACCAGGGAATGATAGTAATATTGATCACTTCCCATAATTGTTTCTGGAAAATCAATAATCAGTTCCTTACCTTCCTCCGTCTTACCCTTTTGCTCTTTAAAAATCTCCCTGTCTGGCCTTCCTTCTTCAATAAACTTTAAGTCCCAGTCAATTTTTCTGGCCTCAGATGGGGAAGCTGTGGTATCTTTCTCGTAATAAATATTTAGGGTGATCTGATCACTGGTTAATAATAGGGTTTCCTTCTGGCCTTTAGATATCATATATCCTTCAATGTCCGGCTGGATCAGTTCTATTGTTTCTCCTTCATTCCCTGTTCCAGTAATAATCTGAAGAATTGTTTTATCAGCAATATCCATATACCTTATGGTATATTTGTACTGTTTAACCGGTACCTCCGGGGTTTCCTTTCCACCACTGTCATCCGGATCAGTTGGCTTTACGGGTTCTGGCTTACTATCAGGCTTTTCACCATTGCTGTCATTCTTGGAACTGTTTGAGCTGCTGTGACCTCGGCTTCCGCCACCTCCGCCAGATCCTCCGCCACCGGAACCTCCAGAAAATTTGGTTTTACCTGTTGATAATATTTTTTCAACAACCGTCTGTACCCCTTTCCCCGAAATTTCAACGACACCTCCTTCGTTAACCCATGCACCAGATTCATTGACAATGTATCCGTCGGGAGTAATACCATTCTCATACATAGAACCTAGCGGCCAGTTTCCCTCATTTGCAGAAGAAAGGAAGTAGCACTTTCCATCAATCCATTGCCACCCGATGAGCATTGATCCTTTTGATCCATCCGATACTGGATTAAAGAAATACCATCTCCCATTAATTTGCTGCCATCCAGTTGCCATGTACCCAAAATCATCTAAGTAGAACCAAGCGTTATCGATCAGCTTCCAAGTACTTTTTTCATAAGTCTGATCCGTTTTATAGCGCCATTGGTCTTTATCTTGGACCCAAGCACCATAACTTTGAATAGGGATATTTATTATCATTAAAAGAACACTTAATAAAACAATTTTTCTCTTATTATTCATTACAAATATTCATCACTCCTTTCTATTTGCCTCTTTTTCTACCAAACCAGCCCCTTTTTTGGGGGAAAACTCTCAGATATTCACCTAATAACTGCTCAACAGCCGGGAATTCTTCCGTATTAAAAGGATCAGATCTATATTCAAGAAAATGAACATTCAAGCTCTCACCTTTAGAATTTTTCATCTGCTTCTTGATTGGCTTTTCATAATTTTTATCTGTAAAATTAAAATAAAAATGCAAATGCTTAAGAATTTCATCATCATATTGCTGTAAAATACTTGCAGCATATTCCAACTCCCAGGCTTTACTGCCAGCACATATTAGTCGTACATGGCACTTATGGAATTCTTCTAAATTGCATTCCTGGAAATTTCCAAAATCCATAATGATGAAATTATAACTTTTCTCCAACACTTTCTGAAAAGACTCTCTATTGATATCCGGATAATAATCAATCCCGTTCAATGTGAAATAAAAATGATCATGATATTTTTCACCAAAATCTTCTCTTATTTTTTGGAAGGTGCAGGATTGGTTAAATTCCACAGTTGCAACCATATATCCTTTTTTTCTCAAACAGCCAGCCAACATTACTGCACTATGGGTAGTCCCTATACGATTCTGAGTCCCAGTGAATCCGATCATAACTCGGCTAACAGCCTTTACCTCGTTTAAATCTATCTCTTCTGTTTTTTTTACATCTTTAAACGCCAAGGCATCTTTAAAACTCATACCCTTTTGTGATAAACAAAGTTCCAGGCCCTTTTTCATTTCAAGATAATCATTGGTTGCAATAATATTCCAGATACCAATTGCAAATAACTGGGATAACAGCAAATCTCCCGCTTTACGATATGGTGCAACTACAATACACCGGGTTTCATCATACATGGTTCGATACATCTTAAATGCCTGTATAATATCATCATCCAGATCATCAAGTGCACTTAAATCAACAATCAGAAATTCAATGTCACTTAATGAGATGATGTTATTTTTTATGTACTTTAAAAATTCGATGTGATTATCAGTCTGCTGACCAATTATGAGTTGCCCACTTTCTTCCACAGTACTTAGGATTGTCTGATGATAAATGGTGCTTGCAATGTAATAGACCATAAGCTATACCTCCCGTGAACTTTCATACTTTTGGCATATCAGGATCTCAGCCAACTTCTTTTTAGATACCGGAATGTATTTGCATAGATTTAAAAGTTTTTCATTCATCTGCTTTGTTATTTCAAAAGCCACAATGGTTGTTGATAAATTCACCTTATGGCAAAAAACAAATTGTAACTTTGGCAGCTCATTCTCATTAATCTTTGACAACACCTCAATTAACACTAATCTACACGTAGGTCCTCTCTTCAAGACTTTTTTCTCAGCATTCAA
Organism: Bacillota bacterium; assembly: GCA_023410275.1. Lineage (GTDB taxonomy): Bacteria > Bacillota > Clostridia > Lachnospirales > Lachnospiraceae > Anaerocolumna. The sequence goes on from JAEYPZ010000103.1 coordinate 2,601, forward strand.
ATCTATCCAGTCTACAACATAATCAGGCAAACTCACCTGTAAAAATATTTTTTTCTGATCATTCACGCGCCTCCCCTCCTAAAAGTAAATTCAAATTCCTCTGTGTCTTCATGAAACCCAATGTCTAAAACAGATTTTCCAACTTTACAGGAAAAAGACGTTTTTTTTCCATCACGGCGTAAACTTCCATTAATAACTTGAATCTCCGTTTCCTCAATATCCTGGGAGATTAGAAACGCCTGGGTTTTCTCAGTTAATTGCTCTAGTTCTTTATATGGCAACGCTCCCTTCTCATCGATCTGCTCTGTATTAGTAAAATAAATTGTTATTAGCTCACCCTCTTGGTACAATTCCGGTTCGACCACCGGTTCCTTTGACATCTGCACCTGTCCTTTCTGGTTTGTCTTCTCTTCTTTCATGACTTTTTTTTGTACAAAGGAAGTGACCAGAAATACAACTGACAAAAAAATACAAATACATACTGTCATTAACTTTTTTCCTCGTTTATCACCATTCATTTTTTTCCTCAATGAAAACTCCAAAAATTTTTTGATTCCCTTAAAATAAGCTCCAAAGGAAATTTCTTGTTTATATGGTTTTTTGTATCGTTATCTGAGGGATCATTTACAAGAATTTTTCCATCCTCAGTAATTCCTCGGAGTACAATCAAATGCCCACCTTTTGTAAAAGTTCCCGGCCCTACACTTGCAATCACCGGTTTTCCACTGGATAGTGCTGCTGTTAGACCGGCAGTACTTTTACCAAGATTTTGACAACTGATCCCCCAATGTGATGCACATGCCGGAAATATATTCCAACTGCTTCCTTGTCCTGATACATAGTATCTGTTGCCTGTCCAAGAAACCACATCTGCAGGTGTCACCCTGTTTCCAATTAAATAGGATATAACCATTGCCAATGAAGTTGGCGCGCAGCCGCTGGAAGCTATAGTACCATTTCCGTATACCATACTGCTCCAAGGCTGCCCTCCCCCCTGCTTATACAGTGGAATGTTCATCCCATTTGCACCATACACCACTTCCCCGTCATAAACAGGGCTTCCTCCCTCATTATTTTTAGTACTCTGCTTATCATCTTTATACAGTGTGATGAAATTGCCATAAGATGTAATATAAAAATTCTGATATGTTTGTTCAGGAAAATATAATTTGGCAATATCATCTTCAGATAAAATGACATTCTGAATTAAATAATCATCTCCATCATTGGAAATCTCAACCCGATTCACTGATTTATAAAAATCAAATATCTTTCCTCGGTCTGGCTTATATTTTTCTGCTTTATTTTCCTGATAATTTACGGTTGATAGATACGCTAACAAGACACAAATCCCTGGTTCATTTACTGTAACCTTGACATTGACATCACATTCACTTGTCTCCTCACCTGTTTCCGGGTCAACATCTGTGGTTGTGTTTTCCTCAATAATCCTATTGGCCTCTGCATTCATTTCATTTGCAATCTCTGACATATAATCAATATAAATTGGATTAATCTGACCATAAAGCTCTGTTTTAGTTAAGTCAAAATCACTTTTTATGGAACCATTATCAAAAAGAACAGAGATTGTCATCAGCATAATTGAAGGAAGTAAGAGCAGAAAAAGTAACCCAAACGATACCCATTTCAGTATTTTTTTTAAATTATCGGGTTCTAATGCTAATTTTGCCGCCATTTTTATCAGCATTTGATTCACGAATTACCGTCCACCCGCCTTTCCAAACATCTTTAGGAATTCATCGCTTACCTCGACCGTTAGGTTTATACGGGTGCTGCCTGCCATGAATATACCTTGTCCTCTGTTCTTCGCAGCTAAGATTGCGACTTCTTTCTCTGACAAATTAAACAGTTCTGTTGTATCCTTTAAGTTTTTTCCGTCACACCCCATTAGGAATTTATAACAGGCATTATCCATGAGTGCTTGTCCGTACCGTTTAACACTCTCATCCATAATGTCAACACAGGAATGAGTAATAAACATAAGACCACCTTCGTATTTCCTATCTCTCTTAGAAATATTGCGAAAGAACTTCATAAGATCAGGATTTTCCGGATCAACAAATAGATAACCTTCATCGACCACAAAGATAACCTTCTGTGTCCGATCTTCCGACATTTGCTGCCAAGCCCAGGTAGTAATGTTATAAAATTGAGCGTTTCTTACGTTATCATCAGCTTCCAATAAGCCAGAAACTACAAGATCAACAAAGTCCGTCTTCGGGTCCAATGTTGTATGTCCATTCCATAAATGGCTGTCAGCTCCTTCTCCTACACTAAATAAAAGATCTTCCAGATTTCTGTAAATATTTTTTAAGTAGCTTTCGGTTTCATCATCAGCTTTTTCCTTTACCAGATGGTACAAATCCTCCATAATTGGAAAATCTTCATTTTTAAGATTTCTGATATCGGTATCCCATGTGATGCCAAATTTTCCGTACAATTCAATCAGACATTTTTCAAGATTAGTCTTGATGGTTGCGGTAAACTCTTTTTTACCAAAGTAAAGTGAAAAAAAGAATCTTAATTGCTGTATGTAAAGCGCCATGTCTGATACTCCATTACTTAAATCATAAACAAAGTAATCGGACAGCTTTTCCCCCTCATCCAGATCCTCCTGACGGATATACGGAGCTGGTCTGATCTGCAAGGGATTAATGCGGCTGTTTAAGCCTGATGCGCAATTAACCACTTCACCATTAATAAATTCATGCCTAGCTAAATCCACATACTCTGTCTCCGGATCAAAAATAATAATTTTAGCTCCAAGAGCAAATTCCATTGTCAGGATATCTTTGATTGCTGTTGATTTTCCTGTACCAGGAAGGCCGGTTATAATCCAATTAGAATTAGTTCTGTCTTTATTCCTGAGCCAGGTATTCACTCGTATAATTTTTTTATTCCTTGTTCTTCCCAGGTAATAACCATCTTTATCATTCAGTCCAGAGCTTGCCATAGGAAACCCGCCGATAAAAGTACTGATGGGCATACTACGCTCTCCCATATTACTCACATTCTCCCTGTCAGGAATTCCAAATGGACTCATTGCTTGATATGCTTCTAATTGTCTGTATTTTAAATTCCTCATATTACACTCAGCAACGGAAACTGAGCTGCTTACACGTTTAATCCTCTGATTTAACGTTTCATGAGTAGGGGACTGTATCAAAAGCATAATGTTTAAGTAACCAACCGGCTCGTTTTGGATACCAATTCTTCTAATCATCTCCTTTAAATCTTTTACGCCCCTTGCGTAACTCTGCCGGTCTGATTCTTCCTTTGCTGTATCCGCATTGGATTTTAATTCTGATATTCGTTTATTCATAACTTTTATCATCCGAGCCGGACTGGTATGCCGATATTCGATAACTGTTGCTGTCCCCTCCAGGGAGCATAAGTCAACCAACCAGCCATAATCCACATGACTAGGGTATTTTGATATGGTAAATATCTCCCCAACATTTTCACCAATATTGATATGATTGTTGTCATGATCAATCCCTGACGGAGTTATAATATTTAAAACATTCTCATTTACATCATTGACTACTATGATTTCTTTCATTTTAATAATCCTTTAACATTGGTATAGGCGTATAAATCGGGTTGTCTACGGAAGTCATAAAACTTACCTGCTGACTATTTGTATATAGATTGCACAGCTTAAAAATATCCGTTTCATTAAGTATATCTGTGTCTACCCCTACGCTTGAGTATCGCTGCTTAAATTCATCTAGCCTGGTGAGTATTTCTTTTTTAGTGTCATTAATGTTTTTTTCTAACATAGACCAGATCTTTAAATAGTGGTGATGTTCATAATTTTCCCCAGAGGTTGAAAGTTTAGCTGCTTCCTGAATCATGATTGCCAAGATCCGTCTCTTTCCATAGTTGGATAGTTCTTCCTGATATTTTTGCTTTAAAAAATTTTTATAGTCATCCAAGTCCAGTTCCCTTGGAAAGGCGCAGTAATCAAAATCCTTTCGATCTCCTTCAAATGACAAGGATAGGTTTTGTGTTCGGATACGGCGCTCATCCTTTGCCAATAGATCAAGATTGTATGGGTACACTCTTAAATAACCGAATAGGTATCCATCTTTGGAATAAAGGAAATTTCCTTTTATATCTTTCACATTGGTAAATTGGTTTGCTGTTAATTCTCTTACATTAATCTTCTGCTTTTTATCACTCATCCTCCTCCTCCTCTTCATCTTCCACTCTAAACTCATTTTTAAATACATAATGGAATCTTTTTTGTGATTTGTTAAACTTCATGAAGATTTGAACCTTCTTTATAAAATTTTCATTATGCGTGTCCCTCCTTATTACGGTTATAACGGTTGTAATAATAAAGGTTCCAATACTTACTCCTAAAATCGTATTCTTTGAAATTGATAGGCAAATACCGATTGCTATGGATATAATAAAAGCAATGGTTATGACACCCACCTCATTCTGTCCGATCCCGGATATATAATCATCCGAATCTGGAATCGGAACAGGTATGTAAAGCTCTTTCTCCATGATCTGATTTTCTTTGTCTTCCATGTTCCCTCCCAACTTTATAAATAATAATGTTTGATTATTCCTAAGAATGTACTTAAGCAAATTGCAATAACCGCAGCAGTCAACTTTTTGTTCATTTTAATTATTAGATCAGGTACTGCTTCACCGCTTATAATACCTGCCAATATCAAAAAAGCGATTCTAGCGGTAATGCCAGCTGCCATTAAACCAGATAATGCAAAAGTCAAATTCGTTATGAACTTTAATGATTCCATAGTTTTTCCTTTTTATTTTGCTAGTTTTATCAAGTTAGGAAGCATAAATCCAGCAGTACGTCCAGCTCCTGCAAACCCTCGACCGACCCCGGAAGAATAGATAAATTTTTCCAACCATTTGGGTCCTCGAAGCATAAGGAAAAACCAGCCAAAGGTTATTAGTAGCTCATTCGACATGACGCTTACCGAAACAGTCATGAGTGACGCTAAAAACATCCGGTAACAAAGCAGTTGGAGTCCGTAATATAAAAATGTCATTGCATACGAAATAAAGAAATTACTCCAACGTTCTCGATTGGTTGTTACAAGATCAACGGACATAATTGGTAACATAATTTTCATCAAGCTCAACTCTGCTCCTCTGATACCTGCAATAATGCTAAATACTACAATACCTATTACCAATAAAAGTATTATAAAAAGAAAAATGGATGCTGCCGGTGTCTTGGCGGTAATAGAAATTAGATCCAAAATTGTGGGTTTTAAGTCAACGACTCCTCCAGACTCCCCTAAATCGGTAGCAAACGCTTTACTGAACTTAAAAAAATATGTAGAAATAAAATCGTTAGATGAACAGATAGCAACAGCTTCCGAGCATCGCACTAATATATCAAGTGGATCAGAGTCAGGATCACCGCTTGTCTCCATTACATAAGTTGTAAAATACTGCTTTACTCCTATCAACGTTATCAGGGTAATCCCAAGCAAAGTTGTGTATGTGGCAGCATTGATAACCAATCTATTATTCAAATTAATATCAGCAATGTAGAAAAAAATATTATTTACAAAATTATTAAAAAAATCCAGTATTCCATTAATCAAATCATTAATTACGTCAGTAAAAGAGCTTAGTAGCCAGCTCATTGTTTCAGCCACAACTGTCTTCATATCTTATCCCCCGTAATAGGCAAGTATTGCTGTTATAACTCCTCCTATACAGGTACCAAGGATTCCTAACTGTAAAGTTTGAATAAGTGCTTTTTTATGCTTTGGTTTTTCTTCATCAGTTGCAGTCTGCCATGTTACAACATTTTTAATTGATATTGCAGCTGTTGCCAATGCCACCAATCCCGTTAAAACAGCAGCTACATCCCTCAATAAATTCTTTGTTCCTGTTACCAACTGCGTATTTTCCAAACTTCCTGCAAACGCCGGAAAAGCAAAAATGAGAGTTGCAATAAATGCAATCTGCAAAATATAAAGTGTCCTCTTTTTCATAAAGATTGATTTTCCTTTCTTTATGAGCGGAACTGTGTTCCGCTCATAGTTTTTCTTAAGGTTCCAAATCGATAATGGGCTGTCTGCTATTAGGTAATTCCGCTCTGGCCGTCTGATTCTGCTGTATTTCCGGTAATGCATCTGGAGATACTTCTTTAACCCAGCCCTTTTCAGCCCATGACTTCGGTACTTTGTTTTTGTATTCCGGAAAACTCTGCCCAAGCTTTATGTCATTTAATCCTCTAGCTGCCCTGTGTCGATATCCCATCTCTGATAATACAAACACATTGTTTCCCTGCGCAGCTTTCATATTACCTGCGATTTCAGAAAACGATTGTTCCTGCTCAATTTCGCTTTTGTAGTCACTAAGAAGATTCCAAGTACCATCAGTTAAATTAGCCTGTATTACAACTTGTGTTAGCAGTTCCTTATTGGAAATATCTACGGTATATGTCTTAGAACCGAGATGCCCATTTATATCTTCCCCTGAAAGCAAGAGTTGTGCTTTTTCTGGAGTGAGGTACACATACCCTCCCGGTGTCATCATGTTAAAGGCAACACCCTGGTGTTTTTCAAGAAATTCCTGTACTGTTACCGTTTTCTCCCTATCAAGATCTTCCTGTCCTATTGGTTTAAGCATACTTACTTCTCCTTTCTTCACAAACGGAACTGAGTTCCGTTCATAGATATTTTGTTAGTCATGTAATCTGGCTGATTCTTAATTTAAAAAACTTATCTGCTCAGTAGCCTCTTCTTCAAGCATTTCTTTATAAGTATTCCATATACCCCAAAGCGGGATATCCTCCTCAATACGCTCTTCTCTCTCCTGCTCTCTTTGCATTAAAACACTGGTATTGTGATCTTTATCACCAAGCCCCCATATTTTATTAATACGATACTGAGAAAGATCAGGAAGCTCTGTGATTGCTGGAAACTCTCCTATGTTTTTACTCAATGCATAAGGTTTATCAATGCGTCCAATTTCTTCAGGCTTTAATAACTTACGCCCTGTCATGCTACTGGAATTAGAAAGATTTACATCATTGCTTTTGGTTGATGTTGACGCACTTGTCGATGAACTTGGAACTTCCACCGTATAATCTCCTATGCTATCCGAAAAATCTTTTAAGGTTTGATTGTCATCCGCTTTTAAAACAATCTTTATCTCGCAACAAGTTTTAATCGTCCTAAACTGATCTTTATACTTGGTCTCTAATTGCTGATAATCCTGAATAACAAGGTTCGCACGGATACCACGACTACGTCCTGCCGATGTTAATCCTCCTAAAATTGGAATATAAGGGAAATTACCAACCTCATCTAAATCATAGTCAGTATCAATTGGAAGTCTAAGCCCGTTTTTACTTGCAGTTTCAACCTGCGCAATATAAATTTGGTTTATTAGTATGGAGGCTAAAGGATATAAAGTTTTCTTTTCATCTGGAATCAACATATACAAGGCAATTTTTTCTTTTCCTATATCACTTAATCGAAAATCGGATTTTGAGGTCATTTCTGCGACATTCGGATTAGTAAATAATTTTAATGTTCCCATCGCAGAAGTGAAGAAACTTGATTTTGTTCTATCATGCGCTACCTGAGCCATAGCAAAAACGGATTTGGCTGGATGTCCATCTGGTAGTGTTGCTAAATATAAAGATAAAGGAGTTTTGAGTGTAACGGGATGTGGCTGACACATATATGCTAGGAAGAAATAGACATTGGTTAGATTTCGATATTGTTCATCAGCCTCTATAGAAACGGCTAAAATAGCTGCTGCAATTGTAGCAGTCTCACCGTTATACCATAGTGGTTCTCCCTTTTGTTCCCCAACAAGTACTGATACTAAATCCCATGTATAATCAATAGCCTGTGCTTTATCTTTTGCAGCTAATGCATCTAAAATCGGTTGAAGAAAATTATAATGAGCGGATTTTTTAGGATTTCGAAGGTCGACAGCTATTGTGCGATATCCCAAACTTTCAGCAAACTTATGAGTGTAGGCATAAATTTCCCCCTTAACATCACTTACTACAATACATAGTCCTGAGATAAGCTGAAGCCAAGCTGTTTGCAGTAAGATTCTTCGCGTCTTTCCTGCTCCAGTCGAACCAAGTATCAGTGCATGACCCTCACCCTTTATGTATCTAATTAATTCCCTACCTTTTGAATCTTTCTTCATTTCAATAACAAGACCACCGTTGCCATTAGGAACTTCTTTTCCCGTAAAAATAAACATAGAAAAAAGCAAATCTTTTTCTTTCTCTGTCAGAAAACGAGCAGTTCCATACTGCCCATTCCCTACAGCAACTGGAATTTTAATCTTATCTGTAACCTGAATTTCCTTTATATCCATTATTTCAGCTCTGGGTCTGATAAGCAGCCAGATCACGTAAGCTGCATATAATGCTTGCAGAATTATGTACCATAACTTAACTCCAGTATTTTTCATGAGGAAGATCCACGCGTTGAGATAGCTATAATCCAACTTCAAGCCATCATATTTTGTGATATGAAAAATCCAATCCGTATATTGATGAACTATATAAGCTATTAACGGACTTATTAAAAGTTCCATTACCGTGACCGCAATTATTCCACGCAGTCTCCTGAGATTCTTTTCCTGCATTGTGGTTTTATTTAGCGTTGCCACCTAAAAAAATCCCCTCCCTTCTGTACATAAGTAACAATTTTCCTCCTTTCTTTTGATCTTTATGAACGGGACCAAGTTCCGCTCATAAAAATGCGTATAATTGGAAAAATTAATTGGAAAATATTGGACAAAATAGTTATTTTGTCCAGGTTAGTATCCACTAAAATAGAAGATGTAATAATTTTAGGAGGATACTTATGGGAAAGAGAATTTCTGGAGATTTAAAATTTTTAACTCCACAAGAAAAAACAGAATTATTTAAGGCTATATCTGCAGACACAAGCCGTCTAGCGAATCGCAATAAGGCAATATTTTACTTATCTGAATATTGTGCACTTCGTGCATCTGAAATAGGATTAATAACCTTATCAGATTTTGATATAGCGAAAAGAAGCATTTTCTGCCGTAGACTTAAAGGCAGTAAAAATAACACTCTTAAAATTGTTAATTCAAGAGTCTTTGAAGCATTAGAACGCCATTACTGGGAAAGGATTCAAATAAATTCAAGCAACAATCATCTATTTCTTTCCCAGCTCGGTAAGCCGATCAGCCGCAAGACTTTGGATGTACTTATGAAAAGTTATTGCGCCCAGACTCGCATTCCAGTTGAAAAGCATCATTTTCATGCATTAAAACATACTCGTGCCATGGAACTAATTGAATATAACGATGTTAAACTCACCGATGTACAGTGGTGGCTGGGACATAGAAATATACAAAACACTATGATTTATTTGGACTATACCACTAATGCCATGAGTTCACTCTTTAATAAAATAGAGATCATGGAAGGAGGTGAATTTTATGACTAACTTAGAAAAATTAATATGTGAATTGGGAATTACAGAAGAAAATGCAGTAGCTGAAACGGAGTGTGATGGTATAAGCCAAGAGGTTAGATGGGAGGATTTGAAATGGCAAAAGGAAAATCAGGAAGATATAATAACTCTGAAGAAATAAAACTAACTTCGTTAGAGAAGGTCATGGCCTCCAGAAAACAACTTGTTGAATCGATATTAGGAAATTTAAAGAAAGATAACCGGCTTTTGCCTCCAAATTGGAATAAAAGTGCAATGAGACCCCAAAACCCTGTTTCAAATGTATATTATCGAGGAGGTAACCGATTTAGACTGATGAATGCCGCTATAGAAAACGGATATAAAGATCCCCGTTGGTGTACATATATTCAAGCGAAAGAGAATGGTTGGCAAGTACAAAAAGGGGCTAAGGGTGTTTTGTGTGAAAAATGGATATTAAGTAAAGAGGTTGAAGAAGTTGATTCTGACGGAAAAGTTAAATTAGATAAAAATGGAGTTTCCAAAAAGAAAACGATACAGCTCGATAGGCCTATTGTAAATTATTTCATTGTTTTTAATGGAGAAGATATTAATAACATTCCCAAACTGGAAATACCTTCCCTTACTCGTGATGAGAGTTTCAAGCTTGCCGAAGACTTTATTCAGTCCAGTAAATGTCCTATTAATGAAGTGGCTCAAGACAGTGCTTTTTATGATCCCATTAATGACAAAATAGTTCTACCTCTGAAAGAGAGTTTTCATACTACTGAAGATTTTTTAGGAGTTACTTTACATGAAATGTCACATTCAACTGGCCATGCAAATCGCCTTAATCGTCCCATGATGAACATGTTTGGCACTCCGAATTATGCAAGGGAAGAACTTAATGCTGAAATCGGAACAATTTTCACTAAATGTGATTTGGGAATTGAATTTGAAGAAATGGGATACATAGAAGAACGACATAAGCAATACATTAAAAGCTGGATCTCACTGTTTGAAGGTGATCCTAATGAATTTTATAAAGCCTGTGCCAATGCAGATAAAATCAGTCATTATCTAATTGAAAATTATGAACAGCACCAGGAGCTGCAGCACACAGCAGAACAAATTGAGAATTATACCTCTCCTGGCTATATGGAGAAATTTATGGCAGAGCTGAAAAGTAACAACTTTTTATGTAGTGAAGTTATATTAAAAAACATTCAAAAACTAAATGAAGTTACTGGCCATAAACATCAATTGAGAGAGATTCACAGCAAATTTCTTAATATAGATTCTCTTCCTGATTCAGAGAAAGTAATCATACAGGAACTTGGTCAGGAACTTCAACAACAGGCAATAGTTAGGCAAAGAATTACCACACGAAATCTTATTATACCAGAACTTTCATAAAATTGAATACTAGGAGAAAAAAATGAGTACAACTCGGAAAAAATCAGCTGAAAGTCCAAGAATCAATGTTTCCTTTGAAGCTGAGGCATATGAGCAAATACAGCTGCTTGCCGCAAAGCAACACACTTCCATGTCGGAAGTCGTGAGAAACTGGGCCTTGCAGGGACTATCCGGAGATCTCAATGCTGATAATATCGGATTGATTACTAATATAATACGTACCCAGCTCCAGGATGTCATGCGGCCTTCCTTTGAACGCCTAGCCTCTTTAAATGCTAAAACCTGTGTTCAGTCCGGTACTGCTGCTTACCTTTCCGCCGAAGCTATATTAAAATTTGTTCCAGCTCCCCGGCAACAGGAAGTGGAAGAATCTTATGAACTGGCAAGGAAAAAAGCGATTGCTTATTTAAAAGGACGAACCAACGAAGACGAATAGATTTTTCATTTAAATCTGTCACACTATGATAATATCTTTGTGGCAGATTTTCATTAAAGGAAAAAACAGGAGGAGTTAACATTGCCCCATAATGTATTAATATCAAAAATAAGATGTGGAAATCCCAACAAGAAAAGTACAGCAATCCACAATAAAAACAGTTTTCTTTACATAGGAACCAGAGAAGGAACAGATCTTACCCCTTTAGAAGAAGAAAATACTGAAAAGTTTGAAAAAGAAATGGCAAAACCAGACGACTATGTACGATACATAGCAAAAAGACCCCATAGTCATGGACTCTTTGGTAACATACCTCTAGATGATATCGATGAGGTAAGTAAAAATCTTTATAAATTATCTAGACAAAAACGACTTATTTATCGTGGAATTGTTTCTCTTGATCCGAGAGACGCTGAGGATTTAGGATATTACGATAAATCAAAATGGGATGCATATATACGCTCTGTGATCCCTGACATTGCCGACAAATTTGGTATAAGTATTGAAAATCTACAGTGGACCGCTGCCTACCATGCAGAGGCCAAGCATCCACACGCTCATTACATGTTCTGGTCCTCAAAGCCAATGGTACATGATTGTTTTATTACTGAATACACACAAAATAAATGCCGGGAGCTTCTTTCCGGAAAAATGTTTGAGGATGAGCGTCAGAATGAAATCCTTAGTAAAGAGGCTGCCAAAAATTATATATTAGATTTTGGTAAGATCTTATTGCCTGACGAAATAAAGCGTATCAGCTCCATAACTTCGGGAATTATACATGAGAAAACGAATATTCCTAAAATTACCGGAGAGCAACTTAGTAGGACTACAGAAGAATTAATCAGACTGATTCCTATGCTTCCCAAAAGTGGTCAGCTTAAATATGCTTTCATGCCTCCGGATGTTAAAGAACAAATAAACAAAGTCGTAGATTCTGTTCTTAAAAACAAAACTGTTTTTCAAGAATATCAGAAATTTATGAGTAGCGTGGAAAAGATGGCAAAGACCTATTCCCCTTCAAAAAAAGAGTTAGAACATGCAGTTTGGGAGGATAATTCAGAAGAGGATCTTCGTGTGGACTTAGGAAATATTGTACTTAAAAATATAAAAAAAGAGCTTAAGACCCACTCTAACTTTTCCCAATATGTCGAAACTATACTAAAGCAATTAGCTGAATCCCAACAAGGTCTCATAGATAGCCACCTTGAGAAATTACCAACTGCTGACATTACTGTGACAGAAGATATTTCTAATGATAATTTTATCGGCATTCATAATGAAATTAATTCTTCCAACTTTGATACTTTGGATCATGATCCAAAAGAAGAAATCGATTCTCCAGACTTTTCTTCATCTCTTCAATCTGATGAAATTAATGACAAAACAGATTCTGACGGCTCTATGCTATTATATGAAGACTCTCCATCTTCATTTGTTGGCAATAATAATTATTATATTGAATGGGATATTACATATAAAGCAGCTCTAAACGAACTACATAAAACCCATAATTATGAAAAAGCCATAGAATTACTAAATATCAGTGATATTGACAAGGCGATTGAGTATTTCAAAGATTCCGCTGAATTAGGAAATCAGTTTGCTCAATACCAACTGGGTAAGATCTTCAGTTCTCCTCAATTCGGAATGCCTGATTATCCTCTTGCCATTTCCTTCTTGGAAGCGTCCGCTGCACAGGAGAATGATTTTGCAATGTATCAACTGGGCATTCTCTATAAAAATTCTGATTTGGATTTTTACGATATTGATAAAGCACTTGATTATTTTAAGAGTTCTGCTGAATTGGAAAACCAATTTGCACAATACCAACTGGGCAAGATCTATAGTTCTACTGATTTTGGGGAAGCGAATTACCCCCTTGCTATTTCTTACCTGGAGGCCTCTGCCGTACAAGGAAATGATTTTGCTTTGTATCAGCTGGGCGTTATCTATAAAAATTCTGATTTGGAGTTTTACGATATTGATAAAGCAATTGATTACTTTAAAAGTTCTGCTGAATTGGAAAACCAATTCGCTCAGTACCAGCTTGGCAAAATATACAGTTCTGCTGCTTTTGGAGAGCCGGATTACCCCCTTGCAATTTCTTACCTAGAGGCTTCTGCCACACAAGGAAATGATTTTGCTTTGTATCAACTGGGGGAGATCTATAAAAATTCCGATTTGGAGTTTTACGATATTGATAAAGCAATTGATTACTTTAAAAGTTCTGCTGAATTGGAAAACCAATTTGCCCAGTACCAACTGGGCAAAATCTACAGTTCTTTTGATTTTGGAGAACCAGATTACCCCCTTGCTATTTCTTACCTGGAGGCTTCTGCAACACAGGGAAATGATTTTGCTATGTATCAGCTGGGGGAGATCTATAAAAATTCCGATTTGAAGTTTTACGATATTGATAAAGCTATAGATTATTTTAAAAGTTCTGCTGAATTAGAAAACCAATTCGCACAGTACCAGCTTGGTAAGATCTATAACTCTCCTGATTTCGGTATAATTGATTACTCTCTTGCTATTTCTTACTTAAATAACTCTGCTGCACAAGGGAACGATTTCGCAATGTACCAATTGGGTAAAATTTATTCTAATAAAGATATCCCTATTTATAATATGGACCTGGCAATATCCTATTTGATAGAATCGGGAAACAAGAACAATTCATTTGCACATCTACAGCTTGGTATTATTTATTTATGGGGTAAGGGGGTTAAATGTGACGTTGCCCTTGGCATGGATTATCTTAACAAGGCAATCAATAATGGAAATCCATTTGCACAACAAATATTGGATTCTTACGAAATATATCGTTTGCAATATGCAATGAATTTCTCATATAAGTTATTTACCAACATATTTAATGCTATAACAAAAGAAAATGATCATAATTCAACTATTGCTGCGGATAGATATTTCCGTAATTTAAGTAAAAAGGCTATGATTGAGGCGCAATTAAAAAATCCCCATAAACACAATCAAGAACCTGATAAATGATCTAAATCGCTGGGTAATAACCAGCGATTTTTTTGTAAAGAAAAGGTAAATTCCCCCTCTCCTTAGTCCTTGCTCTCTCCATAAACCCTCCCATGAACAGAACTCTGTTCTATCAGTCTCTGTTTATCCACCATAAACCTTCCAATAAACGAATCTCAGTTCCTCTCATTAACCTCTTTTCCTCCTCAGTAAAATTTCCTATGAACGGAACTCAGTTCTTCTCATAAGCTAATGGTTATTTTATGGTGTTACACAAAAAAAAGCTGATTAAACCTAGCAATAATGGCATTATTCAGCCACGGTGTTACAACTTTTTTTCAAAAACCTCCATTTGTAACACATACAAAAACCGGCTAAAACCTCGATAGTTACAGGCTTTGCCTGTAAGCTGTGCCTCCGGGCGTGTAACGCCCTATTCCTGCCATAAATTCTGTATGCTTTTTACAGGATTTATGGGGAGTCAAGGGTGGGTCGACCCTTGTCGTAGGAGCATAGCGGGGGGCGAAATCCCTTGTCTTTTACCGTCGTCGACATTGTGGGTATGTGGGCAAGGCTGCTGTTTTTAGAAGTGTGGGGAAAACTGTTTATAACTAACTGATGGTCTTTATCAGATTGTTATGAATGGTTTTCTCCATGCTTCGTTGGCTGCTTTGTCCATATATCCACGATGTTATTGTTGGGACAGCGAATTACCCAGGGCGGAAAGGATGTCTCCATGCTTTTTGGAGTCATTCTTTTTGACCGCACTTTTAGCCATGCCGCTGTTTAGTTTTAAGCCGGAGTTCTTCTATCCGGCCTCACGCCGTTCAGCCCATAAAGCTGAGCGGCAACCGTCGTCGACATTGTGGGTATGTGGGCAAGGCTGCTGTTTTTAGAAGTGTATGCTTTTTGGAGTCATTCTTTTTGACCGCACTTTTAGCCATGCCGCTGTTTAGTCTTAAGCCGGAGTTCTTCTATCCAGCCTCACGCCGTTCAGCCCATGAAACTGAGTGGCAACCGTCGTCGACATTGTGGTCATGTGGGCAAGGCTGCTGTTTTTAGAAGTGTGGGGGAAACTGTTTATAACTAACTGATGGTCTTTATCAGATTGTTATGAATGGTTTTCTCCATGCTTCGTCGGCTGCTTTGTCCATATATCCACGATGTTATTGTTGGGACTAGAGAAAACGGAAGTCAGTTCCGTTACCTCTCTTCATAGTTTAGGCAATATCGTCTGGCTTCATGAACGGAACTCAGTTCCGTTACCTCTTTCTAGTTTTGGCAATATCGTCTGGCTTCATGGACAGAACTCAGTTCCGTTACCTCTCTTCATAGTTTTGGCAATATTACCTCTCTTCATAGTTTTGGTAATATCGTCTGGCTTCATGAACGGAACTTAGTTCCGTTACCTCTCTTCATAGTTTTGGGAATATCGTCTGGCTTCATGAACGGAACTCAGTTCCGTTACCTCTCTTCATAGTTTTGGCAATATGGTCTGGCTTCATGAACGGAACTCAGTTCAGCTAACTCTCTTTCCAATTCCAGCATAATTCTCTGGTTCTTTGAACGGAACTCAGTTCCGCTACCTCTCTTCTCAGTTCCAACATGTTTCTCTGGTTCTATGAACGGAACTCAGTTCCGTTACCTCTCTTCTCTGCTTAGATCAAAATCTTAGACTGCATAAGCTTCATGTAATAGTTCTTAATAGTTATGCAAATTATGTTATCGAACATATGTTTGATTTTTTCTAATTAATATGTTATACTACATAAAGATTTTTACTATTTCGTTTACTATGTTTTGCTAAGGAGTCAAATAAATGATTAATAATTGTGAAAAAAATGAATGCTTAACTTTTCTTGAAACCGGTTTAAACGCCTTAGAGAAAATCGATTGGTACGGAGAAACAAAATTTATATGTCCTATATGTGGATATGATAAAGCTAATGCGAAGAGAATAAAAACACCTAATAATATTAGAAATAAAGTCACATGGCTATATTGTGAAGAATGTGGAATGCTATTCCACGGGTAAAAGGAGTGATTAAATATGACTGGAGATTGTAGACTTGAACTAGATATAAATCAGTGTCCACATTTTGAACCTACTAAGGGCGAATGCTGCATTAAGAATGAATGCTGCGGATTTTATGCGATAACAACGGCTCAAACCGAATATAAATATATCAGACAACCACGTTGGTATGAAAAATATTATAAATAGGGGATATAGTTGTATGGGATCTTTTGGTATAGGAACTAACGCGAACAAAATAGACAGCGGTTATATAAGAGGCAATATCTATCCAATAGCTTGCATGGCATGGTATACTCCAGGCTGCCCACCAAGACCGCTGCTTTTTAAGTTTGAGGGTGAGGACGGGATTTTACAGACCATTACCGATATTAAAATTCATCACACAGATGATAAATACTATGATGGTAAGCAGGTCAATGAGTATAGGTGTGATGCGGTTTTCGGTGGCATACGGTATGGATTTAAGCTTATTCTCTACGTTATAAATTGTAAATGGATAATGGTAGTGTAGTAGTTTAGCTATTGCATAAATATCTACTCAGATTCACACACTACCACTATTAGTAAGGTGGTGTGTAAAATGGATATATTCGAAAGCAAAAATATAAGCCCGATGTTGATTGCTGAGATGCGAGAGCCGTTTAATTCTCTAGATTTTATCTATGAGATTAAATGGGATGGTATAAGATGTGTTTCATACTTGGATACTGAAACAGACATTAGAAATAAGCGTAATAAACTCATGGCTCCTATTTTTCCTGAGCTACAAAATCTCCACGAGCAAGTTAAGGTAAAGTGTATTCTGGATCACGAATTACTTGTACTTAAAAACGGTATACCAGATTTTTATGAAATCCAAAAAAGAGCTTTAATGAGTAATCCATTTAAAATCAAATTAGCTGCCAATAGATATCCAGCCTGCATTATTGCCTATGATATCTTATATTATAAAAATAAAGATATCACAATGCTCCCACTTATGGAGCGTAAGAAATATTTAGATGATGTTGTAATTGAAAATAATATTATCTCTATATCCAGATATGTTGAGAATAACGGAGTTATGCTTTTCAATCTGGTGAGAGAAAAAGGGTTAGAAGGAATATTTGCAAAGAAGAAAATAAGCTTATATTGGCAAGGTAAGAAATCTAAAGATTGGGTTAAGTGTAAAGTGATGTCTACAGATGATTGTATAATTTGTGGATATATATTAAAAGGAAAAAATATGACAAGTCTTGTCTTAGGACAATATCTTAATGAGAAGCTTGTATATAAGGGACATGTCACTCTAGGGGTAAGTCTTAGATCACTAAATCAATATAATTATAAGGTGATTGATTATTCGCCGTTTGGGTATATACCAGGTGGGAATGCAAATGCTGTATGGTTGGCACCTGAACTTGTTTGTATAGTAGAGTCAATGCCTAATGACAAGGAAGGCTTCAGACAACCCGTTTTTAAAGGTATACGAGATGATAAGTTAGCAAAAGAGTGTAAGGCTACTTTAGCTGACATTTCTGGATAGAGAAAAATAACAACCGGAATATAACGTTAAATAGTTATATCCCGGTCTACTTTTACACTCTATAAAATTACAGTTTTGTGTATTAACACGGTCCACCTTCGGCTCCATGGAAAGCCCCAGCAGGATACTTCCATTCACCAGTCACATATATATTTTCTACTTTGAATTCGCCCGTGATAAGACTATGTATTGCCTCCTTATCTCCATGATACACACATGATTTAGCATTACCAACAAAAGTTTCAAGATCACATTTATTATCAAGAGTGAATCCTAAAATTTTCTCGTCTTGCTTAAGCTGCTCAAACTCTACTGGGTATAATTCCCTATATCCAGCAAATAGTGTTGGGGTAGAAAATATACAGCCTGCGCAGCTGCATCGATTCCAGCCAGCCCGATAACATGGATGAGGATTTACCCTATGCCGTTTTAACACTTCCCATACATCTTTCTCGGAATAATCAATAACTGGTCGCCATTGGTGCACTATCCGGTGTGCTTTCTTCTCGGCATTGGTCCTGTGTATTTCCATCTCATTGTATTTAGACCTCCCAGATGATTCGCCTCGGCGTTCACCTGAAATAACAAGTATTTTCACATCTTGTTTGGTTTTTTCCAAATTAGAAGTTACGCTATCCTGCACCGCAGCTTTAAGGTTTCCACTGCACCATCGTCCCTGATGTGTGCTTCCCTTAGCCGGAAACTTATGTCGCTTTCCACCAATCACTTCTAAGGTATCCAGATTTCTAATTACAGAATCTGCTACTTCTCGCTTTAGTTCAGCACTGCACCATCGTCCATTTATGATTCCACCTTTGGCAGGAAATTTGTGGCATTTTCCACCAAGTTGCTCAAGTTTTCCTAAGCCGTCGAGATTACGCATTACCGTATCAGCGACCACGATCTTCAAATATGCACTACACCAACGCCGACTTAAATCTCCTGTTTTCATTGGAAATTTCATACGGTATCCGAACTGTTTTAATTGTTCTTCCATATCCTCTGTTACCTGCTGTTTTAACTCCTGGCAAGCAAGGTATTTCTGAGAAAATTTGCATTGGTGAATTTCTCCCGTCTCTGGTTCCACCCATTCAATTGGCTCCGACGCACCGATCCGGTACAGTTCTCCAAAAAAGCCATTCACACGCCAAGAAGATCTAAGTGGCACGCCTTCCGCTTTTGACAAGGCATTTATATAGTTCTGTGTGCATTTCCAATCCATGTGGCGGAGGGGATGACCACCATCAATATCATGATGCCAGAACTCCATCTTTTCTTTTGGAACTCCCAATTCTAACAGTTTGTAATAACAAGCAATGCTGTCCTTTCCTCCCGATAGTAGTATTGCCACCAGATCATACTCTTCCAGTGGTAATAACTCAGGGAGGAAGATCTTCTTCATATGCTCCGTTTCGTCGCGACCTGGTATACGTGGTTTAATTCGCTTACCTAATCCATATAACGGCTTATCCGGATTTCCGTAAACTATTGGTGTGTCTTTTGTACAGTCAGAATCCTTTATATAATCTGGTTGGATAAAGCTTAATTGCCCAGGGCAATTATAATTAAAAACTTCTAATCCCATTTTCTGAAAGGAAGCCAGATATCTTTTCCCGGCCGGGACTTCCACCTCCTTTCATATTCTTATTGTGTAATAGTTTTATTTATCATAATTTTTAATCCAGTCTTCCGCTGCTTCTACAGTATCAAATTCCATATCTGAATCAGATGGACTACACATATAAGCATATTCCATATTATCAGGATGTAAAACCGTTACATTAAATCTGTATTCCACTATTTCTTTATTATTATTCTGATAAATACCCCAACCTTTAAACGTCTTTATTCTCTTCATTTTATTCTCCCTGTAAACTATAATTCATTTCTAAAATCTCACGATTTTCATCATAAATTTCGTTGAAGCTTTCGTAATACCCTTTTATCAACAACAAAACTTCATTAGTCCAAATTTTATCAATCTCAATTCCTAAACATATCAGTTTTTGAATTGTATTATTGTATAGTTCAATCTTTTCTGTCTCGGCGTCTTCCTCTGTAATGATTTCATATTCATCACAAAAACATATCTCTGCTAGAAAAGCTTCAATATCATCACAATAATATATTTCTGTGCTATATGCTGTTGCAATAGTAAATTTTTTCATTTTCTACCTTATATAAATTATGAACCAACTTTTTTCTTCTTTAAAAATTGTAAATAGGAAAAAGGCAATCAATGTTATAGCCTTCTTCATACCAGCCATCAACGCCTAAATCAGTGTTAGTCACTATAATATGGTCTTCATATACTTCTTTCACTATACCGTTGTGAAAATTCTTGACTAAATCAAAATCTTTGTTTTTGATTTTTAATTTCTGGTTTATATAAAACAATTGATTTAAGTTTGCCATTGTTAATTCCTTTCAGGACTATTGATGGTGATGTTTATCTAAATCCAAACCAATGATATTTTAGTAATAGAATTTTGTTTAAAACCATTTTCTTTGCAAAAATCTTTCCATAACTTTCTAAGTACTTCACATTGTCGCTGTCCATAATCAAACTGATATGGATACACATCTAATTGAGTTTGATCAGGATTCCCGTCAGGGTTTATGAAATCAATGTCAAAATTCCAATATCCAAATTCATCAGTTCGAACGATGCAGCCTGAATATATTTCCAGATTTTTTAAAGCATCCACAAAAGTCATTACAGATTTCCTCCTCGGAATTCTAATATAGGGCCAGAGCCAAAGCTCTGGCCTTTTTATTACATAATGATTTACCAGCTCGATGAGTACATTACAATTTCATGATTAAAGTCCGTCTCGTTAACTATTTTCTCTAAAGTTGTAATAGTATAATTAATATCTTCCATATACCACTGATCATATTCTGTCCCCTCAAAGAAAAAGCCTTCTTGAGTCGGCAGTAAAACTGCGGCAATTGAAGAATTTTCTATGTATTCTCCCTCGACCCATATTGGGGACTCTACACCATTTTTATATGTATAGCCATTTTGGATTTTTCCCTTAATTAAATTAGATGCCGCTTTCACCTGTTTACATATTTCAATAAGATTACTTAACATCTCTTTCGAAACTTCATATGTACCACAATCATCATTTCCACTCTGAATGTTATTGACAAACCACTTGTGAATATGATTAGCCTTTCTCCAAACAGCAACCGATTGGAAGATTGTTTTAAATCCATAAGCTTTTTCTATATCCCAAGAAGAATATCTGTGAATATATTCTGAGATATAGTTTTTCGCCATATCTAAGTTTACATCTTCTATGTTACAGCCACACCATTCTTTCATTGAAAAATTTCTATCACTTTCTGGTCTTTTAAGAAAAGCAAAATAATTATTCAGTATAATTAGCTGATCTGGTGTTATTCCTTCAACTCTTTTTGTCTTTTCTAAATACATATCTAATCCCATATTTTTCTCCTTATTTTTTCATTCTTAGTATTACAAGTTCTAATTGTTCTATTTACTAAAAAACCAGTAGATAGCAAATCCTCCTTCCTCTAACATATTAATATTATACACGAAATATCGTGCATTTTCAATTGACATATGCACCAAATATCGTGCATTTTTATATAACTATTTGTACACCATTTCTCGTGCATATTTATGTTGACTCAATAGTTTTAAAAGTGTATACTAATAGTAATTTTAAGTTGGAGGATACATATGCTTAAGTATAAGATTAATGTGATTGATTGTCTGAAAGATGCTGGTTATAGTACAACCAGAATTCGAAAGGAAAAGTTGCTAAGTCAATCAACTTTACAATTTTTAAGAGAAGGAAAACCAGTAGGTGCAATACCTTTAAATGACATATGCAGACTCCTTGGTAAGCAACCAGGTGACATTTTTGAATATGTCGATGACGACAACGAAGGATAATTAATGTAAAACAAATAGGTTATGAACGAATTTGATCATCGTTCATAACCTATTTGACTTTAACCACTTTTAAATAATTTTGTAATTAATCCCTTTCATCTAACTAATAACAATTATAAATAGATTAAACTTTGGATATATTTTCCTTGTTTAAAGGCGTAGCCAATATATGTAGTGGTGCCCCGAAGGGGCAGGACGGGAGCGACGGTTCCTAACAGGGCGGCGGGTCGGCCCGTCCAACGGGAATAACCTACAATTATAGCATATTAGATAATATGTTAATGAGCACTTTCAATAATCAACTTTTGATTAATTTCCAATCTTATTATTTTTCAAAAGCTCTCTTACAAACTAATATTAATTATTGTTTTACTCAGTTATTTTCCATCAGAATATTTTCTATGAAAAATTTATATTAAAAATAAAAAATCTATTGCTTTTTATCAAAAATAGTATAGAATTATAAGTGGATGCTAAGTTGGACAAAATAACTATTTTGTCCAGCTTTTTGTATATAATGGATCTTTATATGGCCTAAATTCCATTATTAATACCAGCAAGTATCAAAGCATCATAATCATAATCTCTCTGAGGAAAGTTCTGAAAATCATTTTTCTTTTCATATTTAATTGGCAATTCTTTTTTCTGTTTAACTCCATCACCTTGTAGCATGACATTATAAATACATGCTTGCATATACCGTATGATATTTTTTATCTGCCTGGTTGATTGAGCTGAATAATAATCGCTTAAAACTCTCCTGCAAAAATCTTCAAAATAATCTTTACTGATGATATTCTTTAATTTTTCTATGATCTCTAAATTGCTTATGCTTAACCCACTATATTGCATATTATTAATATAGCACAGTTCACACAACGTAGTCATGAAGATTTTATTGATTTCCAGAAATTTACTAATATCTTCCTCCTCTGTAAAAAGTTGGTCTATGGCACCGGCTTTTTTGATGTAATCAACCAGTTCATTTGTTGCCATATTAAATACATTAGTGGATGAAGAGGATGTTAAAGTGTTTATGGTTAAAGTATTGTTTATGTTAATGTCCGAAATCTCGGTATCCGAAAAATTGGTATGCGGTGTTGGATTACCCGTGTCCGAAAAATTGGTATGCGGTGATACAAAGGCTTTATCTTGTGCTATGTTTTTACTTTTATCAATATTTAGCGTGTCCGAAATTTTGGTATTCGGCAAATTATCTACGTTAGGATTATCATTTAAATAGTAATCATTCACATCCATGCGTCCACCATCACGCCTTTGGACAACAGTTAAATAATTATAATCAATGAGCTGCCTATAATAGCGTTGATATGTATTATGGCTAATACCAAGATCCTTTAGTATTTTCTCCTTGCTAGGAAAAGCGCTATTCCCACCTCCTGTCCATACACAAAAGTAAGCATATATACCTTTTGCTTTAATGTTTAAACGTGGATCAGTCATGATCATATAAGGTATCCAACCATATCCTGCTGATTTTAATCCACCAAACCGTATCTTACTATATGTAGATTTATCAATAGTAGAGGATGTGGATTGAAACTTTTTAGGATTTGATATAAGAGTATAAACATTTTTTTTGAATCCATTGGAGGAATTCTCTTGCTTAGTTGTAATATAATTCTGTTCAATTAACATTTTAAAATGTTTATAATACGTGTCCTTATTGATCCCAAGATATTCTATTATTGTATCACGGCCTGGAAAAACAGTTGTTCCCATACCAGCTAGACTCGCAAAATAGGTATAAATACATTTTGCTTCCAGTGTAAGATCTGGATCTAACATTAGATACTTAGGTAATATTCCACCACCTTTAGCACCTACGCCCTCTACTCTTAAAATATCTTGTATCTCTGCCATTTTCTCACCTTCTCCCGTTATCATATTTATGTCTAATCTATTTATTTTACTGTAATTGTTTTCCAGAGTACTAAGCAAATTTTTGCATATATCTCCTTTCTCCCGGTACTCCGGGAAATACTAATTTATAGCTTCAACCACTTTGCTCAACTCACTTGCCCTTTCTCTAAAAATATTAATTGACTATTCAATATAAATTACATATAATAAACTCAAATCATATCGCTACCATAAGGAGTGATAATGATGAATATTTATGAACTTATAGGATTGCTTTCTGGAATTATTACAATTATACAAATATTATTTTATATAATTAGTAGAGTCTATAAAATTGTTATACATAAAATTGCTAAAGATCTAGCTAAAGAAATAATAAGTTATCTAAGAACGAACAGGTAAATCAATGTTTATTCGATATGATTTTAAGCATTTAATAATTCCCTCAAAGCAAAAATATTCATTACTCTCTTCTTATTATTATAATTGTTATTTAAATCACTAAGCAGCTAGGTCTATGCTCCCAGATATTATCCATAGTAAACCCATGTCCGCCCAGGAAATCATTTACTTCAACACACACATGACCATTAAAAAGAGCTGTCTGTAATGAATCCTCTACATCAGTTATATACCTTTCTGCAAAATCATCTAAATCACTAAAATCAATCCAAATACATAAATTACCTTCCCCATCGTGATCCACAACTGTCTCATTGTCTTGATGTTCTGTTACCCATTTCCAAAACTCATCAATAATATCCTTTTTAAATTTGTCCATCGTCGTCCTCTCCTAATTTCAATTAATCCTAATAGGTTCTCCTATCCGTCTGCTTCAACCCGGTAAGTGTCTCTGTTTCCCGTATCTCATCTTCTGGCAAACTACATTCATGAGTGCAATGAAAATCTTCCCCTATGGGTTCACATGTTCCAAAAGCATTAATTTGATCATTCATATCATAAA
>JAEYPZ010000111.1:0-7988 GCA_023410275.1 Bacillota bacterium
TTATATCGGATCCTCTCTTATCCGGTTCATACTGCCTCCGATCTGTTGCGACGGTCGCAACGTAGAATATAAAAATACCACCGGCCATTTTACTGACTGATGGTATTAACTGTTGTTCTGTGCTTCAGCTTTCCTTAACTCTGCTTCAAAAATACTAAGTGCCTGTTTATCTTCCTGCGTTTCTTTTGAAAAGGCATTGTTTAATAGCTTTCGGGATTCAGGCTCATCTATCACATAATCACCATTTCTATCAGTTAGATATTCGCCGTTCTTACCCTTTTTAAATATGGCACCGATTACCATGTCTGCCTCCTTAATGGTACATTTTCTTTATTCTATCATATTCAGCCATAAGTGCCAAGGCTTCTTTTGCAGGCTTCGCACCATGCACAGAAGAAAACGCCTCTGCAAATGCTTCTGAGTGATCCGATGCTGCATACCTACTTATTTTCTTCTGAAACTTACCCGCTGTAATATGTAGTTTTTTTGCTGTTTCTTCAACCCTGACCTTGCTGAAAGCCTTTCCTGCCACTCTTACATTTTTCCATTCATCTGCTGTAAATTTACCGTTAATATCAATCTGGCACATTTTAAGACCCATCTCATCTGCCATGGCGTGAGCGAATTCATGGTCAACAATATTTTCATAAGTTGTGCCTTTAGGGAAATGTCCAGACTTAACAAGGGAAGAATACTTTTTACTTAGCACATCTATGTTTTTATATTCTTCCTGGTTAAATTGTATAGATCGGCTTATTCTGCCGTCTCCTTCCGGAGTCAGAACCCTTGCTGCATAAGCACCATCTCCTAAAGTATCCGTAAATTCAAATTCCTGAATGAATCCTTTCATATGCGGATTTTCTTTTATAAGCTGTCCATATCTCCTATTTATGGAATTTACATTTTCTAAAGGTATATCTTCGGCACCTTTAATTAAAACTGAAAATTCCTTAAAAGCATATTCCTTTGCTTCCTGTAATGAGCTTGCAGGTATAAAATCATTTGTAATATCGTCTACTTTTTCTTCTGTCACTTTCTTTGTCTGTATTTTCTTAAAGAATCCAATTTCTTCTTTTTCAGACTGGCTCTCCCATTGCTGTCTTTTTTGATCGTAAGCTTTTTTATTGGATTCATCTAAAGAATATTTAGCCAATCTTTTAAATTTCTCCGCCTGCCTCTGGGCATATTGCTGGTCCTGCTCCTGCTTATAAGTTTTTTCAATTGACCTTAATTCTTCTTTCGTCCAGGTATCATCTGCCGTTGATATCCCAGGGAAATATGTGCTGTGACTGTCCTTACACCTTGGGTGATAAAGACCTCTTGCAATAGCTGCGCTCATAAGGGGATACGGTCCATCAGAAGCCTTGCCTCCGCTCCACACATCATCAATCAGAATTTTTCCCACAAAAGGGAGACACTTTGGACAGGGGTTTCCACGCTTCCCCACTATAACGGTGCTAATTCCCCATTCCTGACGTTTCTCCCCTTCTCCCTGCAAATATGCCCGCTTACTGGCTGTGCGGATTGCCATGTCAGCATAATCTGATAGGGCATGGCGTGCTCCATTCTTATATTCTACACAGTTAAGCCCACGGGAAAGCATATCCTTGGTGGCCATGTCCACTGCTTTTTCATAAGTACCGGCTCCGGAGTTGGCATACACCTGGGCATTAAAAATAGCCTTACGATACTGGTCATTTGCCATTCGTAAGACTGCTGTTTCTGCTTTCTTCATATCATTACCGGTTGCCTTGATCAGCGCTCCCAGCTTCCGTGTATTTAGTTTGAAAAATTCCGCCTGCATAGCTGTCGAAGCGGGCTTATAGCTTTTGAATCCGTTCTTGATAGCCCGAAGGATCTGCGCCTCCTGCTTCATACCACCCTGCTGTCTGGCCTGCCAGATAAGCTCCTCGATCTGGGCATTTATGTTTTTAAACTGCTTGCTGTACTTCTTCTGGCTTTCCAGCTTATATTTCTCCAGAGCCTTAAGCTGCTCTACCTGCCACATAGACCATTCATATCCCTCTTTAAGCTCCTCAGCTTTATGCCGGTTCATATTCCGGATCATAGAGGCAATAAGTTCCTGCTCGATCGCTTCAAACGCAGCGGAGATATCATATTCATTCATATGATCACCTGCCGTTTGCTAAAACTTTAAATCCCTGTGCCTTAAACTGCCGGGTGAGATCTTTTAGCTGGGTAATGCTTTTGCACTTATCACACCGGAGCTCAGAATAATCCTTTTTTTCAACGGCGTAAATGCCAAACGGAATCTGCTCACTTGCCACTTTCAGGAGCCCCTGGTACTCCAGCTGGCTCATTTGGTACTGGCGGTTCATTACCTTCACTTTCATCTACCTTCACCCCTTCCGTATTTAATCCAGATTCTTCTGTTTCGAAGATCCCCTGCTCAATCTTGATCCGCTTGACTTCCTCTGCTTTTTCATCTTCTGTCAGGGTATCTCCATACATTTCATCTATGGACTTCTCTATGCTCATGACTCCACTGGTTCGCGCCTTGCCCACCGTTTCCACAACGGCATCAAAGCCTGGAGCTGCATACTCCCCAAACTTGACAGAAACTTTATACTCCCCAGGAGCCTTTTCCTGCATCTGGTCATAAGTCATCATGATTTTACTTACAAGCTCAGGAAGGACTTTACACAACACCTTAACCAATGTGCCTCTGGTATGAGTGGTGATCTTCTCCTTTTCCCTCTGGCTTTCTGCATTGTCCGTCTTTTTCAGATCAATACCAAGAGTGGCAGGAGAAATGATACCCTGCAGCACCAGATCCAGAAAGGAGGTATAGCTGTTTAGGTACGCTTCATAGGATATCTGAGGCTGAACCACCTCAATTTTATCGCTGTATCCCTCTTTCTTTACTGCACCGATAGCTATGTAATCATTGTCAAACTCATTTGGCTCTATCAGCTGCCCTGTATTGGGATCCCTGGGAACCATATCCTCCGGAATATACCGGTTCACTCTTCCCTTTCTCACCGCATCAAGCCACTGGCTGATCACTTCGTCCAGAGCGTCAAGATCATCCGTCTTGCCCTCAAACAGCGCTTTCCCTCGTCCCTTCCACTTGCTTGATGTGAAGAAGATAAGGGGCACTCCCATGATGTAATCTCCATCATAGGCGGTGTCTTCATAGATTGCTGTCTCTGGAAGAGTTTTAAGGAGAACTTCTCCACCGGCATCATCAAAGAGCTTATAAAGCACATACCCTTTTCCGTAAGTCTCTTCTAAGCGGTATTCTTTTTCTTTGTTATCTGGATATGAATAGCTTGTTGAGAAGACAATCTCACTTAACCTGCCCCGCTGATATTTATATTCCACCCGATCCGCTTCGTAAAATTCTATGATCGGGTATTTGCTGACCTGATCCAGACTTATTTTAAAAGCTCCATCACCGGCTGACAGCGCACCGGCCACCGCTTCTCCCAGGAGTCCTTCAAAGTTGTTATCTTCTGCAATCTCATCCCATAATTCCTTTAAAGGCTGGCTGTCTCCTTTTTCTCCGAAGCTGATATCATTCAGATCTGCGGTTATGATATCCTTAAATCGATCCACTACGATTCCCACAATGCCAGAATGAATCTTCCTTACCTTTCGGAATGGAACGGAAGCCCAGAACCTTGCCTTAAACACATCACAGTAGGCAGTTTGTTTAAAAAACTGCTCCAGCTCTGAGGGATCTCCACGGTACCAGATCTTATTCTTTAGGACATTGCCCTGAAAGGAAAGCGGTTCTTTTATAACCACCTGCCTCTCTTTTGCTCCTACAATCTTAAGCAATTTAAAATACATATCCTTAAACCAACCCACTTATGAAGCCCTCCTTCCTATTCCGATTTTTACTTCATATGGCAGCCATGCATACTGCACGCTGTTTACCATGTGATCGTTTCTGTCTTCTGGTGTATTGTCCTTGTCTTCCAGCCAGCTGTATACTTCAAGCTCCCGAATATAGTTCGAGCAGGTATCCACGATATAGAAACATGGCTTTGCTCCTGCATCGGCAAACCAGTTTAACTGATTGATGATACGGTCAATGATCTGTTCTTTCTTCCAGGCATCGTTGAAATTATAAACGCAGCCATTGAGACGCTTGTATTTTAAGAACTCCGTTATGGTGGCTTGATCCGCAGAATCTATGAAGGTATCTCTTGCAAATCCCCATTCATTCCGGTTGCGATCAAGGAAGTCAATAAAATTCCGGACCGTATCCGTAGGGGCCAGAGGCGTTCCCAGATCTGCATTGTTGTACACCTTCTCATCAAGCACATAGCAGTTTCCCCGGTTCGTGATCCCGATAAAACTCATGGAAATGGTATCCGGTGACTTCTGTGAATAGGACGTATCAAGCCCTGCAGAAAAGTGTACATACCACTCTGTTTGATGGCGGTCGTTCTGGTTCCGTATAAACTGCTTTGCATGAGCCTTGCTTACCACATGCTTTTTCCGGTCAAAGTTCGGGAAGATCAGACCGGTTGCCTTGCCTCGTAATCCCTGGATCTTGTTCTTCCAGATCTTCGTACCTTTTGGCGTATTCCGGATAATGTTTTCCAGCTTCTCCTTTGACAGACCCAAATTATGGGTAAAAGAAAAGAACCAATGTACCCAGCCGGGCTTTGGTTCCTCTCGTAGTTCTTCCAGTATTTCTTTGGGCGTCTCTTCCTCCCATTCAGGAAGTGGACGGGAGCAGTTAATATACTCTTTGTAGACCGGCAGGTTCGGATCGTCAGGGTTAAGCGTTCCCATCAGATAATCACACCGCATGACTGACTCTCTTACAAACTCAATATCGGCAGTGTTAATCTCATCTATGTACAGGCAGCCGTACTGACCGCCCAGGGCTTTCTGCCACTTCTTCTTGTCGCCATATCCCAGAACGTAAATAACCTTATCTCCTCCTGAGGTATGAAAGAGAATATGGGGGATCTTATCGTCCTTGGTTCCGTTGCCGTTGTATTCAGTCAGGATCCCGAAGTCATCTATAATGCCCAGATCCTTGTTGATAATGTTCTTTTCAGCGGTACCGGTATCCTTTGCAGCTATAATGTGCAGCTTCTTGGGACTCTCTGCAACTTTAAGCATGAACTTAAAAAGACCGACCGTCGTTTTACCCGCAGCCGTTGTCCCTTCAAGAAACTCCACCGGAGCATCGTGTTTAAGAAAGGCTTTGTACTTCTCTGACAGAAGCAGACGTTCATTGCTCATTACCCATCACCACCACGCATTTGATTGATCAGATCGTCAAGCTTTGTCTTCTCTGTTTCCAGGGTACCGGAGATTTCCAGCTTATCCTTAAACATACCCAAGTGCCTGCCGATCAGCTCCAGGGCTTTTCCTTTATCGTTCAGCTTAATCTCAATGCCGTTTGCCCCTTCCTTGATTCCAGCAATGGCTCCAAGCTTATCCCCTGGCATTTCATCTGTGGTCTTCACCTGCACAGCCTTATAGGTTCCTTTATCTTCAATTGATACGAAATCAGTTACATCCGCAAAGCCGATCTTTGCAAGCTCCTTTAAAACCATGTCCTGGGTGATCTCAGTGCGCTTTTCCCGGTCTTTCATGCGCTTTTCAATATAACTTGCAACGTTAGCATTTGTTAGCATTCGGCTGCTGTTTGCTCTGGCTGTTTCATCTTTCTTGACCTTTGGATAAGCCACCTTGTAAGCTCTGGTAGCATTAAGGTCAATCAGGTACTCATCTGCAAATATTTTCTGTTTGACTGTTAATGTCATCAGTCTCACCTCACCTTCCAATCTGGCTAATTTTTATAACAAAAAAAGAGACGGGGTTGGCTGCCTCTAAACATTTATTCTATTATTATTCCATTTTCGCTTTTGCAATATGGGCATGTAACCGTATAGCTCTCTTCTTCTGAGTGACTATAGAGTGCAAATTCCACGCCAAACTCTGTCGGTATAGGTTGTATTTTACGGCCAGTTATATCCTGTGACGGAAATGTTTTCCACATAATTTCTTTTTTACATTTCTTGCATCTGATTGTCCCTCTGAGCTCATTCATTCACTATCCCTCCAAATTATTTATTATGTACCATTATACACCATCTATTAAAAAAAAGAAAACACCCATCGGCTGACAAAAATCGACAGGTGTTTTCTAAAAGGTAAGAAACTGTTCCGCAGTATCTTCTTTACATTACTTACTCATATCTGTATTTATAACTCTAAATATCCTTTTAATTATCATCAGTAAATTAATAATTAATAAAAATGTAAGGCTATATATTAAAAAGCTTTGAATAAATCCAAATTTATTTGTAAAAACATTAAACAAGCAAAGTACTAACAGTATAATAGAAATCAAGATTTCAAACATTACTGTATAATATGTTTCCACAAGAGACTTCTTTGATAATTCTGCCTCTGTTCTGAAGTACTTAGGATTATCATTAATCTTTGATTTCATGTCAATTATCATTGCAAGCAACGTAAACAACATGGAGGTTAAGATTGAAACAATTATTGTAATGATATTAACAATAGAAGAGTCTATGCTTTTAATCATCGCCGCCGAAACTCCTAATAAGAAAGGAACTGCACAATAATTGATAACAGGTACAATCATAATCTTGTTTGTATTTGAATTTCTAAAACAATTTATGTGATTTTTAACAATATCATCTATTGATAAATAATCCAACCCAAATCCATACTTGCTTAGAATATAAATGACCGCAACAACTATCCAAACCCATATTTCAGGTCGCTTAATAAAATCAGCCATACACATCAACTCCTTATTTTAAACAAGCAATCCCATCCCTATAAGATATTCTCTTGCACTCTCTTTCATTACTTCTTTCAGGGAATCAAATATAGGATTGCCACCTTGGATATCAACTTCATCGCTTATGTCTTCGCTTACCCTTAGCCCGGTAGTGTCTTTTAAGCTGATAACCTTATTGGTTCTTCCTAACTGGAATTCGAGTTTTAGATCATCATATTCAAAATCCTCGATTTCAATTATTTTAGTACAACTTCTTTGGCCTTTTGCCCATTCACCAATTTCTTTGGCTTTTCTCTCCATAAAACCTATCGGTTTGCAAATAATTCTTTCTTCACGCGTCTGTTTAACCCCATAATTTATACCAATCCTATTAGAAATATCCTCAGGAATTTCATAACGAATCATCCTTATTTTCTGTAATGATCCCTGCTTAAAAAATTTATCAATATAGGCCTTAGGAAGAATTTGTCCCCACAGCACATTGTAACCTACATTATAGGAATTAATGCATTCTTGCAAACGTCTTTGCAGAGCCATTTTCATCCCCATGCCACCAATAGTCTGAAGAATAATTATACCATTGTTTACCTGTCCTTCGGGAATTGCAATGCAAAACCCAAAAGGCAGTAGATCAGCTTGATTTGCATTTCGTTTATATACGCTACCGTCTGTCACATCAACCAGTTCAGTTTCGATTCCATAATCTCCAGTTTTTACTTTTCCGCATAAAACAGTATATTCTTTTTTACCATCATCTGCCAGTACATCTTCTTTTATCACTTCATCAAAATAAAATGCTGATTCACGGTCTTTATCATCAGTAAGTTTCCTCTTCTGGATATCGATATACTCAAAAAGCAATTCAAGAAAACCTTTACCTTGCAAAATATTATGTAGTTCTATCTTACCAGTGTTATCATACATACTTAGACTGTAAAAATCTAATCCAATTTTCTTAGCCATATTACACTCTCCCCATTCGACATTTTTCTTTATTATATCACATGTCTTATGGGTAAATATTCCAAAAATTAACAACTTGTTTTGTATATTCAGTATAGAACAAATGTTCGATTATGTCAATAAGCTATTAATAGAGTAGAGAAATAATTGCTAAGAATTATTTCCCTCTCATTGAACCGTACGTACGGGTCTCGTATACGGCTCTACAACTTATATTCCAACTTTTCTTAGATAGTAATTTAAAGGATTGAGCAAA
>JAEYPZ010000013.1:0-6969 GCA_023410275.1 Bacillota bacterium
GTATTTGACCGCCTCTATACGTTAGAAGATTCCCGGAACCGGGAGATCCAGGGCAATGGATTAGGCCTTACCATAGCAAAAAGTCTGGCAGAAAAAATCAATGGTACCCTGACATTAAGGAGTATTCCTAATGAGGAAACCGTATTTACTTTAAAACTCCAGCTGCTGGATTATTAATTCAAGAAAGAAATTTGTAAGATTTATTCAAGAGTTTTGAAGAAATCACTTGCTAGAATTATGGGTATGAAAGGAAGTGACAAAATGCAGACGATTTTAACAACCAATCACTTAACCAAACAAATCGGCACAGAGACCATTGTATCCGACTTGAACATGCATATTGCCAAAGGAGAAATTTATGGCTTTCTTGGACCCAACGGTGCGGGAAAAACTACGGTGATGAAGATGATCACCAATCAATGGAAACCAACTTCAGGAGATATTGTTTTATTTGGTGAGAAATTACTCCCTGATTCCTATTCGTTTTTAAAACGTATGGGCAGCATGATTGAGTTTCCAGTGTTTTACAATGATCTGACGGCGGAAGAGAATTTAAAGCTTCATTGTGAATACATGGGGTATTACAGTCCTGACAGTGTAGAAAAAGCAATGTCTCTGCTGTCTTTGTCAGATAACAAAGGAAAAAAGGTAAAGGAATTTTCACTGGGAATGAAGCAGCGGCTGGGTATAGCAAGAGCTGTTCTCACAAAGCCGGAATTTCTGGTGTTAGATGAACCAACAAATGGCCTGGATCCGGCAGGTATGAAACAGTTCCGGGATCTGTTCCGAATGCTGTGTAAAGAGTATGAGATGACTATTCTTATTTCAAGTCACCTGCTCTCTGAAATTGAAAGTCTTGCACATACCATAGGAATCATTCATAAAGGCAGACTGGTAAAAGAAATTTCCATGAAAGAGCTTACGGATAAGGGACTTGAATATCTGGAAATCAAAACATCGGAAATAACCAGGGCCACCTACGTTTTTACAGAGTGCCTTAATATTACCAATTTCAAAGTTTTAAATAACAATCTGATCCGGGTTTATACAAAAGAAGCTACATCACGGGAGATTATGAAGGCGTTAACGGAAAATCAGATTGAAATTCAGGGATTTCATTCCCAGACAGAATCTCTGGAAGAGTATTTCCTGAAAGTCACAGGAGGTGAGAGCGAATGTGGAAATTAATCAGACTGGAATGGAAAAAGTATCATACGAAAAAATATATAATCAAACAGGCAGTTGTATTTGTAGTCCTTGGAATTCTTTTCTTTGCAATGTGTTATTATGTTCCCATTGATGCTGAATTAGGAATATCGGAATCTGCACCTGAAGCTGTTAATATGAAAGAGCAAATTGAATTGCTTACCAACCTCGTGTTTTTAGTTTTCACCTCTTCCATGTTGTCTTCCTTCATCATCAAAGCGTATAACAATAAAACTCAGAGTCTGATGTTTTGCTATCCTATATCCAGAAAAAAAATAATACTATCTCAGATGATGGCAGTATGGATTTTCTGTGTGGTGGCTCTTTTCCTTGGGAAACTGTTTATTTGTCTGCTTCTGGCTTTATCCTCTGAAGTGGGGACCGGCATACCGCTCGGCTATGATATGCTAAGTGCGAATTTCTACTTACAGATCATTTTAAAGACGGTACTTACTGTGACTCTTGCGTTCATTCCTTTATATATAGGGAAATTGATGATGTCATCGAGAGCAGTTATTATTACTTCATTTTTATTATTCTCAGTTATGAATGGAAACATTGGAGATCTGACTTTAAGGACAAATCTGATTCTTCCAGTATTTTTATTTGGTATTTCCCTGATTTGCGGATTTCTTACTGTGCATAACGTTGAAAAAGAAGATGTGATGTAAATGAAGTTTAATAGTTTCACAGCAGCCAACCAGTTTATTTGGCTGGCTGCCAGGAATCTCATTGATAACGCTAGTGTATTTAATAATTTTTGCGGAAATCACCGGGAGACAGACCTACTGTATTTTTAAATTGCCTGGAGAAAGCATAAGAATCAGAGAATCCAAGATCAAAAGCGATTTCTTTAATACTCTTATTATTCTCAATCAGGCATTTTTTTGCATAATCCATACGTTTTTGCATAACAAAATTGCCGGGAGAAACGCCGGTCAGTTTCTTGAATATTTTCCGGAATTTTTCATAGCCCATACCCAGTTCATCAGCCAGGCTGTGTATGGAATAAGTATACGAAGAGGGTTCTGATAAGATAATGCAAGCTTTATAAATAATCTCACTATCCACACTGCTTGTACTGTTTTTTTTGTGTAAACCATGGAACATAAGTATAATTTTCAGTGCCTCAGGAAGGAGAAGATTGAGTTCAGAAGCCTGGGTATGCTTCATAAGAGATAGAAAATCAGTACATTGGTTGAAAATTGCACGGCTGAGTCCGGGATACAATATAGTCTGATCCTGATTCAATAAATCCATAGAAACCAGTGCATCAAACATACTTTTACTAATACAGATAAAAAATTCCAGCCAGCTTCCATCTGCTTCGATGTACAATGTCTGCCTTTTTCCAGGAATTCTCTGAATCAAACAGCCGGGATAAATTTCGCTGCGCTGGTTTTTGTCATCGATCTGCAGCGCTTTACCGCTTAAAACCAAAACGATTCCGTAATGTTTATAAATATTATTGTTTTCTTTACAATCATTTCCTGTCTTGTTTAAAAATCCGCACCCAAAAATATCTGAGTTATAATCCATACCAAATTGGTGGTATACTGTATCATTTTTAAAGAATTGGGTAGGTATCTCCAATGTCACAAGTCTCTCCTTTCATTGCCTTATAGAAGTGAATATCAGTATATCATATTCAGTTCTGAATACCAAATATAACATTTGAAATACCAGTTTTCCGATTGAATGACGGAGATATATCCCTTAATATTAGAGAGGAACAGGAAGTTAATACAGGAGGTTATTTCATGTCGGATCAAAATAAGCCAAGAGAGAAAACATTACAAAATAGTGGCTGGTCATTTATGTATGGAGACATTCGTGAGGCCATGGCAGCAGAATTTGACGATTCAGAATGGTTTCATATAGGCCTCCCCCATTCCTTTGGTATCCCCTATTTTATGGAAAATAATTTCTATGTCGGTTATGGTTGTTACCGTAAAACAATATGGATAAGAAAAGAATGGGCAGGTAAAAGAATATCCCTGGAATTTCAGGGGGTATTTCAGGAAGCAGAAATTTACATGAATGGAATTCTGGCAGGAACCCACAAAGGTGGATATACTGCGTTTATTATTGATATATCGGATCTTGTCAGAGAAGGGAAAAATCAGCTTTTTGTAAAAGTAAACAATTTTTGGAATCCCAGATTGGCTCCCCGTGCCGGAGAGCATACTTTTAATGGAGGCATTTACCGTGATGTGAGCCTGCTTGTTACAGATCCGGTTCACGTATCCTGGTACGGAACTTTTGTCAGGACATCAGAAGTTTCGGAAAACTTTGCCAGGCTTATCATATCCACAGAAGTAGAAAACCACTCCGGAAATTTAGTCCAATGCACACTGCACAAAACATTGGAATTTGAAGGTCAGGTGGTTTGTGAATTTGAAAAGGAGCAATTACTTTTTCCAGGTCAGGTGACTGAAATTAACCAGGAACAAAGTATCTCATTCCCCAGATTATGGCATCCTGATACGCCTGATCTATATCTGTTAAAAAGCCGGCTGTATATCCGCGGACAGCTGGTGGATGAGTATGAGACTGTATTTGGTATCCGCTGGTTCATCTTTACTGCACAAGAGGGGTTTTTCTTAAATGGTAAGCATTACAAAATATGGGGAGCAAATGTTCACCAGGATCATGCCGGCTGGTGTGATGCAGTCAGTCATGCGGGAATTTACAGAGATGTAAAAATGATTAAGGATTGTGGAATGAATTTTATCAGGGGATCACATTATCCCCATCATACGGTGTTTGCAGATGAATGTGACAGGCAGGGAATTCTATTTTGGTCAGAGCTGTGCTTCTGGGGAATCGGGGGCTGTAAAGATGACGGGTACTGGAATAGCAGCGCCTATCCGGTTAATCCGGAGGATGAAGTAGAATTTGAAGAAAGCTGTATTACCACTCTGAGGGAAATGATTCGTACCAATCGCAATCATCCCAGTATTATTGTCTGGAGTATGTGTAATGAAGTTTTTTTCTCAAAGAGAGAGGTTCTTGAAAAAGCCCGAAACTTAATTAAACGGCTGGTGGATACGGCCCATGCTTGTGATTCAACCCGCCCGGCTGCTTCTGGAGGAGCTCAGCGTGGGGGATTTGATCTGCTTGGGGATCTTGCGGGTTATAATGGTGATGGGGCATCGCTGTTTATAGATCCGGGGTTCCCCAGCTTTGTATCGGAGTATGGAAGCAGAATCTCCAAGCGGCCAGGAGAATATTCACCTTATTTTACAGATGGAGTTGAAATTGATTATAAATGGCGGTCAGGAAAGGCATTGTGGTGCGGTTTTCACCATGGAAGTATTGCAGATCAGATGGGATATATGGGGTTCATAGATTACTACCGCCTGCCCCTTCGCAGCTATTACTGGTATCGTCGCCAACTGTTAGGAATTGAACCTCCAAAGAAGACAGAGGAGGGCACTCCCCATTCCCTGGTTTTATCTGCTGACAGATTAACAGTAAAGACGGATGGCACAGATGATGTACAACTTATAGTTGCTGTAGTTGACAAAGCAGGGAACAGAATTAACAATTCTATGAATGTAACTTTGGAAATAATGGAAGGAGGTGCCTTGTTCCCAACTGGCAGAACAATCCAGCTGTCTCAGGAAAAAGAAAATCTGATTGAAGGTTTAGGGGCGATTGAGGTCAGAGCATTTTATGCTGGTGAGATAAAAATAACGGCGCGGGCTCAGGGGGTAATCTGCGGGGAATTAACCCTTACCGCCATAGGAGAGGAAAAATGGAGGGGCCAGAGTCTGAGCCTGCAGACAGCGCCACCATCTGTCTATATACCGGAACAGGACCAAATAGAAATTAACATTGCCAGAGACAAACCGGTATTCTGCAGCAGCTTTGATAAAAATTTCCCTCCTCAGCATATAAATGATGATGAAGAGAGTACTTTCTGGCGGGCTGCAACAAATGGATTACAGGAATGGATACAATTGGATTTAGAAGGAGTAAAAAAGGTAAACAAAATTGCTGTAAGATTTCAAGGAACTGGTAGTACCGCAAAAATACAGGCCTCAGCGGATGGTGAGATTTATGAAAATTTAACTGTGGTTTTTATTAGCTATGACAGCAGGGAAATTCATCTGGAGAAGATAGAAAAATCATACCGTTATATTAAAGTATATTTTCCCGATTATCCTCTCGATATCACAGAAATTCAAGTTTTTGAGAGAAGTGGGAATAATTAATTATTGATTCTGCTGTTTGGAATTTGCTTATAAAAATTATGCATATTGCATAAATAAGTTTTTAAAATTTTATGAAATATATTACATTGACATAATAACTCTTTTCCCCTATACTAATCACAAGATAGATAATGGATTAATCTAAGGATTGTCACTCGTAATGGAGGCATAACCGAGGGTAAACGCACTAATATTGTGCGTTCCCTCGGTTTTTTTATTTCCTCGGTGTTTGTAAAGGAACATGTAAAACATTACACAACAATTACTGTAAAAAAAGGAGAACGGATATGTCAAAAAAAGAAAAATATGATGAACTGGCTGTAAAGGTGTTAGAGTTAGTTGGTGGAAAGGACAACATCAGCTATTTAGGACATTGCATGACACGTCTTAGATTTCAATTAAAAGATAAAAGCATTATAAATCTGTCTGAAATACAAAAGCTTCAGGGTGTTGTCGGGGCACAGTGGTCCAATGAGCAGTTACAGATTATTATCGGACAATCTGTTGGTGAGGTTTACAGCATTGTTGCTGCGAAAGCTGGCCTTCAGATGGAAAACGCCATTGATGAAAATTTAGATAAAGGTAAGAAGAAAAAAATCAGCTTTGCTGCTATTATCGATGGAATTACAGGCAGTTTAATTCCTCTGCTTCCCGCCATCATTGGTGCAGGTATGCTGAAAGTTGTTATTATCTTAGGTGAGCTGACTGGATTATTAACTGCGGATATGCCAACTCATGCAGTACTTACTTTTGCATCAGATGCAGGTTTTTATTTCCTTCCCATATTTTTAGGCGCAACATCTGCTAATAAATTCAAAGCAAATATGGGACTTGGTATGCTGCTTGGAGCAATTATGATCCATCCTACTATGGTGGCAAATGTGGCAGGTTCCATACCTATGAGCATTTTTGGAATTCCTGTATACGCAGCAAGCTATACCAGCACCATTTTCCCCATTATTATGGCAGTCTATGTGATGTCCCATGTGGAACGGTTTTTCAAAAAAATAGCACCAGAATCTATAAAGGCAATAGTCGTACCTCTTGGAACCATATTAGTTATGCTCCCATTAACCTTAGGATTAATAGGTCCCGCAGGTGCTTTCCTTGGAAATTATCTAGCAATAGCAATTATGTGGCTATATAAAACAACCGGTTTCTTTGGTGTGGCAGTATTGGCAACCATTTATCCGCTATTAATTCTTACAGGTATGCATGGTGCATTATTTCCATATATGTTCAATTCCTTAGTTACCTTTGGTTATGAACCAATTGTTGCGACTGCAAATGTTTTATCAAATATTAATCAGGGTGCCGCCGCCGCAGCAGTCGCATTTAAATGTAAAGATAAAGCAACAAAATCAACCGCAGGATCCAGTGCAATCACTGCAATTTTTGGCGGTGTAACAGAACCGGCTATGTTTGGTATTAATATGAAATTGAAGAAGCCATTATATGCTTCCATGTTTGGTAATTTTTGTTCAGCAGCTTTTGCAGGTTTAATGAAGGTATACATGTACAGTTTAGGCGGAAGTGCAGGAAT
>JAEYPZ010000056.1:0-6496 GCA_023410275.1 Bacillota bacterium
ACAGGATTTTAAGGAAATGGAGGCATGTTTAAGAGATGCCATTGTTTATACTATGAGCAATACAAATCATAATGTGCATCTGGCAGAAAAGGAAGAGTTCTATCAGATATTTGATCAATTTTTAAATAGCATGTAGAAAAGCAGAGCCTAAATTGTTGATTTTATGACTTTAGATAATTTAACGCAGAATGTCTTTTTCCTTCATTGTATTGCAATAAAAATACAATCCAAATGTAATTATAGCAATTCCAATATCAAAGAGTGCAATATTCATTCCTAAAACATTTAAGCGATTACGGAATAAAAATGTAAGGATAAGTAATAACGTATCAGAGATAGCAGAAACTAATGCGACGGAAGTAGCTATTTTTTTCTTAAATAAAAGTAGTATAGATGCTAAAAAACCAGCAAATATATTAGTAGTATATAAAATCAAATATGGAATTGGATAATTAGTAAAATACTGTACTACAGCCGCTCCATACCCTTTGGCATTGTAGTAGTACATATTATGTCCTAACATCATAAAATAATCATATATACCATTTGTATATATAAAAGTAAAGAATATTGCAATAAACCATAGGTGCCAAGGTGCTTTTTTTCTTTTTCCATTTTTAATATCCATTTACATCCCCCATTTTTAAAATACTTGTCTTAAGCTCCTATGGTTTTCCCGCCAAAGCAAGGGTTACCCGGCAACCGCCGCCTGTAAGGTTAGAAAAGGCGGCTGTACCGTTATGAGCTTTCATGATTTGACGTACGATTGTTAACCCCAATCCGTGATTGTCCAGTTCCATTGGTTCCCTGGGATGATTGAGACGTTTCAGCGTCTGTACTGGAAATCCGGTTCCATTATCTGTAACGGAAAGGAATGTCGTCCCAGACTCCGCGATCAGCTGGATTGTAATATCACAGCCACCTGGGTTATGTCTTATGCTGTTCAGGATTATATTGGAAATGGCTCGCTTTATCAGCTGGCTGTCCCCGATTATAGAAATATTCTGTGCTTTCTCATCAATCGATAAACTCAGCGTATGTCTGGGTGAACAATTGCTGTTTAACAGTTCTGCAACAATACTGCGGATAAGAGGTGCAAGCAGAAATTCTTCTTTTCGTATGGGCTGCATGTCATATTCCAGCTTGGAGGCCAGATTCAGATCATTGATTAAAGCTTTTATTTTCTGGCATTGAATTCGTATTGTAACAGCAAGTTCCTGCTGTTTCTTATTAAGGGTATTGTCTTCTTCCATCTGTCCTGCATACCCCATAATTACAGATAGGGGAGTCCGGATGTCGTGGGAAATACCTGCAATCCATGTAGTGCGGGCATTATCCCGTTTATTCAGGGCGGACTCCTGCCGGATCAGCTGGGCTGATGCATGATTGATACCCGTGGCCAGATCTCCCAGAATCCCCTGAGCCGGTAATGCAACGGGTTGCATCCGAGCTAAGTCCTCAATGCCTGTGGTCAGTTTTTTTAAAGCTAAAAACAGCCGGTAACCGAAGAGCAGGGCAAGTAATACAGCGGTAATAAGATTCAGAATTAAAAGCGCAGGTATGAGGATTTCTGAATTGTTCACTAATTTCATCGGGAGTTCCAGGCCGATTTTCCACATGCTGTTTTTAGGGCTTCCAACTACAAAAAGTCCGTTTTCATGCTGCCAGACCTTAACCGGATAGTCTTTTAAGTACCAGCGGGATAACCCTGCCACTTCAGTCAGCTTATAATAAAGAGGCACATCAGAAGGCAGATCCGTACTCCATGCAACCGCACCTTTCTCATCTATCAGCATAGCCCATTGCTGTTTATTCTTAAGTTCCCTGGCAACGGATTCAGAAAGTGAATATCTCCCTTCAGATTCCGTTAACTCTTCCGCCATCTGTGCAACGGTGTAGTTCTTTCCGTATTCACTGGCGGATTGAAACAGCCAGACAGTCAGAACTGTAAAGTTGATAATAAGCAGAATTATGGCTGTGGCCGCAGCTGAAAGTACATATCTGGATAAGATTCTCACTAAGCTTTTCAAGACGATGTCACCCCCACCAGCTTATAACCCAGTCCACGGACGGTAATTAAAAATTCAGGGTCGGAAGGTTCCGGCTCTATTTTTTCGCGTAAACGCCGAATGTGGACCATAAGTGTATTTTCATAACCATAGAGAGGGTCACCCCATGCTGCAAGGCAGAGGCTGTCTCCGGTCACAATCTTTTCTTTATTATCAAATAATTTCTCAAGGAGTGCATACTCCTTTGCTGTAAGTGTAAAAGTTCCTTTCACAGAAGTAATAGAGCCACTGTTTAAATCTATCATTGTTTTTCCCAGATAAAAGACAGGCTTTTCCTTTTGGTTTAGCACAACTGGAAAATAGGTACGGTTTAAGACTGCATGCAGCCGCAAGATCAGTTCCCTTGGCAGAAATGGTTTGGTGATATAATCATCTGCACCCAATCCCAATCCCAGAAGTCGGTTCTCATCTTCATCTCTGGCAGAAAGAAACAAAACCGGAGCCCCGGAAATAGAGCGAAATTCACGCATCAGGGAAAAACCATCGCCGTCTGGAAGAGAAACATCCAGTATTACTCCATCTGGTTTTTCAGAAGTAAACAGCAGACGGGCATGGCCGCAGTCTGCCGCAGAAATGATCTTTTTAAAACCGCTTTGTCTTAACATGCTTCCGACCATTCTGCGAAGCTCTGGTTCGTCATCAACAAGAAGCAGTTTACAGTCAAAAATATCATTCATTGGATTTGTTCCTTTCTGGTTTTATAGCTATCATTATAACCGAATTATTAAAAAATTGAACAAAAAAATAAATGTTTAAGGTAAATGTAAGGTCACCTACAGGCTGGTGTAAGGCAGCATTGTTAGACTGAGACCATAATAAGCAGAGGAGATTAATATTATGGCAAATATTATTACCACCAGTGGTCTATGCAAACAATATGGAGCTGCTATGGGAGTAAAAGATTTAGATCTTTCCGTACCGGAGGGAGTAATTTACGGGTTTCTGGGACCAAATGGAGCTGGAAAATCAACAACCATGAAGATGATACTGGGGCTGGCAAAGCCCACCAGAGGAACCATAACTGTATTTGATAAACAGGTGAATCGGAGAAATCGCCTTGCTATTTTAAAAGAAACGGGTTCACTCATTGAAGCCCCCAGCTTCTATGCCCATTTGACAGGAAAAGAAAACTTAAAGATTATCAGTACCTTAAAAGAACTGCCTGACAGTGAAATTGACCGGGTACTGAAGTTTGTTCGTCTTGAGGACCAGAAAAATAAAAAAGCAGGTCAATATTCTCTGGGAATGAAGCAAAGACTTGGCCTTGCCGGGGCATTGCTTGGTAATCCAAGGCTTCTGATTTTAGATGAGCCGACCAATGGACTTGATCCGGCCGGAATCCAGGAAATACGGGAACTGATTTGTTCCCTTCCTAAATCCTTCGGTATAACAGTGATGGTTTCCAGTCATTTGTTAAGCGAAATTGATCAGATGGCAGGACATATTGGTGTTATCTCAAAAGGAGAACTGGTTTTTCAGGATCGGCTGTCCGTACTTCATGACAGAAGTGAAAGCCGTATTGCAATTCGTACGCTGGATAATATAGCGGCTGGAAGTGTATTAGGCAGCCAGGGAATTGCATGTCAGGAACAGGAAGGCTACCTGCTGATTCCAAAATTAAACGATAATCAGCTGGCAGGATATTTTATGAGCTTTTTAAAAGAAGACATTGGTGTTGTACGCATAGAAGAACGGAAGAAAACGTTAGAGGATATATTTTTGGAATTAACAGGAATGGTGGTGAAGCTTTGATGAAAGGAATACTTCTTGAATTTTATAAAATACGGAGAAGAAAAATCTGGGGTATTATTCTGGTGCTGCTTGGAGTGCAGTGTCTTTGGGGGCTGTGGGCATTTCGGGATATGAATGCAAAAAAGCTGTCTCAGGGATATATGCAGTGCCTGTACCATTTTACTGTGCTTAATACTATCATGATGCCGATGGTCGCAGCAATTACGGCATCAAAGATCTGTGATTTGGAGCATAAGGGACAGACCTTTAAGCTTCTAATGACAGTCATGCCGGCGGGGAAGTTATTTGATGCGAAATTTATATGCGCCTCCATGTATATGGTGGCAGTAGGGGCAGCCCAGATGATCTTTATTATTGTTCTGGGTAAAGCAGCAGGATTTACGGAGCCATTTCCACCAGGTTATCTGTTTTATTATTTTATTATAACAATTTTTGTAACTGTTGTAATTTTAGCAATTCAACAGGCGTTTTCTCTATTGTTTCCCAATCAGATGGTTTCTTTTGTGATTGGGATTACAGGAAGTTTTGCGGGGGTGTTCAGTTTATTTCTTCCCCGGAATATACAAAGAGGGATTTTATGGAGCTATTACGGAGTTTTAATGCCAGTAAGAATGAATTGGGACAGTCAGACCAGGATAGCAGATTTGCAGTATATTCCTGTAGACTGGAGCAGTTTCTGGCTGCTTACGGGATTGTTTGCAGTGATCTATTTCACTGGACGCCGGTGCTTTACAAGAAAGGAGCGTTGAGTTGATGCTGTGGAACGTAATTCGTGGGGAACAAATGAAGCTGAGGAGAAGCCCTGTATGGCTGGCTTTCTTTATTTTGCCTGTTCTTCCTGCTTTTATGGGAACCTTTAATTATCTGCAAAATATAGAGATTTTAAAGGATGGGTGGTACAGTCTGTGGACTCAGCACACGCTG
Organism: Bacillota bacterium; assembly: GCA_023410275.1. Lineage (GTDB taxonomy): Bacteria > Bacillota > Clostridia > Lachnospirales > Lachnospiraceae > Anaerocolumna. The sequence continues at coordinate 4,746 of JAEYPZ010000056.1, forward strand.
TTTACCTGCTACTTCTTTTTGCCTGCAACTATTGGGGTGTATTGCTCCTATCTTTTTCGGCTGGAACACACTAATCATAACTGGAATTGTGTGATGACGCTGCCTGTTTCTGCACTGCATATATATCTTGCAAAGCTTATCATGGCTTCTGCAATGGTAGTAATGACTCAGCTATGGGTAGGAGTTTTGTTTATTCTCTCAGGTAAAATGTCAGGACTGTCAGGTCCGGTTCCACCAGAATTAACCGAATGGCTGGTGTACGGAGCAATAGGGGGAATTGTTATCTGCGGAATACAGCTTAGCATTTCTCTCATAATCAGAAGTTTTGCTGTACCGGTAGGGATTGCAATGGCAGGAGGAATACTGGGAATTGGGGCTCTTTCCAAAGGAGTCGGTGCATTTTACCCTTATACACTGTTAAGTCTCGGCATGAGAGCTAACAGCCCGGGGGGTTCTATGGCGTGCAGTCAGGTACAGTTTATGGCAGGCAGTCTGTTTTATTTAATAATTTCTGCAGTCATAGCAATTTTATGGCTGAGTAACACAGATGTAACGACTGAGTAATCAGCGGTTCCTATTTAGCGGTTCAAAAAATTGCATGTGTTATACGACAACTGTGTAAATAGTTGGTAAAAATTGTAAAACATAAGTAAAGTGTCTATGCTAATCAGAATATTATCCGTTATAATGATCCTGTCTCTTTCCATAATGGAATAGAACTACACGTTTATAACGGAGGACAGCAGAAATGAAAAGACATCAGACGGGAATAAAGAGAGAATTGATCTTGTTTACCATGGGCTGCATTATCTGTATTGTATTAATATTATCCGCAGGTTCTGTATATCTTTCTTATGATTTAAACCGCAGAACCCTAAATAAGTGTCTGAAGGAGACATCAGAGCTGGTATCAGAAAAAATTACACAGCAGTTAAAAGAGTATTCGGTTATAGCAGAATCCATTGCCCTTTATCAGAAAGGGAATGCAGCGCGGGGAGGAAATATCGGACTGTTTTTAAACATGTCCAGTTCCCAGTATGGCCTCAATAAGATTGATATTCTTTCCAAGGACGGAGTTTCTATTGTAAACGGAGATTCTTATGCCGAGGATCCGGCATTTTTGCAAGCGGGAGATGGAAAAGGCTCTTTATCTGATCCAATTGTAAAAGAAGGCAATGTTTCTTACGAATATATTTATCCTTACGGAGATATTGTAGTCGTCCTTGAATTTCCTTACTCCATATTTGATGGTATTATAAAGGACACCAAGCTTGGTGACACTGGAATTACTTATATGATCAACCGGGAAGGGAGAAAAATGGCACATGAAGATTTCTCCCTGGTTTTAGAAGGTCAAAATGATATTGAAGATGCAAAAAAGGATCCGAAGGCATATGGAGAAGCGGCAAGTCTGGAGCGTTCCATGATAAATGGAGATGCAGGCTTTCGGTTTTTTAAGATGAAAGGGGTGAAAAAAATCGGTGCATATACTCCCATAGCAGATACAAATGGCTGGTCTGTCAATGTGACAGCAAAGGAAGCAGAATTTATGTCAGGGGTTACCGTTTCCGTGCTGGGTTCCCTGGTTCTTGGAATTGTATCCATGCTGCTCGCAGGACTGGCTATGCTTCATATTGCAAACAGAATTACAAAACCCATTGGTCAGGCGGCAGAGGCGATTGAACGTTTATCAGGAGGCGATCTAAATCTGGAGTTGTCTGCACAGCGAAGTGATGAGATTGGTCAGATTG
>JAEYPZ010000141.1:0-3735 GCA_023410275.1 Bacillota bacterium
TAGAATACATTGGCAGATGGATGGCATTTTATCAGATAGTCAGTTGCCCACTTAATCTCCTCCAGCAGATAATCAAGCTGACCGCTCTGTTCTAATGCATCCCTTGATTCATAAACACTCCAGGCTAGCATTGCCGCCGTGTACGCCATTGGCAGGTTGAATTTGGGGTGATCTCCTGCATCGTACCAGCCACCGGTCAGATCTAGTCCGGCGTCTGCTCCGTCCGTCAGACCGGAATCCCCTCTCCAGTTGTTCCGGATGGTGTTTGGCAGTTTTCCTGAACGCTGGAACTCATAAAACATGATTGCTTTTTGTAATGCTTCTCCGTAATTATAATTCGTCACATTCATTTTTATTTCCTCCTTATTATAACTGAATTAATATGTTGCCGGCGTATATATTTATTTCGTTACATACACTAAAAAGGAATTAAAAATGATATTGTAAACTAACTTATGATTATGGCGGGTATAAAAAATCAGAAGTACCTTCATCATTTTGAAAATACTTCTGCTAATTTTATTTGATATATATCTATAATAATTGCCTGCTGTAACTAGATATTTCATTATATTGAATCTGAATTCTGTCAAAACAATCTTGTATTGTATTTTTACTTAATCCAGATAATGCGGCTTCCACGTCCCTGGCAAAATCTTTTGGGATAAATGCTTCTTTTTGCATTAGTAATCGCCCCAAACTTCCTTTCTCATTAAGAATATACATCCCATTTATAGCATACAGAACTTGCAGTAAGCTGACTGCACACCGAAACAATGAACCGGCAGCATATAGAACATCTCCTTTTCCGATTGCCTTCATACCACACTGTTTTGAAAACTCATATTCCCATAAGAATTTTTCTATTACAGCTTTCTGATAGCTTTTAGGTATTTCTATCAGCCTTTTTTTCTGTTCTGAGATAAGACTGTTATTGCTGTTCAAAATTTTGCAATATGCGACCTCTCCCATATAAATAGAATTCACAAACCCAAACGGATGACCGCATTGATAGTCAATGGAGATTTTTCCTTCAATACAATCATCAATTACAGTAATCACTTTTTGGGTATTTCTGAAAAGTATATCTACAGCAATACCATCAATTTTCAGCCAGCCTCCGCCGTTAATCCACGGGCCCCATTCACCGGGATCGGTTATACTATTAATTTGGTGTTCATCATCAAGCGAGACAGCTTTTTTTCTGAATGATGTAAGGTCAAATGACGCCTCATCATAGTATATTCCTATATCTATATCAGAATCTTCATTCGCAGTACCCGTAGCGCGGGAACCACCTAAAACGATGGCATCAATCCCGGCAACTCCGTCTAAGGCGTGTACAATCTGTGTTAATATGTTTTCTATTTTATTAGTCATATAAATTTCTCCAACTCTGTATAATTTATCTCTCATATAATACACCTTCCGTTTTACTGACAATTCTCCCACTTATCATAAACGCTATTCAGTTCTTTTTCCATAGTTTCTTTTTTCAGGAATAGTTCCTGTAAATAAGCGAAATTGGTACTATTATCATTTATCTCTTGTTCCAGCTCTTTTAATGCTGCTTCTATGGCTTCAATTTCACTCTCAAGAATTTCTGACTTTTTTGTATTCAACTTCCTGGATCTGTTATCCGTTCTGCTGTATTGATTTACTACTGTCTCAATGGACGTCTTTTTTTCATTAGAGAGAACTCTGGTCTTTACGTTTGACAAATCCTCACATTTTACCGCCTTTTGCAATTCTTCCTGATAATAAGTATAGTCTCCCGGATAAGTGATAAGACGGTTATTTTCAAATGACATGATTTTACCTGCAACTTTATTGATAAAATACCGGTCATGGGATACAAATAACAGGGTTCCTTCAAATGCGGATAAAGTTTCCTCCAATACTTCTCTGGAATCAATATCCAAATGATTGGTCGGCTCATCCAGAATCATAAAATTTACTTTTTCAAAAGTTAAAGAACATAATCTTAACCGGCTCTTCTCCCCGCCGGATAAGAATCTTATTTTCTTATGAACATCGTCTTTAAAGAATAAAACTCTTGCCAGCTCGTTTCTTGCAGCTTCATAAGTAATATTGTGAAAACCCGAAAAATACTCAAGTATGGTCTGTTCCTCATCTTCAAAAACAACCTGCTGGGGCAGGTAACCGATTTTTACCTGCGCGCCGATTTTTACTGTACCGGAATCTGGTTTCAATTCTCCTAATATCAACTTAAGCAAGGTGGATTTGCCGCAGCCATTTTTTCCAATAATGCAGGCACTGTCCTGATAATAAACTTTCATATCAATATCTTTTAATAATACGGTATCACTAAAGCTCTTACTTAGGTGTTGGGTTTCTAATACCATTTTTCCGGAACGTTTCGCACTATCCTGATTAAGGCGCACCTTCCTGCTTTCAAGCACCGGCTTTTCCAATACTTCAATCTTTTCCAGACGTTTTTCCAATTCCTTTGCACGCTTAAACATTGCTTCACTGTCTCTCATATTTCCCCAGATACGGTAGCGCTCAATCTGTTTCTCCATCTGTTCGATCTTTTTCTGCTGGTTAATATAATTCCTGTAGTTAATTAAGAACCGTCTCTCTTTTTCCAGTACATAATAACTATAATTTCCCAGATAAATATTAGCCCGGCTAAATTCTAACTCAACGATTTTCATAGCAACATGATCCAGAAAATATCTGTCATGGGAAATAATCAGGACAGAACCTTTATAATCCTTTAAAAAACTTTCCAGCCATTCTGTGGTTTCTAAGTCCAGATGATTGGTTGGTTCGTCAAGAAGCAGAATGTCTGGCTCCTCAAGAAGTATTTTCGCCAGAATCACTCTGGTTTTTTCACCGCCGCTTAAACTGTGAAATGGCAGCTGTTTTAAATTATCATTAATTTTAAGTCCTTCTGTTATCTTGTTTATCTTCGTTTCCAGCTCATATCCTCCGGCGATCTCATACTCCTGGGTGAGCCCTCCGTAACTTAACAGTGCTTTTTCAAGTTTCTCACCTGAAAAAGTCTGAAGCATCTCTTCAAGCTCTGACAGCCGTCTTTTTAAATCAAAAACTTTTTTAAATGCCATGCGGATTACATCAATCGCTTTGGTATCCTCACTGTAAACAGGTATCTGGTTTAAATACCCTACCTTAACCCCTTTACGAAGATTTACCTCACCAGCCTGATAATCTTCCAAAGCCTCCTCCCCATACAAAGTCTTTCCAGCCTTCACCTGCTCCGTATCCTCAATCGATCCCTGCAAATTTAAGCTACTTACCTTAAACTTACCCATAATAATTTTCATAATTGTGGTTTTCCCACACCCATTTTTACCAATTAATCCAATCCGTTCCCCGGTTTTCACTTCAAAGCTTATTGTTTCAAATATTTTGTTTGCTCCATAAAATTTCGTTAAATTATTAATACTTAATTCTATCATAACTCTGCCTGACCTTTCTTTTAGTTAAAACCTGATTCTGCTTTCTCTTAAAAATGAACGCAAAAAAACCAAAGCCAATAAGCTTTGGGTCGCAATTCTTATAATTATCACCGTAATAACAAATGATATTAATCTGAATACTCCAAATATCTTATATGGTTAACTTTAAATCTATTAAATTTGGACGCACTTCTAGCCTTAACCTGAAATAATGCGATCATAATAGATTCCAATTTTGCCCATTTAAGTGTGGAGTTCATGTTTGTTATTACCTTTCCTCGTTTAAAAA
>JAEYPZ010000148.1:0-59926 GCA_023410275.1 Bacillota bacterium
CCCAAGAGAAGTAGCTACTGGTACAATACATTCCTCCTCCGCCAGCACTTCCTCCGTTACCGCCATTACTGGAAGTTGCACCATAACCACCCGCGGCAGAAGTTAAATTAGGATATGTACTGTTACCCCCATTGATACCTGCTGAACCTCCTGAACCTACATATATAGTGGAGGTTCCAGGAGGAGCTACATTGTAGTAAGTTTTGGTGTAGCCACCCCCGCCTCCACCTCCTCCTACGTAGGTACTTCCACTACTACTGCCACCACCACCGCCTCCCACTAGGAATACATCAATCTTAGAGGGTAATCTATCTATGAAGGTTAATTTACCCGAAGTATAGCATTCTATATATCCTCTCACAGGGCCTTCTGCAACTATCTTACAGGAACCTGTATATTCAACTTTTACTGGGGTGCCTTGTCCTTTATCACTTTTTGGTCTTACGAAACTTTCCCCAAAGCTTCTACCCATTAATAATCCCCTCCCATAAAGGTTACAGAATAACCAGATGCAACAGTATTCCCTAAAGATACATATATTTTTTCTCCACTTTTTAAAGCAGGGGGCAAAACTCCATTACCATCGTTGGCATAATTGATTGGTAATAGTACAGTGTCTACTCCTGTGATGGCAGCTGTCTGAGCAGTTGAAGCTGCTAAGGCTACCTCGTGGATTATTTTAAAATTCACCTCTGCTATGCCTTGTCCATCATTCCAATAAATTCTTAATACTGAAGCAACATTAGTTCCAAGGGCTCTTATCTTAATAGCATCCACTCTTGTACCATTTTCGCCTGCGGTAGTTAATACCATACCATTTGTCGTTGGGGCTTTCAGACTAGTATCTGCAGTTGTTAAATTCACTCCCGATATGTGTGGCACTACAGGATAAATTGGTATTGTGTTTGCTGGCATATTATAATGCACCTCCTATATTTTTATATGCGTTTAAAATTGCTGTTACATTCGGCATATCCCACAAATGTGCCTCAAATTCTGTCTTGGTTACAAGATTACTTGTGTCCTTTATTTGTTCAAACCAGCCTTTCCATTCTCTATAGAAATCTCCGTCCGGCTCTGAGGTTTTACTATTCATCCATGCTTCAAACCTGTTATATATTTCTGTTGTATTAACCTGGTCAAACAAATGGGTAACAAGCCCGCAAACAGTATTGTCCAGTCTTTCATCGGTGATTTGATAATCCTCGATATAGCTCTTTCCTGCAACAATTTTTACCTGAGCCAGAGATATTTCATAAATGTTGTCGTTTCTTGTTAATTCCATTGGTGTTGGTTGTTCTGAGGGAATTCCCTTTAGGATAAAGGCCTTTATATGCCTGTTTTCCAGAGTTTTATCAAGGCGTATAATTACTCGGTCAATTCTGTCCAAGGCGGGGTCCGCCATATCATGCTCCAGATATAAATTCTCTGTGTCGAGCTTATACAAATACCCTTCAAGCCATGCGTATCCCGGTTTTATGTATACTTTCATATTTACTTTATCTGTTCCAACCTTGAGGGTTTCCCCGCCATTGAAAATACCGTTTCTTATAAACTGCCTGAAATATTCTGCAAATTCATCGGCAGTGTAATACCTTTCATCGGTTCCATCTATACTATCAAAAAATTTATAGTTTTCTGCCAATTGTCAACCTCCCGTCATAAGCCTATATATCGGTTCTTCCACTTTATCTGCACCTTAGTGTTAATGCTGTCATTGTTGCTGTTATAGCTCACTATATTCTCCCCGGGAACGAACTGCCAAAAGGTGCTGTTTAAATCAATATAGTGAAAGGCATTATTCCCGTTGATTAAAACATGCTTTTCTCCGAATGTTGTAGAAATACTGAGTACATCGTTTTCCTCCAACTCCCGGTTAATCCTTATATATTCACCTGTGGTTTCATTGGTCACCATTGGATTAACAGCCGGACCCTTTATTTCAATGTTGACCGGGGCAGAAACATCACCGGAATTGATTGCCTTTCTCTGAAATCCTCTGCTAGAGAAGGCAGTGGGAAAAGTGGTCTTAAACTTCAAGCCCCCCACTATATATGAAAGCTCTTTGCCTTCATAAAATGTATCAAGCCAAAAGGGTTGATGGCATAATAAACTAAATAAAAACTTCTGAAACCCCGTACCCTTGTTTCCCTGCTTGCCCGGAAAGGCAGGAGTAGACTGAACTATTCCCTTTATCTCCTTTACAATGCTTCTGTTTATATATGTAATTGTGACTTCGCCAAGTTTCGGATTTAGTACCTCCTGCATTTTACGTCTGGCATTTAATAATTCGTCAGGGTTGCTTCTGGTTAATATGGTACCTTCAATTGTCAACTCCCTTTCCTCTAGGGTATTTCCTATATAGCCGGAACCGTCCTGCCCAGGTGATTTCTGGCTTTCAATTGTAACCTTGACCTCCGATGCACCATCCAAAGTTTCAAGGAAGTATGGTGCCTGACTACCAAGAGTAATACTTTCTCCTCTTTGATTTGAGATTATCAGCTTCTGCAAGGCACACCTCCTACCATTCAAGAGCCATCTGTCTTGAAGTATTTTTAATTTGCCTTGCTATTTCTGAGGGAGTCAGCGGAGTGGGACTATTTATGGTAATGTTCTGAATGATGCCATTATCATAAGACGACATATTATTACGCCCGTCCGGAGTAAAAACACTTTCATTTAAACCCTTTGTTCCGCTAATGGAAGCCAATATATCGGATTTACTAATATTAAAGTCAGTAGGTATCGCCTTTTTCATGTCCCTTTCAACCTCAGCCATGGTTCTTACAAAGCCTATCCCCAACCCCTTACTCATATTTGCGCCGATATCAGCAAAAACCGTAGAAGGTGAATGTATGCCCAGTAAGCCCTTAACATTACCTACAATTCCGCCGACAAAACCGCTGATCTTATCCTGTATCCAACCTGCCATCCCGGTAATACCTTCCCACAGTCCCTTTACTATGTTTTTACCAATCTCAACAATTGACAAAACGGCTTGTCCAATACCCACCAAAATAGCAGTTACTATCTGCGGAAGCTGTGCAACCAGTAAAGGTACTGCCTTAAGAAGTCCCATGGAAAGTTCGTATGTGAAGTTCGAACCCACTTCAATTATCTTGGGAAGATTACTGGTTATAAAATTGATAATCGACGATATTATTTTAGGCAGTGCCTTTATCAGCTCCGGAAGTGAATCAATCAAACCCTTTGCAAGGCCATCAATAATTTTAAAGGCTGCATCTAAAATCTTGTCCATGTTTTGTAAAAGAGTTCCTACTATTAAAAGGATTGCGTCCACAACAGAAGGTATCAGCTTGGGCAGTGCTTCTCCGATTCCATTTGCAAGAGTTATTACCATCTGAATTGCACCCTCAACCAAGACAGGCAGATTTGCAATAATTCCATCCAGCAGTGCCATAACAAGCTTAAGTGCTCCGTCTGTTATTGCGGGCAATGCATCTATGAGGCCCTTCAGCAGGGTCATTACAATTGAAACAGCTGCATTGATTATTGCCGGAAGATTATTTAATATTGCACCCCCGATTGAGGTTACTATATCAAGTCCCAGTTGGATTAATTTAGGCAGGTTCTCCATTATTGTGCTTGCAATGCCCCCAACTGTTTCACCGATAACAGCCGATATCTTGCTCCAATCACCCCCGGCTTCATTTAATCCTCTTGAAAAATCACCAAGCAAGGTAACTCCATCATCCGCCAGTATCTGGAGCTGGGGCAGCAATACCATCCCAAGTGCATTTTTTGCCCCTTCGGCTCCACCTTTTAGCCTCTGAACACTATCATCAAATTTTCCGAGTGCAGAGAGAGAGTCAACACTCATAACAACACCCATTTGCTTAGCCTCTTCGGTTAACGCTGCTATTCCATCAGAGCCCTGAGCAATAAGAGGATTTAAATCCTGTGCGGATTTTCCGAATATCTGCATGGCAAGAGCATCCCGTTCTGTTTCATTTGAGATCTTCCCCAATGCATCAATAGCTTCCCAATAGACTGTGCCGCTGTCTCTTAGCTGTCCATTGCTGTCTGTTACGGAAATGCCCAGCTTGTCATAAGCCTCAGCAAACTTAGCCGATCCGTCTCTGGCATTTGACATGGACTTAACTTGCTTTGCCATTGAACCTGTAAGAGTTTCCAAAGACACATCTACCAACTCCGCAGCGTATTTATATGCCTGAAGACTCTCAGTAGACATACCTGTAACTGTAGACATTGTTAAAATATCATCTGCATACGAAGAAGCATTAACCGACATTTCAATCAATGCCTTTCCAGCACCGGAAGCAGCCGCACCTATTCCAACAAGAGCAGCACCCATTGCCACACCGATTCCCTTTAAAATACCACCAAGCTTTTCAAAGCGGTTTCCTGCATTATCTGCCGTATTCGCTGTTTCCTTAACTTCCCTGCCAAACTCACTGACCTTGTTCTCCGCTTCATCAAAGCCGCTGCCCGTGGTATTCAGAGCCTTGTTGTTATCCTCCAGCTCCTTTACCATATTGTTAAGGTCTGCATTTGCATTGTTAAGCTGAATCTGCCATGCCCTAGTTCGCTTGTCATTCTCTCCAAAGGAGGTGGCTGCATTCAGCAATGCTTTTTCAAGAGTAGAAACCTTTTCCTTCTGAGTATCTATCTCCTTGTTAAGCACTTGATTTCTTGCAGTTAATGCATCAATTGATTTATCCTGCCTATCAAATTGTGAGGAAACAAGGTTCATCTCAGAGCCTAAGACCTTAAAGCTCTGGTTTATATCCTTTAGTGCATCCTTGAACTCCCTTTCGCCCTCAATGCCTATTTTCAAGCCGAAATTGTCTGCCAGTATACCACCTCCTTTCTGAATTTGGGCATAAGAAAAGACACTCTGATAGAGAGTGCCTGAAAGATTTAATACTTTTTTAGTAACTTATATTATATAAATATTGCGTACATTCATTTGAAATAACCAGTAGGTCTATATACAGAATCCCATTTCTCTTATGTCTCTTTCTACAATGTATATGAATTGTTCAATTTCTAACTCATAATCTTCTTTTTTACACACAAAATCTATAAAACTATTTTTTATTCTGACTTTTGAATCTTGCATTTTGGTAGAGAGAAAAGGATTATGCCCCCACCCTTCTAAGTTTATTTCTAAATTAATAGAATTAGTTTTTTTTAGTTCTTTTACTATTGCATACACTGGAACAAAGTCCTCTGTGAACATTTGGTCGTCTTCACTCTCAATAGTAAAAGTTGCTTCCAGTTTGTAACATAAAATTGTTTCTAATGACACTCCTAAGAATTCATTAGATTTTGAATCATACCTTTTATTCCATGTATAATTGATATACATATTTATCCTTCCTTCTTTGTTTCAAATTGCTTGCAATGCCGCAATATAAAACTTTATTTCGCTTCCAACTATTTCATTTAACTTGCGGTTATGCATTTATGCGTTTATTTGTTTATTAAAATCTGATAAAAGGTTTTATTATCATTAAAATTGTGTACTGTTCATTTCATTATAAACATCGACTCTTTTTATAACTGGGTAATTCTTCGCCCACTCTTGGATTTTGTGAGACTCTTCTTCTGATAAATCATAAACTAATGTTTCATCTCCATAATGTCCACTTGAAAATAATAGTTTTTTACCGTGGTATAAGTTAAGAGTAAACCATTTAATATAACCTTCTCTAGATGTGAAATTTTCCTGTACTTCAATTTCAAAATCATTAACTTTCCCTTGAAAAACAATTTCTTCAGTTTCTTCATTATTTATTTTGGTACCATACTTCAATCCCGATTCTATGGCTTCCACATCGTCAGGCCACAACCTCATTTCGAATGTATCTGCCTTCTTAAGAGATTTCTTCGCAAGATCAATCCACCATGAATAATCTTCCAAAATACGAGCCGTGCAGTTGCTTGCAAATACTCCGCTATTAATTATAAACATTACGTACTGTGACATTAAATCACCTCACAAAAACATGAATAATCTTTGTTGCATATTATAAAAGCAAACTTGAATTAAATATAACATAAGGGGTTAACTATCTTTTTGCATAAGAACATTTTTACTTGTCAAGTTTTCAAAAACGTCATACATTTTGTTCCATGTTTTAGGGTACTGATTGCTCCCGCTTATTTCCTTTTTGGTTGAATCAGAAAACATGATAGTAATTCCCCACTGATGGCCATCTAAAATATTATTATTCTTATAAGTGCCTTTCCAATTTGTAAATCCATATCTTGAAGATTCAAGAATAAATGTTTCAATCTTGTCTTCGCTCAGATCGTAAACAAAGGTAAACCCTTCATTTTTAGCAGAAGAATCACGAGCAACGAAATTCTCGTAACCGTTAGATGTAAATTCCCAGAACTGCTTATTTTTTAGATCTATTTTATACTCAGGAAATCTTTGTCCAAAAGCCTCATGGTAAACATATATTAAATCAATTGGTTTTTGGTAAGTTTTTACACCCTTTGGGGTTTGATAAGTTGTTTGGCAAGATGGTACACAAATACAAATCAATAATAAAAGGGAAATAGCTATTATCCTTTTCATAGCCTAACCTCTCAAAATATAAATAATCTCCAATTCGCACTTAAAACCAGCATGTATTAAATATAACATATTTGTTAAAATCCTACTACACATACTAAACACCAAAAGGAATCACATCATCAATAAAAAGCTCCCTCTTTGGCTTTGCCACACCATTAAATTGCTTGTGAATTTCCCATTGGTCTAGAAGTGCACCAATGGGCATCAGCCAAACCTCTGCTTCATTCCTTCTTAGCTGTGTTACACCATAATAAATAAGCCGGGCAAACAATTCCTCATCGCTTACCCGACTGACGTGTTTTTTGGGCTGGTCTCCTCCGATTCAATGTACCTTTTTGTTCCCTTGTACATTGCTTCCATAATAGTTTCTTTATATGTTGCAAGCTCAAAAGGCGAGGTAAGAAGCTCCACTTCTTCTTCAGTCAGAAGTTCTCTTCTGTCATTTTTGTTCTGTAAATTGTGTATAAGCACACCTTGATTTGCCAATAGTGTAATAAGCCAGACTATTTCATCCAATGCTATTTCAAAGCTTTCTGATTTCATTAGCTTATCGCCTAAGTTTTCAAGTCCTCCATACCTTTTGGCTATTTCCTTTGTTGCCTTGGTAGTCAGAATTAGCTGATACTCCATACCGCCTATTTCTATTAGGCTGCTGCGTTCCTCCTCCATGTTCACGTCCTCCAATTAAAATACATATATATTAGTAGTAATTTTTTAGTTCTTCGTTACGGTGCTTCTGTAAATACAGGCTCATAAACCTTTGTAAACCATGAGCTTATTGTTGTCCCGGTAACCCCTGTATCATCCTCACTCACCTCTGCCTTCCATGGATGATTGCCTCTTTCGTCCAACTTGTTTCTTCTCATTACTGTTCCCTCTATTGTTGGCGTCTGAAAGGAAATGCTATCACCTTTTGTTTGAAGGTTTGTTGCGGGAATACCGAACTTTACTCTGAACAGCCAGAAATATCTGTACTTTCCGTTTGCCTTCTTTGCTCTGAAGCCGATGGCTACAGGAGAACCGCCATCCTCGCTGGTGGAGATTAATACCTTGTTATCATCCAGCATTGCACCTGTCAGGTCTTCTGCTGCAGTCATTCCGATATCATCTATTCCAAGGGACAGCTTACCGCTTTTGAATTCCTTTACCACCTCCGCCGCACCATCATCCGCATATAGTACGGCTTCCGCAAGCTCAACTGATAAATCAGCTTTTATCGCTTTTGCCAGTGGTATTGGGATTGCATATGTTTCAGTACCATCTGTATCTTCCGTTATTTTTGAATAGTAAAGCCTATCCAGCCCTATGGTTGCCATTAGTTTTCCTCCATAAATATATTTTCCACCGCCACATCTATTGCATAGTGGTGGAATTTTGTTGCTGCTTCATATTCAACATATCGCCTGTCCGTTATAGTAAACTCGGCTGTTATCAATATCTTTGATATTTTTTCTACTAACTCAAGATAATTTCCCTTGGCATACACAGCCAGCTCCATTTCATTAACTTCTGCTATTGGCCTGTTATTTGCATAGACAGGAAAGGTATCTGATATTGGTATTAAAACTACATATTCGCTTGCAGCTCTCACTGGATTTTCTATAAGAGTCACGGGAATGTTAAGTGAAGCTAATGCCTTTATTATTTGCTTCGATATACTCATAAAGCTTGAACCTCACCCTCAAGAGCCTTTTTCATTTCTTCTATACAGTCCTTTTTTGCCTTTGTTCCACTAGGTTTCAGCCAAGGCCTTGCTACCTGATCTGACTTTCCATGCTCCAGTACTGCCGCTTTCATTGCATTTGATACTCCTTTTGAATCAGTATCCTCACAGCCTACCTTTATTCCATAGTTTCCGTTGCTGTCTACAAAGGGCCGGGTTATTCTCAAAGATTTCAGAAGTTCTCCCTTGGCCTTTGAAGGCATCTTTGTATCCTTACCAATTGATGAAGATAGCTTTTCTTTGGCTGTAACATATAAGGGCTGTGCTCCCCGTTCCAATACACGTTTTAATACTGTATCACTCTTGTCAGCCAGACTAGCCATTTTATTCAGCATTTCCTCCGGCAGTTTAAAGCTCACTTTGGCCATTGGTATAAACCTCCCTTGCTATTATTGTGGTCATTCCAAGTCTGTCATCAGATAAAACTGAGATAATGTCAAAGAGTCTACTGCCGCATCTTATACGCATAAGTGTGTTTATTCCTGCCATATGTCTGATATATATCTTACCCGTAGCCTCCTCCAAGGTTTGGTTTGAACCAAAATACTCCTTACTGGATACCGGGGTTATATCAGCCCATATAGTAGCAAATTCGATATATGTTTCTTGATTAAAGCCATCCCCATCAATCTCATTCATAGGATTTTCTATTGTTATTCTGTAGCGCATTTTACCCAGTTTCATTAAAACACCTCATCCCGTATACCAAACAGCAGTCCTGCCAGTGTTTTTATAAGTCCATTGTAATCGGCCTGTTCTCTGTTTTCATATAGATAGGCAACTCCATAAAGGACACCTATTTTAAGGGTTTCAGGGATTTTCTCCAAATCATCTGCTTTTTTACGGATAATATCCTCGCATAATAATTGTGACGTATTTATAAGGCTTGTGATGAGAGTATCTTCGCAATCATTATCAAGCCTTAAATACAGTTTTGCTTCTTCTAAAGTTATTAGCATACTCTCACCCATTCCTTAGCTCCTGTTCTTTTTATTATGAGTTGGCTACAAAGTGGACTATCTCATTTCCACCATCAGCCCTGCTGCTTTGAGCCTTCCAAGCAGCAGATTGAAATCCGACTTTAAATCAGCTATTGTTGTAGCACTGCTGTCTGCCTGTGTTTCTGCTGGCTTGAGTTCTGTTCCGTCAATGGTTAATCTGCCCTCAGAGGTTATCTCAAGTGTTCCTCCTATTATTGTTTTTTCCCCGCCCGATTCTGTATAGTTTTTTACGTTACTCATATCATCACCTAAACTTTCATTTGCAGCACTTTTATTGCCTCTGGAAGAATAAGCTTTCCGTCAACTCTTTGCATTGCCTTGAAGCCTACCTGGCCTGTTGCTGCGAACAATTCGTTCAACCGCTGAAATGATCTTCCCTGTCTGTCCGCAATCCAATAGTAGCTGAAATCCCCAAAGGCAATAGGCTTAGCACCTGCAGAAAGTATAGGTACATAAGCAGATGTCTTTATTGGCTTGTTTAGGATGGTGTCTGGTGTGTTTGCTGTGATTGAGGGCTGCCATAGGTAATCACCGCTTCCATTTTTGAGCTTTCTGATTGCCTTTACGGTTGCATCATTCATTATGAATACTGCATTTTTTCTGTAAGGTGATTTTAAGCTGTAGTAAAGGTCTATAACCTCATCTGCTGTAATTGCAGTTGAGCCTGCCGCTGTTACACCCAGCTGTGCACCTCCTGTTGCATTTAATATTCCTGTTGGCTTGCCGACTCCATCGCCTATAACAAAGGCTTCCTCCTCCTTTGCACCTATTCTTCTTGCAAATTCCTTTGCAATATATTTCTCAAGATTAAATACACTGTCATTTAAAAGCTCCTCTGAAACCTTCAGCATTGTAACAAGCTTGTAGGCTCCGATTGAAATAAGTCCGAAGGAATCATCTGACTCAGGGGCATTTCCTTCCTCCTCTACCCATGAAGCTGTTCCCTTGGAAGCAACAATCGGAATTTTCTTATCTCCCGAGGAGGTGTTCATAATATTTGCTATCTGTCTGAATATATTTTCCTCCTCAAGACTTTCAATCAAGGTTCTTTCAAATTCATCAGGTGCAAGAACTCCCCCCTCGGAATCAGTTCCAACCTGCAAAGCATTATGTACCCCGAAGCTGTTTTTGTTCCTCATCAGCTTCCAGAACGCATCCTTATACTCGTTTGTAGCTTTTGGGCTTATTTTAGTTTTACTTTCCTCAAGGCTTGCATTAGGTAAAGTCCTGATTGCATTTGAGGTTGCCTTTGACAATTCTAAATCAAGCACTGCCTGTCTTTCCAGCCTATCTATCTCTTTACCTAGATTTACAACATCCGCTTCCATTCTTTCATACTGCTCAGTATCCTCGGCAGACAACAGTCCGCTCTCATTTCTTTTAGTGTCTAAAAAAGCTTTGGTATTTTCCCAAAGCTTGGCTCTTTTCTCTCGCAGTTCCAATATTTTATTCAATATGTATTCCTCCGTATTAATTAGTAAATTATTTATTGTGAATTTCTAATATTTTAATAGGTCAAGTCTTTTGTTTAGTACCTCATAAGGTGTTCCAACATCTTTTATTTTTGTTGACTTGAATTTACTTAGAAGTGAGTTTGTTATCGCCATGTTACTAAATGTTATGGCTTGGCTTTCTACAGAATCCTCGTTCTGCTCAGAGAACAGTATATTATCTGCAAAGCCCAGTTCTACTGCTTTCTTTGCATTAAACCAAGTTTCCGAGTCCATGAAGTTTGAAAGCTTTACTCTTGATAGCCCGGTTTTAATTTCATAAGCATTTATAATGCTCTCTTTAACTTCCGACAGCATAGCAATTGCTTTTTGCATTTCTTCTGTATCCCCAAAAGCCATGGTCATAGGATTATGAATCATAATAAGGCCTGTGGGAGATATCAGTACTTCTTCACCAGCCATAGCAATTACTGAAGCAGCACTAGCTGCAATACCGTCTATCTTTACAGTGACTTTTCCTTTATAGTCCATAAGCATGTTGTAAATCTGGCTTGCACAAAAAACATCCCCACCCGGAGAGTTAATCCAGATGGAGATGTCACCACTTCCATTAAAAAGCTCACTTTTAAATTGTTTTGGTGTTATTTCATCTCCATACCAGGTTTCTTCTGCTATTGCCCCCTCTAAGTAAAGAGTTCTTGTTTCATCTTCGTTCTTCACCCAGTTCCAAAACTTCCTACTCATTTGCTCCCTCCATTTCATTCTTATTCTTGTTGGCAAAGGCTCCTGCATCAACAAGCTTTGTCATGTTCCCATTAATCAGATACAAATCCCCTCCTAGCTCCTCAGAAATTCTATTCATATTTTCAAGTTCCCTAATATCATTGGCAGATAACCAACCGTTTTGTCTTCCAACCGCATACCCGTTCATTCGGCTCTGATAATCTCCACGGAGTAATCCGTCCACATTAAATTTGACAAAGTAGTCTTTCTTCTCAACATCACTGAACAGCACTCTTTTTATTGACTGCTCCCAGCGAACTACCCATGGATCGAGGGTGTACATTACAAATTCCAGAGACTGCTGCTCTATGTTGGAAAAGCTGGACTTTTCGAGATCACCTATCATATGGGGCGGTATCCTGAAAATCCTTGCAATCTCATTGATTTGAAACTTACGTGTTTCTAAAAACTGAGCCTGCTCAGGTGGAATTCCAATGCTCTGAAACTTCATACCCTCCTCTAACACAGCAACCCTGTGTGCATTGGAGCTTCCCTGATAAACACTGTTCCAACTTTCTCTCACTCTTGCCGGGTCCTTAACCACACCTGGATGCTCAAGAACACCTCCCGGATTTGCACCGTTTGCAAAGAATTTGGCACCATATTCCTCTGTAGCTATTGCCATACCGATTGCATTCTTAGCCATGGCAATAGGTGAATACCCGATTAGTCCATCAAAACCAAGTCCGGGAATGTGCAGAACTTCATCATTTCTCAAAGGGTAAGTCTGCCCTTCTTTGTTGTATATGTAATAAAGTTCACCTTTTTCAGTCCTGTCTACAGTCATTTTGTTAGGAAGTAAAGGATATAGGGCTATTACTTTTCCTCTTCCATCCTGTATTATCTGAGCATATGCATTTCCCCATAATAAAAGATGACCCATAAGTGTCTCTCGGAACACAAATGAAGTCATCTCAGGGTTAGGTTCATCTGCAAGCAAATGATATATTTGATGGTCTGTAGCCTTTTCTTTGCCGTTTACCGTATATCGGTAGGTGTGCAGTGGTAACGAAGCTATTGTTTCTGCAAGTATTCTGACACAAGCATAGACAGCAGTTGTCTGCATTGCTGTCCGTTCATTTACCGTTTTGCCACTTGTGGTACCTCCAAAGAAAAAGCTGTATGTGCTTCCGGGCAAGCTGTTTTTAGGGCCTGCCCTTGCTTCAAAGAATCTTGATATTAACGGTAGTTTCAATGTTTTGCTCCTAAAAAATGGGTATTAAAAAAGCACCTGTAGTTATGAACAGATGCCTCTAATTTATATAATTAAGCTTATTTACTTATTGCATTTATACCTCGTATTTCTCTCTCATGCTTTTTAAAGAAGTATCCCAGTCAAGCACCTTACCTTCCTTAATTTGCTTCTCTGCTTCAACAAGTTTGCTATATACCTCAACCATAGTCTTATTTTTATCCGCCGTATTCATACTAATATACCTTCACCCTTTATTATGTTTTATGGCTCCTAATGCAAAAAACACTATCCCAATAATAATAAAAATTAGAACAAAAATATTTGTATTTATACTTGGTAAATCGGGATATGTTGGATAACTACCTGTATTTGCATTCATCTGACCAATCCATGAAAAATACGATATAAGCCTTTCTAGTGAATATAAAATCCCACTTGTAATAATGAATACTGTTCCTAAAATATAGTTTATTTTTTTATCCATAAGTGTCCCCCTTATATTGGAAGTCCTTTACAGCCTTGAATCGTTCACCAATACCATTATAATACAGTTGGATGTTTTTGGAAATAAAAACCATACACCAGTATCCCTCTCTCATCATAAACATTACCCTTGTTTTCATAACTTAGCTTCAATTTAACCTCCTGAAAATAGGTATGAAAAAAGCACCTGTTAACAATGCTGAAATACTGTTTACTCAATATCAATAATGTTATCGAAATTGATGTCTACATCTTTCTCATAATGCTCATTCCTATAAAATTCTACATCTGCAGTAGGAAGGCTTATTAAATATTTCTTTAATCTATAAGCTAGCGGTTTAAATGTTGAATATGTAACTGTCCCAGATACAATCCCACCAATCACAGGAATTACCTTACCCACAGACTTTGCAAATATATCTTTTGTCATCTTTACACCAAGCATTGTTGAAATCTTCTTTATTATTGGATATATCGTACCTTTAGTTAAGGCTTTATTTGCTAAAGACCTCTCAACTTTTGATGCCGCACTTTTTGCTAATAAAGAAATAGTTGTATTAGCCGTATTTATGCCAAACATAACACCAATAAATAGAGTAAGTTGATTTGTAGTCTCGTCATCAAAATCACCATCTGTATTATATAATTCTTGCCAACCATATAGATAAATCAATTTCTGTAGTATTCTTATTATATGTGCAAAATACTGTGCTGTATCTGCAGGTACGGTGCCAATCATACCAAGACCACCAGGAATACCCGCAAGTGTCGAAATTGCAGTAACTTTATTGGCTTCACAGTTTATACATGATTTCGCTATTCTCTCTAATTGTTTTGTTGTTATCCCTGCAGATGCTGGGTTCTTTGATATGGCCAATTCAGCAATAGAATTATCAAAGTTCTTTGATAGTTCTTTACGTAAAAAAATAGACCTCTTAATTTGAACGCCTGGAACATTCATAGCTGCTTTTAATATCATGTAAAAATTACTTCCAGATGATATTTCTACATCCTCTCCCATTAAACCACCTTCAATAACCTATTTGTAAAAATTTGTAATTTTACCCTTTTATTATATCAAAATATTGAAAATAATCCAGTATTTTAATATACATTACAACACCAAAATCCCTCTCTCATCATAAACACTACCCTTATTTTCATTTCTTATTGCTCTGTCGAGTGCCATAATAAGTGCGACTGCACCGTCTATTCGTTCAGTACTTTTTTCTTTATCTGGCTTAATGTTACCTGCCGGGTCAATTTTTACATAGATGTTATCCATCATCCAACGGAGCACAGGATTGCTTCCGTGAGACATTCTTTTTTCCAATGTCAGTTTCATCAATTCCTTGGAGGGCGGAGACATGTCCTTGTAGCCTTGCCCAAAGGGAACTACTGTAAAGCCCATTCCTTCGAGATTCTGTACCATTTGGACAGCACCCCAGCGGTCAAATGCTATTTCTTTTATATTATATTTAGTTCCTAATTCCTCAATGAAAGCTTCTATAAATCCATAGTGAACTACATTTCCTTCTGTTGTCTTTATATAGCCCTGCAGCTCCCATACATCATATGGGACATGGTCCCGTCTTACTCTTAGCTTCAGATTATCATCCGGTATCCAGAAGTAAGGCAGCACAATGTATTTTTCATCTGATGTCCTCGGAGGAAATACTAGAACAAATGCCGTAATGTCGGTAGTACTTGAGAGGTCAAGTCCCGCATAGCATTCCCGACCTCTGAGTGAGTCTATATTTATCTTGAATGCACACTCATCCCATTTATCCATGGGCATCCAGCGGGTAGACTGCTTAACCCATTGGTTAAGTCTTAGCTGTCTGAATATATTTTCCTCAGCAGGGTTTTCCTTTGCACTTATGTATGCATTTCTTACCTTCTCAATATCAATTGTGTGCCCAAGTGAAGGATTGGCCTTGTACCAGTTTTGTTCGTTACCCCAGTCATCATTTTCCTCTATCCCATATATGACAGGATAAAAGGTATGATCAATTTTTCTGCCATCAATAATATCCTGCGCCTTTTGATGTTGCTCATAGCATATTGAATTTCTGTCTGTTCCGGCTGTAGTTATAAGAAAAAACAGCGGTTGAAGTCTTGCATCACCGCTGCCCTTGGTCATTACATCAAATAGCTCTCTGTTTGGCTGACTGTGAAGCTCGTCAAATATAACGGCATGAACATTAAGTCCATGCTTTGTATATGCCTCCGCTGAAAGCACCTGATAGAAGCTGTTTGTTGGCTTGTATACCAACCGTTTCACCGACATTACAGGCTTTATTCTTTTCTTTAATGCAGGACATTGGTCAACCATGTCCACAGCTACGTCAAAAACAATTGCCGCCTGCTGTCTGTCGGAAGCACAGCCGTATACCTCGGCTCCCCATTCTCCGTCTCCGCATGTCATGTATAAGGCAACACCCGCCGCAAGCTCGGATTTACCGTTCTTCTTTGGTATTTCCACATAAGCTGTATTGTACTGACGGTAACCGTTTTCCTTTACCGTTCCGAACACATTTCTTATGATTTTGTCCTGCCAGGGAAGTAAATCGAATGGGACTCCACGCCACTGACCCTTCGTATGCTTTAAGCAGTTGATAAAGTTAATTGCATGCTGTGCTTTTGCTTCATCATACACTCTTCTTACCCCCGCTTAGCAGTATTAATTCCATTGGATCGTTTACCTCCTGCTGATTACTGTCGCTAATAATTCTGCTTCTGGCTGACGGTGTCAGGCCAAACTGCTCACAGAATTTGTTCATTATTTTTAAATAAGTCTGGGCGATGGATACCTGTGGCACTTGCTGCCAGTAACCTGACGGAGTTTTTACTATTGTTCCGTGCTTTGATATAAATTCTTCGGCTTCCTTCCACCTTGAATATGCCTGGCAATAGCCTGCAAAGGCTGCCATATCTACCTCTGTTAATATTCCAAGCTGCTCCAGTTGCTTTGCTGTTCTTTTCCATTCCTTTTTTGCTTCATTATCCAGCCACATTGGGCATTTGGGTGCCTTTCTTTTTGGTTTGGGTTCCTTTTTATTCAATGCCCGTTTACCGGGGTTTCCCTCAAGCTCTTTTATTGCCGTGGGTATTGGCTTTCGCCCTCTCTGTGCCATAGGTATCACCTCCAATTCTGAAAATTCCCATAATAAAAGGACCTACCTAAGTAAGCCCTTCCTCATTTTCTCGTTTAAGATTTATATGTATAGCCGTATTTGTCTTTCATTCTTTTTATGAGTCTTTTTCTCATTTCCACCAAATCTTCCTCTTCCTCGTAGGAAAGCTCCTCAATGCTCTCCAGCAGGCTATAACTCTCTTCGTTATTTAGTATGTCCATAAAGCTTACTTCTTTTTTCTTTGCCATGTTCGTTCTCCCCTTTTCTTTTGGTATGTACATATTAGCTCTGAGGTACATATATAGCAACTTGAGAATGAGCATAATTCAGACAAAGACTAAGCCTTCAAATTGTGTAGTATTATTAATTAAATTCATAATGTATCTATTTCATTTATGTTCTCCATAATCGCCTATCTTCTAATTCAGTTACCTCCCGGTTGTTTTCTGCAACAGCTTCTCTTAGTGTCCGTAGCAGAATTTTATTATCACGATATCCTTTCCATATAACATCAAGATAGTAACTAGAAGGCTGTGCCGGAAGTTCTTCGTATTGCTCTGTCATTACATACACCATTGCTTGTATATTTCCGTCTTTTGTTTCTACCTCAACTTCCTTCTTTACGTAAAGCTTTGGGTATCCCTCGTAGATATCCAGTGCCTTTTCGCACTCCGGAGTTATCTCCCACAAAACTATGGGTACTGTTCTGCCTTGCATTTTTTCTATGTTTGCAACTCCAGTGTTTATTCCTCTGAAGGTCAGCCTGTAATTCAAAAGTTCCCCTATTCCTATTACCTTGGCATTGGGACACCTTCTGAGCATTTGTCCAATGTTCATGTTTGAACCGTAGGCCCCATATATTTTTGTTGTTTTCTTCATTGTATCTTTTCTCCTTGTTATTTGGTTGGAAAGTGAGGGCCATTCCTGCCCCCACAAGCCTTTTTATCTATTCCTTTATCACCTTCAAGCTGCATTTCGCCAAGCCGAGTTTCCTTGTAGGTTTGTAAGGAAGTGAAGCCTGCAGGTTTCAAATTCCTCTCCGATAAGCCCTAACCTCAGCATCCAGCATCTAAAGGTGTACTTTTCATTATCTGTTTGGGTTCTTTTTGCACTTGCCGACTTTTGTGTGATTGCCTGATGGCTTATTGCCAGACAAAATTGTATGTATGCTTTAATTTTTCCTGCATGGGTTGTTCCGTTGAAAAGCCTGAACTCAACTGTTCCCTTGTCGAAAACGCTGTGAAGGTTAAGTCCGTGGTATCGGCTGTTGTGGTAATGTCTGTTTCTGTTTTCGTATCCGTAGCCTGCATACCAGATGTCTGCCAAAGCCTCCAGAGTCTTTGGTTTCTTCTTGTTTATTGTTGTTATAAGGTTTTCGTTAACCTTTTGGCAGTATCTGAGTCTCGCAGGGTCTATTTCAAGACTTTTATAAAGTAAGTCTTCTTTGCTCGCCATTAGGTTTATCAAGTTTTTTAAACTTGTAGGAGTGTGTTTTTCTGCATCAACATGTATGTGAATTCCGCATTGGTATTTGCTTTCGCTTAATGCTCCAGCATGTCTTAGCTGTCTTACAAGTTCCTGAAGGGTTTCAATATCTTCGTAAGTTAGAATCGGGCTGACCAGCTCTACACTGTATTCTCTGGTTGCTGAAATTATCTGGCCCTTTACCTTTTTGCTTGTAACAATGCTCGCATCGCTTACAAATTTCCAACTCCGTCCGTCTGCCATTGTAACTCTGTATTCATCGTATGTACCGCCCTGATGTTCAAGCCTTGCTCTCTCACCGAAAAACCTTGCTGCAACCTCAGCCGCCTTTGCTCTTGTTATCCCTGTCATTTCAATTTCTATCCCAAATCTCTGTGTTTTCATTTTACCCTGCCCCTTCCAAAGTAAATATTTTCCTTTTGCTAGTGTACATATTAGCTCTGAAATGGGCTTTTATCCAGTCATTTAGAGGCATTATATCAACAAAAAACACAGCGGTTCTTTGTGCATTTTACAGTCTTTATAAATTGATTTTTCCGTTAAATAATAGTGCAGCTATCTTCACCGTAGACAATACCAAGACATGAACCGCAGTCCCATTTGACGTGTATTGTGCCGATATCATCCACCATAACCACAGTTCCTGAAGCTCCTTCTTCTAATTTTGTATAGGGGTCGTTCATTCTGACAAGCTTAACCCGGCTACCGGGCATAAACTTTTTACGCACAATACTTAGTTGCTCTTCTGAGATTCTATTCATATACCTGCCCCCTCATCACCCTCTTTCTGTCTGCGAAAGGCTCCATTGCCACTAAGGTTTTGAAGAATTACTTCTCTTGCTTTCTTGTACTCCTTACCCTTAAACCCGAGACGGATTAACCAGGTTCTCATTGTAAACTTTTCATTGTCGGTTTCTGTGGCCTTGGGTAACGCATATTTTAGTCCCTTGGCACTGCTACTCAGAAGGGATACAAAATATGTGTAGGCTTGAAGTTTCTGAGGTTCTTGTAGGTTACCAGCAAATTTGAAGGTTATATTTCTGTTGGTGAAATCAAATTCTAATCCTCGGCAGCAGCCTTGTCCGTAGTTATGTAATGCCTTTTGAAAATCCTCCAAGGTTTGAATCTCAGCTTTGTTTATGTCTGCAATAAAATCCGTGCTCACAATATCCGTTTCTGCATCAAAGGCTTTATTTATAAGAACCTGCTTACTGTAAATCATATTGACAAGGTTCCTTAAGGTAACACCCGTATGGCCCTCCATTGGGAGTGTCACTTCTAAAGCTATTATTTCGGTTACATTTGTAGCCTCATTTACGGCTGTAATTTTCTCTTCATTTGGCCCATTGAGTAGTCTTTCAAGTTCAACCACCGTATCATCTTCTGTTGTTATCCTCCCGACTCTATCAATCGTAAGGATTCCTTCCGATCCTTCTATCTGATAAGCAAAGCTTGGTGCTCCCATGTATTTTGCTTTAACTTTAAAGTGTTTCTCTAATGCCTTAATAATCTCTTTTCTATCCATGAGTGACCTCCTGTAATTTTTGTTATTACATATATCACTCTAAAGCTCAGTAATTGCAAGGGTTTTTATTACTTTAATACATTGTTTACCACACTCCACTTGATGCCTGCCAGAACAAAACAAACACAGGGAAGTGCCACACCGTTGCCCCACATTTTATACTCTGCTGCATCCGAGTATGGATTTTTAAGCCACTTTATAATTTGTCTCCTGCTTTTTTGTTTTGTACTTTTACTTATAACAATACGATGCTCTTCAAAAACCTTGCTCCACCAGATGATTTCCTCCTCAGTAGGGTTAGGAGTTTCCAGATTCAAACACCAATCATTAGGAAACCCTTGAAGCAAAGCACATTCAGTGGGTGTTAATCTGCGAACGGTATACTCTGGGTTAACCACTCCGTTTTGATATCCGGGATTGGTACCGTTTACAATAGTATTTACTGTGCCATCCTGTCTGAAGCACTGGCTCTCAGCTTTCATTTGCGGATAAAAGCTTGCCGGTTCTGTTACAATCTGTGCATCTTTATAGTCCCTCGCCATCAATGGTGCGGTTATTTTCTGATTAACTTCCGGATAGCAACCAGTAGTCATTGTAAAGGCTACCACAGCAATTCCGCCTTGATTACAGGAAGGGTTTCCGCCAGTTGCATCAAGCGTTCTGCTTGTATCTGCTTCATAAATGCCGCTGTTAGGATTGTTCGACATCATGGAATTACTCTTGTCGGAACAGATACCATAAGCCTTTGGCACAAAAACCGTCTGCTCGTTATTACAGGAGAGAGTTGCTGATTTATCCTCCTGCACTAATGCACCTTTTCCTCCTCCTTCACAGCCGGAGCGGATTTTGAGTGTTGCGGGCTTCAGATCACGATTAGGCTCAAAAACACACTGAGTTCCCTTATAGTCAGTCCCGGTAAGAGTATTTGCTATGTCCTCACCAACTGTTAATGCATACTGACGTTCATTCATAACAAGTGGCACATTCCCTCCGCCAGTTCCCATCCTTGTAGTAAGAGTCTGGATGGTACCGCTGTCATCAAATTTTATCCTGCTGTCTGCAGGATGGTTTTCTATAGCAACCGCAAGTTGATTATCTCCCATAACAGCACGAAGGGTACATGTGGAATTTTCCCAATAGTGCCTGCCTAATCTTGAAGCTGCCCCAGGTTCAAAACTGATTGGCGCTCCAAAGCAATCTTCAGCATCTCGGGTAATTGTTTGCCACGGCTTGATGCTCTTCGGAGAATACCCTGACAGGCTTTCGAACTCAAATAGTATTTTTCCGGCACATCTGTCTGCAAAATCTGCGACAAGGTAGATTCTACGGCGTCTTTGGGCGACTCCCCAAAATTGAGCGTCAATGGTTCGCCAGGCAATGGAAAAACCATCTCCCAGGATTTCACCTGTGCACATCCATTTGTCCTTTTCAGGCATAGGAACATCAGTCGCTTCATCTTTGATTTTTGCAATTTCTGCAAGGACTGCCCTGAAATCCTCTCCCTTTCCGCTTGAGAATGCACCCGGCACGTTCTCCCACACGATAAATCGTGGATACATCCCATTGGTTTTATACCTCATTTCCTTTATAATTCTGATGGCTTCATAGAACAGGACTGACTGTTTTCCGTCAAGACCTGCTCTTTTTCCCGCCACAGACATGTCGGTGCAGGGAGAGCCGAAGGTTATAATGTCCACTGGCTCAATTTCCGCACCATTTATTTTTCTTATATCCCCATAATGCTTTACGAAAGGAAGTTTCTTTGTTGTTACCCGTATAGGGAAAGGTTCAATTTCACTTGCCCATACAGGAAGGATTCCATTAATTACTGCACCCAAAGGAAAACCCCCGCTCCCATCAAAAAGGCTGCCAAGTGTAAGTTTACTCATTAGCAGCCACCACCTTATTGTATGCTATTTTCATTCCGTTCCTAAGAAGAAACACTTTCTCTGAACTCCCCTTTAAATCTATGTATCTTTTTACTATGACATCAGAGTACTTTTTATCCAGCTCAATAGTATGGCAGATACGGTTTGTCTGCTCACAAGCCATCAATGTTGAGCCACTTCCACCAAAGGGGTCAAGAACTATGCAGTTACTCATACTACTGTTGGTTATAGGGTATGCACACAAAGCAATAGGCTTCATTGTCGGATGCAAATCATTCTTCGATGGCCTGTCAAAGTTCCAAATGGTGCTCTGTTTTCTGTCTCCGTACCATTTATGCGTACCGTCCTTTTTCCATCCGAAAAGCACTGGCTCATGCTTCCACTGATAAGGACTCCTGCCCAATACCAGACTTTGTTTCGCCCAAATGCACACACCTGACAAATATAAGCCTGCTTCCTTAAATGCCTTTCTGAAATTTAAACCCTCTGTGTCAGCATGGAATACATATATTGATGCATCCTTTTCCATAGACTCTGCCATATTAGTAAAAGCCTTTAGGAGAAAGTCATAAAATTCTTCATTCTTTAGGTTGTCATTTTGTATCTTGCCTGCCTTGGCTTCATAAGCCACATTGTAGGGAGGATCGGTTACAACAAGATTTGCTTTCTGGCCATCCATCAGAACAGCATATACATTGGCATCAGTGCTATCACCACACACAAGTCTGTGTCTGCCAAGGAGCCAAACATCACCTTTCTGTGTAATAGCTGGTTCTTTCAACGCTTCATCTACATCGAAGTCATCTTCCTTGATTTCCTTTGAGTGTACATCATTAAAAAGCTGATCTATTTCAGGAGGGTCGAACCCGGTTAAGGATACATTGTATTCCAACGACTGCAAGTCCTTAATCAAGTCAGCCAGCAATTCCTTATTCCATTCGCCGCTGATTTTGTTAAGAGCTATATTTAAAGCCTTTTCCTTGGTCTTATCAATATCTATAATTACACAGTCAATTTCAGTAAAGCCTAATATTTTCAGTACGGATATTCTTTGATGCCCGCCAATCACCGTTAAATCCTTATTTACTATAACCGGGTCAACATATCCAAACTCATTTATGCTGTTCTTTATTTTTTCAAATTCGGAATCACCGGGCTTTAGTTTTTTCCTTGGATTATATTCAGCAGGCACTAGGGTATCTATTTTTAGTTTTCTAAATTCCATCTTCCTCATCCTTCCAAAACCTTGATTTTATATAACAGTTGTGGCTGCAGTATTTTCTGTTTCTATTTCCATAGCAGCTGAATTCCTTGTCGCAGTTAGGACAAATGTATTTGTATACGGCGGATTCTTTTTTATTCCGCTTGTCCCGGTTTTCATTCCACCATCTCCTGCGACATTCTTCAGAGCAGAACCGTTTACTTCTTCCTCGCTTATTTTGAACAAGTGGCTTGCTACAGCAGGCACAAATGAGGTGTTGATTTATTTGCTCCTTTACATTAAGTGATACAGCCTGTGAATCTCCGGCAAGACCGTTGCGTTTACAATAGCCTCTGATGCTGTCTCTTGAAATACCAAGTATTCCAGCAATAGCCTTGTACCCAACTCCTTTAAGCCTTAAGTCATGTATCTGATGCTTCTCAACCTCATTCATGCATATATCCCTTTCTGCGTAAATAGTATTTTAATAACAACGCAAAAAACGCTTAAAACAACTATTTTTCATAGTCTTTTAAGCGTTTTCTTTATAATTGCTTGTATACTAAAGTTATTCTAAAGCCGTTGATTCATCAGGACTTTGAGTGATTTTATTCTCATTAGGCATTAATACCTTTTTGCATAACAAAATATTCCGTTTGCCCCTTGGATTGTGGCTTTTCATCCCTATTACCATCTTAAATGATATCCCCCCTTGCTTAATTCTGCGATAATTCACGTGAAGGGGGGCGGCGGTTGCGGCTGTAGGACCTGGAGAGATTTTAATGCCCCCAGGGGGGGGTGTCTAAAACCTTTACGCATTAATATTTATACTCTTGATATCTATCCTCAGTCATTGTCTTCCTATCATGACATCGCTTGCAAAGTGCCTGCCAGTTGCTCTCATCCCAAAAGAGTTCCTTATTACCTCTATGGGGAACAATGTGGTCAACAACCTCAGCCTTCACCATCTTTTTATCCCTAAGGCAACAGACACACAAAGGGTTGCTACTCAAGTACCGCTTTCTTGCGACTCTCCATCTGCTATCATAGCCACGCCTTTCTGCACTATCACGTTTATTAATAATTAAGTTGCTGTGCTTATCACAATAGCTACCACTTGTAAGATCGGGACAGCCAGAATGCTTGCAGGGTTTTAATGGTTTTAAGGGTATTGTTTTCACCAGCCTTTTGTATATAAAAAACCACTACAGTTATCCCGTAATGGTTTCCCTTTTGTTGTGTTATTATAATATTACTATAATACGGTACTCTCTTTCTATCACATTTACTCTCAGCTTTTTCATTAACTATATCTCATTTATTTCATTTTGCCTCCGAACATGGCTTTCAGGAATTCTGATGCAGTTTACTGCCTCATAGGCTTTTGATCTGCACTATAGGGAGAAACATCTTCATTTACGAAAGATAGTTCTTTTCCTTCCTTTGAATATGCTTTTATACTGAATTTGGAGCCCTTCATGTTCCCCATAAATATATGCCATACTCTAAGGTCACCACCTCCTGAAATTTCAGCTTCGCTTGTAATATTCCTTTGCAGCTCCATAACTTTGATTTTATCTATTTGGGGATTGGTTATTGCCCCAAAATAAAGTGGAAAAGGCGTTCCTTCAGTAGGAGGGAAAAACTGGGCAGAAAATCCATTCATTTTTGTCGTTGAACTAATACTACCATGTCCTCCACCATATCCCCATTCCCATCCCCAAATAGTTTTTTTACATAACCAGCCCCAAAGATTGCCTTTTCATAATCGTAACTATCTTTAGTATAATAGATAACTTCACCGCCTTTTACCTTTTCTTCAGCAATTGTTTCTATTACTGTTCTTTCATGCTTTTGAGTAGCTTCTTGTGGTGTATTTCCTACGTCTACCGGTTTATAAATAAAGATTGCTAAAAATAAAACTGCCAATATAGCCGCACATGGTATACCTAAAAACTTAACTACCCTGTTTTTCATTCTCAACCTCCAAAATAATCTTTTAATATTTAATATGCTCCTTGCAATGCATATGTAAGATCGTCTATTTTCTGCTTGTTATTTGGATCTTTGGCGACACCTCTTAAGCATGGTATTAGTTTATATATCTTGCCACTTTTTGTAGCTGTGTCAGGTCTGGTTGTATTTGCAAAAAACTCATCCATTAATACCGCCAAGGGTGCCAAATACTGCTTTTTCTCCAGGCTCATATTCTGTGAAGCTATTTCTGCTTTTCCCGCCCAAGTTGAAGCATTCCTCAAGCTTACCTCGTTTTTCGAACTTTGATAATCTTCAATTCTATCTGCTATTTGTTCTAAACACCGTAAATACATATATTTGTTTTCCTCTTGCAATAAAGCCATTGATTTCTTCTGTTTTATTATGGTATTACCCAAGAAACCTACTGTTAATATCAAAACTATCAATATAGATACAAGTATCTTTTTTGCAGAAATCATTATTTACCACCCTTCTAGATAAGACAGTTATATAGTAACTGATTATTCATTCTTACAGTAAAATATTACCATACCAAAACTAAAACTTCTACATGCTAAATTCCATAAAAAAGCCACTGCAGTTTTTTGCAATGGCCATATGCTTGTATATTGTACTATTATAGTATCGCTGGTGCTATCTTCTTTTCACATGTTGCCCCATTTTCAGGTACAGAAACTGCGTTCAGTGCCTTTTCATGTAGTCTGTAGATATGCTGTGAACTGTACCCCAAATCGACCGCTACCTGCTCCCAACTTATAAAACAAAGGTATCTCAATTCAAGCAACGTCTGATATTCCGGGTTCTGAATCCTTTTAATGACTGATATGATTTCACGTTTTAGGTCTACCAAGGTGTCTATATCATCATTGATTTCATTTTCCAAATCAACCATTTTTGTTATAATATTTTCCATCGAGCCTGTATTTTTTGTCGGGTTATGGGGCATGTCAGTGATTGTTGATGTTGCCTTTACGGCCAGCTCTCTTAACGAGGTTATCTGCTCCAGCTTGCTGTTTATTCTTTGGTCTATCCGGTAAGCCTGTGCCAAGTATTCTTTAGCATTCATGCAAGATACCTCCTTCGAGCCAAGTCATACGGAAACATTTATTGATTTCCATAAGCTCACTCCTTCAGGTTTTCAAGTATTATTTTTACTTCCAGAACACTTGTAACCTTGTAGGCTTTGCCCTTTGCTTCATTGATTTTTTTAATCGTTGCTTCCTGCAGCTTTGTTAGCTTTCCCGATGCTGTTTTTACTTCAAAGGCTACAAATCTGCCTCCAATACAGCAAATGATATCGGGAATGCCAGCTGTGCCGTACATACCACCGTGTTCCTTCCAACAGAAGCAATCTGGCACAGTCTTTAAGTAATTTATTATTGCATTTGTTATTTGCTTTTCTGCCATAGTTCTTATAGACAGAACCGTCAATACCGGGATGACCGGGTATTATTATACTCTTTATATATCTTTCTTTTTTTCTTCTATATATATCTTATTTTCATTCATAACGCTAAGAAATAAGAAAAAGTCGGTTTTCCCGGTCATGTTGGTCATGTTGGTATTTAACAGTCCTGACCCTTTCCTCCTTCACAATAAGAGATGCCTTTCCATGTTCTACGCTTTGAAAGCCTGTCTCTTCCTCTTTTTATACTTTGATGATTGCTTTCGATTTCCTTGTTGAAGTTGGCTTGTGACAATGGCAACATTCCTGCATTGCTGCAGTATTCCTTATATTTTGAAAACAAGTCATCCCGCACAGTTTCTCCGCTATCATCAAGTTCACAGTACTCATCCACAAAGGAAAGAGCACTGTTGCTTTCTACTCGGTATCGTTGAAGCTCAGCTTTCGTTCTGTCAGTTTCGCTGAATTCGTAGCTATTGTTAATCAGCCGTTTCAGTCCTTCCAAGGCCCACATTAATATACCGTCACGTTCTGCCGACAGTTTCTCACGGAGATTCGGGTCACGTTTGTTCTTTGGAACCGAGCTATCAAAGCGTATTATAATAAGCCTCCTGTAAAACCCATCACTGCGGTCACCATAGTTTTTGGGAATCTCATTACAGGAAAACAACAGCTTGGCATACGGTCTAAATGTAAATGGGTCCTTGTTTTTACGTTCCCCGGTGATATAGTCCTCTCCTGTAAGGGCCTTGAACATTCCGTTGTCATCAATGTTCTTTGAAGGCAGATCGGCAAATATGTTAGCTAGCTTTCCGAATAGCTCAGCCTTATTGAAACGATCACCCAGGCTTTGCCAAGGTATATTGCTTACATTTTCACTTCCTAACAAGATTTCCTGTGCTACCGAAAGCAACGTGGACTTTCCTGCATTTGGAGCACCTACAAACACAAAGGATTTTTGTGCCTTGTTCACAGGGATCAGAAGATACCCGAATATTTCTTGTATCAGATTTATTTCCTCTTCTTGAAGTATACTATCAAGAAAAGCGATGAAATTCGGACATTTCGCATCTTCCCTGTAAGTTGCCATAATCTGAACCGTTGAGTAGTACTTCGGGGTATGGGGCTTAAAAGCACCATCCAGTACGTTATACAAACCGTTCTGCACGTTGATAATGAAGGGATTACAGTTTATCTCCCTTATCGGCTTTCTGATAAGCATCTTCCACTGGCCCACTGTATCATTTATTGCAGTCATGCTGGCATACCGGGGTATCATAAATTCACGGACTTTTGCCAGTGCCCACAAATCCTCACTGCTTCCATAAACACCATGCTCGTAGAAATAGTAGCTTCCGGCCCCATAGAAGGCATCCACATTTTTTGCCATATGGTTTGCAAGCAGTCCTGATATAAACCTAAGACCACCGTTTTCAGTAATCTCGTACCATTCAGGTAGTTCAAGCTCCGTTGCCATGTGCTTTGTTTCAGTATTGTCAGAATATTTTCTATAGATATCCTTGTGAAGTGAAATCAAAGGTTTTACATCCGAGGCCTTTAGCCCAAAGTGTCCTTTAATCTCGTAGTTAATAAAGGTCTCGGCAAGTATAGAATCCACATTATACAAGTACTCCTTTACAAACTCCTGTGCAGCTTGAATATCCTCAACGGCATTTCTTTTCACATCCAGCTCTGACAAGAACACCCTGAGTTCTTCTATGTTGAGGGGCTTATAGCATAATGCCGCTGGAGACTTGCAACTGCAGCTTCCATCAGTAAGCTTTGGACATTTGAATCCCTTGTCAGCTATGGTTTTGCAGGTAATTGGCTTAGTTCCGCTTTCCAGATAGTGCTGTATTTTTTGCTGTGTTTCATTAGGGTTATATTTCGGATAGTTCTTAGATAGTTGGTGTATTATCTTATCCCCGCCCTCAAATACAGCGAGATTTGTAATCATTGCATACCAGTCATGCTCAGAGAGAAAAGCTGAATTGTTCTTACAGTGCTGTATGAATTCACACCTTCGCCCCACAAGAGTCAGGCCTTTGCGGCTGCCCGTTACAGTATTATTCACACCTGCCGAGGTCCCGCTTTCTATTTTGGGCAGAACTGCTTCAAGCTCCGCCTGTGTATACCTGAGCTCGGGATTGAATTTGATACATTCCACCATGACCGGTTCGCCCTTACAATGATTAAAGCCGGGAAGCCGCAGTACGCGGCTCTCATTTATACATGTCCTATCTCCATTGAAATGTGTAGCCAGACCTTTTTGCACTCTTCGGAAGGCTGAAACATCAGCATCTTTCATTAGCCAATAAGTATGGAGCGACTTTTGGGTTTTCACTATAAAGGATGGCTCAATAGGGAATGCCTTAATCTGTGCCATCTGCTCATCAATACTCAGGCTGTCATTCTCAACAAACTGTGCATTGACTCTGGTAATGTCACTGTCCTCATGACCACCATAGTTGACCACAAAGAATATTCCCCTGTTCTGCTCATTGTGCTTCTTTAAAGTCTCAACTGCCGTAGCTATCTTCCCGGCCTGATATTCAAGCTTAAGTCCTTTAAATGCAGTACCCTTCTTATCTGAAAATATCCTTATGCATACTGTCTCACTGGAATCAAACATGGGCTTTACGAATTCCTCCAGAGGTATGTTCAGGGCTTTATGCATCCTTTACAACCTCCTCACACCTGTCGCTAAAGTATCGTATTGTCATGTTCCGTTTTGTTGCTTTTTCAAGCTCAACTGCCATACCTTTTGAAACCCTGGTACCAAAGCACCACAACTCCTCGCATTTACTCATAAGCACAAGGCCCATAAATATCCCAAGGTTTCTCTGTTCCTTGTCATCATCGTCCAGAAACTGAGGGAACAAAAGATGTGGGGCTATAGGTATGGTATTTTTTGATACCGCAAAGCGTGAATATCCTCTTGCTTTGTTTATGTTATATTCTGTATCTCCTGCAAAGGGTGAGCATATGTAAACCAATGGCTTGTACTTCTCTCGTTTGGCCTGTCTCTCTATTTCCAATAGTGCTTCATATGGTGTGGGATCATAATATCCCTCGTGATTAAATTTACTAATACTCATATATTAAACCTCCAGTTCCTTCATATCTCCGAAATTTTCTCCAACTGCCGCCTCTGCCAATATTGGTACGTCGAAGTCTTCAAAAGGTACAAGCTCCATGCACTCCTTAATAAAGTGGGCAGCTTCTGTAACTTTTTCATGGGGTACTTCAAATACCAATTCATCATGTATTTGTAATAAGGGCTTTAACCATTCTCTTTCCGAAAGCCCGGACAAAATTCGCACTATTGCAAGCTTTAAAATATCTGCAGCAGTCCCCTGAATCGGGGTGTTTAAAGCACATCGCTGTGCAAAGCTCTTCTTTCCCCAGTCATCGGAATTGATATTGGGAAGGTATCTTCGCCGTCCCAAGTATGTCTCTGTGTATTTTTGAATAGCAGCTTTTTTCTTCACATCATCCTGCCATGTTGTCAGCATGGGATAACCTAACTTTAGGTTAGATATAATCTGCTCGCAATCTAAAAGGGAGGTGTCCAGTCCTGCCTTGAATTTAAGGGTTCTCTGAAGGCCCTTTGGAAACAGCCCGAAAAAGGTACCGAAATTGCAGTTCTTGGCAATAGTCCTGCGCTCCTTATATTGTTCTGCATTTTTATCAATAGCCTGCTCAAAGGGTATTTTATATATAACGCTGGTTGTCTGTCCGTGAATATCCCCTCCTGTTCGGTAGGTTTGAAGCATTTTGTCGTCCCTGCAGAAAAATGCACCAACACGAAGCTCTATCTGTGACAAATCCAGAGACAGCAATACATTTCCCTCTGAAGCCTTTATAAAGCTACGAATGCCAACAGGGTCATTGTCCTTACGTGGGCAGTTCTGAAGATTTGGTTTTCTGCATGCAAATCTTCCAGTGTCTGTTCCAAGAGGGAAAAGGTCAGGATGTATTCTACCTGTTTCACTGTTAATGTAATCTAAGTATCCGTCAATATATGTAGATTTGAGCTTCCCCCACTTCCGGTACTCTTGGACAAGCTCGAACAGTTTAACAAGCTCCTGCCTGTTTTCCCTGCACCAGTCTGACAGTAGGATCATTGCTTCATCGTCTGCCGCCTCCTTGTATTTTGCTGTGGTCTTTAGTACTGGGAGCTGCAAGTCCTTGTATAAATAGTTCTTAAAAGCCGCCGTCCCTGCATTTTCTCCAATGTCCACATCACCGATAAAGAAGGTTATTTCTTCCTTTATTTGTGCCAGCTTCTTCTCAGCTTCTTTTTGTTTTGAAAGCATAAGCTCTCTATCCATGAGCAAGCCATTGTGCTTCATGATTCCCACATACACAGCTGTAGGCGATTCCAGCCTTTCAACTATATACCGGTGTTTTGGAAGAAAGCGGTCAAACCACTTATTAAAGGTGTGATAGAGTCTCAGTGCAAAATCTGAATCGGCACAGGCATAGTGTATTGTTTCACCGTCCTGAGGATCAATCTCGTCAAAATGTCTGCCACTTGTTACTTCCTCAAATCGTGGGAGTTCTATTCCGTACAACTCGGACACCAATGTTTTCAGACCGCTGTCAGCAAGATTTCTAAATTCGGTATTGCTTTTAAGTGTTAACTGGCTTGCCGCCATGGTGTCATAGCAGTGAGTCTGTACTATTATTCCAAGATGATAGAGGAACATAGCTTCAAAGCTAAGGTTGTGTGCAATCTTAATGATCTCTTTATTCTCAAAGACTGATGTTCTAAGATAATCAAGTATTTCTTGCGGATTCGCTGCGTTCCCTCCAACACGGTGTCTCAGGGGTATGTAAATTCCGCTGCCCTCTTCTATGGAAAGACTGATTCCTGTAATAACCGCCTTGTATGGGTCAAGTGCCGCCTTGTCACAGTCTCTGAATTTATCGGCGGGAGAGGTTTCAAAGTCAAAAGCTATTAACTGTTTGTTATCTATGTAGTCCTGTATTTCTTTTATATCCGATACACATCTGTAATCCATATCTTGTATTAATCCTTTCTGTTCCCATAGTGGGGAAGGTGTTTATTCCACCATTTCTCCACTGTGAAAGCAATCCGCTACTTAAGCGGCTCTATTACCTCGCCTGTTTCCGAGTCAATTGAATCGGTATTTATTGTACCTCCATCCTCTGAACCTGAATCCATATCATAACCGACATTTTTACTGTAGGCCTTAATCTGCTCGGATAATGTGTTTATTAATGCAAATTCCTCTGGAGTCAGTTGTCTATCAACAGTAAACTGTGCCTGAGAGTATGCAATTCCGCCACTATTTACTGCCTTTTTTAAAGAGAACTTTGTTACCACACAGTTTGACTTCCTACCCTTTGACAAAAGGCGTTTTATATACTTGGTGAATTCCTTTAGTGAGCCGGTTGGAAGCGAAAGAAGTACCGGGAAGATTTCTCCCTCTCTCAGAACATAAATCCTTCGTCTGTTCTTGCAAGCCTTAGAGCCGTTTTCACCACTGCCGAACTGGTTATATGGACATTTGACACAGTTTCCTCCCGGGTTACCCTCACCAATTAGTCCGTCAAAGCTTCCGCAGTCCGGCGGCTGGTTTCCTCCTGAGTATTTGCTTTGATAGTAGGCATGAAGAGGGTGATGATACAGAATTACCGCACTGAACTCCTTAACCGAATCCGGCTCGTTGGGATCATCTCCGGGAACCTCGAATACCGTGGAGCCTGCACTTGGTATTTTGATTCTCTCAAAGCCACCATCAAGGCCCTCGAGTTCCTCAGCCATTGCTCCGGTCATATTGAATTCCGCTAAATTTGTAAAGCCTGTACCTGTATTTGAAACTTCTAACTCAGTATTTTTATTCATAGTAAATCCTCCGAAATCATTTTTTTTGTTATTTCAATTTATGTGAAAGCATTAGCTACCTAATTTCCTATTTCAATGTTCTTCTGATTAATATCTTGTTTTAAATCTTTGTAATCTGCTTACTTGTCATTTCTCTTTATTTCAACGTTCCTATATTCGTTATTCCTAACTCTTCGTATCAAAAAGACTAATTCGTGGTCTTCCTGACCCCGACTGAGGTCTTTTCAAAGACTGTTACCAGTCCATCAAGCCAATCGGGTAATAAATCTTCATTTTCTGTTGCTTGTTCCTTCACAAAAGCTGAAAGGGAATTTGCGTTTACGGTTTCATAAACCAGATCACCAAAGCCTTTTTCTTTAAGTACCTCATAAAGTTCTGTTTTCTTTTCGGAAAGTGCGGAAGCCCTTGTTGTGGTGGTAAGAAAAAACATCGTTCCACCTTTTGTAAAGCTTTGTGTTTCACTTTCTGCCATCAATTCAGAGAGAGCATAATCGGTTTCATCAATTTTTAAATTAATGTCCCTTACTTGCTGCTCAGCCTGTTTTTTTGCTTCTTTAAGTTCTCTTAACCTATCCGCCAATTGGAACATCTTACTGTCTATAGCCTTCACCTCCATAATCAAAGGGGTTATCCCCTCTTTTGTATTCATCAACCAAAATTCTGGCCAAATCTGCCTTGCTTCTTAGTGCCTTTAGGACCTTTTCGTCAACGGTTCCTTTGGCAACCAGATATATGTATGTACAGTTCTCTTTCTGCCCTACTCTGTGTATCCGGGCTTTTGTTTGCTCAAAGTTACTCATGGAGTAGTCCATTGAATAGAAAACCATGGTGCTGGCCGCTGTGAGTGTTATTCCAAGTCCTGCCGTTGCTATCTGTCCTATGAAGACTTTAACATCGGGGTTATTCTGGAACTGTGAAACCTGAATTTCTCTATCCTTAACGCCGCCCATTATGAGGGAATATTCAAGCTTCTTCTTTTGCAGAAGCTTTTCAATTGCCTTTATCTCTGCAACAAACCTTGCAATTACTACAATCTTTTTGTCCTGATTAATTGCCTCATCAATAACGTCTGAAAGTGCCTCCAGCTTTGCTGTGCTGACATTATTTAAGATACTTCCGTCATCGCCGATAAATCCTCCTGTCAATTGGGATAACCGCAGCAGCCGTGTCAGAACATTTGTAACGGTTACTTCGCCCTTTGACAGTTCCGCATAGCTGTCATTTACCAATGACCTATATATTTTTTCTGCAGATGCCTCAAGCTTAATATGCCGTACTATGTCTGTTGTCTCCGGCAAATCCAAGCACTCTGCCTTTGTTATCCTGAAAGCAATTGAATGAAGTCGATCCATTAAATCCTGCTCCATGGATTTTTTAAGAAACGGGGTATGATTACCATAGCCCACCATGTCAAAATATCTGCTTCTGAATACATAAAAGCTCTCTCCGAAAATTCCGGGATTAATAAACTTATATTGGCTGAAAATATCAATGGCTTTGTTTGTTATTACTGTTCCTGTAAGAAGCATTCTGTACTTGGCCTTTGCCCCAAGCTTGTGCAGTGATTTTGACTGCCTGGTACTGTGTGTTTTAATTTTGTGGCCTTCGTCTGCTATGATTATGTCTGCATCAAATTTTATAAGTCCTGTCTCCATTCGCCATGCAGATTCATAATTGACAATGACTATCTGAAGAGCCTCTCCTGTCATGTGAGCAAGAGCATCCTGTTTCTTATGCATTGTCCCTTCGAGAATAACAGCGTTGTATGGGAATGCTGCGAATTTTTCAAGTTCTTCCTGCCAGACGTTAACAATGGATAAAGGTGCCACAATCAGTGCCTTTTTAATTTTCCCTGCCATGTACATTGCACCAAGTACTGCTATCGTTGTAAGGGTTTTTCCTGTGCCGGGTTAACCCATTTCCATTAGTAAGGAAACTCCTCTGCTTCTGGAAATGTTCATTTGCATCACCTCCC
Source organism: Bacillota bacterium (assembly GCA_023410275.1). Lineage (GTDB taxonomy): Bacteria > Bacillota > Clostridia > Lachnospirales > Lachnospiraceae > Anaerocolumna. The sequence continues at coordinate 33,698 of JAEYPZ010000148.1, forward strand.
ATTCCTAAGTGCACAGTTGTACTACAAAATTTAATTACTTTCAAATGTCTCATTATCTGCAATCCCGAACATTACACATACAAAATTAAATGCATTTATCTGGTGTTGATAAGGTGTTGCCTTGATTGGCATTGGAAGAATACTGCACCCTTTTCGATTTGTCTCTACTTCATTAAAATCCATTTGGTGTCACCTCACTTTTTGTCACCTATCGGTGTCAGCCTCGGGTAAAAAAAAAAGCTTGTCCATTGGTTCTTCGGGAAACGCCTTTATAATTCCACCAATAAGCTTGCTCCCTCCTTTGCGGTCTCCATGTATAAACCTGCTTATTTCAGTTCTTGAAACACCTGTCTTCCTTGCTAATTCAGCATCATGCCAGCCTTTTTTCCTTGCAAGAGAAATAATATATTCCTTGTTAGGTGTCATACTTTTTCCACCTCCTTCCGAGAACGTATGTTCGTTTCTTTAGCGTTACACTTATTCTATCAGTTATGTAACCTAGCGTCAAGATACTAAAAAAATTTTATTGTAATATTGCTTTTCGGTAACAACTTTTATATAATATATGAAGGTGATGGAAACACTATATTTAAATCAACACCTGATAATGCCCATAAAACACAGGTATTAACGGACTTAAGCACAAACTGGAGGTTATCATGACTGAGTTTGAAAAAACAGAACTCGGAAAATTTATTGAGATGATCCGAACTGAAAGGGATCTGTCGCAAAGGCAGCTTGCAGAGCTGGCCGGAATCAGTAATACTGAAATCTGGAGGCTAGAAACCGGAGAAAGAAAACGTCCTTCCCCGGATGTTCTAAAGGCAATTGCCCCCCACCTTGGAGTCAGGTATGAAGATCTGATGATAAAGGCCGGGTACATGGAGGAAACACTGGAGCACAAGCATTTTACCGAAATGATTTTCAGGGATGAGCTGGGCAACGTTGTTGACATAAGTAAAAGAGCAAAAGAAATGTACAAGCTGGACAGCGATTGGGCAAACATAGCCTACAGGATTTCTAAGGAGCTGCCCCCTGAGGATATCGCAGCAATAAAGGCTGTGGCCAATTCACTTCTTAACAAAAACAAAAAATAGTCTCTATGGGTAACAATTATTTTTGATAATTACTTTACCTGATAGAGATTTTTTTGTATAATTATATCGAACTGGTGTTCTCTTTTATTCATGGAGGATTTAGATATGTCGCTAATTTGTAGCAAAAACCATAACATTACTGACCAGATTCCACTTTACAGAAAACAGTTTATAGATTTGAAATTGAATAACTTTATGAGGGATTTCTCTATAACAAAATGGCCTCTTGACTGTGTTGCTTTAATAAAGAAGATCAAGGACGAGAAGCGATTGCCTTTACAGATAAGTACTGTCAGATATGTAAGCGACAAGTTCGATGCCGTTTCCCGGTATGTGGAAGAAGAAAACCTGTATCAGATAATTATAAATAGGGATAAAATCCGGTATCCCTTTCAGGATTCCAGAGACAGAAGACTTAATTTTACAATAGCGCATGAGCTGGGACATATCCTGCTTGACCATCTTTCCATTCCCGACATCCTTAAGACTAGCGAAGAAAGAGAACTAGAAGACCTGGAAGCAAATGAGTTTGCAGGAAAGCTTCTCATCCCTGAAAAAACTTTATTATATTGTAACTTTGTTTCAATACCTGCAGTAGCAGAATTCTTCAATGTATCAAACACAGCTCTCTGGATAAGGCTTAACAATCTGCAGAGGCTTGATTTACTTGAGTCCAAAATAACTCGGGTATGTAACAAATGCGGAAACACTCAATTTCACGGGGCCGCAAGATATTGCCGTATTTGTGGTAATCATCTTAAAAACAATCTTAACGGTGTTGAAAGAAAATCGTATTATGAAACCGTATCCTTTGATAACATATTTGATGATGCCGAATGTCCGTATTGCGGTAAAAAACATTTTTACTGGCCGGATGGCATTTGTCCCAGTTGTAGCATGAGGCTTTATAACTACTGCCACAAAGGGCTATATCTTGACAAAGGTGGTTGCTTATATACAAATCCGGATTACGCAAGGTTTTGTGAGATGTGCGGGAGTGAGACGTATTTTAGTAGTATGGGGTTGTTGAAGGGGTGGAAGGAAGTGTAGGAAAGTGTTGTTGCTGAGGGTACTTAAAGTATGATTGGCAGATAAAAAGCTAAATAACTCAGAATTTGATGCAGTTTTTGAATTATCTAGAATACCAGTAGAGTTAATTGTTTTAATACAGTAGATGCTAAAGTGCTAGGTAGGCTAAATATCCCGACCGCTAAGCTATTCAAAATCTTTTTCATATTCGCTAAGAATAAGCAATAATAAGATACCACTATTTCAGCTATTAAGGTTAGTCTTGACAACAACTAACATATAAAATATACTTAAGCAAAAAGTAAAATTACGTACGTAGGAGTAAATATGTCAACTGGTTTTAAATATACTTTCCCTGCAATCAAGGGGTTGCAAGCAAAAAAAGAATACTATGTCGCAATGTGTCCTTTAAAAATAGTACCCAAAATATTTCAACATATTGAAGAAGAATTGCCACCAGAATATAGAGCACAAAGAATTATTAACAAAGCTCGAATTCCTGAAATAACTAAATACATTGTTGATAATCCACAAGACTATGTTTTCTCATCACTTACGGCATCTGTTGATGGTGAAATGGAGTTTATCCCTTTTTCCAGTGGGAATTTAGGCGAATTAACTATACCTATGGAAGCAAAATTCCTTATAAATGATGGTCAGCATAGACGTACAGCTATTGAAGAAGCACTAAGAGTAAACTCTAATCTTGAAGACGAAACAATTTCAATAGTTTTCTTTGCAGACAAAGGGCTTAAGAGAAGTCAGCAGATGTTTGCTGATTTAAATAAGCATGCTGTTAATACAACAAAATCAATTGGAATTTTATATGATAATAGAGATCAGCTTTCACAGTTAGCAAAAAAAATTATTGATAAAATTCCACTTCTTAAAGGATATACTGATAAAGAAGTTGATAACCTTTCAAAATATTCTCCAAAAATTTTCACATTAACAAATCTTCACAGTTCGATTTGTTGTACATTGGGTAAAAAGAAAGGTGCAATTTCTGAATACGAAGAGCAATTTGTATCCGATTATTGGAAAACCTTATGTTCTATAATTATTGAATGGAAAGAAGTTCAGAACAAATCATTAAGTGCTTCTGAATTAAGAAAGAATTATATACATGCTCATGGAGTTGTTGTTGTTGCATTTGGCTATTTAGGAAATTACTTTTTAATAAATAAGGTAAAAAATTACAACAGTATCCTTAAAAATTTAAATTCTATTGACTGGAAAAGAAGTAACCTAAAGGACTGGAATGGTAGAACAATTAGTAATGGTAAAATAAACAAGAACACTGCTGCAATAAAACTTACTTGTAATAAAATAAAAGATTTACTAGGTATTAGTCTTACAAAAGAAGAACTGGAATTAGAAAAAAATTTTATAAACAATGGTGGAGAAAATCTAAATGGCTAATAGTTTTTTTGATGAAAATACAATAGACGATATACTAGATGAAATAGAGATGGTATACCTAAATGACAAACGACCTTGGATTATTGGTTATAGTGGTGGAAAGGATTCTACGACAGTATGTATGCTTGTTTTTAAAATGCTTTTACGTCTTCCCCCTGAGAAAAGAACAAAAGATGTTCATGTCGTTTCATCAGATACTATGGTAGAAAACCCTATTATTATTGAATATTTAAGAGAAATGTCTTTAATTATGGGAGAAAGTGCAAAAAGTCAAAACTTAAAGCTTTATACTCATATGGTTCAACCAGAAATTGATGATACTTTTTGGACGCTAGTAATTGGAAGAGGTTATCCTACTCCCGAACCTCCAGGTTTTAGATGGTGTACTGATCGTTTAAAAATCAATCCATCAAATAAGTTCATTCGTGACACTCTTAAAGATAATGAGGAAGTTATAGTTGTATTAGGTGTTAGAAAAGCTGAAAGCATCGCAAGAGGAAGAAGAATCGCAAGCAGAGAAATCGAAGGTAAACTGTTAAATAAACATGAAGTTATTGCTGGGGCATATGTCTATAACCCTATCACTGAATTAACAACAGAAGATGTGTGGAAGTTATTATTAGATGGTAATGGAATTTCTCCTTGGGGTACTGACAATAACTATTTGTTTTCTTTGTATAAAAATTCTGATGGCGGTGAATGTCCATTTACGATTACTACTACACAAAAAGATAAGGATACTCCATCATGTGGAAATACCAGATTTGGATGTTGGATATGTACTATGGTAAAAGAGGACAAATCTTTAAAAGGTTTTATTGAGAGTGGCGAAGATTGGTTAATTCCACTCAGTGAATTTAGAGATTGGTTAATAAGTATAAGAAGCAGTTCAGATTTAAGAGACTGGAAAAGAAGAAATGGTGCCATCTATAAAAAAGGTGACGGAAGCTTTGGATTAGGGCCTTTCAATTTAGAAGGCAGGAGGCAAATATTAGAAGAACTTTTGAGAACACAGCTCAGAGTTAACGCAGAGTTAATAACTATTGAAGAGCTTAAAAAAATAGATGAACTTTGGGACAGTGAAGGTGATTTGTCGTGTAGAATGTTAGTTGATACATATAAAAATATATGTAATAAAGAACTCCCTTGGGACAAATATAAAAAGCCTATTTACGAAGATGAATTAATAAGTGAACTCCAGAATTTTTGTAATAAATATGATGTTCCTTTTGAATTAATGAGCAAGCTCATTATCTCAGTAAATAAAAACAAACATTTAAGTAATAAGCCTATTTTAAGAAAAGAGTTTGATAAAATTCTGAATGAAATGTGGCTTCACTATGATAACATGATGGCGGGTATAGAATAATGATAATAAATAAAGCTAAACTTTGTAATTTTGGTTCATTTGAAAATGAAATTGAATTTGATATTTCGGTTAATGATGATAAGAAAAATGTTATTTTGATTGGCGGAAGAAATGGTTCTGGTAAAACTACTCTTTTTACTGCTATAAAGTTAGCACTTTATGGATATACATCATTTGGGTATCAATCTGCCAACTCAAGCTATTTTTCTGCAATTAAGAAGTTATTAAATAAAAATTCAATTGGGAAAAAAGATGTAAACTCCTATGTCTTTATAGATTTTAATTTAGAGGAAGAAAGAAGTATTGCAAACTATCAAATAAATAGGAAATGGAAATATGAAAACAAAAGATTAAGTGAAGAATATTCAGTATCTAGAGATGGCTTAATTTTAGATGAAGATCAAACTATAAGTTTTGAAAGTTATTTAAAATCTATAATCCCCCCCCAACTTTTTGATTTGTTTTTTTTCGATGGAGAAAAGATAAGTGATTTTTTCTTGGAAGGAAATTCAGCAAAGAATCTCAAAGAAGCTTTTTTAGTTCTTTGCGGATATGATAGTTTTGATATTATCAGAGCCAATCTAAAGAGAGCATCACATTTTGATATATCGGATTCATCCGAGCAAAAAAGCATATATGAAATGCTTTATAATAAACGTATTGATACCTTAAAATCAGTTGAGTATGAAAACAATAGATTAACTGGCATAGAAAAAGAAATTTCTCAGCTTACTGAACAAAAAATGGAATTAGAAAAATCATTTCGAAAGTCAGGTGGAATGCTCTCAGAAGAGATTATCGAGATTAAAAATAAGATTTTATACGAAGAAAAATTAAGAGAAGAGATTAATAACTCACTAAAAGACTTTGCTAATGATTTTTTACCATTTTTGATAGTTAAAGATTTAGTTTCATCTGTAAATCAACAGGTAAATATGGAAATGGATTTTAAAAAATATAAAGTAATAAAAGAGATATTAAGCGAAGACTTTTTGATTACTATCGTTAATGAAGAAATCCAAAGCAATAATATAAAAATTGAAGATAATAATGGCAATTTTTCTGATAAATTCCCTAAATTACTTTTAAACCGTATCGAACATGGGATTAAGCCTAATTTTGATGTTGATAATTTTGAAGTGTTACATGCCTTATCTCAAGATGAAGAATTTGAAGTTTTAAGTTTTATAAAACTAATCAATAAACAAGATAATGGTATAATAACTAAATATAATAAAGAAATAACCTCTTCTATGTCAAGAAATACTAAACTGAAGAAGAAACTAGAACAAGCAGAAAATAATGACCAATTATCTGTATATATTGATAATATAAAATTAGTTGATGATAATATTAATAAGCTTACTTTTGAGAAAGGAAAAATAACTGATTACATAGCTAATCTTGAAAAGTCTGTTAGTGAAATAGATACCAAACTTTCTAAAGCTAAAGAAAATCTAACAAAATCACGAAAAGAAAACTCTATCATCAAGCTCGCAGAAAATGCTGCAAAAATGATGGAAAACTTTATACCTGTTTTAGTTAATAGAAATCTTGGATTACTCAAAGAGAATTTTCTATATATGTTTAAATGTTTAATTGAGAAACCTAATTTTATTGATGATATAGATATTGATAGCAACTTCAATATTACTCTTTATCGTTCTGGAATTATAACTAAAAGCGAACTTGAAACTATGATATCTAAATTTGGAATTGAAGGTCTTTTAAACCATCTGGGTGAAAAAAGTATTGATGTTTTATTAAAAGAATTTGGTGTTTCTAAAAAGGAAGAATTAGAGAGTGCTATAAAGACTTTTAAAATCGGTGATTTTATTCCAATTAACATTCCTTTAAAAGTTGATGTAAATGGATTTTCTAAAGGAGAACAACAAATATTTATTATGTCATTATATTGGGCACTTATTAAGCTTTCTATTAATAATATACCATTTATAATTGATACACCTTACGCTAGAATAGATGCTTTACACAGAAAAAATATTACTACAGAGTTTTTTCCTAGCCTAAGCAACCAGGTACTTATTTTATCGACTGATGAAGAAATCGATAACCAGTACTATAAGCTTATAAAACCACATACTGCCCATGGATATACTATTGAATATTCAAATTCTGATAAAAGAACTATTGTAAAAGACAAGTACTTTTTCGAGGTGACATTATGATTTTTAGACTTAAAACATCAAAAAAAACTATGGAATTATTTCAAGAAATACAAAACAAGACAAACTTAAAACCTTTTGCTTTAGCAAAATTGTCTATAGCATTGTCACTAAAAAAGGATTTAGAATCATTGAGATTTAACACTGATAGTAACGGGTTAGAATTTCACAAGCAGACAATTACAGGTCAATATGATGTTATTTATAAGTGTCTAATTGAACAACACTGTCAAAGGCATTTACAAGAGGATGAATATTTTCCAACTTACTTAAAAGCACACATAGATAGGGGAGCTATATTACTCCATAATGAATTTAAGTATTCAAATGATTTAATATCTTATCTTGCAGGATTGGAGGAAAAAGCCATATGATTTATCTTGATAATAGCGCAACAACACCTATTGATTTGGAAGTAAAAGAAGCTATGCTTCCATACTTGTCCGAAGAATTTGGGAATCCCTCAAGTAAGTATTATACTCTTGCTGAAAATGCTAAAAAAGCAGTTGAAGAAAGTCGTGAAAAATTAGCAGAATTAATAAATGCAGAACCTGATGAGATTATTTTTACAAGCTGTGCTTCTGAAAGTAATAATCTAATAATTAAAGGTGTTTCAGACTATAAGAAATACATTGAGAATAAAGGTAACCATATCATTACCTCAAAAGTTGAGCACAAATCAGTGCTCCAGACTTGTAAGTTCCTTGACGGCAGTGAAAATGCAATAATGAATGTTGAAAGGAACAGATTTAAGCCTAGAAATGTTGTTGAAAAGAAAATAGATAGAGGTTTTGAAGTAAGTTTTCTTCCTGTAAATGAGTATGGACAAGTAGAAAACGGTATATTGGAAAGTGCTATAAAAGATACTACCACTCTATGTTCTATATTATGGGGTAATAATGAAATCGGAACACTTAATAGAATTAGTGAACTAGCATCATTATGCAAATCAAAAGAAGTCTTATTTCACTCCGATGCTACTCAAGTATTAGGTAAGGTAAATATTAATGTTAAACAAGTTCCAGTGGACTTTCTTTCTTTTTCTGCTCATAAAATATATGGACCAAAAGGTATAGGCGCTTGTTATATCCGAAAAGGCAAGTATTCTAAGCCTTCACTAACCGCATTAATTCATGGTGGTAGCCAAGAATTTGGATATAGAGCAGGAACGCTTGCAGTGCATAATATTGTTGGCTTTGGAAAAGCTGCCGAGATTGCTAAAAGAGATATGAATAAATATGTTCCAATAATTCTTGAACAAGAAAAATTACTTAAGGAGGAACTTACTAAAAACATTCCAGATATTAAATTTAATGGGCATCCAACTGAAAAAATCCCTGGAGTGTTAAGCATAACACTCCCAGGAATTAATAATGAGCTGTTAATCAAAAAACTTAAAGACCAGGTTGCGCTATCTACTGGTTCTGCTTGTTCTGCTGATGAACCTTCATATGTGCTTGAAGCTATTGGGAAGGGGTCTATTACTAGGAATACTATTAGAATAACTATTTCTAAAATGGTTTCTGAAATAGAATTAAAATTATTTATCAACAAACTTATAAAAAACTTAATATAGAATATTATTCAGATAACAAGATATATACCGCAATAAATATATATCTTGTTATTATACATATTAAGAAATATACCAAATATCTAAAGAAATTTTACCCAGTAAGTTGGTTCTATCATTAATTGAATTAATATCCCATTTTATATAGTTGTTAATTATTTGTTTTATTAATTCAAATTTTGATTTTCCATAATATTCAGATAATCTTTTTGTTTCAAATAGGCTATCCTTAATATAGCTGAAAATTTCATCTTCAATCAATGTAATATTTCCTATAAGATTAAAAATTTTATTATTACTTGCAGTCTGCTCTGGTGTAATAAAATCCAATTGAATTTTATTCTTAAACTTGTTAAAATCATTTTCAACAAAATCTTTTTTACTCATAACCATCTCAATTTGTGATAATGTGTAATATGTAATATTATCTTTATTCCATATTTTTGTTTTAAAAGCTGATTCGAAAATATCGTCAGTCGGAGTATTCGCAATTATTTTTTGCGTAATAACGGAATCATTATATATGTATTTATCGTTTTCTACTTCTTTTGAATCAATGATGCTCTTAAATATAATATCAAGTTGTTTTGTTGGTGTATTACATATTATTCTCTTATATGTCATACATTCTACTAAATGTGTAATATTACTTCTTCTTTCTTCATCAGTAATAAAATAAAAATAATCCATTAGAAATGAATGGCATGCCTGTTGTCCGAGATTATTTATCCGTTTTATATTTTTAATATAATTTTTATCGCTTTGTAGTTCTTCAGTTTTATCAAATAATGTAATATATATTTGTGCATAATCTATAATTTTTCGCACTTCAATTTTCATTTCTTCTAAATTAGCTATATTAGTAAAATACTCGTCATATCTACTTGGTAAATCTTTTGAAGAAAAGATTTTGCTTTGTGAACACATAAAATAGTACTTCAAAAATTTACTAGTATCATAATTGTCTAGCAGTATGACAAGATTATCCCATAAATCCGCAAAGTACTCCATGCTTCCCGGAAATTTTTTTGCTATAACATTAAAAAAATTATTTCTTATTATATCCATTTTATTTAATTGCAAGCCTCGGTTATTCAACGAATCAAAAAATAAATATATGTTTGAAATATTAGTACTAATAACTTGAATAATTTCAATTTTAGCCAAGCACTCTTCTATTTCTAATAAATATTCCTCTTTGTCTCCATCATCCATTTTTTCAAAATATTCTTCAACAATATTGTTAAAAAAATATTCATAAGCTGACTCAAGATTTTTGTTTACATATTCTTGTAATTGATGCGGAAGTTTTCTTCCACCCTTTTTATCTAATTTAATTTTAACATTGTCTACAATTTTAATTTTATTTCCTTCACCACAATTAATATTTACTAATGAATCAAAGGTGTAAGAATCAACTTTACATGAGATAAGTTTATTAAAAGTTTTTCTTGTAGTAGTTGCTAACAAGTATTTTTCTTGAATTTTTTCAGCTTTCTCTATATCATTTAATGCCACATAAACATCTCTTAATGCAGCAATGAGAAGAATAGTTGTAATAATTCTTTGTTGTCCATCAACAACTTCATATTTTTTTATGTCATCTACTCCATCATTATCCTTATCTACTAATGAAATTACACCTAAATAATGCTTACTTGATTTAACGCCAAAAGTCTTTGAAATATCTTCCCAAAACTCTTCTAATTGTTCCTTATTCCACGAGTACTTTCTCTGGTTAACTGGTATTTCGAAAACAACACTGTCATCAGTAAACATACTTTTAAATGTCTTATCATCCGTTTCAAACCTTCCCATAATACTGCCTCCGTACTCTCAAATTAGTTAAAATATAGTAGTTCTTTAATACTATTTTTTATTTCTTCTATTTCATTAGCTGATGTGTTTTTATCTATTAGAATAGCTTTGCTTATTCTGTCGAACCCTTTTACATCTACAAGTTTACTATCAACCTCAAGCTTACTAACAAATTTCCCGCTTTCAAATTTTACCAATAATGTGTCTGTGCGGTTATTATATTCAAATCTTAATAAAAAATCATTTATTGTATTTCGCTCTGTTGTCTTATTATTTTTTTTATAGAGATGTATATTTATTTCTATTCCTAAGTAAAAAATGTTGTTATCAAAAATATTTTCAAAAAACCATAAAATGAATTCTTGAGCAACATCGTTTCCATTTAATCTACTTAAAAAATTTTTTAGATGCCTGTTAGTTCCTGTATCTGATTTTATTTCACCTATTGGTCCCCAGTCTATATCATTATAATCCTCTGAAGATGTTATGTTACTAACACTAATACAAGTGTCTATATAATCTATCATCTTATCAAAATGACCATCAGTTATATTAATTAATTCAAAATATTTTTCAAAGTAACTAGTAGTTTTTTGATCTTGCATAAAGGGTACAACCTCTTTTTCACTATAACTTGATGGCTTATGGGCATAATTTGTATATAATTTTTTAAATACAATTTTACAGTATGTAGGTTTAGAAAGATATAACTTATAGTATTCTGGAGATACATCCCTCAAAAACCCTAAGAAAAAAAGTAAATTTAAAAATAGTTTTTTTGTATTATCATCTATATAATCAGATTTAAATTTAATAAAAAGATAATTAAGAAAAGATAAATTCAATATACGTTTTATTTTTCTAGGGTTTAACCCTGCTTTTAAAACTAATTCTTTGATAATATTTTCATCTAAATCTTTTTTAAAATTATCATAATAATTCGTTTTAAAATCATATTTCAACATTTTAGATTTATTATTTTGAAGTAATATACAATCAATATAATTTGATACACTATTTTTATCAAGAGGTGGTATATAAAATGGTACCTGAATAATCTTTTCAAGATATTCTCGTGAAAAACTTTTTAGACTTTTGCTAAATGATACCCCATCTTGAATAGTGTTTTCTTCTGAATTCTCTCTCTGAAGGAATTCAATAAAATCCTTATATTCAATTGAAAGAGCATTTTCTAAATACTCATTATCGCACCCTAAAAGAAAAATACATTTCTCAGAATTTAAAACTAATTTTATAGACTCAATTACCTCTATGACTTTTGTTGTTCGACATCTATCCAAATCATCTATAAATACAACAATTTTTTTATAATCAAATATCTTAGCTTCAAGCAGTTTTTTTATAGCTTCTTTAGCTGCAAAATTTTCAGAAATATAATTATCCACCATTGTTTTTTTACTTTTTAAGTTAAACTTAGATAAGTCGTATTCCGCATTTAGTAAACCGACATTTGCGGATAGTTTTAAAGGTTTTACTATAGATTTTAGAAATAATGTTACAAAATCTTCTTCATTCTTTTCATATTGAGAAAGTTCATCTTTAATTTCATTATATAATTTAGAAAGAAAAATAGTTATAAAATTTTGGTCATAACCAAATTCCCATGGATTAATATCAATTGTAATAAACTTCTTTTTATCCAAACTATTTTTAATTAAACGCATAAAAGTAGACTTACCAACTCCCCACTTTCCATGTATACCAAAAACTATTGGTAAATTCATAAGATTATCATGATTTGATATTAAGTATTCAAATGATTTTATATATGGCAAATATCCCAAATAATCATTTTCACTCACGCTATCGTTAATAAAATTATTAGAATTCATTTATTACGCCTTCCTTTTCAATTCTCTAGTAGCTTAAATACTTTAATCTTTCAGTTCCCAAAACGCCTTGTCCCTTATGTGCAAAGGCTTACTTTCATTACTTAAAGCAACAATACTGTGATGCTTTTCAAGTTTTTTAATCCTATTAATGACATTATCCTCTTCGGATTTTGATTGAGTATTAAATATAAACTTAACATCCTTACCAGTCATGTCTGGTACTTTGTGAACTACCCATGTTCCTATATAGTTTGCATATTCGTTATCTGCAGTAGAGAAATGGCTAAGGAATTGAGTTGACAAAATAGTTCCAACACCAAATTCTCTGCCCTCTTTAAGTATCTTTTTTATTGACTTAAAATCCTTACTTAAAAAATTATCTGCTTCATCAACCAATACAATCTTTGTCATTTCTCTATAATTACCATTATTAATGCTATGACCTGCCATCTGCATTTGACTATAAAAGATATCTAGCGTTATTGCTACAACCAGATTTTGAATCCCTTCATCCATTCCTGATAAATTAATAACTGTAACACCATCAATAATATCAAAAAGAGCCTTTGTTTTGGATGAATCAGGTTCAAAAATTTCAAAGTCAACTAAATTGGTAAATGCTGCATAAAGGCTGTCTTCCTTTAAGTCCTCTCGACTAACATAGTTTTGATAGACATCATATATTGTTGGAGCTAATTTACTCCATGTTGTTGAATCATTTTTGCTTATTCCTCTTTTTTCATATGTCTCCATTATAATATCTTTCAATAGGGTTTCTTGCTTTATTCCAAGGTTAAAAGCTTTAGATATAGTTTCCTTAAGACTGTTTGCTGTATGTAACGGTAACAGATTCTTTGTAGTATCAGTCAAAAATAGTGACAATGGATTATATGGTAGATGATACAGGTCATATACTTTAGCATTAGTTACTTCTGTAAATTCCTGTTTAATGTAATCACCTTTATAATCAAATATAAGTACACCAACTTTTGTTCCATTAACATTACTTTTATATCTTTTGGTTAATTGAGTAATAACAGATTTTGTAAATTGAGTTTTGCCTGTTCCCATTGTTCCAATTATCCCTGTATTGGTATGATCCGTTTTTGTTGTATCTGTTGGATACCATTTAACAACTTCACTTGTTGAAGTATTACTTCCAAATATAATTTCAAGAGGTTTTTCTGATACCAATGGTACTCTATCTATCTTACCATTCCCTTTGTCTATTCCCACATTTCTAGTTTCATAATCCTCTTTTTCTAGTGTATCAGCTTGTCCACCGATATTTATACTATTTTCTGGCTTATAGCTATAATACAACAAAGTATCTTTTTTAAAGTCACTCTTGTTACTAATATACTTATTCTTTAAAACTTCAATATCAGATACTATATTATTATATCCTGATTCTTCAGAAAAGTTTAAAACATATACGTTATCCTCAATAACAGGCGGGTCATTAAAAAAGTTGCCTTCTTTAAATGAAATAACCGCACCTCTACCAATATATTCATCTAAAATATTAGAAACTTCATACTCATCATTGAGTAATTTTGTTCTTACTTCGGTATCAAGTATAATATCCCAGTTTTGTTCATCCCAAATATTATATAACTTCATTTTTTCGGCACTAATAATAACAAGTTGAGCAAGAAAGTTCCTATATATTCTTTTTGTCCATGCCCTTCCTTCCTCAGCTATTTCTATAAGGTTTTCCTCAAAGAGTTTTCTGGTATTTTTAGCTTGTTCAATTGCTTTAGAAATAGTATCCGCCTTATTCTTACCTATTTTCACTTCAATTGGATAATAGTGCATCTTCAATTCCCCATTATAATATTCAATACCAATAAGCATTAAGTCATCAGAAAACACACCTGCTCCCCCAAGATTCCTCACAGAAAATAAGCCATCACTTTTGTTTAAACCTGCTCCGCCAGAAACCCTCAGAATTTCCTCTAGTGATATTGGTACCCATATAATATTTTTATTACTGAAGTAAGCTAAGCAAATTTTAATTGCTGAAATTATACTTAATTTCTCCCTTGGAAATTGACTTTTACTTGATATGAGACTCAATAACCAGTCTCCATTAATTGCGTTAAAGCAATTAATGAGTTTACTTGAATGTTCTGGTTCTGAGTCTATTCCTTTTCCTTTGAGGAACTCCTCTATTATATTTTTATACTGTTTTGATCTTCTTGTAACAGTAATAGCATCATACCCACTTGAAGAGGTATACTGATCATTATAGTGAATAATTATTAGATCCTTATTTGTTATATCATTCTTAAAGAAATTTAAATCAACTTTCGGATCAATAAAAGTAATCCAGTGAGAAGATTCATATACCTTATCCAGAAGTTTTTTATTCTTTTCTGATATAGTAGTAGTCATACAAAGGGTCTTATGATAAGGGGCACCGGTTTTTATTACCGTAACAAGAGAGTTTATCTTACAAGCTAATTCTAATAAAAAACTTTCTGAAGTGTTATTTATATGCTTTGTACCAAAGCCAGTTCTATAACTATCTCCTAAAAACATTGATGGTATGCCTGATAATAATCCACTTAAGGACATACCTGTATTAATATCTGTCATAGAACTTTCTTTTTCTTCAATAAATTGATCCATTTCATAGAAAGCTATATGACAATATTCATAACTATTAGCCTCTTTCGGACTTGCATAAAAACTAACTTTTTCCCTAAAAACATTCAATACATCCTCTTCTGAATAGTCGTTGCTATTAAGATCAATCTGAAAAGCTTCATTAACAAGTTTTGGACTATTATAGAAGGAAATTTTCTCAAAATCGTTAGAAGAATTAATCATACCATAAATATGTATATCAATAGGAATAAGTTCATCTCTTCTTTCTCCTTTATTTAGGCACTTAATATAATAGGCAAATATACCTTGAAGGATCTCTCTACAATCACCAAGATTAATAAGATTAAGCTTTATAGGCGAACTCTTTGAAATATTAAATAGATATGAAAAATGATCAATAAATTCTTCTATTTTCTCCCTTACAAGTTTTGATACAAAGTTTCGAGAACCTTTATACCTATAATTCTTGTGATCAACAAAATATATCCACTCCGGAGAATGTGTCTGTTCTACAGGTTTATAAAGTCTACCCTCATCGCTACAAAGATATGGAAGTAGGTTAATTGGGGATAACTTTTGCAAAAGTTCTTCTCTGACTATTTCATTTCCTAATTTTTGATTTAGTATAAGCTGATATGCAACATTAATAGGGTGAAGAGGGGTTAATATGAGCTCCCTATCTCCATCCAACTTTTTTATTGTTCCAACTTTAGATAGATTTCTTTGTGAATCACTATTTATATAGGAATTTTCTTGTATACTGCTTATAACCTCCAAATACTTATTTACATACCTATTTGAAAGAGTAATAAGCTCATCATTAAAAAATGCAAGGCTAGGGATAAGATTATTAACTTTATAATACTGAACAAGTTCTATATATGATGTTTGAAGATCAGGATGAAGCTCAAGATCCTCGATATTTAACTCATTATTTAATTCAGTAAAAGAAAGTCCATTCGTATCTATAATAAATTTTTCTTTCTCAAGATTCTTTCTGTATTCATCCTTTGTAAAATACTCATTTGTCCCTTGGATCAACTTGTTATCACCAGCAACACGGAAATCATCTCTGATTTCTCTTTTTAACCTCCAAATATTAAATCCAGTAATAAGTCTAGGAATCTGAGAAACCTGACGTATTGCACAAGGTACCTGAATTCCTAAATAATAAATATCAAATTTTATGAAATCACTATCTTCCTCAGGTTGTGTATCATTATGAATGATTACCTTTAAATTCTCTTCTGGAATAGTAAAACTTTTATTGTCTTCCGAAAGCTTTACACTTACTTCTTCTATACCAGACGGATTGATAATAATATCTTCTTCAGAATTAATAAGTAAATATCTCTCTTTACCCTTAATAAAAATATTGTAATTAGTTTTAAAGTTTTTAAATACCTCTTCCTCAAAATCTATAACCAATATTTTGAACACATATTTCGAGTTGCTTAATGCTTTATCTTGATATTTAATAATACTAAAACTAGCATTATTAAGCTCATGATTTATTTCAACTTTTAACTTTTTACCTGTTGTACTTGCTTTCGCCTCTTGCTTGTTATCGCATTCAAGATTCACTTGTCTTAAATGTTCAGAAAAGCTAAATTCTAAAGTAACCGTATTCAATTTTTCATTATTAAATATGATTATATTTTTAATACGTGACTTTGCTTGAGTCTCTCCTTCAAGCTTCTGCCAAATAACTAACTCCTCTGAACAATTCACATCTAATAAATCCAAAGTAACTTTCTTATTTCTATCTTCCTGAGAAAGCTTAATATTCCTGTATTCAGCTTCTTTCCATGTTGGTCTTTTTAGTTCCTCTACACCTTCATCATCAAAGTGTTTCTCTAAATCAACATCAGGGTTTCCAAACTTATGAATTGTATCCACCTTAAGAAACAATTTATAATTATCATCAATTCTTTTCAGAGCGGTACTTCCCGAGTATTGGGATAGCTCAGGATCAAAAAACAAACCAAAGTTCCTATATTGCCCTCTACTAATTCCATCGCTATTTAAAACTGTTAAAATATCCTCATATTGAAAGAGCGAACTGTTATCTTCGAATAATTCTTTTCTCCTTCTACCTAAATCAAAAAGAATTATTGATTTATCAACCTCAGATAGACTAGAAATATTAATCTTATTTTCAATATCTGTTATCAAAGATGTCATATGAAATGGCATACCTTCTCTATGAAAACTTATGGCACCTTTTACAATACTATCCAAAGTGGAATTATGAATAAATAGAATTGCTGTATCAGAAAATTGTTCATCATTACTATTTAGCTTATTTCTCAAAGTTGTAAGAAAATCTGCCTTTGTATTATTTACTGTTGAAGCAACTATTACTCTTATTGAGTTAATTGATAAACAATATGTAGTATATGTGGACTTTTCAACTAAGCATTTAAACTCTTTAACACTTTGATTTTGTTTTAATTCGTAGTATAGTCTTTCTACTTGATCCTCCTGCTCAAATTGTATATAAAATCTATCTCCATCATTTATTTTAATTGATTCTAAATAGTTAACAATCTTTTTTGATAGGTAATCATAAAATTGATTTGACATATTGTGCATCCCCACTATCACTCTTTTTTTCAATCAGATTAAGCTTTTCAAATAATTGAATTATTTTTAGTTGCGAATCCCTGTCAAAACTTATCCCTCTCTTCTCATACTCAGAAAATAACACTTTCAGTCTTATTTTTTCTTGGTTACCTATGCATAACTGGGTTAAAAATATCAAATAATCCTGTGTTAAATTCAATGTATATCCTAACTGTCCTCTTTTTTTGAGAAAATTAAACTTACAGAATTCAATAAACCAAGAACAATAATTTTCGTATTTTCCCTTTCTCCCTGATTGGTTAAACTGAAAATCAATAGCGTTAAATAATTTTCTAATAGAATTAAACGCATCATTTTCATATTGGGGGGTATATTTAAAGTTTTCCCAATGAACTTCCTCTGTATATTCTTTGTAGAGTTCGAAAATACTCTCCACTTCTAATGAAAGATTCATTTTTTCATCTTCATTTGTTGTATCAACATATTTTTTAAAATCTACATAGGTAAATGTATTTATCATATTATTATGGTTTAATAATTCCAAGCAGTTTGCATGTGAAAAAATATTTTTTACTCTTGGCTCTAAAAGATTACTCCATCCAAATTCATAGCTAGTTCTTGTCTTTGAAGTAGTCTCCCAATCAAGATTAAAATACACTTTTTCTGGTCTAGTTAAATCCGCTTCAAAAAAAGAATTTAATTTCAAACTCAACTGTGAAACGTAGAAGAAATAATAATACTTTAAAAACATCTCAAAGTTTTCAATGAAAAATTTAGAATTTTTAAGCATGAACTGAAAGTCATATGTAAACAATTCAGATATTAAAGGTACACAATTTTTATATTTCGATTGATATTTATCATTTACATCTACAAGTTCAGGAAGCGCTTGTTTTACAGCTTTCAATAAAATATTATTAGGTTCAGTATTATAAATATTCTTTATAAAAATTAAAACATCACTATCTTTAATGTATAATACGTCAAACAATAATTGTCCTAATTTTTTATTAGAAATATTGTCTACCTCAGTATAATTAAAGACTATCGGATGAAAAACTTGGAGTTCTCCTTCATTATCAAAAAAAAGTTCTTTTATAATATTTTTTAAAACAGTTTGCTTTCCAGCTTGACACTTTATTATTTCAACAATCTTATTAAGAATAACATCATTATTTGAGTCCTTCATTAATGCTTTAGCTGAGATTCTTCTGGAAAACTCCCCAATAACAGCTTTAAAGTTACTAATAAACCTCTTTTCATTAGCATCACAGTTCACGACATACGGCAATATATGTATTGAGTTGCCAGTATTATGTTTTAAATCCTTTTTCCCTTTTGAATTTGATTCGTTGAATTTATAGTTCTTACGAATAAGTTCAATGTCAGCAACATACCCCATTATCATCTCTCCATAAAACAGAATTCATCATAATCGTTATACTTTAATGTATAAGCTTTAGTATTACTTTCAGAATGTTCCTGAAAAACAAGCTCTTGATTTTGCCCCCCGAGCAAGAGTAATCTGTCTACAAACTCCACAAAGCTAACATAGTTACTTTTATCATTCTTATTAGGTCTATATCCCTTCCTAATAGACATCAGCAATTTATAAAGCAAAAAATCAATAGTAATACTTGTAACGTTGTTATGGTCTTTTTCTGTAAATCGTAATTCTATAAATGGAATAAACTTTTCTAACTCTTCATTACTATCTCCCATTTTTTTGAAGTGTGAAGTATTTGCTTTTAAATGAAGTCTTTGTGCTACTTTATACTTAAGCTGATTTTTACCAACAAAAATATTTATCCAACCATCTTCTTGATTGTTATCTCCATTCCATTTATATATAGCTTCCTTGATGCTTTCATGTAATTCCTTAGTTTTTTCAATGCTCTGTATATTCCAATAAAACAAGTTTTTCATATAATCTGTATATATCTGATCTCCCAATGGAAACAGCTCATACTTATGTTTAAAACAATACAATCTAATAAAAAATTTGAATACAATCTCTTTAACAGCATATTGTTCTTTCTGAGAATTTAAATTCTCATACATTATATTTTTATCTATCAAAGCATCCTTTAAAAATTTATAATTATCAAGTTCAATATATTGATAAAATACACTATGTATATCCTCGGTAGTATTTAGTTTAATTAAAAAACTATCTATGTTTTCTACTCTACCACTTACAGGATCTATAAAGGAAAGTACTTCAAATATATATGAAAGTTCTCTATGATCAAATATAAGGTTGGGAGTGATCATCTTCATATAATTTTTAAAATCTAGATTTTTGATTGTTTCAAAGATATCAATGGAAGTAATGTTTTCAAAATAGCTACTAACTATAGCATCATATATAAAATTTAAGAATGACCTTGTTGAAATAATAAGTTTATGTTTAACAATTGCCTGGATAATGTAATCTACTATTTTATCTATAACTCCATCTTCCTGCATAAACTCATAATTATGCTTAACAGGGCATTTTAAACTGCATTGACACTTTTCACAACAGTTTTCTCTGTATGATACAAAAAATGGATTATCATCAGAAGCATCTGTAATCTTAGATATTATTTTTGTTAAATATTTAGATTTAGGGCCATCCTTAGTAAGAGTAAACATATGGTAATCACTAAAGTTAACAAATTGGAAATTACTTTCACTATCAAAAGAATTGTCACTGTCAACAAATGTATTCTTCAAAATATTTTTTTTGTCAACATACTCAATAATATTTGTAAACCTATGTTTATATTCAACCGATTCAATAAAGTTATTTAGAGTACCCAAATTAATGGCAAGGATTAACTTTGAAGTTGAGGTATTATCAAGGTTATTATCTGAAAAATCTTCCAGTACTTCATTGAGGGTGTCTATAGATGTTTTCTGCGGATCGAAGCTCTCCGTGGCATCATTATGTACTTTAAACTTTCTCATTAATTGAGGATACTTTTGATTTAAGTATGAAATTAAATGTGATTTTCCATCACCAACACTACCACAAATTAAAATAAGCTGTCGTTTATCTAAGTTAGAAGACCGTTCTAATATATTGCAGAGCTCATCTTCAACACCTCTAGGAACATGCATATATTTTTTAAAGTCACTAAACGTAGCTAGATTTTCTACTGCTTCCTTTGAAGATTCTTTTAGCTTTTTAAGGCTTTGTATTAAACATTGAGCATTTCCCACTAACGAAGACCCCCTATAACGATATATAAAACCTGTACAATAGAATAATGAAATATATAAATATTATCTCAGTACAAGTAATAGTAAATTTGTTATAATTGTTTATTAATTACCTTCCATATTTCAAAAAAAACTTTAACTTTAACATTTGAAGCTATTTTTATTTCTTGTAAAACTTGACGTATATCGTTATTCTCTTTGACAAATTCTAATATATCCAAATCTTCAGTATTGAAATCACGTGGATTGTTATTTACAGAAGAAAAATTTTTAATACTACTTCTACCCAAAAGCCAATCTATTGACACATTAAAGAATTTAGCAACAAGAAAAATTGTATCTATACTTGGTTGCCTAATTCCTAATTCATACCGTGATATATTAGCTTTTGATACATTTAATAAATTTGCTAGTT
This sequence comes from Bacillota bacterium, assembly GCA_023410275.1. Classification (GTDB taxonomy): domain Bacteria; phylum Bacillota; class Clostridia; order Lachnospirales; family Lachnospiraceae; genus Anaerocolumna. The sequence goes on from JAEYPZ010000148.1 coordinate 54,866, forward strand.
CATTTTGAGTTAACTTTTTTTCTTCCCTTATAAATTTCAAGTTTTCGCCAAAATTCATTATATCAGCTCCTGAGTATAATTTTACAATAGTTGGAGAATAAACAATACACAATATCCAAATAGGAATATTTTTTGTGCAGAGTATCCTTTTGGGATATTGTTATAAAAATAATAGTTTTTTATATCAATTTAAAAATATGCAAGCTAAAAAAAAGTGTGTCTATGTAAAATAAACACACTTTGAAATATTTATGAAATCCTCTAAATCTCGCTATTCCTAGGCTTTAGATTCTATCAAGTATATTGACCTAATAGGCAAAGTAGCGTATCGAACCGTAAATACTTAAACAGTATAATCCAACAGTATTACAGGCACACCAAATATAGCAAAGTCAATTACTGTTGATTCTAGTTATAGTTCTACTCAACTGTAATTGACTATGAAGTTATATTGATTATCTAATATTTAGGGCTACATAAAATTTACACGCTTTCGGTCTAATTCCCAAATCACTTATGTCAAGAATTAAGCATCTATTATCTTTTACTTTAAAAGGTTTATACTGTTTTGGCTATTATCCCATTAAATTATGATAATCATCTTATTTACAAGCTCAGTCATGGCTTTACTAATCTCCTCTATAATAATATCTGCAAATTTCTTAGTTGCAAATACCTTCTTAAAGGTTTCCTGCATCTCACGCATGGTCTTATCATAGCTGATAGGTCTTTGATACACCTCGTCAATAATACTCCTAATATGTTCATTACCATAGGACAAATTAAAAGCTACTTTTTCCATAACCATATTAAACTTCTCGCTTGAACCAAAGTATTGTCTTAATGCAAGGTGTAAAATCTGCGTATTTATTTGCCTATCAGACCATCTGCTTACTAGTGCTGGATTGATATCGCAGAATGCTAGATCTTTATAATGTTGATTCTTGTCAAATTCTTCAACCAAGTGCGCCACTTCTGTATCTGCAAGATTATCCACAACCGTGCCAATAACCTGTGACTCATAGAGTGTAAGGAAGTCTGGAATTTCGTTACATAGAATATTGTTCAGCATAGCTTTCATATTGATGCTGAAGTTACCATAAACATTAGCTCTAGTCGTATGACCTTGTCCTCGTTGCAGCTTGTTATAATATGCAACGACACTTCTTCCATTTAGAGTATACTTTGTTGTAATCGTGTAGCCATTCACAGTAGCTTTATCCTGAGTAAGGGTATCCTGAATTGACTTGAATATATTGGAGATCAATTCTCCTGCAATCTTCATTTCAATGGCTGGGGCATCAGCATCAATTGCTGTAATAACGAGTGGGGTTGTCATACCTTTAGGAAGAATTCGCCTCTGTGTCTCACGGATTATTTCATCAATGTTCTGATATAAACCCTCTGGAGTGAAACGCACAAGCTTATCACTGCCTTGATTTTTCAGTGCAAGCTGTATCGGATCTATGCTCTCCTCTAAGTATCTTAATGATAACCACGTTACATTGTTCTGCGGAAGCTTCGTCAAATAGCCCTTGAGCAACTTTTCCATCGTATCAACCGCAGTAAGAATATTTGAGTCATAATCAATCTGCTTAAGCACAACAGTATCTTTGTCAGCTTTATTAATAAGGTTTCCAATAATAATATCCGCCTTTGTGAATATAACATTAACAGGCACATCTAATTTAGTAGCCTTAGATAGTTTCTCTGCAATTGCATTACAACTATCTGCAATGACATCGTCACGCTCTTCAAGGTTCATCAGTAACAGAATACTATCTGGGCTGCAATTCAATGCGATATCTAATGCATCCTTAATGGAATTACTATCCATACCAATCTGAGTAAGTCCCATTGTATCACGTAAACAAAATCTCAGTGGAATGTTTTCATCTGACCTAATTATAAGTTCCGTCCTCGGTCTGCAAGCCAAAGTAATATCTTCTACAATCAAACTAAAGGGTTCGAATGGATCAAACAGTGTTTGAAGAATCACTCCACCATATGTAAAAACATCATCCTCCTTCACACTGTACCCACATATATTCCCAAGCACGTTACCTGCACCCAGTAAAAGATTGAGGTCATTAGTAATCTGCTCTCCAATTGAATTAAGCCATTCAAAATATCCAGCTAGCAAGTCTATATCAATAGTGCCCCAGATATCCTCAAAGACCATTTTTCTAATTTCGGACGTTTTTACTTTCTGCTGAGCAAGTTCTTTCTTCTTTACCTTCACGCGTTCAGAGAAAGATGGTTCTGCATTCTCGATTTTATCTAAGGCAGTAGCTATTGATTCTTTGAATTCCTCGACTGAAATCTTCTTCTTAATCTTTCCCAGATGGTATGCTGCATCTTCCGGCTCCAAAATATTCTGGAACCAGGCAACATCAATCGAATCCAAAGTGTCCTCTGCACTCATGCCATTACTTGTGAATAATTTCGCCAACTGTTCAAGAATTTCAATATGCACATCCTTCGCCGAAAAATCTTTAACTCTGATACGCATTGCAAAATGTTCATCCTTTTCAATGCGCTCATCGAATACAAAGTTGCAAGGAATGATTGTGGTTTGACTCTTGTCCCCAATTCCCACTCTTATAAATCCAATTATTCTGTGATTTACCAATGAATAAACCAAGGTACTCTTGCCAGATGTTGATGGTCCAATCACCACGATTGTTGGTGATGACTTACTGCGCTTTAATACCTCGTTTGGCATAAGCCTAGCAAATTCTTTTCTTTTCATATAAAAAACCTCCTTGTTGGAATTTAGAGATATGACTTCCAACAAGGAGGTTTTGATAATAAAAAAACTGTGCAAATATACACAGCATCAATTCAAATCCTCTTGATTGCCGCATACAGGGAATCCTCGTAAGTTAAGGACTATGTACTGGTTATGACCTCACTCAGCGTTTTCGTGAATGCGCATCTTGTGAAAATCACATCTCTTAATTTCAATTATACAAAATCATGGATATTTTGTCAATTTTATTTTGTTATGTAATTTTACGTCAACTCTTCTGCATCTTTAACCTGTACAGTTGTCTGTTTGAGTATTCATGAGCAAATTACAATATGTGTCTCGCATTAGGAAACCAAAACGAGTACAAACATAGGTTCTGGTTCAAATATTTTATAAGCTGAAATTTAATTCAAGCTATTGTATATATAAAAAACTCCAATCCCTATAAATATACTCAACCTCAGAAATGAGAGATTGAAGTTTCTCAATTTTCCCTTTTTAACCATATGCATAATTTCTATTCTACAAATTGCCGTGTATTTCTAGTGATGTTTACTCTCACTATTAACAAGAACAAACACGTTTCACAAGCCATAAAATAAGAAAAGCCATTCATGATTGAACGACTGGGCATTACATTAAAGGTATTCAATTTAAATTGTACATGTATAAAAATCTAGACTTCAGAAAAATAATCTGAATCCACTTTATATGTTATAAAAGTTTGCACTGCTGATACACCAATCTCATAATCTACCATTAGTTCAGTTAGCATATTACCGTCGATTAAAATGATATTTTTTTGTTGTTGCTTATCAGCATATGCTTTTGCAGTATCAGAAAAATTAGATGTTGTAAAGAATACACCTTTTTGTATATTTTCCATTGCTCCAACAAATCGTTGCAAATCCGGTCTACCGATGCTTATATTCTTTGAATATCTCTTTGCTTGTATATATATTTTATCTAGCCCTAGTTTATCCTCATTAATCACTCCATCAATGCCTCCGTCATGAGGAGATCCTGTTATAAAACCCGCCTTTGGGTTATTACCCCCGTATCCCATCTTTAATAATAAATCTATTACTAATTGCTCAAAAAATGCCGGATCAGAATCTAAAATTCTATCTAACAAGGCCTGCTGAATTAATTTTTTATGTTCTAAATATGCTAATAGTATTCTCTCTTCTGGTAAGGAATCGTACTCATCCAGAGTATTTTTTGTGTCGACCTCCAGGTTATTATTAATATCTTTTAGAACATAAGTATTCACATGTCCATGCTTAGAATAAAGCCTAAAGTGTTTAACTGGATTAGCAGTTGGGAAGTCCACTCCAATACTATGTCTTCGAATTATTCCATTTACAATTGATTTTGGATCTCTAGCACCGAATGAGTATAAATTTTGTTCAATTATCTTTTCATATATTTCATTGCTTGTTAAAGCTCTATTTTCAGATTTCATAATTGTTTTTATTGCTTCAATAATAGTCATTGTTACATAAACTCCCAGTTTTTTATTCTCTGCCAGTTAAATTTTATCAGAAATTACTATCTAATACAATAATTAACGATTTTCAGTTTAAATATAAAGAAGCTAAGAGATGTAGTTTTATTAAAAATGATGCCAAGACTGTTTTGAGTGGCTTTGCATTGTTTTAATTATTTGCTTTAGGTTCGGGGTCGTTTTCAATCTTTTCTCTAAACAAATACGCAAAATTCCTCTCCCCTTCCGCATATTTGTTTTATTCTGCGTTAAAGTACGCCCCCCCAGGGTTTTTAAACATCAAAAAAAGTGTGTCCATGGAAACATGAAACACACTTCGAAATATCCTAAAAATCTGCTAAACCTCACTATTCAAGCCTTTTCCGCTCTATCAACGCAACTGACTCAACGTGCCCCGTCCACGGGAACATATCAACCGGCTGTACATCCTTTGCCTCAAACCCATGCTCCGTCAGGTACTTAAGGTCCCTTGCCAGCGTGGACGGGTTACAGCTTACGTAAGCAATCCGCTGTGGCCGCATTTCAACCAAAGTATTAAGCAGCAACTGGTCACAACCTTTTCTTGGTGGGTCAACAACTACCACATCCGCTTTTACTCCCTGTGCGTACAGCTCAGGAATAACCTTCTCTGCCTCTCCCACCAAAAACTCCACATTTGAGACACCATTGATTTCAGCATTTCTTTTAGCATCACAAATAGCATCAGCAACAACCTCTACGCCTACAACGTGCTTTGCCTTTTGCGAAAGAAAAAGCGAAATAGTTCCGATGCCGCAGTAAAGGTCAAAAACCGTTTCATTCC
>JAEYPZ010000149.1:0-12270 GCA_023410275.1 Bacillota bacterium
GCCTATGGCTTTGGCTCGGTATTAACGGAGGAAGCCCATAAAGGGAAAGGATATGCTGCCGGCCTGCTGGATTTTTGTATAAAGATGCTTATGGGGGAGGAGTGTATCATTTTCCTGTATTCAGAGATAGCACCGGCCTTTTATGAGAGATTTCTCTTTCGAGTACTGCCGGATAATCTTCAGAAGAAAAAGGGGTGTTATTGCATGGCTCTGTGTAAGGAGGAGACATGGGAAATAATCTTGCCGGCGGATAGTTTGGACATTCCTGATTATTTCTGATAAGCTTGAAGAATTACCAGGCATTTAAAGGTTTTTTTTGTGACTCAAGCAGTAGTTGAGGAGCTTTTTTTCATAGCTCAATTATTCCTTTATTCCTATTTGCAGCCGTTTCGCTATAATGAATAGCGTAACCGGTTGACAGCACACAAAGCAAGGGCAATGTGAAATGAAAAGTAATGTCAGCTTTTTAATAAGGCAGTACCTGCCGAGCAGATGTGTGGTATGCATGGAAGCAAGGGCAATGTGAAAAGAAAAGCAATGTCAGCTTTTTGATAAGGCAGTACCCGTAAAGCAGATGTGCGGTATCCATGGCTGCCAGGCTGGAGCATGAATTTCATATACATAGCAGGAATATGGAGCCCGGGATTTGGTGAATGCGAAAGGAGATAGTATGTTTAGTACAGTTGAAGTAGGAAAGAAAATAGCGGAATTTCGTAAAGGTAAGAACATGACACAGATGGAGCTGGCAGATGGTCTGGGAATAAGCTATCAGGCTGTCAGCAATTGGGAGAGGGGTAATTCCATGCCGGATATCTCCAAGCTCCCGGAGCTGGTGTCCGTATTGGACTGTACCATTGATGAGCTTCTTGGGAATAAGAAGGAAAGCGAATTGTTCCAAAAGATTATTGACGGAAAGGAAAGGGAATATGTAAAAGAGCAGAAGGTTACCATTGAAGAGATAGCTTCTGCCAGCCCGGCTTTAAAGCCAAGCCAGACAGAGAGCCTGATTGAAACCATAGTAACAGAGAATTCCGACCTGGTATCCTTGCAGGATTTGGTGAAGATAGCACCCTATGTCAGCGAAGAGTATCTGATGCAGTGGATTGGAAAGCTGGATGTTGTAACAGATTTATCAGGCATCACGGCACTTGCTCCTTTTTTGGGAAGTGAATCACTGGATATAATAGTGCAGAAATTAGAACATCTTGGAAGTCTTTCAAAGGTTACCAGTCTGGCACCTTTTTTATCAAGTGAAACAATTGACGGATTGGTTGATAAGGCAATGGAGGATGATAACCTTGGAGAATGTACGGGCTTATATCCATTCTTAAGCAATTCTTCCGCAAAGAAGCTGGGTGACAAGCTAATGAAGGAAGGCAGTATGAAGGAATTTATCAAGCTGGCCCCATTTCTGTAAGGGAAAGCGGCAAACAAAAGAGTAAGAAGTGGATTACTTCGGAAAGGGAGTTATGAAAGAATTACTGTTAAGGCGTAAGGGGAAGTTCATTCAATATCTGTTTGCAACATTTCTGTTCGTTGGTGACCATTTTGCACAAATGGGGATTTTTGTACTGTTGTTAAGAGCAATTGAAAAGGGAGATAGTAAGCACTTTGGCTATGTGGTGGCTATTACCGTGCTGTTTATATTATATGCTCCGATAAATTTCCTGATTTCAAGGCTTTTGCGTATCCGTTACATGAGGGACACCATTTTGGATGTAAGAAAGCAGGCCTTTGATAAGATTATCAATATGCCCTTTAAGAAATTTTCAGCCAGATCAAAGGAGATTTATATTTCCAATCTGATAAATGATATTAATACTTTTGAGAATAAGTTTTTTATCAGTCTTTTAAATTATCTCATTAATATCATGATGTTTCTGCTTTCCATCCTGATTCTGGCCTTTCTGGATTATAAGCTGGCTATTGCCATGGCCTTGCAGGCAGTCATATTAACTGCCCTTGCCACTGGTTTTGTTAAAAAGGCTTCTGCCCTGGAGACGGAGCTGTCCGAGTGCAACGAGAATTTTACCACGGACATGGCAAATACCTTTAATGGCATGGAAATCCTAAAGCTTAACCATATTGAAGAGAAATTTAAGGATAAGAGCATGGAGTCCATTAAAAGGGCGGAGAGTAAGAAATTCGCAGCGGCCTTTTTTACCGATATGCAGAAGCATGTCATCCGCATCATATCCTTTGTGTCTTCGGTTGCAGTTATGATTTATCTGGCCTACAGCTTTTTAAACGGCTTAAGCTTAAGCATGGGAGGATTCTTATTTCAGCTATGCTCCTCCAGCTGCAACTACCTTATCAATGCTTTTCCCATGAGAAACCAGATGAAAGCATCCATGACTATATACAAAAAAATAGCGGAGCCGGATGAAAATAGCGAGGAGCAGGATAAGGGCAGTGAAGAATTTTGTTTTCATAAGGAAATTACCTTAAAAGATGTAAGCTTTTCCTATGGTAAAAAAGAAATCTTAAAGGATGCCGCCTTTACCATTGAAAAAGGGAAAAAATATCTTATCAAAGGACCCAGCGGTGCCGGAAAATCCACTTTAATTAATCTGCTTGCCAAGGTTACAGAGGATTATAAGGGAGAAATATCGGCGGATGGCATTGATTTTCGCAGGATAAATGAAAAATCCTTTCACAGTAAGGTGGCTTTCGTCTACCAGGATGTGTTTCTTTTTGAGGATTCGATTCGTAATAACATCGCCCTGTATCAGGAGGTACCGGAGGAAAAGATACAATTTGCCGTTAAAGTATGCGGCCTGGAGGGAATCTGCGGGGACAAAAAAGCAGGGATTGATGAAATGCTCTCGGAAAACGGAAAAAATCTCTCGGGCGGACAACGGCAAAGGATATCCATTGCCAGAGCCATTGCAAAGGATGCGGAAATTCTTTTTGTGGATGAAGGTACTTCCAGCTTAAATGAAGAGCTGGGAAGGGAAATCGAAAGGGTATTTTTAAAGCTTGAGAATACCGTTATTGCAATCAGCCACCGTTACTATGGGGGAGTCACCGATAGGTATGATTATGTGCTGGAGATTAAGAACGGCCGAGTTCATCAGTTCCCTGCGCAGGAATATTTCCACGAGGTGGTAGTATGTTAAAGAAATTAATAAAGGCGCTTCCTTACCTGATGCTGGCTTTAACCATATCCCTTCTGCTGGCAGGACTTGATGCCCTGGTTACCAAAAAAATGCTTTCCATGCTGGATTTGGCACTAAAGGGCAATATTGCTGCAGTGAAAGCCCAGACGCTGTCCCTGCTGGGAGGTTCTATATTACTTGTTCCCCTGGGAGTGGCAGAGGCTATGACCGGTAACCTTTACAGAAAAAAGGTAAACCTATACATAAAGAATTATTACGTGGAGAAGGTATTTGGAAAAAACATCCGTGAATTCCAGAAGGAGAATAACAGCAGGTACCTTTCTTCCATGACCAATGATTTTAATACCCTGGAAACGAATCTGATTATGGGAATCTATACCGTCGGAAAGGGAGTAATCAGTTTTCTGGCGGGCATGTGGCTCTTATCAACAGTGGATTACCGTATGATATTGTTTGCCGTTATTATTATTGCCGTTAACCTGACCATATCCATCGTGACTTCCAAGCCTCTAAAGAAAAATTACAAGGAACGCAGTGACCTCTTTGATGGCTATACTTCTTATATAAAGGAGGTTTTGTCCGCCTTTCATATTGTAAAGAACTATAATCTCCATGAGAAGGTAACGGAGGACTATTATCAGAAAAGTGATGAAATACAGAATAAGGGTTTTATTATTGACAGGCTGATGTCCTTTGTGAATGCTTCGCAGAACTTTATTATGAATGGAAGCTTTTACGGTATCCTGTGCGGAATAGGCTACATGGCAGTTACGGGAAGGATAACAGCGGGAGGCTTAATTGTGATTATGGAAGGGATTAACCGGATGACTTTTCCGATCTTCGAGCTGGCAGAGAACCTTCCGAAGCTTTTTACCGCAGGCGATTTGATAAATAAGATAGAAGACTCTCTAAAAAATAAGGTTACCTACGAGGAAACCGTAGAATTAAAGGATTTTACGGAGGGAATTCAGCTGAAGGAAGTCGGCTTCCACTATGAAGAGGATGACAGGCAGATATTAAAGGACATCAATCTTACCTTAAAGAAAAACGGAAAGTATCTGGTGGTAGGTCCGAGCGGCGGCGGGAAGTCAACCTTACTCCGGCTGTTACGCAAATACGTAAATCCGACAGAAGGAACAATCCTTATTGACGGGCATAATTTAATGGATGTAAAAAAAGAGGATTATTTCGGACTCATTGCCAATATTGAGCAGCAGGTATTTTTATTTGAAGATACGGTCCGGAACAATATCACCTTGTATAAGGAATATAAGGAAGAGGAAATCCAAAAAGCAGTAAAGGATGCCGGCCTGTGGGAGTTTGTCCGGGGGCTGCCAAAGGGGCTTGATACGGTGATTTATGATAATGGCAGGAATATATCCGGCGGTGAAAGAAGCCGTGTTGTCATAGCCAGGGCACTTCTTAGCAAGGCAAGGATTCTGTTTATGGATGAGGCCTTTGCCTCCCTTGATATGGAGCGGGCAAGGGAGATTGAAAAAACAATACTTGGCCTTGAGAATATTACCGTTATTAATGTAAGCCATGTAATTTTTAAGGATACGAAAGCTTTCTATGACAGGGTAATAACGGTAAAGGGCAGTACTTTGCCTTTGTTTAACGAATGATGTACTGCGCTGTCTGCGTTTTATTGTTTGCTTGTTAAGGATTTTGCTCCTACGGGTAAGATTCCTTTGCGGAGGATTTACTTGTCAGCATTTTCTATGGTTAAGGAAGTCCTGCAGGAGCAGCTTATCCTAAGAGTAAGGTTCTTTTGTTGAGTTGCTTTTTTCCTTTGAGGAAGGTTCTTCTTTGGAAGCAGCCTTCTCATTGGAACAAGGATTCCCTGTGAAATTGTTATTATCCTTCGAAGAAGAATCCTCAGTGGAAGTATCCTTTTCATTGGAATGAGGATTCCCTGTGGAATTGTTATTATCCTTCGAAGAAGAATCCTCAGTGGAAGTATCCTTTCTATTGGAATAAGGATTCGCTGTGGAATTGTTATTATCCTTCGAAGAAGAGTCCTCAGCTGAAGAATCCTCCGTGGAAGTATCCTTTCCATTGGAATAAGGACTCGCTGTGGAATTGTTATTATCCTTCGAAGAAGAGTCCTCAGCTGAAGAATCCTCCGTGGAAGTATCCTTTCCATTGGAACTAGGATTCGATGTGGAATTGTTATTATCCTTCGAAGAAGAGTCATCAGCTGAAGAATCCTCCGTGGAAGTATCCTTTCCATTGGAACAAGGATTCGCTGTGGAATTGTTTTTATCCTTCGAAGAAGAGTCTTCAGCTGAAGAATCCTCAGTGGAAGTATCTTTTCCATTGGAACAAGGATTCGCTGTGGAATTGTTTTTATCCTTCGAAGAAGAATCCTTAGTGGAAGAATCCTCCCCATTGGAACAAGAATCCTCTGAGGAGTTATCCTCATCCTGATTTAAAATATCCTCCCTGGCCTGTATCGTTACAAGTGTATCTCCAAGCTGGCTAAAAATTGCTGCTAGGAGTGTTAACTCCTCATCAGAGCAGGAATTCGCTATATTGCAGGCAATTGCTGTTACAAAGGTAACTAACTCGCAGGAAGACATTGAACAGCGTTTCTTTTTCATGGATTTATACCTCAAAGCTCTTATCTAATGTATATGCGAAAGATAGCATATTTTTCTTGTATTTCACTAAAGACTTTGTTATAATACCTTTAGTTTATTTATCAGGAGGTATTATAAAATGTGGACGAAATTACGTTTATTTACTTTATGCTGCTAATTTCATAGTGCTTAAAGCTCTGCCTGTCAGAGAGTAAACGGGATTAATCTGCCTTTTTATAATAAATCACTTATTGAATAGTAGGATAGTGTTTTCACGTTCCTATTAGGCAGTACCGCAAGCATGCTTGCGGTATGCATGGTGTCTGTAAAAGAAGGGGAAGGTACCTTCTTTTTTTCGTGCTTAAAATTCCATAATCATAAGATAGGTCAGGCAGATGCTTGGAAAAGGAGACATCTGTATGATGGAAAAAGAAAGAGTCCTCCTGGCAGGAGGTAAAAGAAAAGGGGATGAAGGCTTTGATTCTTCCATGGAAGAATTAAGGGAGCTTGCATTCGCCTGCGATATGGAGGTTGTGGGGGAGGTTACCCAGAACCTTGAGAAAATTCATGTAGACCTGTTTTTCGGAAAAGGAAAAACAGAAGAATTAAAGGAACGAATGGAAGAATTACAAGCGGATACTGTAATATTTAATGAAGAGCTGACACCGTCCCAGACGAGAAATCTGGAACGATTCCTGGAATGCAGGGTGGCAGACCGCTCCATTCTCATTATGGACATCTTTGCAAGGCGTGCCAAGACCAAAGAGGCACAGATGCAGGTGGAAATGGCAAGGCTCAAATATATGCTGCCAAGGCTGTCAGGGCTTGGAGGCAGCTTAAACCGCCAGGGCGGCGGCGCCGGCCTTCACAACAAGGGAGCCGGTGAAACAAAGCTGGAGCTTGACAGAAGAAAAATTGAAGAACGGATAGCAAGGCTTGAGCGGGAGCTGGCGGAACTGGTGGAGAGAAGGCAGAACCAAAGGCAGAAAAGGGAGAAGAATGAAATTCCGCTGGCGGCTTTGGTTGGCTATACCAATGCCGGAAAGTCTACAGTCATGAATTCTATGCTTAAGCTCTTAAAGACCTCCACAGATAAAATGGTTCTGGAAAAGGATATGCTGTTTGCTACTCTTGAGACCTCTGTCCGAAAGATAACTACAAAGGAGAACAGGACTTTCCTCCTAACGGATACCGTAGGTTTTATCAGCAGGCTTCCTCATCATCTGATAAAGGCCTTTCGTTCGACCCTGGAAGAGGTGCTTATGGCGGACCTGTTAGTTCAGGTAGTGGATGTCTCTGATAAAAATTATGAAAAACAGATGACAGTAACTACCGAAACCCTAAAGGAGCTGGGAGCCGAAAGCATCCCTGTGCTATATGTTTTTAATAAAACCGATAAGCTGACCCCGGAAGAGCTGGAAGCCATCAGGGAAAAGAATGCAGACCTTAACTGCCTCTTTCTGTCGGCAAAGGATGAGGGGGATATAGGAAAGCTCACTCTGCACATTACGGAGAGCCTGTTTGATGAAGATGTGAGCTTAAAGCTGTGCCTGCCCTATACAGAAAGCAAATGGGTCCCATTTTTACAGGAAAATGCCACTGTTACCGAGCTAAATTACGGAGAAGAGAAAATAGAGGTTACGGCACTTTGCAGAAAGGATCTGTTTGAGAAGTATTTTAAAAATTCTGATTTTCAGATAATGAATTAAAAAACTAAGTGCTGCCTTGCGTAAGCTTTGCTTAATTAAAGGAAGCTTGCGTAAGGCAGTACGGGTATTTCTGGAAGTACATGCCATGGATGGCAGTCAAAAAAAGATTGACAAACTCTATGCTATCGGGTATCATTTATGTACTGTAGTAAGGGAGTAGTTAGCCAATTGTGTGTAATAGAGCCAACATACTGATAGACGTCTATCTGGTTTTATTTTAAATAACGAGACTTACCTGCAGCCGTAAGGCTGTAGGTGGGTCTTTTTTCTTGCTGAAATCTTAGGGGGATGCAGAAGGAATTACAGCACAAAGCGGCGTAAGACACAAAAAGGAGAGAATATTTATGAATCTGGCAGAATTACTTATTTTATCCATAGGACTGGCAATGGATGCTTTTGCGGTTGCAGTCTGTAAGGGCCTATCCGTCAAGAAAATATCCGTCAAGCACCCGGTAATTGTGGGACTGTATTTTGGCGTCTTTCAGGCAGTAATGCCCATGATCGGATATTTTCTGGGAAAACAGTTCAGTGACAAAATAAATGCAATAGATCATTGGGTTGCATTTATCCTGCTTGGAATTATTGGTGCTAACATGATTAAAGGCTCTATAAAAGAAGAGAAAGAAGATGAATGCGTCAGCTGCAAGGAGGTTGATAACTCTCTGAATGTAAAGGAAATGCTGGTGCTTTCCGTAGCGACCAGTATTGATGCCCTGGCAGTCGGTATAACCTTTGCCTTCTTAAAGGTAAATATTCTCATGGCTACTTCTTTTATTGGTGTCGTGACCTTTTTGATATCGGCAGCCGGTGTAATGATTGGTAACATTTTTGGAGGAAAGTTGAAATCCAAGGCAGAAATGGCCGGAGGAATTATTCTGGTCTGTCTTGGCACTAAGATATTGCTTCAGCATCTTGGGATTCTAAGTTAAAGGATATAAGGTTAATTTAGGACATAATAGTAATGAAAGTGCAACATAATTTAGAATGCATCACAATTTAGAATGCAATATGATTTAGAATGCAATATGATTAAGAATGCAGTATTAATAAGGAAGTTCAGCATTAAACATTTATGAAAGCTGCAAAATTAATCAAGAAATTTAATATTGATAGCTGATGCAATATTATTATTGCGATTGCTGCATCATCAGACAGCAGGATACTAAAAGTGTCCTGCTTTTTTTTGTCAAAATTTGATTCGGTTGTTATAAGTTAATCCCAGATTTTTTCTAAGTATACATTTTGTAAACATGATATTCTTACACCCGAATCAAATTTCTCATATCGAAACCACACTTTCAATCTTCAAATTCTTTTATAAAACATTTTAGTTATTTTATGAAAATCACTTGCTGAATTTGAAAATTAGGTATATAATAAAATAAAATTTAGGTATACCTAAAAAGGAGAAAACAATATGACTCGAAACAAGGAAGACTACATTAAGGAAATATATAAGCTTGGCGGAGCAGAACAGCAGGTAAATAATAAGCAGATAGCGGAAATATTGAATGTATCGCCTGCTTCTGTTACGGAAATGTTAGGAAAGCTTCAAAAAGAAGAGTTAATTGTTTATGAGCCTTACAAGGGTACCAAATTAACGGAAGAAGGCATGAAAGCAGCCGTAGCGCTGTTAAGAGGACACAGGCTGTGGGAGGTATTTCTCATAGAGCACCTTGGATATACCTGGAGCGAAGCTCATGAGGACGCGGAAAGGCTGGAGCATGTAGCACCGGCAAGACTGATTGACAGGCTGGAGAAATATTTGGATTACCCGGCTTTTTGCCCTCATGGCAATGCGATTCCGCAAGCCGATGGTAAAATGCGAATACCAAAGCTGAAAAGCCTGGCGGAGATGAAAGCAGGAGAAAGCTCCACAATTCGAAGAGTAATGGAGGAAAATGACCTGATGGATTACCTTCAGGAGCTTGGAATCCACATAGGGAGCAAGGTCGTAGCAGAAGAATTCGGAGCCTGCGAAGGGCCGGTTACCATAAGAGTGGACAATACACAGAAGCAGCTAAGCTATAAGGCTGCCGGAATGGTGTATGTAGATGAAAAATAAAGGAACTGTACAAATAAATTCAATTGAGAATTAATTAGATGGAAGGACCAATTGATTGCGTGCCATAGAATATCAAATCGAAGATTTAATATTCATGAAGGGAGCTATTATGGATGTAAAATATTATGTCGAACGTAAATTAAGTATGCTTTTAGTAGTTATTATTATGCTGGTTATCTTCGCCTGCTGATTCACTTGCAAATATATTGCCATACCGCTATAATGAAAAGAACAGACTGATAAAGGTCCTGTTCTTTTCTTATATAGTCATTTAGGAACAGGAAGGATAAAGAAAATGACTGTAAATCCAACCGTGTGAGGATATAAAAATGTACAGTTTTATGAATGATTACAGCGAAGGTGCCCATCCAAAGGTATTGGAGCTGTTAATGAAGAGTAATTTAGAGCAGAATGCAGGTTATGGTGAAGATGCACATACGGCAAGAGCGAAGGAATATATTAAGAAGCTGCTTGGAAATGAGAAGGCTGATATTCATTTCATTCCGGGAGGAACCCAGACAAACCTTCTTGTAATATCCTCCTTTTTAAGACCCTACGAAGGGGTTATTGCCGCTGATACCGGACATATAAATGTTCATGAAACAGGCGCAATTGAAGCAACTGGGCATAAAGTAATAACAGTACCGAACAGGGAGGGTAAGGTTACCCCGGAGGACATCCTTGAGGCAGTAAGGTTTCACAGTGATGAACATATGGTAAAGCCGGCCATGGTGTATATTTCAGATTCTACAGAGCTTGGCACCGTATATACAAAGGAAGAAATTTACAAAATACGCCAGCTATGTAATCGAGAGGGACTTTTATTATTCCTGGACGGAGCAAGATTAGGATCTGCTCTTGCTTCAAGGGAAAACGACCTGGAGCTGTCCGATATTGCAGAGCTTACGGATGTATTTTATATCGGCGGAACAAAGAACGGAGCCCTTCTTGGAGAAGCTCTTGTTATTGTAAAAGAGGAGCTAAAAGCCAATTTCCGCTATCTGATCAAGCAAAGAGGAGCTTTGATGGCAAAGGGCTTTGTGGCAGGAATACAGTTTGAAGCACTGTTTTCCGATAGTCTGTTCTTTGAACTGGGAGAGCACGCCAATGAGATGGCAGGAAGGATAGGGGACACTCTTAAGTCCCTGGGAGTGGAATTCCTGGCACCGCCCGTAAGTAATCAGCTATTTCCCATACTCCCGGATGAATTTCTGGAGGAGCTGCAGGAGGAATTCTTGTTCTCCGTGCAAAAAAGCATGGGAAATGGTGAAAGCGCCGTCCGTTTTGTCACCTCCTGGGCCACTACACCGGCAAGTGTAGAAGCATTGTGTGAATTCTTAAAGAAAAGGTATAAAAAGTAAGCGCTTATCCGGTTACGATATATATATTTCGGAAAAATCTGCATAAGAAACCAGGAAGAATCTTAAAATAAAAGGGAGACCGTTTTACTGGAAAGACAGGTAAAATACGTCAGAAAGGAGAGTATAAATGGAACATATCTATAAGCAAAAAATTATTCAGGGAAGGGAAATTATGAAAACATCCGATTACGAGGTGGAAAGTGATGAGGCGAAGGGGCTGCCCCAGCCGTTATTGTCAAATGAAAAAACTACGGATACCGTCGTACAGCTTTCCAAAGAATTCGAAGATATCATAACTGATTGCAATTTCCTAAGTGTATTAAATAACCGGACCAGCAAGAGAAAGTATGCGGAAGAAGCCTTGACCTTAAAGGAACTGTCCTTCCTCCTTTGGGCTACCCAGGGAGTAAAAGGTGTAATCGGGAATAAAAGAAAGGCAACGCTCCGCACCGTACCTTCAGCAGGAGCAAGGCATCCTTTTGAGACATATTTGTTTGTAAACAGGGTAGAGGGACTTAACCAGGGCCTTTACCATTATCTGCCTCTTACCCATGAATTGGAATTGATAAGGGAAGACAGCGACCAGGAGAATAAAGTGACAAAGGCGTTCTTAGGGCAAAGCTTTGCAGGAGGAGCACCGGTAAGCTTTGTATGGAGTGTCGTGCCATACCGCAGCGAATGGCGCTATACGGTGGATGCCCAGAAATACGCACTTTTGGACGCAGGGCATATCTGCCAGAACCTGTATCTGGCCGGAGGAGCCATCGGATGCGGCGTATGTGCAATCGGAGCCTACGACCAGCAGTTAACCGACAGCCTTATTGGATTGACAAGGGCATACTCTTCCGAGGAGGACAGTGAATTTGCTGTATATGCGGCAGCAGTCGGAAAGAAAGTAAAAGAGAGCTGACTATGAGAATCGGAACCTTACAGATATGGCTGTATATGCCCTGGGTACATTCCTTAAAGGAAAAACGTATGGTGGTAAAGAGCTTGTGCAGCAAGTTAAGAAATCAATTTAACCTGTCCGCAGGAGAAGTGGCAGAGCAGGACACCCATCAGACAGCCGTATTTGGGATTGCCTGTGTAGCAGGAGATACCAAGCAGGCTGACAGTATCTTGGATAATGTCCTGGCTTTTATAGAAAGTAATACCGAAGGTGAGATTACCAGAATTCAAAGAGAGATATTATAGGAATAGTTTGAAAAATGCGATGCATTTTTAAACTTACTATCTGGGCAGTATCACAAGCAAGCTTGTGATATGCATGGGGAATAGTTTGAAAAATGCGATGCATTTTTAAACTTACTATTTGGGCAGTATCACAAGCAAGCTTGTGATATGCATGGGGAATAGTTTGAAAAATGCGATGCATTTTTAAACTTACTATTTGGGCAGTATCACAAGCAAGCTTGTGATATGCATGGGGAATAG
>JAEYPZ010000174.1:0-209754 GCA_023410275.1 Bacillota bacterium
GGCATACATGGATATGATTTTCTCCTCCATGTCTTGGGTCAAAGTGTTTTGATATTTCTTAACGATTTTAGGCTCAAACTCCCCATTTCGGTCACGGGGAACATCAAGTTCCATGTCGCCATAACTGGTATGTAATATTTTAGAGTTATAACCATTTCTGCTGTTATCGGTTTCTTTGTTTCGGAAATCGTACTTGGAGTAACCCAGTTCCTCGTCCATTTCGCCATCCAGACTGCCTTCCAGGATAACCGACATCATTTCTCTCATAAGAGCATTTACATCTGTTCCATTCTTAACCGGATTTTCTCTCAGGTATCCGTTAACCATTTCTCGTAGTGCCTGTCTTTCGGGAGACTCGTCCCTTCTTCTTTTCGCCATAAAATAAAACCTCCAAACTGAGTAATTCTATTTTACATCAGTTTAAAGGTTTACACAAACTTTGGGATACTCCCGTGATTTGATTCACGGTTATCGGCTCTGTATCTTTTTGTCTGGCTCTTTAATAGCTGATATAGTTAGATATATTGTTATTTGACTCAGATATTTAAGGCTATATTAACTTATAAAAGAAGGCCTTTGTATAGGGCTTCAATTCCTGCGCTCAAGATTCTTTGCTTATCAACAATGTTGTCTTTGAATACGATCCTATCTACTAGTGCAGATATATAATCAACAATTACAACAGAAAGAGCTTCCATATCTTCACTCTGAAGGTCTTCTTTGTGCTGTACTAATCCATCCAAAGTGGCCAGCCGCACTTTTTCAGACTGGGCATCCACTAATGCAGCTACTTCAGGCCTTGCATAATACAATGCGTTTAGTTCTCTGCTGAAATTTTTTGTCGATTCATGAAGCACGATAAGATTATCAATGAGATTATACAGCCATTTTTTCTTATCGCTCTGATATAACTGGACATTTTCCGCTGTGTTTATATCATCATACACAGACAGAAAATGTTGATTGTGACGGTTCAGAAGCTCCATTAAAATTGTATCCTTATCAGGAAAATAAAAATATAAATTTCCGATTGATATTTTTGCAGTTTTTGCAATTTCATTTGTAGTTGTATTATAAAATCCTTTGCTGGAGAAAAGGAACATAGCTACATTTAAAATATCTTCTTTTCTTTGTACACTTCTTTTTTGTTGTGGATTCCTGCTTGAAGACTTACCATTATTCATTACATATACTCCTTTAGCTTATTATAATCGAAGCATATTAGGAAGTCAATTAAATTAGAGCTGTTACTCTATTTGGTATTGACACTTTCTTATTTAGAGCATATACTCTAATAATAAATTAGAGTATATGCTCTAAATTACAAAAAGGAGACTTATATGGAAAAAGACGTACAACTACAAGCACAATCCATACCAAGATTAATCGTTAGTCTATCAGCCCCTGCTATTCTTTCCCTGCTGGTTAATTCTATTAACATGGCGATTGACAGGATTTTTGTTGCCAGGGGAGTCGGTACAATGGCTTTATCAGCAGTCACTATATCCCTTGGTGTTTATTTGATCCTGCAGGGGTTTTCACTTTTGATTGCAGCAGGTTCCTCCATCTCCATTGCACTCAGGCTTGGGAAAAATGACAAAGAAGGTGCGGAAAAAATCATAGGAATTTCAATGGTGCTTTCTGTTCTCATGTCGTTGGCATTAACTGCAGCAGGCTTGATGTTTCTTAGGCCCCTGCTGACTCTATACGGAGCAAACAGTGAAAATATTGGCTTTGCTGTAAAATACTCAACCGTCATTGTAGCCGGATCGGTATTTTTTGTCTTAGCACAAAATACAAACAATTTGCTGAAAGGAATGGGATATGCAAAAAGGGCTTTTGTAAATTTCGTAATTAGTATAGTTATCAACGCAGTTTTAAACCCAATTTTTATCTTTGTACTTAAAATGGGCATCATCGGCTCTGCCCTTGCCACAGTAATAGGAAATATAGTTTGTACGGTTCTTGCAATACAGTTTTTGTGTTCTAAGAAGAGTATGGCACAAATGAAAATGCAGAACATGAGGCTGAATCGAAGCTTTGTCAAAGAAATTACTGCTACTGGAATTCCTGGTTGTATTATGCAGTTAGCATTGAGCTTTGTATCTTTGACCTTTAACCATGTGGCTGCCGGCCATGGCGGAAATACTTCTGTGGCCGCTTATGGTATTATTTACAGTGTTATAATGCTTGTCTATATGCCTATTATGGGGTTAGGCCAAGGAATTCAGCCTATTTTCGGATATAATTACAGCTCAGGGAACTATGGCCGTGTAAAGCAGACACTGGAATACGCTATGGTTTATGCAACAATTTTCAGTGTTATTTCTTTTGGAATTATTGAGCTGTTCAGCGGCCGTATTGCTGCTTTGTTTAGCGGCTCCGGCAGCTCTGAACTTATATCCATGGCAAGCCGGGGAATGCGGCTGTTCTGTATAATGCTTCCAGTGGTAGGCATTCAGATGATTGGAGCAAACTACTTTCAATATATAGGGAAAGTGAAGCAGTCGGTTATTTTGATAGCACTGCGGCAGTTAATCCTGTTAATTCCACTTGTAGTCATCCTCCCCAAGTGGCTTCAATTAACCGGTATTTGGATTGCCACGCCTGTTTCCGACTTTATATCCTTTGTGATTACGGCTGTTTTAGTATATCAGGAAATTAAATTAATCAATCAATTTTCAGCCGGTGACAGCCAGAGTGGCGGAAAAACGGTATAAATACTCTTTTGAATGGTCATAAAAAGGCTTCCTATGCAATATAATTGTTGTAAATAACAGTAATAAGATTGTACCAGAACCCTGCGGTTACTCTGGCACAGGAAAAGGGAGTCTATTATGACTGATTATAAAAGACAGGTTTCATACATGTATTTATATGAGGAAGGAAAAAAAAGAAATAACATAGGCTATGCCAGAGTTGAGACAAAAAACGGACAGTGTAAGTACACGATCCATGTAACTGCTTTGGGGCTGAATGAGAAGCAATTAAAGGTCTATGCCTTTCGAAGAAAAAACACTGGTATCGAAGGGGTACTTCTTGGTACTCTTCTGGTAAAAAATAATACAGGGGATTTTAAAGTAATGACAGATGCTGCCCATATCATGAATTCACCCTATGGAAATGAGGATATGAGCGGTATCGTGCTTCTGTTTTCTGAGCGGAAATTCTTTGCAACGGAATGGGACAGTAAACCCATAACCATGGCTATGGTAGCAAACATAAACAGGAAAGAAGAAAGAAAGCAAGTAAAAGAAGCGGAAAAAGAGACCAGTCCTGTGACAGAAGAGCAAAGAAGAATGAAAGCGGCTAATCTGGCAGAGGTTCTTTTTGAGCATGCAAAAGCTCCGAAAGAGGCGGCAAATACTCCGAAAGAGGCGGCAAATCCACCTGAACCGAAGGAAAAAGTAAGAGATGATAAGACCTTAAAAGACCTGCTTACACCAAATATTAATATGGTATTGAAAAAAGAGGCTGACTTGGCTGACTTAAATGAAATGGATGAAGCAATTCCTGAAAGCCTGCTTCAAGCAAAAGGGCAGCCAGTACTATTTCCCAAGGATAAGGCAGAAGCTCCCCGGAATATCCCGGACAGCAGACATAAGGAAGAGCCTTTATTAGACCAGGTATCCGGGGAAATTCAGAATCTTGCCGGAGATACTACCAAGCTTCCTTCGGAGAAAAATACTACAATTCCAGAACCGACGGCGGAAATAAGGGATGAAGCAGTATTAAATCCGCCTGAGGAAGAAACGGGAAAACCGATTAACGATCAGGAGATAGTGGAAGCAGAAAAATCAATTTCAGATCCACTGAGAGAAAAGACGGAAGAGACAATTTTCAATCCACAGAAAGAAGAAATGGAAAAATCAATTTTTAATCCGCAAAAGGAAGCAGCAGAAAATCCAGATTCAGATACGCTGAAAGAAAAAGCAGAAGAGACAATATTCAATTCACAGAAAGAAGAAACAGAAAAGCCAATCTTCAATACGATGAAGGAGGAAACGGAAAAGTCGATTTTCGATCCGCTAATCGAGGAAGGAGAAGAGCCCATTTTCAATCCGCTGGATGGGAAGACGGACAATTTGATTTTTTATCCAATAAGGGAAGAAGCAGAAAATTCAATTTATAATCCCCAGATGGGAGAAACGGAAAATACAATTTACAATCCCCAAACGGGAGAAACGGGAAATTCAATTTATAATCCCCAGACGGGAGAAACGGGAAATTCAATTTACAATCCGCAGACGGAAGAGGCAGAAAATTCAATTTATAATCCGCAGACGGAAGAAGCAGAAAGTCCAATTTTCAACCTGCCGACGGAAGAAACAGAAGGGCCAATTTTGAGTCCGCCGGAAGCAGGAATTGAAGAGCCAATCTTAAATCCCCCTTTGGAGGAGGCAAAAAAGAATCAGGAAGGGCTGGAAGAGAGAAGGGAAAACAGGAAGGAAGGCAAAGCCCAAGAAAAAGAAAATCCCTCGGAATTAAGTGCAAGGCCTGTTTTTGAGGATCATCCCCTGGCTAAGCAGATATATCATAACTTCCCCAAAATGTATCCCTTCGAAGATAATGAAATAGCCTGGTGCGCAAGAATTGAGCCGAAGGACATCGGCATGCTTCCCATGGAGCTTTGGGGCCTTGGGAATAACAGTTTTCTTCTCCACGGATATTACAGCTACCGTCATTTGATATTTGCCAGGGTAAACGATAAGACCGGGCAGAATTATATTCTGGGAGTACCCGGAATCTATCATAACAGGGAAAAATTTATGGCCAAAATGTTTGGCTTTGAGAATTTTAAATGTGCAAAGAGAAAGCCTCAGAGAACAGGAGAGTTCGGTTACTGGTACATACCTGTTTTGTTAAACCGCCAGTGATAATTTCTTAAATATATAATAAAAGCTGCCAGGACAGCCGGATGGCTGCAGCTGGCAGCTTTTATTATATTTTTACCGCACTTCATTATTTATATAGGCGTATCTTGCATGGTCTTCCCATCTGTGGTTGATTTTGATACTGGATACGGCAAGCCCTTCATATTGAAAGCCAAGCTTTTGTGCCAGGTGGATGGAACGGAGATTTGAAGGCATAATATTGGCTTCAATCCGGTGGATTTCATAATCGGAAAAAAGAACCTTCATAGCTATTCTTATACCTTCAGTGGCATAGCCCTGGCTTAAGAAACGGTGATCGAACTTATAACCGAGCTGGCAGGTAAAATAAGAGCCTTTTACAATGTTATAAAAATTAACCGAGCCAATAATAGTATGGGGGTCATTTTTTAAAAAGACCCAATAGCGGAGAAGCTTTAACTGCTGCATCAGATTGTATTCGATTGATAAGGAAAGCCTTTGATAAGAAAGCGTATAGAAATTAATATCTCTTTCCGGTTCCCACGGTTCAAAATGGTCTTTGTTCTGTATATAAAAACTTAGAACTTTATCCGCTTCGTTAGGGTGCAGCACTCTAAGCTGCAGCCTGTCAGATTGAATGTTCATCTGCATATGAACTCTCCTATACCAAATTATAGTTATGAAAAACGATTAACAGCTTAATCGACTCCCCGGGTTTCCACTTTCGAAGCATAGGGAAGAAGCATAAGGCGTATCTCATTCAGCTCTTCCCTGGAATAACTATGAAAGCCGGGGGATATTACATCTTCGGATTCCTTATAGGACTGAAGATAATAGGCCTTAGCACCTTTAATCCATTCTCCTATTAAAATAAAATCCGAAGGAGTATGAAGCTCTTTTGTAACTGTTGTCCTAAATTCATAATCAACTTTATCCATAAGCAGAAGTTTAATACTTTCTGATATATTCTTTAAGGGAATAGTACTCTTTCCAATAGTAGCAGAATATTTATCCGGGCTGTTCTTAACATCCATAGCTACATAATCCACCAGGCCGTTTAAGAGCAGCTCTTTTAAAACCAGGGGATTGCTGCCGTTGGTATCAAGCTTTACCAATAGACCCAAGGCCCTTATCTCTTTTATAAAATCAGTAAGACCAACTTCTAAGGTAGGTTCACCTCCGGTAATGCATACGCCTTCTAAAATCCCCTTCCTTTTCTTTAGAGTATCCAAAATCTCTTCCTTTGGAATAGCAGGAAGGCTGTCGGGGTAAAGTACAAGAGAAGCGTTATGGCAAAAGGGACAAAGGAAATTGCAGCCGCCAAAAAAAATAGTTGAGGCAAGGTGCCCGGGGTAATCTAATAATGTAGTTTTTTGAAAACCGTGTATTCTCATAATAGCTCCTGTGTATATCACAAGCCTGTTCGCGATGTTTAATAAATAAGAGACGGGAAATATCTATAATTAATATATGTCAGGCTGCCAGGCAATATGAAAGTAATTGCTTGCCCCTAAAGTGTGCCCGTGGTATATTAATAATAGCAAATATCCGCTTATTCGTCCAGTGGATATTCCACTAAATACCAAATGGTAAGACAGATGTCCCAGGCAGGTGGATTTAAAAATGCAAAGTATTCTAATTTTTATTTAGCAGTATCACAAGCAAGCTTACGATATGCATGGGATGGAGATTGATATATTGGAAGGAAATAATATGGATTTAAGATATATGAAGGAAGCTCTTAAAGAAGCAAAAAAGGCAGCAAAAATCGGGGAAGTACCCATAGGCTGTGTGATTGTTTATCAGGATAAAATTATCGGAAGAGGCTATAACAGGAGAAACACCAAAAAAACCACCTTGGCCCATGCGGAGATTACAGCCATACAAAAAGCAAGCAAGGCCATGGGAGACTGGCGGCTTGAGGACTGCGTCCTTTATGTAACCCTGGAACCCTGCCAAATGTGCTCTGGAGCCATTGTACAGGCCAGAATAAAGGAAGTCGTTGTAGGTGCCATGAATCCAAAGGCAGGCTGTGCCGGTTCGATTCTTAATATCCTTCAGATGAAGGAATTTAATCATCAGGTGGAATTGACCACCGGTGTGATGGAGGAGGAGTGCAGCCAGGTCTTGAAGGAGTTCTTTGTGGGACTTAGGGAGAGGAATAAACAGGAGAAGCTGTTAAGCAAAGAGGAATAAAATTGCTTTTCAAATATTGATTCGGGTGTCATAAGTCACTCTCAATAAATAGAATATTGACTTATTACACCTGAATCAATTTGTTTTAATCAGGACAATTATATAGGAATATAACGGATGACTGGCTAAAAGGGATATCAGTTACTTGATTTCAGCAAATCCTCATAGCTGTATATATATGTTTCTTTGGTTACATAGGAATCTGTATTGCTGTCATCCAATATGCTTACACAGATATTATTTCCGTCGGAAATTGCATTTCGAATGCTTTCATTTTCTGATAAATGTAAGATGGATTTTCGTAAATCATCATTTTTCATATCCAATATATATATTTCATTACCTTCCCGCATAAAAAAAACATAATAATCATCGTTCGTATTCCTGCTGTTGTAGGCAATGCGCAGTTGGGGAAGTGCTAATATGTCTTTTATGCCGTTCTCAGTAATATGACCTATGATACCGGTATCTGAGAAATCTCTAATGTAAATATATTCGCCAAATAAATAAAATTGGACAATATCATTATTTAAAATGTAGGACTTTATAGTTTCATTAAAATTAAGTTTATTTAAAAGAGTGAATTCCTTGCCGTCATAAACATTAATGTATATATCCTTATCCGAACCATTCTTTTCTTCTGTTACCGTGTATATCCTGTCATTATGGCAGGCAAAGGACTTAATAATTTTACCCTTTTCTTTACCGATGGATTCCTCCCGGATACAGGGTTCCATCTGTTTGGCAGCAGCATTGTATTTTCTTATGTAAGAAGAATAAATCCCATTTTTGTCCGTATTGCCGCTTAACATGAAAATGGAATCATTCATTGTTGAAACAGAATCAAAGGGTTCGGAATTATTATCCGTAAATACAGTCTTATGGGAATTGTTAGTCATATCTATTTGAAGCAGCTTATGCTCCATATTATTTAAAGTGATTGGCAAATAAACCTTATTTTGAATTTGAGCAGGTATTCCATAGGTAATGTAAAAATTATCTGCTGAAACAATATTTTTTTCCTTCTGCAAATCAATATTGTAGCTGCCTATTGTCAGTGCATCATTATTTGATATATAATTATAAGTTATTGTTTTGTCATTTAATGCAATTGGTGTGTAATTGTCTAAGCTTCCTAATTTGATAACTTTTGTATCCGAATGAGGGTATAAGAAAACAATAAAAGCAATGATAGAAAAGAGAATGACAGCGGATGCTGCATAAATGTATTTCCTTTTGAGTTTGAACATGTCCTTGCTCCATTAAATTTGCTATTTTGTTTACGGGGGACCTGCTATCATGCTAATGCTCTTAGCTTGTGTATTCATTTGATTAGCAGCAGTCCCCCAAGTCAGGTATTAACTGTTAATTACCATGCTAAATGAGTAAAAACCTTGAATAAATTGCTGGTAGTTTTTGTATACCAGGAATATCCTGCTGCCGGATCAACCAATTGAACTTCACTTTTATCAGACCTTATATCATTAGCTACAAGTGCGTGGCCTGATGTAGTATAGAACCAATCGGAACTATTAGAAACTTGAATTCGTATAGAGGTAGGAACGACATAATTGGATATATCTGCATTTATTCTATAGGTCATATCATCCTTGGCGGATTTGCTGTGTGTAGCATAAGTATTTTTGGACTGTTTTCCATTTAAGTAAGGTGCTACCTTCAAAAAGTCAACGCCGGAACCACTTTTAAAATCCATTGCTTTTGCAATGGTATCCTGGGTAGGCGGCGTGGCTCCGTTGTTATATCTTAGAATGGTTTGCATGGTAGCAGGAACACAATAGTAGGGGTCCAGCTGTTCATAACGATAGGTTGTCCCAGGTAAATTTACCCAATTTGCTGCCAAAGGTTGAACGGCATCAACAGAATTATTTTTTGCCAGCTTTTTTGTTGCCTCCAGCTTTATTAAATCGGCATTGTTTGTATTTTCTTCCTGGCTTACATAAGCTCCGCCCCTCCCATTGGAGAAGGTTTCTGTTTGCTTTTTAAGAGAAGTACCGGAATCTTTGACCTTTGTAGGTGATGTGGCTGCGTTAGCAGGTACAATAGAAGTAAAAGTAAAAGCGGATACCATAGTTAGTACAAGAAAACTTTTTAATAGATTTTTTAAATGAAACATAATTCTACTCCCTTCTGTTATTATGCCTTTGCAAGGCAAGGTTAATCAGCAGCTAATTCAATACAATCATAAAACCACCTCCTCAAACTACAGATTCTTCTTAGAGGAATGCTAACAATCAATCCATTAGTGGATAAAAATTGTTATTTTGATTATAATATATAATTCAAAATGAGCAAGCATATTTACCAAAATTTAACAAAAACGTAAGATTTGTTTTGGTATACCAGTTAGGTTTTAATTGACTTTTTTAGTTAAAGGAAGTATACTGGTGTATACAGGTTTCAAAATTAACCTGTCTTATCAATCACATTGTCATAAAATTTCCGTGCAGCCGGGGAGATAGCGGTGCCCTGTACCTGCAATCCGCTACAGCAGGGGTGATGTCTTGCCCAGGGTGATATACTGTAGGGCAGCCCCTTATAAGTGATGTTGACGTTTGGGTCTTGCGCAACAGGAATTCGTGAACCGTGTCAGGTCAGGAATGAAGCAGCACTAAGCGAAAGCTCCTGTGTGCCGTGAGGGTGCCTGAGCCGAGTTAACTGTATGGGTAACGCTTATGGTATACATTCAAAGCAAGGCGCACGGATTAATAATATATAATATAGCTTTTTCATCTGGCAAGGATGTCGTCACAGGAATGTAGACGGCATTTTTTATTGCGCATGTATACGGCGAAGGCCCTGCCCTCCCAACGCGCCGCAAGATTGGGCCGAGGATTTCGCAGGCGCAATCTTGTGTGTGAAAATTGCTTTTTAATTTTCACACTATCCGCCCTGCCCTTCCAACGCGCCGCAAGATTGGGCCGAGGATTTCGCAGGCGCAATCTTGTGTGTGAAAATTGCTTTTTTAATTTTCACACTATCCTTGATAGAAGCTGCCAAAGGGGGTAGTTTTCTATAAACAATTTATAGGGGTCGGAATAACTATCAATGGGGATAGGCCTTTGCTCATAGCCATCGTTTCGATGGCCCGGCCCCCGAAAAACAGCATAACTGTAAAAAGATTACATAAGCTTCCATGGCATTTATGGCACCAATAAAAGACCTATTGGTGCTTTTTTACTATGCTTTGTACAAAGAAATATGTAAAATTTATCTTTCGGATTGTCAGATTATAGATTATAATGGGGTTATACTCAAAAGATAGCTGAGGTGGGACATGGGAATAACGATAAATCAGAATGCGGTAAATCAAGTAGATAAGAATACAACAATATACCTGGAAGGAGAGCAAATCAAAGGTGTGGCAATTATCCTTAAGGGAAGAGTTCTTGCCAAAAGCAAGGGAGCCAGAGTGCTGCTTGGTACCGGTAATTTTATCGGAGTGAGTGATTTGAGTTTTGGCAGATATCTTTGTTCCTATGAGGCCTTTGATGAAGTGCTGTTCTATAGCTTTCCGGTAAAGAGCATGGAAGAGATAACAGATATCTTCAATATAAACAAAGACTATAAAGGGTTAATGTCGGCATCTTTATCCAGATATGTGGCAGAAATTGAGAAGGTATATGCACAGCTTCATAATGGGGCAAAGGATATTTACAGCTTTACGGATAAATACCATGCCAAATACATGGAGCTTGGCAGCAAGCTGGGATATTCCGTTAGTTCGGTAGCCGTGTTAAATGAGCTTGAACCTTATAACGAAGAAACCATGCTGGATGAGAGAAAGCTTGAATATTATAAGGAATGCGCCAGGATATCAGTGGATAACTGGAAAGCTTTCTGCTCCTATGGTGAGGCGGTGACTCTTTACACCCTTGAAGAAACACAGGAATTAATCAGCCAGATGCTGAACGAATGCAGCAGAATGGCCGATTATCTTGAGAAGCTTATGCTTGGGCTTATTAACAATTCAGATAACTGCCTGTATAAGGGGTATGCTGCTCTTGCCATATCAATTGATGAAACCGGAGGGGACAACAGAGAGTTAATCAGGGTAGTGGATGCTATTATAGAACGCATTAATTATCTGGAAAAGACCTTTGAAGAAAAGCTCGGGAAAAAGTGTAATGTTGACAGAAAACGTATGGAAGAGATATATTATGTGCTTATCTCCAAGACCTCAAACCGCAAGGAACAGGTAGATAACAACTTCCAGTATACTGAAAATGAAACCAAGGAAGTAACGGAATCCCTGGAGGGGGCACTGCAGCAGATATGTGTCTATGCTTTGTATGACACGGAAAAGGCAGATGACCTGGCAAAGGGCATCCTGGATTTTATAAATCTCAGAGATAAATTCTCCACAGATGACAGAATCCGAATACTCCGCAGAAGACTGACACAGCATTTTTATGAGCTGTATGAGCTCGTATTTTTAAAAGCCTGCAAGGATCAGAACGCTCCGAAAGTAATAGACCTCTTTTTAAAGTACGGTCTTTTAGATGAAAGGCTCTTGACAACAGACCAGTTAAGAGAGCTGTATTTCCTGGATGATGAGATGGTTAAGCAAAACGGACTTTGTAAGGTCTATGATATAAAGACCTGGCTTACCTGCGTCTATAACGGGGAAAAGGAACCTTCCAAAAACGAATTTGACCAGGAATATGTGGACTGGTTAAGAAGCAACCGCAAGAGAGGGGAAATTACCGAAGAAGGGGAAAGGGATGCCTTGACCAACCCTGTGCTCAGAGCCAAGTATGAGATGCAGAATATGTTCCGTTATAACAGCAAGGTCGTAAACGGACAGTTCAGTACCTTTGTACCTTTTCTCTGGGGAGAGAGTATCATAAAGAGCTTCCAGAATATGCTGCTGACCCCGGAACGCGTGAATACTGCCATCAATAATCTGCTGGAGATTGACTACTCTATTTTTCACAGAGAGGTGTTGTATGTTAACCAGGCAAAGGGAATAGCAAAGGAATATGTTATGAAGCCGGTTTACCCGGATATTGTCCTGATGCCGGTAATGGGCTACAATGGAGTAATGTGGCAGGAGATTACGGGAAAGAAAAAGAGCAGGGAAGGGCGTTTTATATTCCCTATCTTTGCAGATGCTAATCTGAATGATATTCTGATTAAGGTCTTTGGTAAATTCCGCTGGGAGCTGTGCAGAAGTATACAGGGCAATGCCTGGAATAATATCAAGGAAAAATCCCTGACCTCCGAGTATGCCGATTACATACAGTTTTATCGTAAGAACAGAGATATTTCCGAAGAAATGAGAGAAAAAATCAAAGCACAGATACAAAAGGGCAGAAACAATTACAGGGAAATCTTTGTTATTGACTATGAAGGCTGGATGAAAGGAGAATCCACCGGAGCTGTGAAGTTAAACCGAATAGCCCGGGAGATCCTTGCTACGTACTGTCCTTTTAAAAAGGAAATCCGCGAGCGGCTGAAAGGAATGCCTTTGTTTTCTGATGCCATGGAGCGGCATGCCAGAAATACCCTAAAGAAAATAAGGGATACGGAGCTTAAATACCGTTCCATCGAAAAGGACGGAGGAGAAATAACCCAGGAGCTTAAGGATTCCTTGAACTTTTACAAGGAACTGTAGAGGCATTTTATGATAGCAGGGAAGTTACAGATTGAAAATGCAAAGCATTCCTCAAATTAATATTTAAGCAGTATAGCAAGTAAGTTGTGACTTGCCGGGGTATAGTTTGAAAAATGTGCAGTATTACAGTAAGTTTACAATGCGTATAGGTACTGTTTGAAAAATTAATAGTTATGACCAGGTTAGGGCAGGGTTCTTTGAATCCTGCCCTATATTTTTTTACGGAATCCTGTCATTTGCTGAGTAAAGGACTGGGAAAGAACTTGTATAAATACAGTGGAAATGGTAAGATAGATGCATTAAAGGAACTATTTGCAATATTGGTGGCGTAAAGGAGGCTGCTATGGAGCGGTATGAAAATATAGTAAAAATAGAAGAAATCCGTAAGTTAACAGATGATGGACAGTATCAAAAAGCTGTCAAAATCCTTGACACCATGGATTTGCACAGGATAAAGTCACTGACTGATTTAAGTATTCTTGCTGATGTGTTAACAGAAAACGGACGGTTTGATGAGGCAATGGAACTTCTTGGCCGGATTTATGAGAAATCCAAGACAAGGCGTGTCCTTTATCAAATGGTGGAGCTTTCCATCAAACAGGGAGATGCGGACCAGGCAGAGGATTATTTGCTGAAATACCAGCAGGCGGCTCCGAATGACTCTTATCGTTTTATATTCCGTTATTACATAGATAAATTAAAGGGAGAGCCTGTGGAGGTTCTGATAGAATCCCTGGAGCAGCTAAAAGAATATGAATATATAGAAGTATGGGCTTATGAACTTGCCAAGCTCTATCACAAGGCCGGGCTGAGGGATAAGTGCGTCAGGGAGTGCTCTGACATCATACTCTGGTTTGGTGACGGAATATATGTAGAAAAAGCCATGCTGTTAAAGGCATACTATGTGGGAGAGATCGATCCCATCCACATATTGAAAGCAAAGGATAAAAAGGAAACAAGAGAGAGACTGGGACTTGATAAGACGAAGGATTACAGCAGTATCAGAGAACAGATAAATGAGTATCTTGCCGGGGAAGAAACCGGGGAGAATAGCGGTGCAGCGGTGGAAGCTGAGGAATATAGAGGAGTAGAAGAAGGCAGTAAAACGGAGGCTAACTCTGAAGATGCCTTGGCTGCTAAGCGGGAAGAAGCAGCGTCCGAAAGCAAAAAGTTCGAATACAAGAAAGCAGAAAGCAATAAGCCTGAAACCATAGGTTCTAAAATCATAGCTTCTAAAACCACAGGTCCTGAAAGCACAGATTTTGAAGGCACAAATTCTAAAAGGAAAGAATATGAAAGCATTGATTCCGAAAGCACAGACTCTAAAAGCATAGATTCTAAAAGCACAGACTCTAAAAGCACAGTGTCTAAAAGCATAGGCTCTAAAAGCACAGACTCTAAAAGCATAGATTCCGAAAGCATAGAATACGAAATAACGGATTCTGAAAGCATAGAGACTGAAAGTACGGAATCGGAAATCACAGAGCCTGAAAATACATATTATGAAAATACATATTCGGAAAGTACAGAACCTGCGGGGATAACTCCTGCTTATACAAAGACAGAAGGTATTAATCCCGAAGATACAAAGGCTGTTAGCACATATTCCGAACCCTCAGAGCCTGATGGCTTAGAGAGGAATACTGTCTATGGGGATGATTCTGAATCAGAAAATGGAGCAGGGAAGGAAGAAGAGGAAGCTTACGGTGAAAGGGGCTTGGAGGAAAGTATATTTACCCTGTTTGAAAGAGCCTCCTTTGATTACCAAAAGGAGCTGGGAGGCTTTTTGCAGTCGGACGAGGTAAAAAAACAGTTTCAATACTGTCTTGAAAATATTCTTTCGGATTCTGCCAACAGCAAATTTTTAAGCATCACCGGAGATAAGGAGAACGGTAAGACCTCCTTTGCCTTAAAAATCTGTAAAGGGCTGTATTATCTTAAATGGATAAAAACTGACAGGATTGCCAAAATAACAGGAGAGAATCTGAACAGGGTCGATATCCTTAAACAGAAGGACAGGCTTTACGGCAGTACTCTTATTATAGAGAATCCGGGAATGCTTCAGGCAGATGCTGCTCAGAGGCTTTATACCTTTTTTAAGGAAATGGATGATAATATATTTGTTATGATAGAAGGGACCAGGAAGGAGATTAGCAGCTTTCTGGAGGGTAATCCGCTGTTCAAGGAATATTTTACTTATGAAATCTCTCTTACTCCTTATACTATAAATCAGCTGGTTTTCTTCGCGAAGCAGTATCTGGAGAATAATAATTATATGCTAAAGGATGAAGTCAAGGGAGAATTTATAAAAGCCCTTACACAAGCAGCAGCCGTGGAAGATGGCAGAGGAGCCTATGGAAAGGCCATGAGGTTAGCGGTAAAGGCAAAGAAGGCTGCGGATGCCAGATATAAGTCCTTGCTTGGGGATATACTAAACAACGGGAAACTGAAAGAAGATGATCTGCTATACATCATCAAAGAGGATATTATAACGGAGGAAATATAACAGCATGGAAAACCAGATCTTTGTAATAGGACATGTAAATCCGGATACGGATTCTATTTGTTCGGCTATTGCATATGCGCACTTAAAGACGAAGCTGTCAGGAGAGGGATATGTGCCGAAAAGGGCAGGACATATCAATTCGGAAACAAAGTTTGTACTGGAAGCATTCAAGGTAAGTGCACCGGGTTATCTGCCGGATGTCCGTACACAGGTAAAGGATATCGAGATCCGCAGGACAAAAGGGGTAAAGTGCGGAATTTCCTTAAAAGAGGCCTGGTCCTATATGCGGGAAAGCAATGTGGTAACCCTTCCCATTGTGGATGCAGAAGACCATCTGGAAGGACTTATAACCGTAGGAGATATTACAAAGTCCTATATGGACGTCTATGATAACAGGATACTTACGAAGGCTCATACTCCCTGCCGGAATCTGGTGGAGACACTGGAAGGAGAATTAATTGTAGGAAGCGGCGAAGAGATATTTCATAATGGAAAAGTCTTAATAGCGGCAGCAAATCCCGACCTTATGGAAAATTATATAGAAAAGGACGATGTTGTGATACTGGGAAACCGCTATGAATCCCAGCTTTGTGCCATTGAGATGAATGCCGGCTGTATCATTGTATGTGATGGGGCAAGCGTGTCCAAAACCATTACAAAGATGGCCCAGAATAACAGCTGCATTATAATAAAGACACCTTATGACACCTTTACCGCAGCCAGGCTTATCAACCAGAGTATACCAATTCAATTCTTTATGACGGACAAGGACATTCTTTCCTTCACAAAGGATGATTATATTGAAGATATAAAGGGCATCATGGCCCAAAAGAGACACAGGGATTTCCCCATACTTGATAAGGACGGATATTATTTTGGAATGATATCCAGGCGGAATCTGCTGGGAGCAAAGAGAAAGAAGCTTATTTTAGTGGACCACAATGAGAAGTCCCAGGCAGTGGACGGACTGGAAGATGCGGAGATATTGGAAATCATAGACCACCACAGGCTTGGCAGCCTTGAGACCATTAATCCGGTGTTCTTCCGGAACCAGCCTTTAGGATGCACGGCTACGATTATCTACCAGATGTACCTGGAGCATCAGATAAGCATTGAGCCTCAGATAGCAGGCCTTTTATGCTCTGCCATTCTATCGGATACCCTGGTCTACCGTTCTCCTACCTGTACGGAAATGGATAAGCAGGCAGCGGAAGCATTGGCAAAGCTTGCAGGAATCCAGACAGAGGAGTATGCCAGAAGAATGTTTGAGGCAGGCAGCGATTTGACTAATAAGAGCCCTGAGGAGATTTTTTATCAGGATTTTAAGAAATTTACTTCCGGAGAGGTCAGCTTTGGAGTGGGTCAAATCAGTTCCATGAGCAGGGAGGAACTGGACAGGATTAAAGAATCCCTGGTTCCCTATATGCAGAAAGCCTACCACGAGCATGGAGTGGAAATGCTGTTCTTTATGCTCACCAATATTATGGACGGCTCCACCGAGTTCTTATATCAGGGAGCAGGAGCCAAGGAATTATTGATTAACACCTTCCACTTTGATAAGAATGATAAAATATTCCACCTTGAGAATGTCGTATCAAGAAAAAAGCAGGTAATACCTGCCTTAATGCTGGCTTTGCAGGAAAGCTAATCCTGCATTTTAAACTGGAGAGTTACGGGAGTTTTCAAGTTCTTGCCGCCCTTTGACTTTACATCCTTTGTTATGGTCAGAATATAGGACTCGTTTTGAGAGTAAGCCTCCAAAGGCTCAATTTCTATGTATTGATTGATGGTATCATAGCGGATATAGGTCTTAAGGGGTATTTGGTTTATAGTGGTCACATAGAGATTTTTATTGTTAACGGTTGCAGGGTCAAGAGGAGCAGTAAATCTGATACGCCAAACGAATTTGCCGGTACGGAATTTAAAGGACTGCTTTACTTTATCCTGAACATTTTGGGTTATAGCTTCTATTTCTATCATGTTATCAGCCATTTTCATTGCCTCCTTAACGGAATTGTATAGTATACCACGAATTTGGGTTACGGGGTTTTCTCAGTGCCTGCTTTAATAGAAAGCTGTATTGTTTTTCTTGAAACTATTATACAATAAAATGCAGAAAAATGGTAGTAAGAAAAAAGGTCGAGTTTAAAAAACAAATTTTTAGCGGTGTTAATAACAGGAAAGCAGCAGTAAAGTATCGATAAGACAGTTATGAAAGAGGTAAAGGTAATGAAAAAGGAATTTTGGAAGCCGGGTAATATGCTCTATCCCCTTCCGGCTGTTATGGTAGGCTGTAAGGGAAAGGACGGAAAAAATAATATTATTACGGTCGCCTGGACGGGGACAGTCTGTACCAACCCGCCGATGGTATATATTTCCATTAGGAAAGAAAGATATTCCTATGGTATTATTAAGGATACCGGGGAATTTACTATAAATCTCACTGACCAAAGCCTGGTGCGGGCAGCAGATTACTGCGGAGTCAAGTCCGGCAGAGAGGTGGACAAGTTTAAGGAAATGAAATTAACACCTGTAAAAGGAGTTCACATTGAAGCACCCTGTATTGAGGAAGCACCTGTAAATATTGAATGCAGGCTAAAGGAAATTATTCCTCTGGGCTCACATGACATGTTTCTTTCCGAAGTACTTGGAGTTCATGCGGACAGTAATTACATGAATGAAAAAGGTAAATTTGATTTAAGCAAGGCAAAGCCCATCGTTTATTCTCATGGAGAATACTATGGACTTGGTGAATTGCTGGGGACATTTGGATATAGTGTAAAAAAATAAATAGCATAAACTGCGCCCATTCGGAAAAAATAAAAAATACTTGGCGAAGAGTGATAAAGATGTTATAATCATGACATTATGTGCGAAAGGACATGCCTATGAAAAATATAGTCTTAATTGGAATGCCTTCAGCCGGTAAGAGTACCATTGGAATCATCCTTGCTAAGGTTTTGGGATATCAGTTTCTTGATTCCGACCTATTAATTCAGGAGCAGGAAAAAGCTTTGTTAAAAGATATCATTGACGAAAGAGGAATTGATGGTTTTCTGGCTATTGAAAATCAGGTAAATAGTGAGATAGATGCCGTAGATACGGTAATTGCCACAGGCGGAAGTGTTGTTTATGGAAAGGAAGCCATGGAACACCTTCTGGAAAACGGAATTGTTGTGTACATTAAGCTTTCCCTTAAAACGATTGCCGACCGTCTGGGGAACATAAAGCAAAGGGGGGTCGTCTTAAGAGAGGGGCAAAATCTTAAGATGCTATATGAGGAGAGATGCCCTCTTTATGAGAAGTACGCCCATATTACAGTAAGCGGGGAACATTTAAATACCGAGGAGCTTATGGAAAAGATTATAGAAGAATTCCACAAGATTAAAGAAAAATAGTGGCAGAAATTTGTGAAAAGTTATTTACAACCTGTGGTTTTATGGTATAATCAAGTTGTTTGTGAAACAAAAAACAAATGTAACAAAAAGAGAAACAAAAGGATACAGAGAAATAGGATGGCAGCCTCTTTGTTTAGGCATAAGCGAAAGAGGTTTTAATTTTATGTAAAAGCCATTTGTAACATGTATTATGCGGCCCCTAGTGGATAAGCCGTAAGAAGTTAATAAAGAGGTGTGCGATGGAGCAATATATTATAAAGGGTGGTACGACCTTGCAAGGAGAGGTCACTATCGGCGGCGCAAAAAATGCGGCACTTGGTATCATTTGCGCAGCAATCATGACAGATGAGCCAGTTGTAATAGGAAATTTACCTGAAATCGGCGATATTCATGTGCTTTTACAGGCCATTGAAGAAATCGGCGTTAAAGTTGATAGAATAGATGAGCATACAGTTAAGATTGATGGGAAAGGTATTAATCCGAATATTGGTATTGATTACGATTTTATCAGAAAAATAAGGGCTTCCTACTATCTTTTGGGAGCACTTTTAGGAAAATATAAAAAGGCCCAGGTTGCATTGCCCGGAGGCTGCAATATCGGAAGCCGTCCCATTGACCAGCATATCAAGGGTCTGGAAGCTTTAGGAGCTGTTGTTAAAATTGAACATGGAATGATAAAAGCAAAGGCTGATAAGTTACAGGGAAATCATATTTATCTGGACTGCGCCAGTGTGGGAGCCACCATTAATATAATGCTTGCTGCCTGTCTTGCGGAGGGAGTTACGATTATTGAGAACTCTGCGAAAGAGCCCCATGTTGTTGATGTAGCAAACTTTTTGAATAGTATGGGAGCCAACATCAAAGGTACCGGAACAGATGTTATCCGTATCAAGGGTGTGGAGAAGTTAAATGGAAGCGATTATACCATTATCCCTGACCAGATAGAGGCAGGAACCTTTATGTTCGCTGCAGCGGCTACAAAGGGAGATGTACTGATAAAAAATGTTATACCAAAGCATTTGGAAGCTATAACAGCCAAGCTGATTGAAATTGGAGCACAGGTAGAGGAGTATGATGATGCCATTAGAGTAAATGCTAAGGGTACTCTTGGACATACTCATGTTAAGACTTTACCCTATCCGGGATTTCCTACGGACATGCAGCCTCAGATTTCAGCTGTCCTGGTTACCTCGGAAGGAACCAGTATTGTAACAGAGACCCTGTTTGAAAACAGGCTCCGCTATGTGGATGAGCTTTCCAGAATGGGAGCAAATATAAAGGTGGAGGGAAACACAGCGGTGATTGTCGGTGTGAAGAACCTCACCGGAGCTATTGTTAGTGCACCGGATTTAAGAGCCGGAGCCGCCCTAGTAATAGCCGGTCTTTCCGCTACAGGTTTTACACTTGTGGAGCAGGTTGAATATATTGAAAGAGGCTATGAGAATTTTGAAAGAAAGATGCAGGGACTTGGAGCCATAATAGCCAAGTTGGATGCGGAAGATGAAAAAGCCGTTCAGAAATTTAAATTAAAGGTTAGTTAGCTGATAATATCATATAATAAAATGCCGCAAAACAGATATGCTTTGCCGGCATTTTTTATATGGATTTTAAAAAGCTTTAAGTGTTGATTTGAAATAGTTAAATCATATGTACTAAGTGTTAAGATTAAAAAGGATAGGAATTATAAAAGCGCCTCCACCTTCAATTCCTTTTCCTTGGATAAATCCAGGAAGGATGAATCAAGCTGGATAACCGGCTTTGATAAGGCATGCTTGTTAATCAGGCGGATTTCCCCTTCCTTCCCGTTGCTTAAACGGACACGGTTACCTACATAGGCCTGTACGATTTTTTCTAAAAAGAGCAATATGTAAGCAGGATCGTATTTTTGCAAGCCCTCGGATTCAAAAACAGAGATGGCTTCAAAGGGACTCAGGGCAGGGCGGTACACTCTGGCCGAAGTCATGGCATCATAGACATCAACAATGCCGATAATTTTGGCAAAGGGTTCAATTTCATCCCCTTTTATCTTGTAGGGATAGCCGCTGCCATCACATCTTTCGTGGTGCATCAGGGCGGCGTTGGCAATGCGGGGGTCCAATCCCTTATTTTTTAATATATTATATCCCTGGATGGGATGAGTCTTAATGGTTATGTAGTCAGAAGTAGTTAATTTTTCCTGCTTATTAAT
Organism: Bacillota bacterium; assembly: GCA_023410275.1. Classification (GTDB taxonomy): domain Bacteria; phylum Bacillota; class Clostridia; order Lachnospirales; family Lachnospiraceae; genus Anaerocolumna. The sequence continues at coordinate 20,777 of JAEYPZ010000174.1, forward strand.
CAGTTCTCCCGGAAGGGAAAGCTTTCCTACGTCATGAAGAAGTCCGGCAAGAGTAAGGACCTCCAGATCCTTTTCAGGAAGCTTTAACCACTGGCCAAATACATTGCAGAGAAGGGATACATTCATGCAGTGTACATAGGTGATATCATCATATTGCCTCATGCAATGGAGCATATCAAATACATGAATTCCATTACGGGTCTTATGAAGCAGGTCGGAGGTATGCTCCAACAAGCCATCAATATCAATTGGTTCGTTTTTATCTGTCAGCTTATTAAACTCATTTTTAAAAGTATCTACCTGTTCGGTGAAGGCAGATTGGAATTCCTGGAATTCGATGCTTTCACGCACCGTTTGAGAGTAACTGGTTTCTTTAACGGGCGGCAGTGGCTCCTTTGTCTCTTGGATAATGTTGAATTCACTTATGGAATTAAATTTTAACCTGGTTATGATCCTGTCAGTGAGCATTACTCCCTTGGATATAACCAGCTGGTTGGTGGAATTATAAATATCATCTGACACAATTAAACCGGGTTTTGCCTGCTTTATGGAAATTCTTTGCTTGTTCAACATTATTACGCTCCTATCCGCGTCTTATCCGGCGCATATGGTTACAGATAAAGGGGTATCTGTAATTTCCATTATATAGCTTTAGTATAGAAAAAAGCGTTAGAGTTGTCAATAAAAAAATACTTGACAAAGACAGCAGAATGCTATATCCTCAAAGACGTAGTATAATATTGTATAAACTTATTTCTCTTATTCAGAGTGACGGAGAGTAAAGGCTCTATGAAGTCACGGCAACCCCCTTTGCGGAAGGTGCCAACCTGAGCGAGCAATCGAACAATAAGAGGATTTGATGCATTTTTCAAGTCCGCTTAGCAGGGCTTTTTTTATTGCATAAAAATAATGCAATGAATAGGCTCCGCTAAGAAAGCACTTTGGTATGTTATATTTGGTAACGGTTATCCGGGAAAACAATTTGATGGAGCGGTTACCGGATAAAAAGATGCCTTGTGCGGGAATTGTATCCACATAGAGAAAAGGTTTGTATGGAATAACAAATCGAAGATTTGGTATTTACGAAAGGAGTTAGGTTGAAAAATAAAAAGCATTTTTCAACTACGTATTCAGGAATATCAAATCGAAAATTTGATATTCACGAAAGGAGTTAATATGAATAAGCTATTATTTACGTCAGAATCGGTAACAGAAGGGCATCCGGACAAAATCTGTGACCAGGTATCGGATGCAGTACTGGATGCTATGCTAGAGCAGGACCCTATGAGCCGTGTTGCTTGTGAAACAGCTATTACCACAGGGTTGGTGCTGGTAATGGGAGAAATTACGACAAATGGTTATGTGGATATCCAGAAGGTTGTACGTGATACCATCCGTGAGATTGGCTATGACAGGTCCGACTATGGATTTGATGCCAATACCTGCGGTGTTATGGTGGCTCTTGATGAGCAGTCAGCTGATATTGCCATGGGTGTTAACAAGGCATTGGAAGCGAAGGAACACACCATGTCCGAGGATGAACTGGAAGCCATCGGTGCAGGGGACCAGGGTATGATGTTTGGTTTTGCCAGCAACGAGACAGAAGAATATCTGCCATATCCCATTTCTCTGGCCCACAAATTAACAAGACAGCTTACCAAGGTGCGTAAGAACGGCACACTGCCTTATTTAAGGCCCGACGGAAAATCCCAGGTAACGGTTGAATATAATGAAGAGGGCAAGCCGATACACTTAAATGCAGTGGTTCTTTCCACCCAGCATAACCCGGAGGTTTCCCAGGAGCAGATTCATACGGATATCAGGAAATATGTATTTGATGAAGTACTTCCCAAGGAATTGGTGGATGACAGGACAAAATTCTTTATTAATCCTACCGGCCGTTTCGTTATCGGCGGACCCAATGGTGACAGCGGTTTAACTGGACGTAAGATAATCGTTGATACCTACGGCGGATACGCACGCCACGGCGGCGGAGCTTTCTCCGGTAAGGACTGCACAAAGGTTGACCGTTCTGCAGCCTATGCTGCCCGCTATGTAGCAAAGAACATTGTAGCCGCAGGCCTGGCAGATAAGTGCGAAATTCAGTTATCCTATGCCATCGGCGTTGCACAGCCTACCTCCATTATGGTGGATACCTTTGGCACCGGCAGCTTAAGCTCAGAGGAGCTGGTAGAAATCATCAGAGAGAACTTTGACCTTCGTCCTGCAGGAATCATCAAGATGCTGGATTTAAGACGTCCTATCTACAAGCAGACCGCAGCTTACGGACATTTCGGAAGAAATGATCTTGATCTGCCCTGGGAAAAGACGGATAAAGTAGAGATTCTTAAAAAATATAAGAAATAAGTAAGCCTATTCTTCCATAATATTAATCCTGCCCGGCAAGAAGGAAATAAGCATATGGTGCAGGTGTTATAAAACAGATTTTAAAATAGATATTATTAAAACAGGCATTATTAAAACAGGCATTATTAAATAAGAACAGAGGGTATCCTGACGCAGCGGCTGGGATGCCCTCTGTTCTTATTAACAAAGGCTGCCAAATTAAGCCCCAGGGCAGAAGTTCATAAAATATTTAGAAAGCTCATAGTTATTTTCGGTGTAGAACCGGAAGTCATATGGTATAATACGATTAGAAACTTTGGAATATTCTGATAGGAGGGTTAACAATTGAAATTAAAGGGCAGGCTTTTAACAGCCTTTCTCATCATAACGACCATACCTCTTATGCTGGTTTGTCTTTCCCTAAGCCTTATTATCGGGTATCAGAGCAATGAAATAAAGCAGACCTATGACGTAAAGACCGATTCCATTACAGCATTTTCCAATCCCGTACAGCTTCTAAGCAGGCTTACCAGGGGAGTATATAATGAGATTGTTCTGACAGCGGCAAAGGATTCTGAGAAATTTGCCGATGGGAACTATATAAATTATCTTGAAAAAGAGCTGAAGGGAAAACACTCCTATCTTGCCGTAAGAAAGGCCAATGATTTTATATATATCGGCGATACGGACAGATTCGATAAAATAAAGGACAGCTTCCCTGCTTTTGGTGAATATACAGGAAATGCAGAGGGCGGATTATATGTGGACGGTAACCATCCCTTTCTGCTGAAGCAGCAGGACTTTCAATATAAGGACGGTACGGAAGGAAGCGTATTTATCATAACGGAGCTGGATACGCTTATACCCCAGATAAAGGCTTCTGCCATACAGCTGCTTTTATCCCTGATATCCATTATTATCCTTACGGCTTCTGTGCTTATTATATGGATTTACCGCAGTATTATCATTCCCATCAATACCCTGCATGCTGCAACCAATGCCATGAAGGAGGGAAATCTGGATTATTCCATTGAGGGAGATCCGGAGGATGAAATCGGACAGCTTTGTGTGGACTTTGAAGAAATGAGAATCCGCTTAAAGGAATTAATCGATGTGAGATTCCGCTATGAGCAGGAGATGAAAGAGCTGATAAGCAATATTTCCCATGATTTAAGGACTCCCATAACAGCTATTAAGGGTTATGCGGAGGGCATTATGGACGGTGTGGCGGATACAAAGGAGAAGCAGGAAAAATATCTTAAGACCATATATACCAAGGCAAATGACCTGTCCGTACTGGTAGACGAGCTGTCCTTTTATTCAAAAATTGACTGCAATACCATGCCCTATACCTTTTCCTGTATCAATCTGGGAGATTACTTTGAGGACTGTTTAGGTGAGATTACCCTTGACCTGGAGGTTAAGAATATAGAAGTGGAATACCATAATGAAACGGATAAGGAAACCAAAGTGAATGTGGATGCCGAGCAGTTAAAGCGTGTTATCAGCAATATCGTTGGAAATTCCGTTAAATATATGGGAAAGAAGCAGGGGCATATTGCTATCCATATTCTGGACGGCGCAGCGTTCAACAGGTCGGAAGAGGTCGTTATCAGTATAGAGGATAACGGTGAGGGGATTCCTGTAAAAGACCTTCCCTTTGTATTTGAAAGGTTTTACAGGGCGGATGCTTCCAGGAATTCCACCAAGGGCGGTACCGGTCTTGGTCTTGCCATAGTAAAGAAAATTATCGAGGACCATATGGGAACCATATGGGCTGAGAGTGAAGAGGATAAAGGAACTACCATATATTTTACATTAAGAAAGTGCAAGGAGGATGTCAAGAATGAACAGGATACTGATAGTGGAAGATGAGACGGCAATCGCGGAACTGGAAAAGGATTATCTGGAGCTCAGCGGCTTTGAGGTGGAAATAGAGAATGACGGAGACCAGGGCCTTGAGAGGGCTTTAAAGGAAGAATTCGACCTGATAATATTGGATTTGATGCTTCCCGGGACAGATGGCTTTGAAATCTGCAAAAATGTCCGCAGCGCTAAGAATATTCCCATTCTTATGGTTTCAGCCAAAAAAGAGGATATCGATAAAATCAGAGGACTTGGCATGGGCGCGGATGATTACATTACAAAGCCCTTCAGCCCCAGTGAGCTGGTAGCAAGAGTGAAGGCGCATCTTGCCCGGTATGAGCGTCTGATCGGTGACAGTGCCAGGGAAAATGAAGTCATAGAAATCAGAGGTCTAAAGATTGACAAAACAGCCAGAAGAGTATACGTTAATAATGAGGAGAAAAATTTTACCACAAAGGAATTCGACCTGCTTACCTTTCTGGCAGAGAATCCTAACCGGGTATATACAAAGGAAGAGCTCTTCCAGAAAATATGGGATATGGATTCCATAGGAGATATAGCAACTGTCACAGTGCATATTAAAAAAATCCGGGAAAAGATAGAATTCAATACCTCAAAACCCCAGTATATAGAGACAATATGGGGAGTAGGTTACCGGTTTAAAGTATAATTTATAAAAAAAGGAGAAGTATAATTATGGAGACAAGGATTGCATTAGTGGGTATTATTGTGGAAAATCTTGATAAGGTGGAAGAGGTCAATCATATCCTCCACGATTTCGGAAAGTTCATCATTGGCCGAATGGGACTTCCCATAAGAGATCAGGAGATGAATATTATCAGCATTGTCGTAGAAGCAGATAATAACACCATCAATTCCCTGTCCGGAAAGCTTGGCATGCTGGAAGGTATCAGCGCAAAGACTGTTTATTCAAAAGCGGGAGCTTCGGACTGTAATGCGTTAACCTGACAGGCTTTACTTGTGCTGTATACCATGTTATAATGTTAACCATTAAACTTTAGGAAAAGCTTTTGGTATACGATTAGGAGGACACTATGCATATCACAATAACAGGAAATCTGGGGAGCGGAAAATCCACCATTTGTAAAATTTTAGAGGACAAGTACGGCTTTGAGATTTATTCCACAGGGAAGGTTCAGAGAGAACTGGCCAGACAAATGAACATGACAACCCTTGAAATGAACCAGTTAATGTGCAGTGACCACAAATATGATAACATGATAGATGACACTACAGCCAGAATCTCCAGAGAGAATCCGGACAAAAATATTATTTTTGATTCCAGGCTGGCCTGGCATTTCGTAGAAAAATCCTTTAAGGTATTTCTTTCGGTAGACTTAAATATTGCGGCAGAAAGAGTATTGAAGGATAACAGAGGCAAGGAAGAACAGTATTCCTCTGTAGAAGAAGCCAAAGAAAAGCTGTTTCAGAGAGCCCAGACGGAGAATCTGCGCTACAAGGATATTTATAACCTGGATTATTTTAATTTTTCCAATTATAATCTGGTAGTTGAAAGTACCTATGCTTCACCGGAGTTAATTGCCTCTGTTATTATGAAGGAAGCAAAGGATTATTATGGATTGGTTGCCGATAATCATGGAGATATGGTGAAGGTATCCAGAATATTACTGTCTCCCAAGTCTTTGTATAAGGAAGAAGTTAACAAAGATGAAGCATATGCTTTAAAGAGTAAAATTGTGGAATACGAAAAAATAAAAGGACTTCCGGATGTTAGAATTGCTGCTCAGAAGGACGGGGATAATTACCAGGTCTTAAGTGGAATGAATGAAGTAAAAGCCGCAAAAGAAGCAGATGTTCCCTTTCTTTTAACTGCCTTGGATATTCATTAAAACCATTCTTTTGAAATTGATGAAATAATCACCTAACATACAAATGGTCTTTTGGAGGATAATACAAACAGAGGGTATTTATAAATACCCTCTGTTTTTCTCTTTTTATCAGGTCTTATTATTTTACCTGGTAATTATATCCGAAAAAAGCAGTTTATTTCATCGAGAACAGAAGGGAGGCAGCCATGTTTTTAAAGAATAATAAGGTAAAAATGCTGGGCATTGTCATACTTACGGTATTGGGCGTATACATTGGGCTGGAATATGTATTGCCGCTTTTTGCACCTTTTATTATAGCTTACCTGGTAGCTGCGGCCCTTTCGCCGGTAGTAAAATTTCTGAATCGTAAAATAAGGCTTCCCAAGCTGTTGGGAGCAATATTATCCTTAAGCTTACTTAGCGCCCTTGTGGGTTTCATTTTATATTATATATGCGATATATTATTAACACAGGTAGTGGCTCTGTTGAAGAATTTTCCTATTTACCTTTCCGTCCTGACGGGATATGTCGATAACCTTTGTACTGGCTGTGATAAATTTTTAGGAATAAAGCTTGGCACCGTGCAGAATTTTATTTATACAAATTTTGATGGCGTGCTGGTAATTATAAAGAATAAGATAATGCCTGTGATCACTACCAGGAGTATTAACCTGTTGATTGGAATGGTGGGCTTTGTGGGAATACTTTTGATTATGCTTGTCAGTATCCTGCTGCTGATAAAGGATGATGAACAATATAGGGAAGGTGTAAGAAATTCCGTCTTTTATAAAGATATCCATGTCATTACCTCCAAGCTGTCCCATATGGGAATTGCCTACCTGAAGACCCAGGGGATTATGCTGCTGCTTATTTCACTGGTCTGTACCATAGCAATGTTCTTGATCCGCAATAAATATGCCCTGCTGGTCGGAGTTGGCATTGGCGTGGTGGATGCCTTTCCGATACTTGGAAGCGGCATGATTCTGTTACCCTGGGCAGTGATAAATCTGTTTCAGAAGGATATTTATTCAGCTGCTATTATTCTAACGGCATATGTCGGCTGCCAGCTTTTGCGCCAGACGGTGGAACCAAGACTTTTTGGGAACCGTATAGGGATTAAACCAGTCTATACCATGATGGCTATGTACGTGGGAGTTAAGGTGTTTGGTTTCCTGGGTTTTCTCCTTGGACCGGTAGGGCTGGTTATGATTATTACCATCATAAAAGAAGCCAGGAACCGAATTGATGACTCTAAATTACAGGAGGTAACTTCAGAAAATCATGAGTGAGGCAGAAGAGTACAATTGCTTTCAAAGACAACTTTGACAGGCTTTCAACGTTGGCTCAGCGCCAGCTTTGCCATTCTATAATGAAAAAGAGGTTGACAAAGGCAGGGAGGTGGCATAAAATCAATATACAAAGCGAAGAAAAGGAATAGTATATAAATGTTGTCCTCTCAGAGAGAGAATAGGTTGGTGGGAGATTCTCAGGATAACCTTATAGAACCTACCTTGGAGCACTGTGTGAAAATACAGCGTAAAACCGGCGATAACGGTGTTAAAGTGAACTGGTGACAGTTAATTAGGGTGGTACCGCCGAGGTCTTTCGGTCCCTTGTGGAGGAAGGACTTTTTTTATTGCCTTTCTGACGGATAACCGGTCCTCCTCTGTATAAACCTTTGTTTATAAACAATTGTTCTGAAAGGAGAAATCGCTATGGCGAAGGAAAAGAAACTGGTGGAAGCAATAACCTCCATGGAAGAGGATTTTGCCCAGTGGTACACAGATGTTGTAAAGAAAGCGGAATTAATTGATTATTCCAGCGTAAGAGGATGTATAATCCTAAGACCCGGCGGATATGCTATCTGGGAAAATATTCAAAAGGAGCTGGACCGCAGATTTAAAGAAACAGGGGTGGAGAACGTTTACATGCCCATGTTTATACCGGAAAGCTTATTACAGAAGGAAAAGGATCATGTAGAGGGCTTTGCACCGGAGGTTGCCTGGGTAACTCACGGAGGTCTGGAGCCGTTACAGGAGAGAATGTGTGTAAGACCTACTTCCGAGACACTTTTCTGTGACCATTACGCTAATATCATACAGTCCTACAGGGATTTGCCCAAGGTATATAACCAGTGGTGTTCTGTTGTACGCTGGGAGAAAACGACGAGGCCTTTCCTGCGTTCCGTAGAATTCCTGTGGCAGGAGGGACACACGGCACATGCAACGGCAGAGGAAGCAGAAGAAAGGACTATTCAGATGCTGAATCTCTATGCAGATTTTTGCGAAGAGGTTCTTGCCATTCCCATGATAAGGGGTAAGAAGACGGATAAAGAGAAATTTGCAGGAGCAAAGGATACCTATACCATCGAGGCTTTAATGCATGACGGTAAAGCTCTTCAGTCCGGTACCAGCCATAATTTCGGTGACGGATTTGCCCATGCTTTTAATATTCAGTATACGGATAAGGATAATAAGCTCCAGTATGTACATCAGACTTCCTGGGGAATGACTACCAGGCTTATCGGTGCTGTAATCATGGTACACGGAGATAACAGCGGTCTTGTGCTGCCTCCCAGAATTGCACCTACTCAGGTGATGATTGTTCCTATTGCACAGCACAAGGAAGGAGTTCTTGAAAAGGCGGCAGAATTGAGAGGACGCCTTGGAGCCTTCCGCGTCAAGGTAGATGATACGGATAAGAGTCCCGGCTGGAAATTCAGCGAGCAGGAAATGAGAGGAATACCTGTCCGCATTGAGATTGGCCCTAAGGATATAGAGGAAAACCAGGCGGTAATCGTACGCCGTGATACCAGAGAAAAGCTTGTGGTATCCTTAGACAGCCTGGAAGAAAAGGTGGGAGAGATTCTTGATGCCATGCAGCAGGAAATGCTGGAGAGAGCCAGAGCTCATAGGGATGCCCATACCTATCAGGCAGTTGATTTTGAAGAATTAAAAGAAGCGGTTGCCACAAAGCCCGGCTTTGTAAAAGCCATGTGGTGCGGAGACAAGGCCTGTGAGGATACCATTAAGGAAGAGACAGGTGCTACCTCCAGATGTATGCCTTTTAAACAGGAGGAAATAGCGGATACCTGCGTATGCTGCGGCAAGAAAGCAAAAGCCATGGTTTACTGGGGAAAGGCATATTAGTAATAGCCCGGCTTATTAGTAATAAACTGGCTAATTAATAATAACACGGCTAATTAGTAATGGCCCGGCTTATTAATAATCCGGCTATTCAATAAGCCGGTATTTGACAAATGGCCGGTATGTTGTTACAATACCTTTAAATTGAATAGACAGGGGAGCTTGTGTGCAGGCTGAGAGGAAATCAACAGATTTCGACCCTAGAACCTGATTTGGATAATGCCAACGTAGGGATGTACACTTTTTTTGAAATGGAGTGGGATATGCTTTGCGTAGCATATCCCACTTTCTTATATTTGAAGGATAGTGTGAATTATTGAGGAGCATAATTCATTCACACAAGTGCCTGCGAAATCCTCGGCTCAATCTTGCGGGGGGGTGGGAAGGCATGGGTGTTAGTGTGAATTATTGAGAAGCATAATTCATTCACACAAGTGCCTGCGAAATCCTCGGCCCAATCTTGCGGCGCGTTGGGAAGGCATAGTTGTTAGTGTGAATTATTGAGGAGCATAATTCATTCACACAAGTGCCTGCGAAATCCTCGGCTCAATTTTGCGGTACCCTGGGAAAGTATGGGATGTACATAGTATGAACATTAGAAAGAAATTTTACCTATTATTTAAGCAGATCTGCAAGTAAGCTTGCGGTATATGCGTGATAGTTGAAAATATAAAAAGCACTTAATGTAAATTTATGACAACTAAACTTGCGAAGTGCATGGGAGGAAAAAATGAATGAAAATAAACTGTCAATTTTAAGCGGTTCCCTTTTATGGCTGGGGGCTGCTATCTCTATCGCGGAAATCCTGACCGGAACTCTGCTGGCGCCCCTTGGTTTTGGGTGGGGTCTGCTAGCCATTATTGCAGGGCATTTAATAGGTGGCATCCTGTTTTACTTTGCCGGACTGATAGGTGCTAAAAGCAGAGTGTCAGCCATGGGAAGTGTCCGGTTCTCCTTTGGCCGGTATGGGTCTGTGTTTTTCTCGGTTCTGAATATTCTACAGCTGGTAGGGTGGACCGCCGTTATGATTATCAGCGGTGCAAAGGCTCTGGGCTCCGTTGCAGAGGGGCATTCCGCTATTTTTAACAACCTGTTCTGGTGTGTTGTGATTGGTGTACTGATTGTCCTTTGGATTCTGGCCGGGTTAAAAAATCTGAATAAGCTTAATAATATTGCAGTGCTCGCACTTTTTGCATTGTGTCTTGTATTGGGCTTTCTTGTTTTTAAAGGCGGCAGCAGTGCCGGGATTACGGGAACAATGACCTTTGGTATGGCCCTTGAGCTGGCGGTAGCAATGCCAATCTCATGGCTGCCCATGATATCGGATTATACGCAGAATGCGGACAAGCCTGTTGGTTTTACGGCAGCCAGCACGGTCTGCTATTTCGCAGGCAGCTGCTTTATGTATGCCATCGGCCTTGGAGCCGCCATCTTTGCAGGCAGTCCGGATGTTGTAATGATTCTCAAAGGGGCGGGGCTTGGTGCTGCGGCGATTATGATTGTTATTCTTGCAACTGTTACGACGACCTTTCTGGATGTATATTCTGCCGGGCAGAGCATATTAAATATCTGCCCGGGGTTAAACGAAAAGCTTGTGGGAATCGCCATATGTATTCTTGGCACGGTCATAGCCATCTTTACGCCAATTGAGAGGTATCAGGATTTCTTATACTTAATAGGCTCCGTTTTTGTACCAATGGCTGCAATCCTGCTTACAGATTATTTTATCCTTGGAAAGCGGGAGGCCAATAAAAAGATTGATATTCTAAACACTACTTTATGGGTCGCAGGCTTTGTCCTATACAGGCTTTTCCTTAAGATTGATACAGTGATGGGGAGTACGGTACCTGTTGTTGCACTGGTGGTACTGATCAGTCTTTGTATAAAGGCAGTTGGTGCTTACCGGATAAAGTTTAAAGCAAAGCGGCAAGTATAAAGTAAGTGGCCGCATATGAAATGAACAAGCAGTACTGCAGCTTTTGCTGCAGGAGCAAAATGGAAGTGAAAGGTTCCTGCGGCAGGCATTTATTATAAAAAAGGAGGAAATGATATATGTTTGAAGAAGCTCTTCAAAATGTAAGGAATAGGGCGCCCCTTGTACATTCCATTACCAACTATGTAACGGTAAACGACTGCGCCAATATTATTCTGGCATGCGGAGGTTCGCCGATTATGGCGGATGACGTTGGTGAGGTGTGCGACATCACATCCATATGTTCGTCTCTGGTCATTAACATGGGTACCTTAAATGAGAGAACCATGCGATCGATGATAACAGCAGGAAAGAAGGCTAACGAGCTTGGTCATCCGGTGGTTTTTGACCCCGTCGGCGCCGGTGCATCAAATATGCGCAATGAAGCAGCAGAGAGACTGTTAAAGGAAGTGAAATTTTCCGTTATCCGGGGGAATATCTCTGAAATTAAGTTCCTTGCAACCGGCAGCAGTAATACACAGGGAGTTGATGCTGCTGTTGCCGATGCTATAACGCCGGAAAATATCGACAGCGTGGTCGCCTTTGCAAAATCCCTGTCCGCAGCCACCGGCTCCGTTATCGCAATTACCGGTGCAACGGATATTGTAGCAAATGCCCAAAAGGCATATGTTATCCGGAATGGGCATCCAATGATGAGCCGGGTAACTGGCACGGGCTGCATGCTCACTGCCGTAATCGGCAGCTTTATAGGAGCAAACCCGGATTCTCTCTTGGAGGCTGCGGCCGGGGCTGTAGCTGCAATGGGTCTTTGCGGAGAGCTTGCCTGGCAGAAGCTGGATCAGGTTGACGGCGGTACCGGTACCTACCGGATGCTGTTAATCGATGCCATGAGCAAGCTTACGGTTCCGATGTTAAAGGAAGGTGGGAAAATTGAAGATAGATAAAGATTCCATGCTCCTGTATGTGGTAACGGACCGGGCCTGGCTTGGGAGTAATAGGCTGGAAGTTCAGGTGGAAGCAATTTTAAAGGCCGGAGCGACCTTTTTGCAGCTTAGGGAAAAGGAGCTGGATACAGAGACTTTTTTAGCCGAAGCAAAAAAAATCAAGGAGGTTACCGACCGCTGCCGCATCCCATTTGTCATCAACGATAATATTGATGTGGCCATTGCGGCAGATGCCGATGGCGTGCATGTGGGACAAAGTGACATGAGCCCGTTGGACGTGCGTGAGCGGATAGGGCAGCATAAAATACTGGGTGTCTCTGTTCAAACGGTGGAGCAGGCACTGCTTGCCGAAAAGCAAGGTGCGGATTATCTTGGCGTAGGGGCTTTATTTTCCACTTCCACTAAAAATGACGCTGATGCGGTAGCTTTGGAAACACTAACAGCCATTTGTGGAGCGGTTTCCATTCCTGTCATAGCAATTGGAGGCATTAATGAAAAGAATATACTGGAGCTAAAGGGCAGCGGTATTGATGGCGTTGCCATAGTGTCCGCTATTTTTGCCAGCCCTGATATTCCGGCAGCCACACGAAATCTGCTCAGCTTATCAAAGGAACTTGTAAAAGGATGAGAAAGGCATGGTTATTAAAATGAAAAAAGTATTGACAATTGCCGGCTCAGACTGCAGCGGCGGTGCCGGCATTCAGGCGGATATTAAGACAATAACCGCCCATAAAATGTATGCTATGAGTGCCATCACTGCACTTACGGCTCAAAATACAACAGGTGTTTACGGTGTACTGGAGGCTTCACCGGAATTTGTAGCCCGGCAGCTGGACTGCATTTTTACGGATATTTTTCCCGATGCGGTTAAGATTGGTATGGTTTCAAATGCCAGAATAATCGAAGTGATTGTGGAAAAGCTGAAAAAATATAATGCAAGAAATATTGTTGTTGACCCGGTCATGGTTTCTACAAGCGGATGCAGACTGCTGAATGATGACGCCATGGAAGCGGTCATAAACAAGCTTATACCTGCCGCAGACATCATTACACCTAATATACCGGAAGCCGAAGCACTTTGCGGCATGAAAATAGATACAACCGGCGGCATGGAAACCGCCGCAGAGAAAATATCGGAAACGCTGCCCGGCAGTGTGCTGATTAAGGGCGGCCACTTAGGCCATACTGCGGATGACCTCCTTTATTCAAATGGAAAAGCAATCTGGTTCCGGAGTGAGAGAATCAATAGTTCAAATACACATGGAACAGGATGCACCCTTTCTTCTGCCATTGCCTGCTATCTTGCCAATGGTCTGACGATGGAGAAAAGTGTTAAGAATGGGAAGGCATATGTCACCGGTGCCCTGAAAGCTGGTCTTGATCTTGGTCAGGGGAGCGGCCCGCTGGACCATTGCTATCGTATTAATATTGAAACGGAAGCTTAAATAGAGGAAATAAAAGCTGATGCAGTACTGATTCACATTGCATGCCGCATTTGCTTGCAGATGTACATTTTCATAAATCGAATAAAGGCAAAGAAAACAGGCAGCCAAAGGACCGCCTGTTTTTTTCTTCATCTATTGGTTAGGTTGTGTTTTTGTTGGGGCTATAGGCATTTAAACGTTTATTTATGCTCCGAACACTGAGATACGGTCTGCTAAGGGAACAAAGGATTTTTCTCCGGGTGCGGCAGTTGGCTTTCCAAAAGGCATCTGGCCGATTAATTTGTAAGAAGCAGGAATGTTCCATTCCTTCTTTACAGCTTCTTCAATCAGTTCGTTGTAGTGCTGGAGGGAAGCACCAAGGCCTTCGGCTTCCAGACCGGACCATAGTACCAGCTGAAGCATACCGTTTGACTGCTGAGCCCATACAGGGAAGTTATCCTTGTAAAGGGAGTATTCTTTTTGCAGATATTCCACAATACTGTTGTCATCAAAATAAAGAACTGTTCCGTGGCCAGCCTTAAAGGAAGCGATTTTCTCCTCTGTGGATGCAAAACTATCTGCGGGTACTATTTTTCTTAAGGCTTCCAGGGCTATATCCCAGAGCTTATCATGCTCGCTTCCCAGTAATAATACAACCTTACCGCTTTGAGAATTGAAAGCAGAGGGAGAATATTTAACGGCATGCTCCACGATTTCCTTAATTCTTTCATCTGATATGGGTGATTCTTTGCTGATAGCATATACGGTACGTCTGTCTTCAATTGCTTCGAAAAAATTCTTCATAGTAAATCCTCCTGAATTGTTATTATATTATTTTAAATAAAAGTACGGTGAACTATACCCTGCCGGATTAAAAATATCCTTATATTAATATTACTAACTAGTTGTATATAGGGTAAAAGGATGGTGTACTTAAGATACACCGGAAAGCTTAATAAGTATCTCTCTTAAGTTTTGCTTCTCTGCCTCGGATAAGTCTTTAAAAATAGAATTTATATTATCCAGATACCTGGGCATCAGGTCATCCATCAGGGATTTTCCCTTCCCGGTAATCCGAATAAGCTTCACTCTCTTATCCTGAGGGTCCATGCACTGCAGTACCAGTCCGTCCTTTGCCAGATTGTCAATCACGACTGTCATATTACCACCGGTCGCCAGTATTTTCTCGATGATATCACAGATTCGTAAATCACCAAGGTCATACAGAACCTCCAGAACTTCGAACTGGGAAGCGGTAAGGCCGCTGTCCTTTATGATACTCAGCTCTTTTTTGTGGACATTCTGGCTGCACCGGTTTAGTGCACGCAGGGTTTGAATATTTGTTTCCGTTTGTGTGTTTGATATTATTTTGTTTTCCATGGCTATAATATACTACTAATTAGTAGTAATGTCAATAGCGCAAAATTAAATTTTTTAAAATATTAAATGATACAAATTAAGCGGATAATTATATATTTAAATTATATGCGTGATAATGGAGGGTTATATATAGAAAATCTATGGACGCTAATGCCCATTGACTACTATAATAATCAATAGTAAAATCAAAAATATTATACATATGATACAAATCAGTCATAGGAGTATAAACGATGAAAAATAAATTAATGTTAAAATTATAAAAATTGGTTAGGATTTTTTCCGTGTAGCCGTACTGCTGGAGTATAAGATTATCGTGTTACTGCCGGTAGCAGAAAGTTTATTGCGGTGAAGGCTTTGCGGAATTGGATTACGAAGGATGAAGGTGGTCTAAATAGCAGATGGAGAAAAATACGTAGTACATGGAATGAAAGCAAAATGCAGCGAAGGGTCAATGGAGAATTATATTAATACGGATAAAGGACATGGAGTGGTGTATCAGGGACAGCCTGTTCTAAATGCCAATGACCATGTAAAGGAAATAAACCTGACACATTTTGGAGATTGTAAATCAAAGCTTATCTTTGAGGAAGCAAAGAAACAAGCCGATGAGAAATACAAGGCAGAAGAAGGAGACGGGTTTTTTGGCAAGCTTGGAAAAGGAATTGCAAAGACAGTGACCAAAGCAGTAATCGATACAAAAGAAATATTTGCTACCAATAAGTGTGAACTGGACACTCCTTTGCCCTGGATATTCACCAGCAGGGATCATATGATAGACGGAGCACCGGCACTGACGGTAGAAAGCCAATGTCCCTGCAAGTTCGGGGGGACTATCAGCATCATTCCGCAGGAAGAGGAAGCAGCAGTGGAAGCCGAAGAATTCAGACAGGCGGTGGTAGTGGATGCACCGAAGGTGGTGCCAATGTCGGCGACAGTGGGAAAATCTGATGCTGATAACATCGGAATTCCTGCAATGGTAGCAATGGCAGCAGCTGTTACAGAAGCTAAGAGGAAAGAGGAAGAGAAGAAAAAGAAAGCAGAGAAGAAGGGGACAAGTAATACTGTCACCGTCAAGCAATTAGATGATTTTGGTTGGATTAATCCGACCCAGAAACTTGCAAATGAAATAAATGAAGCCATGAGTATGTTTGGTATTAATAAAGGAGAATATGCAAAAGAACAGATAATAGCATTTATGGCGACAACAGGACATGAATCAGGTATGGGTGGCTATGATTATATACAAAGTGGAGGCACAGGTAAATATAGGGGGTGCTGGTGCTATTCAGTTGACTGGTGAGTATAATTATGATGAGTTTGATAAATACTTGAAAAAAATCTGAAAGGGTACAATGGCGAAATAATGAAAAACTCGAAACCCTATAAAGTCGTAGCAGAGAAATATGCATGGATGGCAGCAGCATGGTATTGGACAGAAGGCAAACCTATTAAAGATAAGCTAGATGAATATTTGGATAAAGGTTACAAACTATCTAATTCTTTCATAGTTATATCAGCGTTTGTTCAGGGATTCAGAGGTAGTAACGAAGACTATAAAAAAATAGCTGCAGGACATTATAAATCTATTGACTATTCATCAGCTTATGATGGTACTTATCATGGCTATAATACTTATGATGTGATCGACATTAAAGTCATCAATGGAGGGACAGTCGTTTCATCAAATAATTGGAAGGATAGGAACAATACATTTATTGATGCTTGTAATGCTTTTGGAGGATACAAACATGTTAAGTAGTCGTATCAAAGTAATAACAATTTTAGCTCTTATGCTAATGACATTAATGGCATGTACACATAGAGATGATATGAAGATAAATGACAATCAAGTAAAACAAGCAAAAAAAGAGGCTCCCAATAGCTTAAATCTTGAGAAAGACAGTCAGCTAGATCAATCGGGAGAAGCATCAACCTACTTAAATCAAGGAAAGGATAATCAAATAGACCGATCCATTAAGGTATCTTTAAAAAGCATAAGTCAGGAAGAATACGATAAATGGGTGGTACCAATGTATGATGGTGGCTTAGATCCTAAAGGTCAACCGTTACAATTACCTGAATTAGAAAAATTTGATTATCCCTATGTTGAGGGAATGGAAGACAAAGAGCTGCAAAATAAAGTTAATGATGCCATTAAAAATGCAATTTTTAATAAAGAATTCCTTTCAGATAGATTGTATGCTGTAGGGGTTGAAACGACTCCATGGTCGGAATTTGAATTTCCAGGGATTATATCAAACAACGATATTTTAAGTATTCCTATTGTATTGTATTGGGACCGTCCACATAGCTATTATAAGGCTATCTCTGTAACTATAGATATGAAAACAGGTGCAAGGTTGTTTTTAGAAGATATAATTGAACTTAATGATGAATTTGCATATAAATTACTTAATGAAAAAGATTTCTTCATTGGTATTGATATAGTTGGCACTGATATGAAAGAGCTTCTAAATCATTACAGTAATGGAGATGAAGAACTTCCTAGTGAAGCCAGCAAGAATTTATTGGATATTTTAAGAACAAATGCGGAAGATAAAAAACCTCATGTGGAGGATTTTTACTTAACAAAAGACGGAATAGTTTTGACTCGTTTTACAAATAATGGAACACCAGAGGAAATAAATGTTCCCCTTGTGAATCTAAAAAATTTTTTGAAAATTAATAGCTGGAAAATAAATAAAAGTTTACAATTGCAGCAATGATAGAAAAACTAGTGTACTGACCACTTGATATTTATGGTAATATATGGTATGATAAAAGAAAACGGAGATGATTCTATGGCAAGGAAAAGAAACTATCATATTCTTTTATCAGATGATGAGAAAAAACTTCTAAACAGTACCATTCATAATAAAAAAACTTGTAAAACAACAATACGTCGCTGCTCTATTTTGATGGCACTAGATGAAAATGCACCGCAACCTCTCACTCAAATCCAGATTGCAAAATCATTTGGTGTCAGTAAGGCAACCGTTTCCAATATCGTTTTAGCTTATTCAAAAGGTGGAATTCATTCCATTCTAAAAATCGACCGGAATCCCCGTTCGAATGCCAGGCGTAAAGTAGATGGCCGGATAGAAGCTGAATTAATACGCATTGCCTGTGGCCCGATTCCGGAAGGCCGCACCCGTTGGACTTTACGTCTTTTAGAAAAGCAGGTACGTCTGGAACTTGACGAGCCGATTGGGCGTGAGGCAATCCGCAATGCCCTAAAAAAAATGAACTTCGACCTCACTTGAATGATTACTGGTGCATCCCGCCTAAAGAAAGTGCGGAATTCGTTGCAAACATGGAAGATATCCTTGACATTTATGAATTACCATATAATCCGGAATTACCAGTTGTCTGCATGGATGAGAAACCATATCAGTTATTAGGTGATGTTGCAGAACCGTTGCCAATGCATTTGGGACAGGATAAGAAAATCGACTCCGAATACAAAAGGGAGGGAACTTGCAGTATTTTCATTTTTACTGAACCATTGCATGGTTGGCGGCATAGCAGTGTATGTGAATCCAGAAAAGCGACGGATTGGGCGGAAGAAATAAAATTTCTGCTAACCGAGTATTATCCTAAGAAGGAAAAAATCATCTTAATCATGGATAATCTCAACACACATGCAATTTCTTCGCTGTATAAAAAGTTTCCGGCTACGGAAGCGCGTTCCTATGCCAGGAGATTGGAAATACACCATACTCCAAAACACGGAAGCTGGCTGAATATAGCTGAAATAGAACTAAATGTAATGACAAGACAATGCCTCGCAAGAAGATTAGATACTATTTCAAAAGTGCGACAGGAACTTTTAGCATGGGAGAAAATGCGTAACACAGAATGCAGAAACGTAACATGACACTTCACTGCATCGGATGCAAGAGAAAAACTTATTTCTCTTTATCCCAAATTTACATCTGGAGAGTAAAATCTCCAGATATAATTACCATAAATTACAAGCGGTCAGTACACTAGAAGTAAATTATGGTAGTGAGCCCAAAATTTCTTAAGAAACATTTATAAGGTTACAGCTGAAGTAAGCAAAAACATGTCTTTTAATGAGTATAAAAAGAGAAGATACATATGAGATATGGATGGTAAAATATATTTTTCTACATTAAAATGCAGGAGGCATTGTGATAAAAAAAGTAAGGAAAATAATATATTCTGTGATATTTGTAGTTTTTATCATTACTTTAATATATTACAAGATGGATAATAATAAAGTAAATTATTCAACCTCTATCGTATCATATACTGAAAACAATTCCTATGTGGAATATCCCTGTATCAATGGACTAAAGGATAAAAAGAAGCAATCTGTGATTAATAAACTTTTAAAGGATCAGGTTTTTCTTGGTGTAAAGGATTATGAAAATAAGCCTTTCGTTGATTTTTCGTATCCAAATTATAAATTTAAATACCAAAGTGGTGTAGGATTAGCTAATAAATATATTGCTAGTTTTTGGTATAGCTTTGATGGGTATGGAGAAGTCGATTTAGGAAGTGAAGGTGTGATGAGAGATACATCTAGATTTTTTGGCATTACCATTGATATGGAAACAGGTAAAAAAATTGATTTACCTGATTTTATGGTAATTGATAAAAGATTAATCAATAGTGGTGATGGAACCCATATTGTAACAGATTACGATAGCGCTGCCAATCCAATATTCCATAATTTTAAAGATGCATTTATGGTTTATACTTCTAAACAAGAAAAGGACGTGTACCATATTTATACGCAGCAAGAAATAATTGATATGTTAAAAGACACAGAGCGTGAGACAACATGGTATATTGATGAGAATAAAAATATTAATTTTAATTTAGATGCAAACTATGTTAAGATTCCATACTCTACAATTTCGGATACAATTTACCATAAGTATCTTGATGCATTAAAAAAATAGAAAACATTTATAAAAAATATGCATCTTTTACTGTTGGTGTAAGATTTGCTATAGTTTCATGGGTCCGATGGGAAAGGGGTATAAAGTCACTAAATTTAGGATATGGCTAAAAAGAATTAAAGAAACACTTATGGAAGAGACAAAAAATACAAAAGATGTGTAGTTTGGGGGTATCATGAAGAAACGCATATTCATAATAGGATTAATAGCTTTGATAATTGTAATAATAATTACAGGTGTAAGGTTTGTAATAAAATATAATGAAACCAAAGATGGTGTATGTGCTTTTTATGGAAAAGATGATAAATGGATGGCTACTTATACTTCCATTAAGGTAGATGGAACAAATTATGATTCACTCTACTTGGAGTACATTGGGTATGATGGTAAAAAAGATTACATTGATAAGATTTCTTGTGTATTAGAGGGAGAGCATTTTAGTATACCTGAGTTTGCAAACATTGATTTTAAGAATAGTTATGACATACATGGTTTAGTAACAGATGCTAATGGCTCGTTAATGGATGTAAGAAAGCAGTATGAATTAAAGCTGACTATAAAGTCACAAAAAGGCTGGCAGTATTTAACGTTAAAAAGAGTTGGAGTCCGATACTACAGTGCTGAACAGGATGATTGACGAGAATAAATATTATAATTATTATATTATTGAAAATAAATAGTACTGGATGCAGGATATAGTTTAATTTCTACCAAAGATCGAGTTTATGACTTTTCCTGAATCTTATGGAAAATGAAAGTCTAACTTCCGAAAAGCAGGAAGATTATGATATTTTAATTACCTGTGTTAAAAGAGAGACCGGCATTGCCGATAATGATACTATACAATATGATGTTCTGCTGAACCTGAAGAAATACATAGTAACAAACAAAGTAGTTTTTCGCCTGGATAACCTAATGTAAAAACAGTTCGAAAAGTGCCCTGTCAAAGCATTGCATAATTGCACTCCGCATGTTAAAGTAAAGAATGAGAACTTGAATTTGGAATTACATTCAGGGAAGGAGAAAACATGAAAAGACCTGGAGATTATTTGGCAACAGTTCTGCCGCTTTTGCTGGCATTTGCAATACAGATTCTGGGAGCTGCCTGGATAGGAATTATCTATTCCTTTGTTAAAGTATTTTATACTGCCTCCCAGGGAGGAATTGATATAAACAATTTACAGGGGAATCTTGCAGAAGATATACAGGACCCTCAATTCCTTCTGGTGATATCAGCGATATTCGGTGTTATTGACATTATTGTATTTGGAATTTGGTTAAGAAACATTAAAAGAAAGGAAGAGCTTGACAGGAAAGCCAGCAGCCTTTCAGCAAAGAACGCAGTCATCATCATTGCACTTGGCATGTGCCTGCAGATTGGACTTTCCATTTTACTGACTCTGATTTCAAGCCTGCAGCCCGGATGGTTTGAGAAATACGGAGATCTTATGGATAAGCTGGGGATGGGCAATTCACTTGCTTCCTTTTTATATGTTGGAATCATAGGGCCTATTGCAGAAGAGTTAATCTTCCGCGGAGTTACCATGCATAAGGCAAGAAAGGTTTTACCCTTCTTTGCTGCGAATATTTTACAGGCACTTCTTTTTGGAATATATCACATGAATATAATCCAGGGCTTGTATGCATTTGCCATCGGTCTTTGCTTTGGACTTGTGCGCTATGTCTTTCACACGCTTGCAGCCTCCATTGCCCTTCATATGTCAGTGAATTTAAGCGGTATACTGCTAAGCTATACCCTTACTGACAAGATGCTGTTAAGTCCGGTAAGCGGCGGGATTCTATTCGTGGTAAGTGCAGCGGGCATCGTATTCAGTCTGATTTACTTTATCCGGCTTTCCAGAAATGCGGAGGAAGAAAATACCGTATATACCTATGACGAAAACTAGACCGTAAAAAAAATTTGTTATCCTTCCTGACTTCGGCTATAATAAAGATAGTAAGTCAGGAAGGATTTTTTTATGAAGATAGAACTGCCAAAGCATGTGGATTATATTATAAAGGAATTGCAGAAACACGGTTACGAAGCCTATGCAGTAGGCGGATGTGTAAGAGATGTCATATTGGGAAGGGAGCCGGAGGACTGGGATATTACCACCTCTGCCAGCCCTCGTCAGGTAAAGGAAATTTTTAAGAGAACTGTTGATACCGGTATTCTGCACGGTACGGTTACGGTTATGTTTGATAAGATGGGCTATGAAGTTACCACTTACCGGATTGACGGTGAGTATGAGGATAACAGGCACCCGAAGGAAGTGACCTATACTCCCTATCTCTCGGAGGATTTGATGAGAAGGGATTTTACCATAAATGCCATGGCATACAATGAGGAAAGCGGACTGGTGGACATTTTTGAAGGGCTTAAGGATTTAAAGGAAGGCCGCATCCGCTGTGTCGGAAGCGCAGCCAGGCGTTTTGACGAAGATGCACTGCGTATTTTAAGGGCTGTCCGCTTTTCTGCCCAGTTAGGCTTTGATATTGAGAAGGAAACCTTTCTTGCGGCAAAGGAAATGGCAGAGCACCTTCAAAATATCAGTGCAGAGCGTATCAGAACAGAGATTAATAAACTCCTGCTGTCACCTCATCCGGACAGGCTTTTCATTGCCTACGAGCTTGGAATTACAAAGGTGGTACTGCCGGAATTTGATTCCATGATGAATGAAAATAAGCTGACCTGGAAGGGAGAAGAACCTCGGGGGAGCTTTTATTTGAGGAGCATAAAGCTGATAGAGGAGAAGCTGTCTTCTTCCGGAAAAGGAAAAGAAAAGGAGTCCTTAATCCTTGCCTGGACTCTGCTGTTACAAGGACTTACGGCAGAGGAAGGAAGAGAAGTCTTAAAAAGGCTTAAGTTTGACAATGAGACCATAGATACTGTATACCGGCTGATAACCTGGCACAGCTATGAATTTCTCCTCACTCCTTACGGAATGAGAAAAGCTGCCAATCTCATCGGGAAGGATCTGATGAGAATGCTTTTCTCTGTGAAAGAGACACTTATAATGGCGGAGGAGGGAAGCCTTTCCAGCAGAAAAGGCGGAGAGCTCGAGAAGGCCAAGGAGCTCTATGAAGAAATACTCAATAAGCAGGAATGTGTTGAATTAAAAGAACTGCTGGTAAATGGAAAAGATTTAATCGAGCTTGGACTTAAGCCTGGCAAAGCCATGGGACAGGTACTGGGAGAGCTGCTGGAAGCAGTACTGCAGGAACCTTCCCTTAACAACAAGGCAAGCTTAAGAGAGCTTGCGGCAGAAAAAATAGTATCTTAAAAATTATTCTGAATCCTTAGGATTCCTGTCATGAAAACCTGCATTATATCATAGGATTAGAAGAGACACCCTATGAAGCGGTGCAATAGTTTGAGTCAGGAGGCTTTCCTATGGAGGATAGAAATCTGGAAATATTTAAACAATATAATATAAAAATCTATAACACATACAGAATCAGGGGGGCATTTATAGCAGAGACGGATAAGGGACTCAAGCTGTTGAAAAGCTTGGAAAGCTCTAAAAGCCGGGTGGAATTTGAAAACACCCTTTTGGAATATCTGAATGACTATCCTTATGTGGATTTATATATGAGAAATAATGCCGGTGAGCTGATTACCGAGGATAGTGCCGGTAATAAATATCTGTTAAAGAACTGGTTTCCGGGGGAAGAGTGTAATCTTCGCAATGAGACGGATATTGCCAATGGCGCCATTAATCTGGCTTTGCTTCACAGTGTGCTGAGGGAAGTGCCGCTGTCGGAGGAGCTGGTCGTAAAGAATACCGGAGCAGACCTTATTGAGCTTTTTGACAAAAGAAACCGTGAGCTTAAGAGGGTCAGAAGCTATATCAGGGAAAAGAAAAAGAAAAATGAATTCGAGCTCTGCTACATCAATTGCTATGATGAATTTTACGAGCAGGCGAAAGAGGCGACAAGGCTCCTGCTTGAGAGCAATTACAGGGAGCTTGTGAAAGAGGCCAGGGAGCATTGCTATGTCTGCCACGGCAATTATACCTATCACAATATCATTATGGTGAATGCCGCTGCGGGGCTTCTGCCAAAAGTCCCCATGGGGGAAGAACGTCTGTCTGCCGCGGTATTTAAAAACAAGCCGGGAGTAGAGATGGCAACGACAAATTTTGATAAGGCTTGTATTGGCGTGCAGTGTACGGATTTGTATTTTTATATCAGGAAATGCCTGGAGAAGAATGACTGGGATATTGATATCGGCAGTATGATTCTCAATACCTACACCGATATTCTGCCCCTTGACAGGGACGAGAAAAAGCTTTTATACATACTGCTTTTATATCCTGAGAAATTCTGGAAGATTACCAATTTTTATTATAATGGCAAGAAATCCTGGGTTCCCCAGAGAAATATCCAAAAGCTGATTGGTACCTGGGAGCAATCCAAGGGAAGAAAGAAATTCCTGGAATGCCTTTCCAATACCCTGAACTAAAGCACTAAGCCAAAGGGAACAGTAATTCTTGAGTTTTCAGAATAGATGCCTTATAATAAAAGACAGTAAAACAGAACCCATTGATAAAGGTGCAGTGAGGAAATACGTTGGAAGAAAATAAGCTTGTTAAGAGAAAACAAAAGAGCAGCAGTTTTATATTTCTGCTGGCAGGGGGCTTTATTCTCATAATGATTGTAAGCCTGGCAACGCTGTCATCCAAAACAGCTGTAAGCGGCAGCTTTGCAGGAAGCGGCCAGGATGAGACGGATAAAGCGGCAAAAGGAAATGAAGCTCAATTAACTGCCGTTATCACCGGCAGGGACAATATGATGCCAGGCTTTACCCTTCGGGATATAAACGATGGAGAAGATTTGAGCCTTACCCAGACGGAAGGCACTATTGTCATGGACAAATACGGAAAGAATATAACGGCTGATAGTCTTAAGATTGGTGACATAGCCAAGGTTTCCTATGACACAGATACGAACAGCATTATCAGCCTGAAGCTATGGGACAAAGCCTGGCGCTATGAAGGAATACAAAATTGGAGCGTAAATGCAGAGGAAGGCAGCTTTACAATCGCTGACAGGCTCTATCAGTATCCGGATTATCTTTTTATTACGAAGGACGGAAAATCCCTGACCTTCAAGGAGCTTGACAAGACGGATGAACTGATGGCAATCGGATATGACAAAACCATTTATTCCATTCTGGTAACAAAGGGACATGGAACCTTGCGTTTTAAGGATTACGGCGATTTCCTTGGAGGAACTGTTTATATCGGTAAGAAGGAATCGCTTCCTATTGAAGAAGAGCTGGTAGTTACCGCTAGAGAGGGCGATTACGATATTACCATGGAAAAAGGGGACTTTACCGGTACAAAGACAGTAACCGTAGTACCGGATAAGGAAACAGAGGTCAGTATGAAGGAATTTAAGAAGCCTTCTGTTAAGAGCTGCAAGGTCACTTTTCATATAACACCCCTTGGAGCAGAGCTGTACCTGGATAATCTTCTGGTGTCCTACGACCAGCCCATTAAGATGGACTATGGAAAGCACAGCATAAAGGTCACACTTGGGGGCTATAAGACATACACCGGAACCCTGAAGGCAGATGAAAAAGAGAAGGAAATCTTTGTTAAGCTTGTAGAAGAGAATAACAACAGTGAGGAAAGCAGTGCCAGTGAGAATGGCTCTGAAACAGATAAAGGCAGTAACAGCAGTACCGGTAATAATTCTGAAAACAAAAATTCCGGAACGAATGCAGGAACAAATTCCGGTACCAATTCAACAGGAACAAATACAAATTCCGGAACAAATTCGTCTGGAACTAACTCCTCCAATACGGATAACTCCGGCACTTCATCCGGAAGTAACTCCGGCACTGGAAGTAACAGCTCCAAGACAGACGGGAAAAATTATGTTTATATCCAGAAACCGGAAGGGGCTTCTGTGTATGTAAACGGTGAATATAAGGGAACGGTACCGGTCAGCTTTCCCAAGACCACAACCGGCCAGCTCTATATAACCTTTATCCAGTCCGGTTATGATACCAAGACCTATACAGCGGAGGTAAAGGACGATGGAGAGGATGCCAGGTTAAGCTACCCGGAGCTTGAGGCTTCCAAATAAAGGCTTTTTTATGAGCAGTAAATCCGTAAAGGATTGCCGCATATTTTCTTTTTGCCGGCATAGAATACTATGAGTAGATTCTATGCGGAGGCTAAGGAGAAAGTGAAAAGAATAATCAAAGGAAGAGCACATGTTATAAGCCTTTTAATTTTTGGATTTCTGGGAATTTCCCTGTTTTTAACGGGCTGTCAGAAGGAAGACCCGGGCGGGAAGAAAATAAAGGATTTGGAATTTACAGTGGTGGAAGATGCGGATGTACCGGAGCCGCTTATGAAAATGATAAATGAGAAGAAGAAGGAACCCTTTAAGCTTTCTTATTCTGATGTGGAAAATCTGTACATAGTAGTGGGATATGGAGAGCAGCCTACGGGCGGCTACAGCATTACAGTGAATGCGGTATATCTTACGGATAATGCCATTGTTGTGGATACCGATTTGGTAGGCCCTGGTGAAAATGAGCAGGTTACCAATGCGCTTACCTATCCTTATGTTGTTATAAAGACACAATTTTATGACAAAACTCCCCAATATAAATAAAAGAATAAAAGCTACAAAAACAGCTGCCTTCAGAGCCTTGCTTTCGCCGTATTGCTCTCTGGCAGCTATTTTTGCGCGAAAAATCATGCAACCTGCATAGAAATTTATTCCTAATTTTAATAATAATGTGCATTATTTTGGAAAAATTGGACATAATAGCATGCAAGAGTAAAATATTAACAAGGCAAATCGCCTTTTTAATTATCTGTCTATCATATTTTATATAAACAAGTAGGAAAAATGTCCTGAATTGTCAGAAAATTATTTGACATTTACACTAATTCATGCTATAATTTGATTGTTTATGTGTTTTGTATTTATGTTCCGAATTATTGGTTTGGCATCTAAAACCCTTAATATAAAAAGGTTTACCCATAAGGAGGCTGTTATGATGATGAAACAAGCAGATGTAAGCAAAGTTCGCAGAGAAGTAGTCAGTCACATAGGAAGCAGAGTTAAGATCAAGGCTAACAGGGGCAGAAATAAGATTGACATAACAGAAGGTATTATAACCGAAACTTATCCGAGTATCTTTTTAGTAAAAATTGAAGATGGCTCAGCTGATACATTTAAGACATTATCTTTTAGCTATGCAGATGTTTTGACAAAAGACGTACAAATGATGTTATGCTAATACAAATAAGGTGAGGAGTTTTCTATCTTGTGATAAGAAAACTCCTTTTGGGTTCTATGTCAAGTGTTGGGGAGAAATTTTGAGAATCCCTCCCCGACACTTGATATAGAACCTTTCTTTATTCCTTCCTGTTCCTGTTGCGAATTCTTTAATCATAAATAGTATTTCTAATGAATATGATATGGTATAAGACAAGGAGGGATATTTTTGTGGAACTGATAAAGAAAAATGTTCATATGAATAAATTGAAATGTCAAACCAGCCTTCAGCTAACCCTGGATGATGACTTTAATGTGCCGGATGCAAAGCCTGACATTTATAAAATTATTAAGGAACAGGGCATGGTTAAAATCATTGATGTAAAAATGTCCAATGGTAAGCTCATGGTAAATGGCTCTCTGCATTTTGATGACCTTTATCTCAGTGACGAAAATGCACGGCCCTTACATAATATGTCGGGAGAGATTCCTTTTGACGAATTGATTCATCTGGAAGAAGCCTGCTCAGGCGATGACGCGGTGGTCAGCTGGGAGCTGGAAGACCTTACCACAGGCTTGATCAATTCCAGAAAATTAAGTGTAAAGGCAATTGTCAGCCTGACGGTATTGGTAGAAGATTTATACGATGAGGCAACTGCCGTAGGTATTGAGGGAGATCCGGATGTCCAGTACCGGAATAAGACGATTACCGTTACGGATGTGGCAGTGGATAAGCGGGATACCTACAGGGTAAAGGACCAGATTCACCTGCCTTCGAACAAAGTCAATATTTCAGAGATTCTTTACAGTGAAGTGGAGCTTAGAAATGTAGAAGTAAGGCTTTTGGAAGATAAGTTTACGGAAAAGGGAGAGGTTGTTGTTTTCTTTATCTATGCAGGGGAAAGCGAAGATAATCCCATAGATTATTATGAAACGGAGATACCTTTCAGCACGACCATTGACTGTAATGGCTGTACGGAAGATATGATTGATAACATCACCTTTAATGTAACCGGTAAAAGTCTGGAAGTGGTACCGGACGCAGACGGCGAGGAACGTATTGTAGATGTGGAAACCGTTATAGAGATGGCTATTAAGATGTATGAAGAAGAAGAGCTGGAGCTGCTGAACGATGTGTATTCTCCTTACAAGGAATTAATTCCGGTCATGAAGGACGCACATTATGAGAGCCTTCTGGTGAAGAATAACAGCAAAGTACGTGTAAATGACAGAATCCGTGTCGCCGCCGGGCAGCCTGAGATTCTGCAGATATGCCATGCTTCAGGAGATGTTAAGGTGGATGACATTGAAGTAACGGACAGTGGACTTGAGGTAAACGGGGTCATGGAAGTGCAGGTGCTCTACATCTGCCCTGACGACAAGAGACCCTTAAATTCCATTAAAGGAATTGTTCCCTTTAATCAGACCATTGAAGCAAGAGGAATTAATCCTGACAGCATCTACCGTATTAAGCCTTCCATGGAACAGCTCAGTGTAATGGCTCTTGACGGAGAAGAGATGGAAGTGAAGGCTGGAATTGGACTCAGTACCATTGTCTTTAATTCTCTGACGGAACCCATTATAGCAGATGTGGAAGAACATGAGCTGGACTATGATAAGCTGAAAAATATGCCCAGTATGGTTGGCTATGTGGTTAAAAATAATGACAGCCTGTGGAGTATTGCAAAAAAATATTACAGTACGGTGGATAAACTAAAAGAATTAAATAACCTGGCAGATGAAATGGTCAAGGCAGGGGATAAGTTATTAATTACCAAGAGGGTAGACAAAATACTCTGAGCTTGCCGGAGCTTGGAATAGAAAGCTTTAAGGAACAAAGAAAATATGCGGTAACAAGAGCTGCCATGAAAGCTTCTCCCGGAAAGAGTGTGATTCTCTTCCGGGAGGCTTTCATGGCAGCCATTTTTTACAGGTATATAATGCTGATTCGGGTGTCATAAGTAAATCTCAACAAGCATGGCATTCTGGTCCACGAATCAATGCTTAGGCTTTAAGCTGCCGGTTATTTGGCAGCATCAGTTGAAGAGCCCTTCCAGTCGTTAAGCTTCTTTAAGGTAGTGTCCAATGTCTTTTGGCAGATGTCGGGAAGCTTTCCGCCCCAGGCTTTTGTTGCCTGTTCAAAGCCGGTTTTTACGGCTTCCATCATTTCGTCCGCTTTTTCAGGGTTATTCCCGGCTAAAGCCTTGGCAAAGGAGACCAGCCTGTCGGAAGTCTGTTCAATACCCCAGTAGCCGTCTTCTGCAATATCCGCCTGAGCCTGCTTTGCAGTTTCCGCATCTACGGTGTACTCCTTGCTTTGTAAAAAGCTCCACATTCCGGCGGCATCGAAGGTCTTTCCCTGGGAAAGCATCATTTTCTCTACCAGATTCCTTAGCTGTTCGCCTCTTTTTTCAGCATCTGCTTTTAATGCCTTAATCAAAGCAGCATTTTGTTCCGGTGTTCTGGCAGTGTCCGCTGCATTAGAAGATTTCTCATATACATCGGCATCAGCATAGGCAGGCTTATTAGAAACCTTTCCGGCAGCTTTGACCGAGGGTATATAAGTATTTGCTGTAATTCCTTTTACATCCATATTATACCTCCTTGTATGGCAAATATTAACGGGTTAGAGCGTTAAATAATCGTAAGGCTATTAACCACATATCATTAATATCGGAGGAATAGTGTGAATTATTTAGAGGCATAATTCACACAAGTGCCTGCGAAATCCACGTCGCTATCTTGCGGCGCGTTGGGAGGGCATGGAGTTAGTATGAAAATTTAAGCCTTGGCTGGTATAGACCGGTTAAATATACCTGTTTTGCAAGCTTTCCGGTCTTAAACTGATAAAAGGCCCTTTCTGCTTTTTCTCTGCTGTCAAAGAGTCCGAAGACAGTCGGACCGCTTCCGCTCATCAGCGATGTAATAGCACCTGCATTTAAAAGCTGCTCCTTAATCTGTCCGATTACCGGGTAATCCTTCACAGTGACTGATTCCAGTACATTTCCAAAATGTCCTGCCGCACTCTGTAAGTCATTTGCTTTAATAGCTGTGATAATGGCATCTATATCCGGGTGCTTAATTTCTTCATTCAGCTTAAGGTTTTCATAGACATACCGGGTGGAAACATTAATTCCCGGCTTTATAATAAGTACATGGCAGAAGGGGAAAGGTGCCAGGGGGGTCAGCTTTTCACCAATACCCTCTGAAAGGGCAGTACCCCTCATAAGGCAGTAGGGAACGTCTGCTCCGAGCTTAAGGCCCAGTGCCAGAAGCTCCGCCCTGGGAAGCTTTAAATGAAAGAGCCTGTTCAGTCCGTAAAGGACAGCGGCGGCATCACTGCTTCCTCCTGCAAGACCTGCTGCAACGGGTATCTTTTTATCCAGTATAATATGGACGCCCTGGCTGATGTTATAGTTTTTCCTGACCAGTACGGCGGCCTTGTATACGAGGTTATTTTCATCTGTGGGGAGGTAGGGCAGGTTCGTTTTAACGGTTATGGAGGTATTGTTGGTCCTGAGAATGGACACCTTATCATACAGGCCTATGGTCTGCATAATCATTCGAACCTCATGATAGCCGTCCTCTCTTTTTCTGACCACATCCAAACCGAGATTAATCTTTGCATATGCTTTCAGCTTAATGGAATTCATGGATACTCCTTTTGGTGTGAAGTATAATATGATTTTCAAATCATGTTACTCTATTATAAGCTTAGGAATAGCACATTGCAACAAATTTGACTATTTGGAAAAGCAATCCTTTATCACATCCAGCAGCTTTAATTTTATTTTGATATCGGCCTTTTTATGGGTAAATACCGAGTTATATTCCTCTTCTGTCAAGACCTGCTTAAGCTGTGCCTTGGATTCCTTTGGAACTACACTGTAGGTAGCATCTACAAAGCAAAGAGGGGGAAACATGACACACCACCAATTCTGTCCCTTTGCTTTGCCAATTTCAATCCGCAGGGCCTCATACTGTCCCGGCGGCAGGGTTAGATCTCCATAAACCTTAATAGGGAAATAGCCTTTTTCAAGGGAAGCACTTACCGGGTAGTGGTAGCCGTTATCTTCTATGACCTTATCGGCTAATGCTTCGATCTGGTCCAGGTGCTTTTCCACAATCTGCCTTGCCTCATCAACATCTGTGGCATTGGATAATACCGGGTACAAGCTCTCGGTCACAGCTGATTTTACTTTTAGCTTTAATGCCTGATCCCCGGCGGAATCACTGTTCGCAATGACATGGAACCGTATAATTTCCGAAGCAATGTCCTTTTGCATAGCTGCTGCACTTTTACTGGAATCATCATTAAGTGCTTTGAGGGAAAGAAGGATGCAGATAAGACAAAGGGAAAAAGATGCGGCTGCGTTCCTTACAATACCCTTATCTGAAAAAAAGTTTTTCATATGTAGGAAAAATGATTTTTTTTTGGCATTTTTCTTATGTAGATATAATAAAATAGGAAAGTCCGGTTTCTTCAATTTATAGCCTCCTCCAGGTACGAGTACTTTTCTATAGTATGGGAAAGAAACCGGAAACTTAAACAAAATCTGCGAAAAGAATAAAAACCTTGCGATTTATAAAAAGAAAGAGTAAAATAAAATAAGCTATAGGTATAGGATAGATATAACATTTGCGCCTTTTTTTGCTTTTTTAAAGGGCATATTATCTATTGAATGTTATTTAAAATGATGATAAAAGAATATAGAATAGATAGCAGGCTATACGATTAGAGAATATCTTTTGGATTTTTGATATTCACGAAAGGAGTTAACATGAGCAAAAAGACAGTTGCAGTTCTGTTCGGAGGACAGTCATCCGAGCATGAAGTTTCCTGCGTTTCGGCTACTACCGTTATTAATAACATCAATATGGATATTTACCGTATTCTAATTATAGGTATTACAAAAGAGGGAAAATGGCTTAAAGTAAACAATACAGAGGAGATTACCTCCGGTTCCTGGAAACAGAACAAAGAAACAGCCGTGCTTTTACCGGATGCTGTTCTGAAATCCGTGTTAATATTAAAGGGTGAAAAGGCAGAAAGCATAAAAGTAGATGTGGTCTTTCCGGTACTTCACGGCCTTAATGGAGAAGATGGTACCGTTCAGGGGCTTTTAGAGCTGGCGAAAATACCATATGTCGGATGCGGCGTGCTGGCATCTGCCATTTCCATGGATAAATTATATACAAAGACTGTTGTGGATACCCTGGGTATCAGGCAGGCAAAATATGTTGCCATTCTGAAGAAGGACCTTGATGCCATGGAAGAAGCCGTTAAGAAGGTTGAAGCCATACTTTCTTATCCGGTATTTATTAAGCCCTCCAATGCCGGTTCCTCCAGAGGCATTTCCAAAGCAGATACAAGGGAAGAATTAATGGAAGGCTTAAAGCTTGCCAGTGAGCATGACCGCAAGATATTAGTAGAAGAGACCATTAACGGAAGAGAAGTGGAATGTGCCGTACTGGGGGGAAATGAACCCAAAGCATCCGGCGTGGGTGAGATTGTAGCGGCAGCAAAGTTCTACGACTATGACGCAAAATATAATAATGCAGAATCTAAAACCATACTTTCTCCTGAGTTACCGGCAGGTGCGGCTGAAACAATAAGAGACTATGCCATCAGGATTTTCAGGGCAGTGGACGGACATGGTTTATCCAGAGTGGATTTCTTCGTGGACAGAAATACCGGCGAGGTAATCTTTAATGAAATCAATACCATGCCTGGCTTTACCTCCATCAGCATGTATCCCATGCTTTGGGAAGGCAAAGGAATCGGAAAGCCCCAATTGGTAGAGAAATTATTGCAGCTTGCCTTTGCCAGAGCAGCAGAAGCAGGAGGAGAAAGCGATGCCTTGTAATGCACCCATAGGTGTATTTGATTCCGGTATCGGTGGGTTAACAGTAGCCAGGGAAATCATGAGACAGATTCCGGGAGAAACCATAATCTACTTTGGAGATACCGCAAGGGTTCCATACGGAAGCAAATCACAGAAAACAATCATAACCTATTCAAGACAGATAGTGAAGTTCCTGCAGACAAAAAATGTGAAGGCTATCGTAATAGCCTGTAATACGGCAAGTGCCCTGGCCCTTGAAACTGTGGCAAAGGAAGTCTCCATTCCTGTAATCGGAGTGGTAAAACCCGGAGCAAAGGTGGCTTCCATGACAACCAAAAACGGAAATGTCGGTGTTATCGGTACGGAAGCTACTATCAACAGCGGTATTTACAATACTTATATAAAAGAGCTGAATCCGGAGGTAAGAGTTTATGGAAAGGCATGTCCCTTATTTGTGCCCTTGGTAGAAGAAGGCTGGCTTACCGACCCTGTTACGGTGGAAATAGCCAAGAGATACATCAGCAGCCTTTTAGAAATAAATATCGACACGCTGGTACTTGGCTGTACCCATTATCCTCTCATCCGGAATATTATCGGTTCCATTGTGGGAGAAGACGTAACCCTGGTAAACCCTGCCTATGAAACAGCCATAGAGCTTAAACAGGTTCTTATGCAGGAGGGCCTTGAAAATGCAGGGCCGGCAGGAGAGCATAAATTCTATGTAAGTGATGGTGCGGACAAATTCAAACGCTTTGCCAATACCATACTTCCCTGTGATGTGGTGGAAACGGAAGATGTCAACATTGAAAGCTTTGCTGATTCATTGTTAGCTTCTTATTAAGCCTATGGGACAGCAGTCATAATTAGGAGGATTCCATGAAAAAAGATGTTTTGGTTTCCATATCTGGACTTCAGTATGAGATTGATAAGGACGAGCCCATAGAAGTGATTTCAGTCGGGCAGTATTATAACAAAAACGGCAAGCATTATATCTGTTATGATGAAATGTTAGAGGACTCTGACGATGTGACCAGCTGTACGGTAAAAGCGGCCAAGGAACAAATCGATATCATCAAAAGAGGCGCCAATAACGTTCATATGGTCTTTGAGACAGGGCAGAAAAATACTACCTATTACCATACTCCCTATGGAGATTTGCAGATAGGTATCTATACAACAAAAATACAAATAGATGAGGAAGAAGATAAGCTGTTCCTTTTAATCAATTACGGACTTGATATCAATTATAACTTTGTGGCCGATTGCCAGATACAGATGAAGATAACCTCAAGAAAACAATAAATGAAAGAGACTGATGTATTCAAAGTAAAGCTAAATACAACAGTCTCTTTTTTAAGAATTTTGGCTTTTATTCAGTTTACTCTTAAGCCTTGCAAGCAATTTCTTCTTTTCCGGTTTTACTTCCAGACCGGAACGTAAACCTTTTACATCCATGATATAAATGCCGTTCATTACAGCTTTAATTTCCTTCTTAACTGGAATGAGATCAAAAATCTTTTCGTCACACATTAAGTTCATAATCTTTGGCCCTATTTTTGCTTTTACAATGGGAACCTTCGAACGGCGCAGATATTTGGGGGTCTGATCCACGACGAGCTTTGGCAGATCAGCTTCCGTAAGTTTCATGCGCTTTTTATCTATTACTAAAATAGATACTGCTTGTGCGCCTGCACGCATCTGGGCCTGACCTTCTTCGGACCTTTTCTGAAGCTTCCTTCCGTAGATGGACACAACAATAAGTGCAGCAAGAACTACAACCAGAACTATAATCAATACAATAATACCGATTTTCAACATTCTACCTCCTTCCCCTGATTTTACAATGGATTTATTGTATCATTATTTTTTGAAAAGTTCAAGTAATTATAGGGACCCATCTGCATTTTTCTCAAGCATTGAACGGATGATATTCTGCACGTAGGAGCCCAGGAATTTACGCTCTTCCTTACTTAAGGAATCCGGGTAAACAGGCTTTCCGTATTCAATGGTCGCATGGGCTCTTCTTATCCAGGGAATATGGTTTTCAAAGATGTCATCCGTGCCGGAAATAGCTACCGGAATGATGGGACAGCCGGATTTTTCGGCGATTTTCATACTGCCTTCCTTAAAGGGAAGCATGTCTGTTCCATGGCTTCTGGTCCCTTCCGGAGAGATAAAGACAGAATACCCCTGCTTTACCAGGTCCACTCCTGTAAGGATCATCTTAAGCCCTTCCCTCATGTTATCCCTGTCTAAAAACAGACAGTTCAAATATTTCATCCAGACTCTTAGGATGGGGACCTTCTTAATTTCCTTCTTTGCCACAAAGCCTGTCAGGTTCGGCACAGTAATATATCCCAGAACAATGTCAAAATAACTGCGGTGGTTGGATACATATAGAACAGCCTGATCCCTGGGAATGTTCTCGATGCCTTTCGCTTCATATTTGACGCCGCTTAAGAAGGCTACCACTCTAAAAGCTCCGGAAACAATCCGCTGGGAGGACTCTACTTTCTTTCTGGGGTTGATTTTGCCGAGAATTATTTCATACAAAAACACTGGGAGACTGACAAGGAAAAATACGATTAAAAACAGCAAGATAATTAAGGTTCTCATAAACCCTCCTATATGGTTTCATTATTTATATTATAACATACTGTAGCTTCCGCCTGCAAACGAATTAAGATAATGTCTTGGGCTTAAAATGCATTTTGCGGCAGATTTCTATGTAAAAGGACCAATATCTGACAAAATGGGGACTTTATCAATTATTTACATTTTCCTTAAGTATTATTAAAAATACGCCAATTTCTTGTACTCTCAGTAGAATGTGTTATAATAGCTTAGGAGGGCTGGTGACTGATTAAGGCAGGGAAAACAGCCCATAATATGGATGAAACGAAGGAAATTAGGATAAAAGTAGTGAAATTTCCAGAAAGAAGGAAGAATGGGAAGAGAGAATCTGACTCTGCTGACAGACTTTTATGAACTGACAATGATGCAGGGGTACTATAGAAACAATGCCAACGAAACGGTTGTATTCGATGTATTTTACCGGAACAACCCTTCCGGGAGCGGGTACTCCATTTGTGCCGGCCTGGAACAGGTTATTGATTATATAAAGAATCTTTGCTTCATGGAGGAAGATATCAGCTACTTAAGAAGCCTTGGCATGTTTGAAGAGGATTTTCTGGAATATCTGAAGGACTTTAGCTTTACCGGAGATATCTATGCGGTGGAGGAGGGAACCGTGGTATTTCCAATGGAGCCCCTTCTTAAGGTAATTGCCCCAATTATAGAAGCCCAGCTTATTGAAACGGCTATCTTAAACATAATCAACCATCAAAGCCTTATTGCCACGAAGGCTTCAAGGGTCTGCTACGCGGCAAAGGGAGAGCCGGTTATGGAATTTGGCTTAAGAAGAGCCCAGGGACCCGATGCAGGAATATACGGTGCAAGGGCAGCTGTAATCGGAGGCTGTGTTGGTACCAGTAACGTCCTGACTGCCAGAATGTTTGATGTTCCGGCTCTTGGAACCCATGCACATAGCTGGATCATGAGCTTTGAGGATGAAATTACGGCCTTTCGCGAATATGCCAGGCTTTATCCGCAGAATACCACCCTCCTGGTGGATACCTATGACACCCTGCGCTCGGGTATGCCCAATGCCATTAAGGTGTTTAACGAGCTGAAAGAGGCAGACAGGATGCCGCAGAAATACGGAATCCGGTTAGACAGCGGCGACCTTGCCTATTTGTCCAAAAAGGCAAGGAAGATGTTAAATGAAGCAGGCTTTCCGGATGCGGTAATTGTTGCGTCCAGCGACCTTGACGAATACTTAATAGATTCCCTTAAGACCCAGGGGGCTGCCATAAATTCCTGGGGAGTGGGCACAAATCTGATTACTTCAAAGGATTGCCCTGCCTTTGGCGGAGTGTATAAGTTAGCAGCAATTAAGAAGGGAAATGATTTTATACCAAAGATTAAATTGTCAGAGAATCAGTGGAAGATAACCAATCCTGGCAATAAGACCATATATAGAATCTATGATAAGGAAACCGGAAAGATAAAAGCGGACCTGATTGCCATGGCAGGAGAGGTCTATAGGGAGGAATATTCCCTGAAGCTTTTTGACCCTATGGCTACCTGGAAGAAAACCTATTTAAAGGGCGGAAGCTACACTCTGCGTGAGCTGCTGGTACCCATCTTCCAAAGCGGAAAATGTGTCTATGAATCACCCAGTGTTATGGACATCAGAGATTACTGCCAAAGAGAGCTTGACACTCTTTGGGATGAAACCAGAAGACTTGTAAATCCCCATGATGTGTATGTGGATCTATCAAATGATTTATATCAGTTAAAACATTCGCTGCTTGACAGCATTAATGTTGCCGGGAATAATTAAGCAGTATCGCAGGTAAGCCTGCGGTATGCATGGAGATAGGCTTACAGGAATATCAAATGGAAAAAGCTTTGATATTCGCGAAAGAGGTTATGATGCAAAACAGAAGGAAAAAAACCAGAAGAATGAAAAGGATAAGAAGTTTTCTCTTAGTGGGGCTTCCTGTTATATTAATAGGCGGCATGGGTTATTTTTCCTTAAAAGGATTATCAAGTGCCAATGAATCTGCTGCCTCCGGTCGTTTTTACAATAATTCCTCCTATAAGGATAATGACTCTGACGGGAGTAAGAAGGGCGGTTCGGCAAAAGGAGATACCCCGGTGAGCGCAGAAGGAGAAAAAGAAATAACAAGTAATGATAATGTAAAGCTGGATACCACACCGGACAGCCTGACTGTACTGGTAAATAAAGAACTAAGACTGCCTTCCGATTATATACCGGAAGATTTGGTCATTCCCAATGTAGAATTTTCATTTTCTTATTATGATGAAAAAAAACTATTGCGAAAAACAGCTGCAGATGCCCTGGAAGAGCTTTTTGACGGAGCTGCCCAGGAGGGTCTTTCTTTAAAGGGAGTTTCAGGATACCGCTCCTATAAAAGGCAGTATGAGATATTTACCAATAATGTCAAGACCCGGGGAATGGAACACACACTGAAATATTCTGCTATTCCGGGATATAGCGAGCACCAGACAGGACTTGCCATCGATATATCAACAAAATCTGCAAATTACCGTATAGATGCTTCTTTTGCAGATACCAAAGAATATGAGTGGCTTAAGGATAATGCACATTTGTATGGTTTTATCATACGTTACCCCAAGGATAAGACAAAAGTAACAGGCTTTTCCTTTGAACCCTGGCATATTCGGTATGTGGGAAAAGCATTGGCAAAATATCTTTACGAAAATGATATGTGCCTGGAGGAATACTACAAGTTTGAGCCAAGTGAGGATTACACCCAGTGTATAAACTATGATAATCTGGAGGATTACGGAATTAATCCCGACGACGTCAAAGTACCTACAAAGGCACCGGTAAGAATAGCAACATCAACGCCGACTCCAACACCGACACCAACGCCCAGCCTGACACCAACGCCTACGGAGGAGCCAAGTGCCACACCGACACCATCGGCAGAGCCTACAAAGAAGCCGGGAAAAGGGAAGCCAACGGCTACAGCAACCCCCACTCCTACGGCTAAGGTAACGCAGACACCGGAAGCTACTCCAACGGAGGAAACTACTCCTACTCCCGACCCTACGGAAGAGGATTCCGACCCTGGGGACGGAGCATCGGGCACAGATGGGGCGACACCATAGAATGTTCGGTAACAAAGAATTTAAAAATATAGAATAAGCAGCAGCTGCCAGGGTATATATATCTGAGAACCCTAAGGCAGCTGCTTTTTTCTGCGGCCGCCGGTGATGTGGCAAACGTACGAGGACTAGGGGAGTGGCTTGGACTTCGCTGTTCGAGAACCTTTCTTCCACTAAAGCCGCAAAAAACGCAGCTGACAGTCAAAACAGCTCCAAACTCGCTGCGCTCAAACAATGGAGCTGTTTTTCCTAGCTGTGTTTCTTGCAGCTTAAGTGGAAGAAAGAACCTCTCAATGCGAAGTCCAAACCACTCCCCTAGTCCTCTGGGTATCCGTAATCAGGTTTCAGATGGCTGACGTGTTTCTGTGAAGGATTAGGTTGTAATGGAAGAAGGATTACAGTATAATAAGAGTGATATTTAATGAATCGGTACAATAAATTTTATAGTTGCATTTATCCCTAATATAATTGCAGCTAAAGGGCAGGAAAGCCGGAGGTTTTAAGGTGAAGCCTGTATGTGTGGAGAGGTAGAGCGTTTGAAAAATGCGATGCATTTATCAAATTTCTATTTTATCAATATCACAAGCAAGCTTGCGATATGCATGGGGATTAGGTTGAAAAATAAAAAGTATTTTTCAACTACGTTTTCAGGAATTTCAAATCGAAAATCTGATATTCATGAAAGGAGTTAAAATGAAAACTAAGACTGTTGTTTTTAAATCAGCTAATGATTTGTATGAGTTCAACCGCCAGGCGGAAAGGTGTAAGACCGATATCAGGGTAAAGACACCAAGCGGCACTTACGATTTTGATGCTAAAACACTGTTAGGGCTTTTCTTTGCACTAAGTTTACCTTCTATCGATGTTAATTATGAGGAATCGGAAACGGAATTTGATGAATATCTAACCAGCCTGGAGCGGACAGATTAGAAAAAATACACGGTAAATGCATGATACAGGATAATGAATATACACAGATGACCAAGGAGGTTGTTTCCATAAACCTCCTTCCTGCGTTTACCGAGTACAAAAATAACTTTTAGATTGACAATTAAAAAATTTTATTCTATGATAATGAATTAGAACGAAACAATCAAAAAGACTATGACGGAGAGAGTAGTAATCAGTGAACTTTAAAGCGAGCCGGGGAGAGTGGAAGCCCGGTAACAGTAGCGGATTATCGAAAATCACTCCCAAGTTGCAAGCTGAAAACCAATTGGGTATAGTAAGCCGCGCCGGTGTCTGCCGTTATACAGATAGCATATCATGTTCCTTTTTGGGCAAGCTTAGAGAGGAAACGTATGTAAATAGGTGGTACAATGAAGCACATAGGCTCTCATCCTGTTTATGGATGGGAGCATTTTTTATTGCCGGAGTCTGGCAGGACAGACTTTTTTAACAGTAAGGAGGATGAAATATGTACGATAAGGTCTCTGCGAATCTAAACTTTGTAGAACGTGAAAAGGAAGTACTTAAATTCTGGAAGAATGAAAAAATCTTTGAAAAGACCATTGAAGAGAGGAGAAAGGGAAAGCCCTATACCTTCTATGACGGGCCGCCCACAGCCAATGGCAAGCCCCATATCGGCCACGTATTGACCAGAGTCATTAAGGATATCATACCCAGATACCGCACCATGAAGGGCTACAATGTATTAAGAAAGGCCGGCTGGGATACCCATGGGCTTCCTGTGGAGCTGGAGGTAGAGAAAAAGCTCGGGCTTGACGGAAAGGAACAGATTGAAGAATACGGCCTGGAACCCTTTATCCATCAATGCAAGGAAAGCGTATGGAAATATAAGGGGATGTGGGAGGATTTCTCCGAGACCGTAGGTTACTGGGTGGATATGGAGGACCCTTATGTTACCTATGACAATAACTTCATTGAGTCCGAATGGTGGGCTTTAAAGCAGATATGGGATAAAGGACTTTTATATAAGGGCTTTAAGATTGTTCCCTACTGTCCAAGATGCGGAACGCCTCTTTCCAGTAACGAGGTAGCAATGGGCTATAAGGATGTAAAGGAAAAGTCCGTTATTGCAAAGTTCAGGGTAAAGGGCGAGGAGAATGAATATATCCTGGCCTGGACCACGACCCCCTGGACACTGCCCTCCAATGTAGCACTCTGCGTTAATCCGGCAGAGACCTATGTTAAGGTAGCCGTAAGCTTAAATGCCAAGGGTGACATCATTAAGGCGGACAGTGAGGACAGGGAAGCCGTTAGAACCGAAAAATACATTCTGGCAGAAGCCCTGCTGTCTGTAATTGACGGAGAGTACAGGGTGGAAGAGACCTATGTGGGTACGGACCTTGAATACAAGGAATATGAGCCTCTGTTTGACTATGTAAAGCCGGATAAAAAGGCATACTTTGTAACCTGTGATACCTATGTAACCTTAACAGACGGTACCGGTGTGGTTCATATTGCACCTGCCTTTGGTGAGGATGATGCCAATGTAGGACGCAGATATGACCTGCCCTTTGTTCAGTTAGTAGATGGAAAAGGGGAAATGAAGCCGGAGGTTACTGACTTTGCCGGCATGTTCTGCAAGAAGGCGGATGAAGGCATTATTAAGCTCCTGGCTTCCAGGAACCGGTTGTTTAAGACCTTGAAATTCGAGCACAGCTATCCCTTCTGCTGGCGTTGTGATACACCCCTTATCTACTATGCAAGAGACTCCTGGTTCATTAAAATGACGGACGTGAAGGATCAGCTGGTAGCTAATAATAACACCATAAACTGGATGCCGGAGAGCATCGGCCAGGGAAGATTCGGAGACTGGATTAAGAATGTCCAGGACTGGGGCATCAGCCGTGACCGTTATTGGGGAACGCCTCTTAACATTTGGGAATGTGAAGACGGACACCGCCATGCAATCGGAAGCATTGAGGAATTAAAGTCCATGTCCGATAACTGCCCGGATAATATTGAGCTTCACAGGCCCTTTATTGATGAGGTAACCATCAAGTGCCCGGAATGCGGTAAGGAAATGAAACGTGTAAAGCCGGTAATTGACTGCTGGTTCGATTCCGGTTCCATGCCGTTTGCACAATGGCATTATCCTTTTGAAAATAAAGAAATGTTCGAGAAGAATTTCCCGGCAGATTTTATCAGTGAGGCCGTTGACCAGACCAGAGGATGGTTCTATTCCCTCCTTGCCATCTCCACTCTGATATTTGAGAAATCACCTTATAAGAATGTAATCGTTCTTGGGCACGTTCAGGATGAAAACGGACAGAAGATGTCCAAATCCAAAGGCAATGCAGTAGACCCCTTTGACACGCTGGCAGAACACGGAGCAGATGCGGTGCGCTGGTATTTCTATATCAACAGTGCCTTATGGCTTCCCAACCGTTTCCACAGCGGCGCGGTGACGGAAGGGCAGAGAAAATTCATGGGGACCTTCTGGAATACCTATGCATTCTTTGTACTCTATGCAAATATAGATGAATTTGACGCAACAAAGTATACACTGGATTACGATAAGCTGCCCGTTATGGATAAGTGGATGTTATCCAAGTTAAATACCCTTATTAAGACCGTTGACAATCACCTGGAGAGCTACCGCATTACAGAGGCAGCAAGGCTTCTGGATGACTTTGTAGATGAGATGAGCAACTGGTATGTAAGAAGAAGCAGGGAACGCTTCTGGGCAAAGGGGATGGAGCAGGATAAGATTAACGCCTACATGACGCTTTACACCACTCTGGTCACCCTTTCTAAGGTATCGGCTCCCTTTATTCCTTACATGACAGAGGATATCTACCGCAACCTGGTAGTAAAAATCGATAGCTCTGCTCCTGAAAGTATCCATTTATGCGAATATCCTTCCTATAAGGAGGAATATATCGACAAGGAGCTTGAGAAGAACATGGAAGCCCTTCTTGATGTCGTGGTACTTGGCCGTGCCTGCCGTAACACTGCGGGTATCAAGAACAGGCAGCCCATTGGCACCATGTATGTAAAGGCGGATTATTCCTATACGGATGAGAAGGGTGAGAAAGCGGAAGGACTTCCTTCCTTCTACCTTAATATCATAGAAGAGGAATTAAATGTCAAGAAGGTTGTCTTTACACAGGATGTCAGGAATTTCACCTCCTACAGCTTTAAACCCCAGTTAAAGACCCTGGGACCGAAATTTGGCAAGCAGATTGGTGCCATCCGTGAAATCCTTGCAGGGCTTAACGGCAATGAAGCCATGGACGAAATCAATGCAGCCGGAAGGCTTAAGATTACCCTTGAGGGAACAGAGGCTTTCCTTGAAAAGGATGATTTACTGATCGAAGCCGCCCAGACCGAGGGCTTTGTATCGGATTCGGATAAGGGAATTACCGTAGTTCTTGAAACCAATTTAACGCCTGAACTGATTGAGGAAGGCTTTGTAAGAGAAATCATCAGTAAGCTTCAGACCATGAGAAAGGATGCCGGTTTTGAGGTGATGGACCACATTCTGGTATACCAGGACGGTAATGAGGTAATCAGGGGGATCTTTGAAAGAAATAAGGAAGAAATAAAATCAGAGGTTCTGGCAGAAGAGATTACACTTGGAGAGACCAAGGGCTTTATAAAGGAATGGAACATCAATGGTGAGAATGTAACCTTAGGTGTTGTTAAGAGATAAATAATAAGGAAATAGGGCGGATTCGTTTCAGGGTGTAAATTATGAAACGGTCCGCCCTGTTTTTTATGTTATAGCTGGTCTTCCATGGGCATCCTGCTATGAACTTCCTTTAAAAAGGCATCAAAATTTTTCTTATAGAGCTGTTCCAGCTCCTTGGAATATCCACAGTATACCCGCAGAGTTTCTGATACCGTATCAATCAGACTGGCGGCTACATCTTCTTTTGGGCAGTTGATGGCAATGGGAGCCTTCAGGTCTTTAAAATAAAAGAGCACCTGATAGGTTTTCCCTACGGTTATGTAGTGGGACTTATGCTTGATCAGCTTTAAGTGGACCCAGACTAAATTCCTTGTATTACCCAGTGCCAAAGACATGCCTTTTTTGCCGATGATATAATCGGAGGTAACAATGCCTGCATAATTGGAAGGTCTCAGGGTACTTATATAAAGGCAGGCGCCTTCTTCTGCCGCACGATTAATACTGTATTCCATATCTTCGGCGCTGCCGATTCTGTCAAGGCGCTTATAGAACCTGGACTGCCTGTACTGAAATGCAACTAGAAGATGGTAAAGGAAAAAGGCCAGTGATATTAATAATCCCAGAAGGTAAAAGATGAATAACAACTGGTCATTCAATCGTCCATGGTCGGGGATAGTTACACAGATCTCCGCCACATTTTCTTTTATAACGGAAGGCTCTATCTTGTAGGCGTCGCTTAAAACCTTAACCATTTCCTCATAGGCATCCTTGTGATAATCACCGTCATTAAGGGATTCTATGTCTGCCACGGCAGTAACCGAGGCCAGTTCATCATCGGACATATCAAGATAATCCTTCGGTAAG
The DNA here is from genome assembly GCA_023410275.1 of Bacillota bacterium. Lineage (GTDB taxonomy): Bacteria > Bacillota > Clostridia > Lachnospirales > Lachnospiraceae > Anaerocolumna. The sequence goes on from JAEYPZ010000174.1 coordinate 64,876, forward strand.
AGGATTAAGAGATATCCGTCGTCATACTGCAGTATTCCATATATCTGGGTAAGCTCTTCCTCACTGGTTTTTATTCCATTTACAGTATGGTAATTATAAATCCCAAAGTCCATTGGGTAAATATCCGCTTTTTTTAACTGGAAATAGAATTTGTTCTGCTTATGGAGGTCCTTAATGCTTTCTATGCTGTTTACAGCTGGCAGAGGTGTAAATAAGGTGTTCCATTTGTAGGATTCCTGGATAGTAACTGCAAGAAAAATAACAACAAAAATCAGGCTTATCAGAAATGGCCCGCGGTTATTTTTTTTAATAACTTTCTTTAAGTAATTTTGTACCATGTTATATATTATGTCCTTTCCTTTTAGGTACCTGCAAACTTCTAGCCTCAGGCGCAAATCTGTGAAATGTCTTTTATTTCACATTAGCTCCCATTGCATGCCGCATCTGCTTGCAGATGTGGCACTGCCATAAATCAGAGTGTGAAATGTTTGATTTCACACTAGCTCCCATTGCTTACCCCAGGTTTACATTTGCGGCCCTCTCTCATCCTTTTATCGGAGAAGCTGCTTTTTAACGGCGCTTCTCCGTACGCCCTCTAAGTATAACACATAAGGCATAAGAATCCACTATTACTAATTTACTAAAAAATGCAATCCGGAGATAGAATTTGCAAGGTATTGATGCCACTTATTTGGATAAAATACATAATGATGTCTGATTTGGAATAATCTTAAAAGTTTTCCCTTGTGTATCTGTCAATGCATAAGATATAATGTGTATAACATTCAAGTTGGATAAGTATGGCACAAAAGAGTAACCCCAGAAATATGTAATACCATGGTGCGGACAGATAGGAGGCTATATGCAGGAATTTGATAAAAAGGAATTTAAAAAGAATATAGAAGAATATGTTGGTGTATTTTTCAGAAAGCCCATTGAGGAGGCTTCCAGGCAGCAGGTGTATCAGGGAGTTGCCTATACTGTCAAAAATATGATTATAGATGACTGGCTGGAGACCCATAAGGCTTATGAAGAGCAGGATTTAAAGACCGTGTATTATCTTTCCATGGAATTTTTGGTGGGAAGGGCTTTGGGAAATATGATTACCAACTTAAAGGCGGATATCTCCATCAGGGAGGCCCTGGAGGAACTGGGATATGACCTTGAGACCATAGAAGACGAGGAGCCGGATGCAGCTCTTGGCAATGGCGGGCTGGGAAGGCTGGCAGCCTGTTTTTTGGACTCCTTATCCACCCTGGGCTATCCCGCCTACGGCTGCGGTATCCGGTATAAATACGGCATGTTCGAGCAAAAGATAGAAAATGGTTACCAGGTGGAGGTGCCGGATAATTGGCTGAAGAACGGCAATCCCTTTGAAATAAAAAGAAGTGAATATGCAACCACTGTTAAATTCGGAGGCTACGTAAGGATGATTCGGGACGAATATGGAAATGACCGGTTTGTCCAGGAGAATTACCAGTCTGTCAGGGCCATTCCCTATGATATGCCCATATTAGGCTACGGAAATCATGTGGTAAATACCCTTCGCATCTGGGATGCGGAAGCCATTGACACCTTTAATCTGGACTCCTTTGACAAGGGAGAATATGAAAAGGCGGTGGAACAGCAGAATCTTGCCAGAACCATCTGTGAGGTACTCTACCCCAATGACAACCATATTGCCGGGAAAGAGCTTCGTTTAAAACAGCAGTATTTCTTTGTATCCGCCAGCATCCAGAGGGCAGTGGCAAAGTACATGGAAGCCCATGAGGATATTCATAAGCTTTATGAGAAGGTAGTTTTTCAGTTAAATGATACCCACCCGACGGTAACGGTACCGGAACTTATGAGGATACTCCTGGATGATTATTATCTTGGATGGGAGGAAGCATGGGATATTACCACAAAGGCCTGTGCCTATACCAACCACACTATCATGTCGGAGGCACTGGAGAAGTGGCCCATCGAATTGTTTAAAAGGCTGCTGCCGAGAATCTATCAGATAGTGGAGGAAATCAACCGCAGATTTATCCTGCAGATACTAAAGGAATACTCCTCTGATGCGAAAAAGATAGAAAAGATGGCCATTCTCTATGACGGGCAGGTAAGGATGGCAAACCTTGCCATTGTAGGCGGTTTTTCTGTCAATGGTGTTGCAAAGCTTCACACGGAGATACTGAAGAAACAGGAGTTAAGGGATTTCTATGAAATGTTTCCCTGGAAATTCAATAACAAGACAAATGGTATTACCCAGAGAAGGTTCCTGCTTCACGGGAATCCTCTGTTAGCCTCCTGGGTAACAGGTAAGATCGGAGAGGGCTGGATTACCGACCTGTCCCTCATGGAAAAACTTATACCCTATACAGAGGATGAGCAGAGCCGGAAAGAATTCATGGACATAAAATACCGGAACAAGGCAAGGCTTGCAGCTTATATCAAGGAGAATAACGGGATTGCTGTAAATCCCGATTCCATCTTTGACGTGCAGGTGAAAAGGCTCCATGAATATAAGCGGCAGCTGCTTAACATTCTCCATGTAATGCATCTGTACAATAAGCTGAAGGATAATCCGGACATGGAATTCTACCCCAGAACCTTTATCTTTGGCGCCAAGGCTTCAGCGGGCTATGAGCGGGCCAAGGCCATCATAAAGCTGATAAACAGCGTGGCAGAGGTAATAAATAACGACGAAGATATTCAGGATAAAATCAAGGTCGTCTTTATTGAGAATTACAGGGTGTCCAATGCCGAGATAATCTTTGCCGCGGCTGATGTATCCGAGCAGATATCCACAGCCAGCAAGGAAGCCTCCGGTACGGGCAATATGAAATTCATGCTGAACGGTGCATTGACCCTGGGAACTCTGGATGGGGCAAATGTTGAAATTGTAGAAGAGGTGGGAGAGGAGAATGCCTTTCTCTTCGGTCTTCATTCCGATGAGGTCATAGAGTATGAACAGCAGGGCGGCTATAACCCCAGGGAGCTGTATAATTCCGACAGAGATATTAAGCGGGTGGTGGACCAGTTAGTTGACGGAACCTACAGCAGGGAAGAGAAAGCACTTTTTGCACCCCTCTACGAATCATTGCTTGCGGGAAAAGGAGGGGAGCCTGCTGACAGATATTTTATCCTGAAGGATTTCAGGGCCTATGAAGAGGCTCAGGAAAAGGTAGAGAAGGCATACCGGAATAGGGAAGGATGGGCGAAAGCAGCTATGAGGAACACGGCTAAATGCGGCAAGTTCTCCTCGGACCGCACAATTGAAGAATATGTAAAAGACATCTGGCATCTGAGTAAAGTACAAAAATAGCGTTGGAGGTACAAATGAAAAAAACAAATCAGGTTAGATTCAGCTTAAGATTGAAACTTATTATTATCACATCCCTCTTGCTGGTTATCCCCCTTTCTGTAGCGGTAATAACGGGATATCTGGTATCAAAGAATGAATTGAACGATAAGGGAAAGGTTATCCTGAAGAACAGTGTCCGTCAGGCAATGATGCTGATTGATGATAAGAAAAAGAGCGTGGAAGCCGGCGATATCTCAAAAGAGGATGCCCAAGAGGCTGTAAAGCAATACCTTCTGGGTGAAAAGGACAGTGAGGGAAAACGTGCGATCAATAAAAATGTTAATCTGGGTGAAAACGGATATTTTATGGTATATGATGAAAAAGGGATGGAGGTAGCTCATCCTTCCCTGGAAGGACAGAATGTATGGGAAACAAAGGATAAGAGCGGTAATGGCGTATTTCCTGTACAGGAACAGATTAAAACTGGTATGGCCGGCGGGGGCTATGTTACCTATACCTGGTTCCTGCCCGGCACCGAAATCCCCGGAAAGAAAATCACCTATCAGGAATATGATAAGGACTGGGGATGGATTGTCAGTGCCGGTACATATATGAGTGATTTTAACCAGGGGGCGGAAAATCTTTTAAACATGCTGTTAATCGTAATGGGAATTTCTTTGGCAGTGGGAATAGCAGGTATTGTTCTCTTTGCCTCCCATATAGCAAAGCCTGTGAAAACAATCAGCCGTACCCTGGAGGAGATGTCAAGGGGTAACCTTTCCCTGACAGAAGTCCATATAAAGAACCGGGATGAAATCGGAGCACTGGCCAGGGCTTATAATACCATGCTCTTAAATATCAGGAGGCTGATAGGGACTGTGAAGGATTCTTCCAGAGATGTCATGGATTCCTCTGATTTCCTCACGAAAATAACCGATGAAACAAAGAGGGCAATCAATGAGGTTGCCATAACAATTCAGGAAGTAGCTCAGGCAGTTGGAGATGAAGCCATGAATACCCAGACGGCGGCCGATAAGGTGGATGTCCTGGCCCAGGGAATTGAAGCCGTGGCAGAAGAAGCCTTCCTCACCGACGATAAGGCTGATAAGACCAGTAATTTAAGCAAGGAAGGCATCGGCGTTATTGAAGGGCTCATGGAGGCCAATGGCAAGGGAAATGAAGCAATTTCTGAAATCGGAAGAGCAATCGAGCAGGTGAAGGATAGTACCGATAAGATAAGTGTGATTGCCGAAACCATAACCCAGATAGCAGGACAGACGAATCTGCTTGCTCTAAATGCTTCCATTGAGGCAGCCAGAGCTGGGGAAGCCGGCAAGGGGTTTGCGGTAGTGGCAGATGAAATCCGTAAGCTTGCGGAGGAATCCAATAAGTCGGTAGATGAAATAAAGGGAATCATAAAGGAAATCCAGGATTATTCCAATGCCTCCGCCGAGACCATGGCGAAGGTGGAGACGGTGGAGAAAGAGCAGAACCTGGCGGTGGACAGCACCAGAAATGCCTTTGAGCAGATTCAGGGAGCCTTAAAGGAGCTGGTTGAACATGTTGAGAAAATAAATACGGAAAGCAACTCCATGCGGAACGAGAAAAATGAAATTATTAGAATTATGGAAGATATCACGGATTCAACCCAGGAGACCTCGGCAGCGGCAGAAGAGGTTTCCGCATCTTCCGAAGAACAGCTGGCACAGATGGAGGAAGTCATGACTCAGACCAACAAGCTGAAGGAATTATCTGCACGGTTATTAGAGGAAGTAAACCAATTTCGGTTATAAATGAAAAAGTGTGAAAGAAAAACGCTTTCACACTCCATTATTTATGGCAGTACCGCAGACCTGTCTGCGGTATGCTATGGGAGCAAGTGTGAAAGAAAAGCGCTTTCACACTCCTTTATTATGGCAGTACCGCAGACAGGTCTGCGGTATGCAATGGGAGCAAGTGTGAGAAAAATAAGCTAAATTATTATTTCATGGTATTTTTTCCGTGAATAAAAAAATCATTTCTGGTGACAATATATCTAGAGGTGATGATAATGAAAAAACATAGCTTAGCTGAATTTTTCAAAAGCAAAAGCTTTTACGTGTTATTGGGTGTCGGTGCATTAGCTATCATTGCTATAACAGTAGTTAGCTTAAATCAGCCTTCCGGTAATAGCGGAAAACAAAATCTTGCTGATTTAAATGAGCCTAACACGAATGTAGCGGATAATGGTTCTCTTGGAGCTACAGACATTCCGGATAACACAACCCCCTCGGACACTGCTAAAAATGAGCCTGGCAGTTCAACCGGCGGGACGAAAGAAGCCCAGGTAACCCCTTCTAATCCGGATGGTACCGGAAAAGATTTAGAGGGTGCTGATGTTACAGATGATCCTAATTATAAGAATGCAGAAGCTGAAAAACAAGCTTCAGAAAAAACAAATCAGACAGCAGACACCGGTAAGAGCAAACAGGAAGAGACTGCCAAGGCTGCTGATGACACCAAGGAAGTTATGACGGCAGATTCCCTGTATTTTGATACGGCTAAGGGTCTGAACTGGCCTATCAATGGTGATGTATTGCTTAATTACAGCCCTGACAGAGTTATTTATTTTAAGACCTTAGAGCAGTTCCGTTGCAATCCTGCCCTTGTTATTCAAGCAAAGGTCGGAGCAGAGGTAGCTAATGCAGCTACGGGTATAATCACTTCTATAACCAAGGAAGATGAAACCGGCGTTACCGTTAAGGTAAATGTCGGAAGCGGCTACAGCCTGGTATATGGGCAGCTGGAAGACAATCTTAAAGTTAAGGTTGGGGATATGGTTCAAAAGGGAGAAATTTTAGGTAAAATTGCAAAACCTACAATGTACTACTCCTTAGAAGGCGGCAACCTCTATTTTATGGTGGAAAAGGATAAAGAGACAATTGATCCTATGTCCTTGTTAAAGAAATAATAAATCAAAGAAAAAGATCAATAAAAAGGCTGCTCTTTACAGGAGTACAGCCTTTTTTCCTGTCCCTGTCCAAGGTTTTCATAACCTCCTTACAGGAACAATTCACTGCTTTGGGAATATAATAATATGGTGAAAGCAGTCATCGGTGCTTTTTTTGACTATCAAGTACTAAGAGGTCTACATATCTAAAAAATTCGCAGCTGAACTTCTTATACTTTAAGTTTTCTTTTTGAAAAGCACAAATCTTTTCGGCTGCTTGACATAGATATGCAAAAAGGTGGGCGAGCGAAAAAATATTTTTGCCGCCCATTTTTTGATAGGCTTGACTTTGGAAAGACTATGAGTATACAATGGTATGCATAGATTTATACGGTAGGAAGTTAAATATGGATAACAAAGAGCAAAAAAACAACAGAAGCAATCTGGGTAAAATCTTTCATATATATGCTAAAACAGTAAAAATAATCGCTAAGAACATTCTTTACCTTGTTTTCGGGCAGGGCGTATTAATGCTATTTGCCTGCTTTCTGCTTCTCCCCCTTGTCAATAAGATTTTGGATCTGACCCTCAGGCTAACGGGCTACAGCTATATAACCGTGGGTAATATCGGAAGATTTCTCATCCACCCTGTTACTATCCTGATGCTTTTTATATTATTTATAATTATCGGTATCTTTCTGACTCTGGATATCTTATTTTTATTGACCTTTTTTGCATTAACAGAGAGGGAACAAAAGCTAAAAGTCTCTGTTCTGGTAAAGCTTACGATCTACCGTCTGTTTTATTGTCTGAAAATGGGCAAGGGAAAGGCGCTGCTCATTACCTGGCTTTTATCAATTGTAAGCAGCATACCCTTCCTGGCCTTTTCCATATGGCGTTTTCGGATATTCCAATACTATATGGAGGAAATACCCGGCAGATACCTGGGATTAGCAGCTGTAATTGCTGCAGCCGGCCTGCTGCTGTTTCTCTATTATATCGGCCCCTATTATTACCACAGCCTGTTGTCACAAAAAAACGGAATTTTAATGGTAAAGGAAAAAGACCTTCTGCCTCGTGAGAGGATAGACCTTCTGCTCGCAATAATAGGCTGGAATGTTCTGGTGGCGGGATTTCTCTTTTTAATCTATGTATTTACAATGGGAGTAACGGCGCTGCTGGTTTCCGGTTATACCAATATCATTCAGGCCACAGCCACCTTTATTGAGGTCTATGACCGAATGAGCATTTATCTTGCCCTGATTATTTTCGTATTCAGTATAACCTCCAACATGGCATTGATTTCCTATACCTTTCGCCGTCATAGAAAGCAAAAGATTAACGGCCACGAAGAAGCGGAGGATTTCTTTAAGACGGCCTACCCCTATAAAAAGATTATATATTTTCTGATAATAGCTTTATTTTCAATAAATTTCTATTATTTCTACCAGGTGGTGCGGAACGGCTCCGCTCTGGATTATATGAACATGGAAGATATACGGGTTACCTCCCACAGGGGTTATTCCCACTCTGTACCGGAAAATACTCTCTCGGCAGTCAGTAAGGCCATTGTAGAGCAGGCTGATTATGTAGAGGTAGATGTCAGGGTTACAAAGGACGGCGAATTGGTGCTTCTCCATGACCCCAGTCTGAAAAGGACTACCGGCTATAATAAATACATATGGGAGGTACCCTTTGCTAAGGTAAGGGAGCTGGATGCTGGAAGCTGGTTTGGAAGTGAATTTGCAGGTACTCCCATTCCTACTTTAAGGGAGCTTTTTGAACTTGCCAAGGGGCAGGTTAAAATCAACCTGGATCTGAAGTATCGTAATGAGTCGGAAGGGCTTGCCGAGAAGGTGGTTGCTTTGATAAAAGAATATGATATGCAGAAGCAGTGCGTCATTACCTCTACCAGCATACATTGCCTGAAGCAGGTAAAGAAAGAAGATGCGGAAATCAGGACTGGGTATATTACCTACGGCATTTACCCCAGCATTTGCAAGAACAAAGCAATTGATTTTTTTAGCATGAAATCCAATCTGGTTACTAAAAATATCGTGGATGAAGCACATAAAAACGGTAAAGAGGTGCATGTCTGGACGGTCAACATAAGGAATGAGATCCAGCGGCTGAAAAGACTTGGTGTGGATAATATCATAACCGATAATCCGGCTTATGTGAGGGAAGTTCTTCAAAAGGACGATTCCGATAAATTCCTTACTACCCTGTTAAAGGTCATAAAAGATTAATTTGTACGATTCTTCCTATTGACTGTTAGACGAGAAAATAATACTATAGTATTAAGTATAATCTGGGGCAAGGATTGGCTCGGGCTAAGGAGGAGACAATATGAGTGAAGAGACAAAAACACTCGCAGCAAAGCTTTTCAATGATGTTTGGGCTTTGATGGATAAAGAGGTGAGAACCGAAGAGGAAAATTACCTTATGGTTCATATGGCACATGCATCCCTTTATCATTGGATGCAGGCAGGCACACCTCATAATGTCTATGCAGGGGAATGGCAGATATCAAGAGTATATGCACTCATAGGTAATTTTGATTCCTGTCTGTACCATGGAAAGAGGGCATTGCATCTGTGCGAGGTAAACGGCTTCGGAGGTTTTGATCTGGCATATGCCTATGAGGCCTTGACCAGGGCTTACCTGGTAAAGGGAAATAAAAGTGAATGTACGAAATATCTGGAGCAGGCATTAAAAGAAGCAGAAAAAGTGGAAAATAAAGAGGACAAGGAACTGCTTGCAAAGGATTTGGATGAACTGCAAAATAAGATTATTATACAATTTATGAATTAAGCAGAGAGAGTTTGATTACAATGGTTTGTTCTTGCTATTGTCTATTATATAGGGAATTGCAAGGCAGGCCATTTTTTTAGCATCTCCATAGTATCTCCATATCGGATAGTTACAATGAGAGCAGAATCTTTAGTAAAGGTAAGAACAGGAGGAAAACGATGGAGGGTACCAGAATTCATGGAATACTCATGCTGGAAAACATGAAGGATCAAGCAAGTGCTGAAAAGATAGAAAAAGCACTGAATGCCCACAGAGGAGTGCTGCAGGCAAAGGCAGTCCTGCAAAGCTCCAATGTTTACCTGACATATGAAAAGGAAGAAGTAAGTATAAGCGAGCTGGCAGATGCAGCAGAGGCTTTGGGCTACCGGGTCATGAACAGGCCGGCAGAAAGCGGACAAAGGGATAAAAACAGGAAACCATCGGATAATACGGCAATCAATCAGGTGCTTTCCATTAAAGGAATGTCCTGTGTATCCTGTGAAACCAAAATCGAAAAAAGGCTTGGTGAATTAGAAGGAGTTACCAGAGCAAAGGTCAGCTATAAGAATGGAAAGGCTGACATTACCTATAATTCTCAGATAATAAGCCAGAGTCAGATAGAAAAGGAAATTGAAGAACTGGGCTATGGGATTGGCAATGAGAAAGACAAAAAAGCGGATAAGGGAAGAGACAGCTTAAACCAGTTACTTGGAGTTGGTATCATACTGCTTGCCGTTTATCTTATACAGAAAAACACGGGTATCTCTCAGCTTGTGCCCCAGATAGACCAGAATATGAGCTATGGAATTTTATTTTTAATCGGTATCCTCACCTCCGTTCACTGTATTGCCATGTGCGGAGGAATAAATCTGTCCCAGTGCGTGCCTGCCAATGGCCAGGCTGCGGCGGGAAATGCAGTATCTAAGTATAAAGCGGGATTTTTGTATAATGCAGGCAGGGTAGTATCTTATACGGTCATAGGCGGTATTGTAGGAGCCTTTGGCTCTGTGGTCAGCCTGTCCGGCGCGGCAAGAGGAGCAGTTGCGGTGGCTGCCGGTATCTTCATGGTCATCATGGGACTGAATATGCTGAATATCTTTCCCGCACTAAGAAAAATCATACCCCATATGCCAAAGGTATTTCGAAGGAAACTGGCCAAGACGGGAAAGGCAGGAGGCCCCTTTTATATCGGCCTGCTTAATGGATTAATGCCCTGCGGACCGCTTCAGTCCATGCAGCTGTATGCCCTTGGAACAGGCAGCTTTATAGGAGGAGCCTTATCCATGCTCCTGTTCAGTCTGGGTACCGTCCCGCTGATGTTTGGCTTTAGCGCAGTGGCAGGTTTATTAAGCAGCAAGTATACGAAAAAGATGATGAAGGTAAGCGCTGCACTGGTTATGGCCCTTGGTGTCATCATGCTAAACAGAGGCTTAAGCTTATCCGGCATTGACCTTGTTCAGGCCTCCAATACGGCAGAATCGGGAAACACAGCAAAGATAGAAGAAAATGTCCAGGTCGTTACAACCAGGCTGCAATCAGGAAGCTATGAGCCCATCGTTGTGCAAAAAGGAGTTCCTGTTAAATGGACCATAAAGGCGGAAAAGAAGGACATCAACGGCTGCAACAGTACAATTATCATACCGAAGTACAATATACAGGCGGCCTTAAAGGAAGGGGATAATGTCATTGAATTTACCCCCGATGAGACAGGGACCGTTCCCTATTCCTGCTGGATGGGAATGATCAGAAGCAACATAGAGGTAGTGGATAATGTCAAAGCAGGGTCCGGTACGAAGGGTATCAGTAAGATTCAGAAATCGGATGGTACAAGTAAAGCAGATGCCAATGGAGGACAAGGGGACAGCAGTCAGGATTCGGTTATATCCAACAGCCAGAACCTGCTGGGCGGCAGCAGCACAGCCAGCGGCTGCTGCGGTACGCCTCCGGCCGGCTTTGAGAACGGTAAGATACCCACGGACAATATAAAGGTTGCCGAGGTAAAGGATGGAAAGCAGGAGGTAACTGTTATGGTGGACGGCAACGGCTACACACCGGCAGTAATTGTACTGCAAAAGGGAGCAGAGGCTAAAATCAAGTTTGAGGGCAAGGAGTTGAACAGCTGCAACAGTACCGTAGTATTTCCGGAATATCAGGGGCAGCTTGACCTGTCCCGGCAGACAGAAACCCCCTGGCTTCCTGTCTCCGGAGATTTCACCTTCCAATGCAGTATGAACATGCTCCACGGCTATGTAAAGGTTGTGGATGATGTTAAGAAGGTCAATCTGGATGAAATAAAACAGGAAGTAGAAAATTATACACCCTCAGCCGGCTCTGCTACAGGCGGCTGCTGCGGTCAGGGTGAATAGGAACTTTAAGGAAAGGTGGGAGGCTGTAGAAAGATAGAAAAGCTGATGAAAGCTGGAAACTATAGAAATATAGAAACTAAAGAAATATAAAAAACTAATGAAGATGAAAAGCTAAAGAAAAATAGAAAGTTATAGAAAGACAGTCAGCTATAAAAAGATAAAAGGTTAAAAAGATAGAGAGCTAAAATAAGTGTAAGCAGCAAAGGAAATATCACCCTTACTGCTTACACTTATTTATTTCTTATAGAACCATACTAGAAAATCCTTAAAATCAGATCATGTATTTAGCTGTAACCAAGAACCTGGAATAAATACAGGTCTTAGGTTAAGGTCCAAACAATTTCTTAAGTTTAAACGATAGGCTTTCGTTTCACATAAGAAATTTAGATTAAAATTAATCTTAAGTCTAACCTCAACTTCAAACTTTAAGCCTGAGTCCAGGCTTTCAACTCTGCTCCGGTAGCCAGTACATAATGCTGCCCCCCGATATGCTGCTGCACACCCTTGTTGTAATCGATTCCGCTGGTGCCGTAATCGTAGGACATGGCGACGCGTGTCTTTTCCACCTTGGGATTGGCCTGAGGAATGGCGGAGAGCAGGGACTTGGTATAGGGATGAATGGGGTTTGAGAAAATCTCATCCTTGGTCCCGGTTTCTACCATATGTCCCAGATGCAAAACGCCTATCCTGTCTGAAATATATTTTACCATGGATAAATCGTGGGCGATGAAAAGATAAGCGGTGCCGGTTTTTTGCTGAATCGCCTTCATCAGATTGATGACCTGTGCCTGGATGGATACATCAAGGGCGCTGATGGCTTCATCTGCTATGATCAGGTCAGGATTCATAATCAGGGCTCTGGCAATACCGATTCGCTGTCGTTGTCCGCCGGAGAACTGGTGGGGGTACCGGTTGGCATGTTCCCTTGAAAGTCCGACCATGTCAAGTATCTGGTAGACCTTTTCCTTTCTGTCCTCCGGGGAGGTATACATGCGGTGGATGTCAAGCCCCTGGGCAATGATATCAATTACCTTTTTACGGGGATTCAGACAGGCCATGGGGTCCTGGAATATCATCTGCATCTTGGTCCTGAGATGAGCGGTTTCCTTAGGGGAAAGCTTTCCGGATATATTTACGCCCTGAAAGAGGACATCCCCGGCTGTGGGTTCATAAAGCCGGATAATGGAACGTCCGATGGTGGATTTTCCGCTTCCGGATTCCCCTACCAGGCCATAGGTTTCACCGGGATAGAGTACAAAGGAGACACCGTCTACAGCCCTTACGGTAAACCGCCGGTTTATTCGAAAGTATTGCTTTAAGTCTTTTACTTCTAATAAAGGTTCTGGCATTATTTCGTCTCCTTCAGCATGTAATCAATTCTCTGGCGCAGTTCTGCGGGCATTTCCACCTTAGGGGCATTTTCATGAAGAAGCCAGGTGGAGGCATAATGGGTATCGGTAATTCGGAACATCGGGGGTTCCTTGCGAAAATCAATATTAAGGGCATAGATGTTTCTGGGGGCAAAGGAATCTCCTTCAATCCGGTGCAAAAGGTTGGGGGGGCTTCCCGGTATGGTATAGAGCTTATCGTCATTGCAGTTAAGGTCCGGCATGGCGGAGAGAAGGCCCCAGGTATAAGGATGCTTTGGCTCATAAAAGATTTCATCCACCGTACCCTTCTCTATGATTTTTCCGGCATACATGACTGCCACATAGTCAGCGACCTTTGCCACCACGCCCAAATCATGGGTGATATAAATAACCGATATGCCGGTCTTTTCCTGAACGTCCTTAATCAATTCCAGTATCTTGGACTGTATGGTAACATCCAGGGCGGTAGTGGGCTCGTCACAGATCAGAAGCTCCGGGTCACAGGCCAGGGCAATGGCAATTACGACTCTTTGGCGCATACCGCCGGAGAGCTGATGAGGATAATTCTTCATACGCTTTTCCGGATTCGTGATACCGACCAGCTCCAGGAGGGACACTGCCTTTTGGCAGGCTTCCTTTTTCGGAGTATTATAGTGGTAAATCATACCCTCCATAATCTGGGCCCCAACAGTCATGGTGGGGTTTAAGGAGGTCATAGGGTCCTGAAATACCATTGAGATACGCTTTCCGTTAATGCGCTTTCGCATCTCTTTTTTGGAGAATTTTAAAAGGTCTTCCTTACTCTCGTCTTTTCCCCGGTGATAGGTAAATTCAATGCTTCCGCTGTCTATTCTGCCGTTGTTGCTTAAAATGCCCATAATGGCCTTCACGGTTACGGATTTGCCGCTGCCGCTTTCTCCGACAATAGCCAGAGTTTCTCCCTTATAAAGAGAGAGGTTCATGCCTCTTATAACATTTGCCTCACCGGCAGAGGTCTTAAAGGTGATGGAGAGGTCCTTAATGGAAAGGATTTTCTCCTTTTTAGTATTTTCCATGGCTTCCTCCCATTCCGCCGCCTGCTGCGGCACAAATTATTCCGGCAGGCTTTGCTCTTTCTCCTGCAAATATATGAAAAACGGTATCAATCTTCATTCCCTATACCTCCTTCATCTTCGGGTCAAAGGCATCTCTCAGACCGTCTGCCATCAGGTTAAAGCTCAGCATGATAATTGCCAGTACGATTACGGGAAATACAATCATGTAAGGATGGGTGGTAAAGGATTTAAAGGCATCGCTGATTAAAGTACCGAGAGAGGCTAATGGCTGGGGTACCCCAAGGCCGATAAAGGCCAGGAAAGCCTCCGTAAAGATGGCATTTGGTATGGAAAACATGGACATAATAATAAGCTGCCCGAAAATATTCGGAAGGATTTCACGGAATATAATAAAGAAATCTCTGGCACCCAGGGTCTTTGAAGCCAGTATAAATTCCTGCTCCTTCAGCTTTAATACCTGGGCCCTTGCAATCTTGCTCATGCCAATCCAACCCGTTATGGCCAGGGCCAGGGTAATGGTCAGAAGTCCGGGCCGGAAGACCAGGATTAGCAGGGTTACGATAACAAGAGTTGGAATTCCGTTTAAGATTTCCGAAAATCTTTGGAGAACCATATCCACCCTACCGCCAAAGTAACCGGAGATAAGCCCATATACCATGCCAAAGCACATGTCCACAAGAACGGCTATCAGGGCAATATAGAGAGAGATACGGGTTCCAATCCAGGTTCTGGTGAAGATATCACGTCCAAGAACATCGGTGCCGAACCAGTAATAAACCTTCTCAAGGCCAGTGGTTTTGGATGAGTCCGTTGAGATATATTTATTTTGCTCTACCGTTCCCTTGGAGGTATGCATCTTTTCCGAACCATCCATAAAGCCGGTCTTTTCAAGGCCCTGGACCCTTGGGGCAAGATTCTGGTGAGTTATGTTTTGGTCATAGTAAGTGCGGCCGCTGAGGTTCGGACCGATAATAGCCATAAGAATAATAAGAAGAATGAAGATAAGCCCGGTAACAGCCCCCTTATTCTTTGTAAAGCGATTGATAATATCATGCCAGTAGGACTGGCTGGCATAGGTTTCATCCACTTGGGATACCTTATCACTGCCTACCAGGTCAAAATCATCTGACAGAAATTCTGTTTCTGAATTACGATTAATCATTGCCATCCCCCTTTACAAGTCTGATTCTGGGATCGATAACGCCATACAGGATATCGACGATAAACATTATACCGATATACATTAGGCTGTAGATAAAGGTCAGCGCCACAACGACATTATAGTCATTGGAGTGTATGGCGGATACCAGAAGGCTTCCGATGCCCGGTATGGAAAAGAGCTTTTCAATAACGAGGCTTCCTGTCATCAGGCCGACTACCAGGGGCGCCAGTACGGTTATGATAGGAATCAGAGCATTTCTTAAGGCATGGCGGAAGATAAGCCGAAAACTGTTGATGCCTTTGCTTTCTGCAAGAAGCATATAGTCGGAGCCGAGGACCTCAAGCATTTCCGTTCTTGTAAACCTGGCAACGGTTGCAATGGTAAACATACATAGAGAAACCGTAGGCAGGACAGAGGAGTGGAAGGGTTCCTTTGCCTCATACAGGATAGGAAACCATTTTAAGCGGAAGCCCAGGCTGTAGATTAAAGCCATGGCAAATACATAGGAAGGAAGGCTCACACCCAGTACGGAAATAATCGTTGTAATAGTATCAAATATGGTATTATGCTTAATAGCGGCAATTAAACCAAGAATAAGGCCCACAGCTGTTCCGATAAGAATTGCCTGGCCGCCCAGCCGTAAGGATATGGGAAGCCTTGTCTGAAGCAGGGAAGTAATGGGTGTATTTTTGGATATCGTATAGGAAACTCCGAAGTCACCGGAGAGCATTGCCTTAATATAATGAAAGAACCGAATCATTATGGGCTTATCCAAGCCGTATTTTTGGTTTAAGATTGCCTTTTGTGTGGCAGTCAGTTTCTCGTCGTTAAAGGGTGATCCGGGCATAAACTCCAGCATTAGGAACAATACCAGTAAGATGACCAGCAATGTTACGATAGAAATTGCTACCCTTTTTAAAATATATTTTTTCACGTAACCCACTCTCCTTACCACATACAATGCATAAATGACGCTGTCACAGGTGCGGTAACACGCCAGACAGCGTCATGCATATATATGGATATTTGTTTATTAAAATACTTTCATGATTATAGAAATAACCTTATTATATAGAAAAAACCTTTATCCGGAACTGAAATTAGTATCCCGGTTTATTTCTTTGTGGCATCCTTGTAGATTCGGTTGATTCCTACGGAATGGAATTCAATGCCTTCAACACCGGATTTAATCATAACGGCATCACCCTTCTGATATACGGGGAAGATTACGGCATCATCCATTACAATCTTTTCTGCTTTCTTTAAAGCATCCCATCTTGCGGCAGGATCCAGAGCAAGGTCACCTTTCTTAGCAGATTCGATAATCTTATCATAATCGGAATTGGACCAGAAGCCATAGTTGTTGGGATTGCCGGTTTCCCACATGTCCAGATAGGTCATGGGGTCTGCATAATCAGGGCCCCAACGGGTAAGTCCAAGTTCAAAATCCCCGGACTGCATTCTTTCCACACGATTCTTCTTTGGCATAGTTTCAAGCTCGATGGTGATACCGGGAAGGTTGGTCTGTATTTCAGACTGGATAAACTGTGCCACATTCTGAGCGGATTCGGTATCCTCTACAATCATAGTGTATTTTAATTTGCTTACACCAAGTTCTGACTGTGCCTTTTTCCAGTAGTCCAGAGCCTTTGCCTTATCGGTGGAAAGGTAGGTGCCGGTTGTTTCACGGAAATCCTTTCCGTCAGGACCGGTAGCAAGAAGGGTAGGAACTGCGAAGTCGGCTACAATGGAACCATCCTTTAATATGTTGCTTACGATAGCGGATTTGTCATAGGCAAGGGCAAGAGCCATACGGAGATTTAAATTCTCAAGGCCTTTTACCTTCTGGTTAGGTGAGATATACCACAAATAGCCTGCCATGATATTGTGGAATTCCGGGTCGGACTGGAATTGCTCTACCTGTTCACCGGAAAGAGTAACCACATCCAGGTCACCGTTCTGGTATGAGAGCATAGCTGTCTGAGAATCCTTGATTACCTGATAGTTGATACCGCTCAGGCTTACTTTGCCGGTATCCCAGTAGTCGGGATTTTTTTCTAAGGTAATTGTGGTAGCAGCAGGCTCATAAGAAGTAAGCTTAAAGGCACCGTTGCTTAAGATGGTATCCGGTGAAGTACCATAGCTGTCACCTGCCTGGGTAAAGAAAGCTTCATTTACCGGCATAAAGGAAGGGAACGCCATCAGGGATTCAAAGAAAGGAACCGGAACATCAAGCTGCACTACCAGGGTTTTATCATCCTTTGCTGTTACGCCTAATTCTTCAATACCCTTTTTACCGGCAATGATGTCAGAGGCATTTTTGATATTTGCAATTTCAGCAATAAAGGAATATTCACTGGCAACCTTGGGGTCTACCAGTCTTCTCCAGGCAAATACAAAGTCAGCGGCAGTAACGGCGGTTCCGTTGGACCATTTTGCATCCTTTAAGGTAAAGGTATATGTAAGTCCGTCGTCACTCTTTTGTACACCATCTGCCATAGCAAGAGCCGGAAGACCGGAAGCATCAATGGTGTAAAGACCTTCCGTAATATCGGATAATACTTCAAAGGAAGTACCGTCCGTTGCTATCTGGGGGTCCAGGGAAGCAACTTCCACGTCAAATTGAACATTTAATGCATTGTCTTCCGCAGTGTTGTCGGTTCCGGCATTTTCACCCGTACCCTCTGTAGCGGCAGGTGAATCAGTTGCGGCGGTATTCGCCTCTGTTGGGGTATTTTTGCCGCCGCAGGCGGTTAAGGAAAATACCATAACAAGAGAAAAGAATATCGCCATTCGTTTTTTTACTTTTCCCACAAATATTCCTCCTTTTTATAATACGAAAAAACAGCCGCAAAAAGGAAACCTTTCGTGACTGCTTTGTCTCATAAATAGTATGGGTTTATTATATTACAATAAATGTATTTGTCAACCATAATTTGTAAATTTTGAGGATATAGTTCAGCTATTACATAATTCTAGTATAAAAATAAAAGCGTCTTACAGTTTACATGTAATAACGCCTTTATTTTTACAACCATTATTTTATTATGAATTATTCAAAATGCGTAAGTATTTTCCCGTTATGGTCAGTCACATACCATTTGATACTGATGATTTTTCCTCTCCATCCGTAGGTGCTGTCATTATAGTCCACACATTCGACTGGTACGAGGAAATACTGTCCCAGGGAGGTTATACTTGCAGTATAGGACAGCTTGCTGTTTTGAGGATAGGGTATTTTAATAAAATCCTTCTTCAGGTTCTTATTATTGGTTCCCGCAGTAAAACGGGATACGGTAATAGACTTCTTATTAACAGAGGCTTTATAAGCGTAGCTGCCCATGACATTATAGTATTCTGTGTCGGATACCGGACAGGTGAAGGTGGTCAATTTACCGGAGGTAATATTATAGGAGTAATGCTTATAGGTACTTTGCATTTCATCAAAATAAATGCTGCTGCCGCTGTAGCTGATAGAAGGCACAATCATCTGATCCGTAATGACAGTACTTTTCTTAGCTGCGGTATCGAACTTTACCAAGGTTCCATACCAGAAGCTTCCGCTTCCCTGATAGGTTCCGTATTGATAATATAGATTACCCTTTATGGACACCACATCCGAAATAGCCGGCGGATTGTCGGTATCCGGCTCAGCTTTTAGCTTGAGGGATGACAATAGTGCGGGCTTTGCCTTGCCGCTTTTTAATGACAGTAACTCAATCCGGGAGGGAGAGTCTTTATACTGTCCAAAGTAAAGGGTGCTGCCTATGTTTTTTATATATTTTAAGCTGCTGTTGCCTTTATATAGAAGTACATCCTTACCGCCTGCATAAGATTTCCTGTAAAGAAGACAATTTTTTTCGTTTTCTATTGTATAATAGATACCACTATTATCGGCATAGCAGACAACGCCCTTGCTAAGGGTATGAGGGCTGCCGCCGTCAAGGGAAACGGAATAGGTGGTTGAGCCTGTGCCTTTGGCATTATCACTGGTATAATACAGGGTGTTGTTATAGGCTACCAAAGCTGTAATATAGGTATCAGAGGAGGCTATTTGGGTTTTTGCACCGGTTTTGGGATTTAAACGGTAAATATTATAAGAACTTCCTTCCACAGAAGGGATATAATAAATATTACCATCGCTTTCTATCATTTTGGAGTATTCATATACAATACCTGCTGCCGCCTGGGCGGTGCCGGTGTTCAGCATTACGACTGTAAGCAGAATGGTAAGAATAATACAGGTTATTTTTTTAAAGGGTTTTGATTTCATTTTAACCTCCTTTTTATAAATTAATTTTTGAAATTTGTTCCTTCATAAAGCTATCGCATGAAGGTCAGCAGTGACACACTAACAGCCATGCCTTCCCCCACGCTGCAAGATTGGGCCGAGGATTTCGCAGGCACAACCTATTGTGAAAATTGCTTTTTAATATTCGCACTTGCTCCCATTGCATAACACAGATCTGTCTGCGGTACTGCCATAAATAATGGAATGTGAAAGTGCTTTTCTTTCACGCTGTTCCATCGTATGCAGCATCTGCCTGCAGATGTGTCATAAATCAGTGTGAAATGTCTTTTATGTACTATCTTCCCAAACATAAGGAAACAGGCGGCTGCCTGTAATACGGTTGCAGGCAGCCGCCTGTATAAATGATATTATTTTATGCCGTTAACGGTTCTCTTAACATAGCTTGTATGAAGAACCTCATGAGCCTTATGGCTGCCGGGCTTACCGAAATACTCGGCATAAAGCTGCTTGATGGCAGGATTCTCATGGGATTTTCTATAAGGCATGGAGCTGTCAAGATCATATAATACCTTGGCACGCATTGCTCTGATATCGTTAAAGTTACGGATACTTGCAGGTACCTGAGGCATACCGCCGCCGTTTACACAGCCGCCGGGACAGCCCATGATTTCGATAAAGTGATATTCTGCCTCACCGTTCTTAACCTTTGTAAGCAGCTCTTTGGCATTGGACAGGCCGGAAGCTACAGCTACCTTAACGTCCATTCCGGCTACATTATAAGTAGCCTCTTTGATACCATTGATACCTCTTACTTCCTTGAAGTCAAGGTTCTTTAATTCTTCACCGGTTAATTCCTCCACTGCGGTACGAAGAGCAGCTTCCATAACACCGCCGGTAGCACCGAAGATTACGCCGGCACCGGTAGACATACCAAGAGGGGAATCGAATTCTTCATCGGGAAGGGAGTGGAAATTAATACCTGCACGGTTAATCATTCTTCCAAGCTCTCTTACGGTCAGTGCAATATCTACATCTGCTACGCCTGCCGCATCCTGGTCCTCTCTGCCGACTTCAAATTTCTTGGCAGTACAGGGCATGATACTTACCATTACGATATCCTTGGGGTCAATGCCCATCTTCTCAGCATAATAGGTCTTTGCAGTAGCACCAAACATCTGCTGGGGAGACTTACAGCTTGATAAGTTCTCTGTCATATCAGGGAAATAGTGCTCACAGTACTTAACCCAGCCGGGAGAACAGGAGGTGATTAAAGGCAGTACACCGCCGTTCTGTACACGGTCAAGGAACTCATGAGCTTCTTCCATGATTGTCAGGTCGGCAGCAAAATCCGTATCAAATACCTTATCAAAGCCAAGTCTTCTAAGTGCTGATACCATCTTGCCCTCTACATTGGTACCGATGGGAAGGCCGAATTCTTCGCCAAGTCCTGCACGAACGGAAGGAGCTGTCTGAACGATAACATGCTTAGCGGGATCTGCAATTGCTTCAAATACCTCGGAGGTATAATCCTTTTCGGATAAAGCGCCGGTAGGACATACAGCGATACACTGGCCGCAGGATACGCAGCTTGTTTCGCCAAGGCCCATGTCAAAGGCTGATGCAATATTCGTCTGGAAACCACGGGCATTGGGCCCTATAACACCGATGCTCTGTACCTTGTCACAGACAGCGGAACAGCGTCTGCAAAGAATACATTTATTGTTATCACGGTACATATGAGCTGCGGAATAATCGATTTCATAATGGGGATTTTCTCCGTCGTAACGGCCCTCATCCTCTACTTTTAAGTCCTTGCATAATTTCTGAAGCTCGCAGTCGCCGCTTCTTATACAGGATAAACATTTTCTGTCATGAGTGGAAAGAATCAATTCCAGTGTTTTTTTTCTGGAATCCAATACCTTGGGAGTATTGGTCCATACTTCCATACCCTCATTTACGGGATATACACAGGAAGCAACAAGGCTTCTGGCGCCTTTTACTTCTACTACGCAGATACGGCAGGCTCCGATTTCATTGATTTCCTTCAGATAGCAAAGGGTGGGGATCTCAATGTGTGCTAACTTTGCAGCTTCTAGAATAGTGGAGCCCTTGGGTACAGCGATATCTGTACCGTTTATTTTTATATTAACGGTTTCCATCTTTAACCTCCTATAATTAGTATAAACGGGTCTTACTGTTTTGATATAGCAGCAAAACGGCATTTTTCCATACATGCACCGCACTTGATACACTTATTCTGGTGAATCACATGAGCTTCCTTAACCTTGCCTTCAATAGCACCGTTAGGACATACTCTTGCACAAAGAGTACAGCCCTTACATTTGTCTGCATCAATGACATAGGAGAGAAGTGCCTTACAGACACCGGAAGGACATTTCTTGTCAACTACGTGGGCAACATACTCTTCTCTGAAGTATTTCAGAGTGGAAAGTACGGGATTGGGTGCTGTCTGGCCTAAACCGCAGAGGGAGTTGTCTTTGATGTAATAGCAAAGCTCCTCTAATTTATCCAGGTCTTCAAGAGTTCCCTGACCCTTTGTGATCTTTTCCAGTATCTCATAGAGTCTCTTTGTTCCCACACGGCAGGGAGTACATTTGCCGCAGGATTCTTCTACGGTGAACTCTAAGAAGAACTTGGCAATATCCACCATGCAGTTGTCCTCATCCATAACAATTAGACCGCCGGAGCCCATCATGGAGCCAATGCTGATGAGATTGTCATAATCTATGGGAATATCATAATGCTGTTCCGGAATACAACCGCCGGAAGGTCCGCCGGTCTGGGCAGCTTTAAATTTCTTGCCGTTAGGAATGCCGCCGCCGATTCCTTCCACGACTTCTCTTAACGTGGTACCCATGGGGATTTCTACAAGGCCGGTATTCTTAATCTTGCCGCCGAGGGCAAATACTTTGGTTCCCTTTGATTTTTCGGTACCCATGGAAGCAAACCATTCGGCTCCGTTTAAGATGATCTGAGGGATGTTGGCATAGGTTTCAACGTTATTTAATATAGTAGGCTTTCCAAATAACCCTTTCTGTGCAGGGAAAGGAGGTCTGGGACGGGGCTCGCCTCTGTTGCCTTCGATAGAGGTCATAAGAGCTGTTTCCTCACCGCATACGAAAGCACCGGCACCAAGTCTTAAGCCGATATCAAAGTTAAAGCCTGTTCCAAAGATATCGTTTCCAAGCATTCCGTATTCTCTTGCCTGTACAAGAGCAATCTGGAGACGTTCAACTGCGATAGGGTACTCAGCACGTACATAGATATAACCCTGGGATGCGCCGATAGCATAGCCTGCAATAGCCATAGCTTCAAACACAACATGAGGGTCACCTTCCAGAACGGAACGGTCCATGAAGGCACCCGGGTCACCTTCGTCGGCATTACAGCATACATATTTCTGGTCGGCATCATTTCCCTTGGCAAGCTTCCACTTTAAGCCCGTAGGGAATCCGCCGCCGCCTCTTCCGCGAAGGCCGCTGTCTAAGAGGGTTTGTATTACATCATCGGGAGTGTATTCGGTAAGTACCTTACCAAGAGCGGAATATCCGCCGGTTCCGATGTATTCTTCAATGTTTTCGGGATTAATGACACCGCAGTTACGAAGAGCGATTCTGTGCTGCTTCTTATAGAAGTCGGTTTCATTCAAAGACTTGATTCCGTCATCGGTAACGGTTTCCGTATATAAAAGACGGGTAACAGGTCTTCCCTTTAACAGGTGTTCGGATACGATTTCAGGAATGTCTTCTTCCTTTACCATGGAATAGAAGCAGGCATCGGGATAAACGATCATAATGGGGCCTAAGGCACAAAGACCATGACAGCCGGTCTGAACAACGGATACTTCCTTTTCCAGGCCGTTTTTCTTGATTTCTTCCTGCAGAGATTCAATTATCTTAAAACTTCCGGAAGAAGTACATCCTGTGCCGCCGCAGACTAATACATGTGAACGAAACATGCTTTATATCCTCCCTTCAGAACTGATAATGTATTTTTCGACTACCTTACCGCCGATAAGGTGTTTTTCTAAAACTTCCAGAGCTTTCTCCGGTGTCATTTTTATATAGGTTACTTTATCCTTACCGGGTTCAAATACTTCAACAATAGGCTCATACTGGCACAGCCCGATACATCCGGTCTGTACGACAGCAATATTTGTAAGATTTTTTTCCTGAACTGCGTCGGAAAGGGCGGTAAGAACAGGTCTTGCACCGCTTGCAATACCACAGGTAGCCATACCGACAACCACTCTGGTCTGGCTGGCAGCTTCAGAGCGAAGACCAACCTGGCCTTGCATTTTTTCTCTGATGGCCTTTAACTCTTCAAGAGTTTTCATAAGATATCCTCCTTATTTTTTTATATAACATAAGATTCCTGTTGTTATGATATTGTTAAAAACTTATCAAAGTTTGGCAAAAAACTATATGATTGTTTTAATTTTATCAAATGATGTATAATCTACCGTTAAAAGTAGAAGCTTCCATTTACCTCAGCATGATTCTCTTTTAAATAGTCCCTTATAAAGGAAGCAACCTGGGGGTCACTTAAGGGAACATCCTGAAGTATACAGCGTAATTCTTTCGTATCCAATATGAAGGATTTATCGTCTACCCGGTAGGTATAGAGAAAATCAATATCCGGATTAAAGGTTACTAAACTGTACATAGTGCTTGTGATATCACCTAAAGGCATTCGGTCAATGTGTGTCAGGCGGAAAGCGGCCTCTATTTTTGTTCCATTTCCGGGAGCAGATTCCAGATTAAAACTGCCTCCGCAGCTTAAGGCTGCCTGTTTAAAGAAAGGGATTCCAAGTCCCACCTTTCTGGTAGTTCTTGTGGTATAGAAGGGGTCCTGTGCATTTTTTGCCTGCTCTGCTGTCATTCCACAGCCGTTATCATTTATTGTAATCGTTAAGAGTTCAATCTTCTGATTGATTTCTACAGATATTTCAATGAGATTTGCATGGGCACTTACCGAATTCTGTGCAATATCTAATATGTTTAATGAAATTTCAGTCATCATAAAGCGGATTACTCGTATTTAGCCAGTATATCCTTTACGTCGTCTACAGTAAGTCTTCCGTATACATCACCATTCACCGTGAGTACAGGGGCCAGTCCGCAGGCACCGATACAGCGACAGGCATCTAAGGAGAATTTACCGTCTGGGGTACATTCACCGCCTTCGATATGAAGCAGCTCGGAAAGCTTGTTAAAAATATCACCTGAGCCTTTTACATAACAGGCAGTACCTAGACATACGGAAATTTTATATTTTCCCTTTGGATTTAAGGAAAATTGGGAGTAAAAAGTTGCCACACCATATACTTTTTCAAGAGGAATATCCATCTCGTTGGATATAATGGTCTGAACCTCTATAGGTAGATAGCCATAAATTTCTTGTGCTTCCTGCAGTATAGGCATTAAGGCACCTTTGTCATCTTTATGCTTGTTAATGACTTTGAGAAGTTCCGCTTCCTGCTCCTTGGAACCGCTGAATGGAACTGTTTTCTTCTGGGAACTCATTCTTTAACCTCCTTGATTTTTTGCTGTTTATACGCTACCTGCCGAATTCAAAAAGAACTTCTTTCGACAAACAACATCAGTATAACATGGTGCCGATAAAAAATCTACATTTATCTAAAATTTAACAAAGTACGAATGGAATTGAAAAAGTATTTGGATAAATTGCACAAGGCTTTAAATAAATGGTAAAAATGACGGACAAATTGCACAAGTATTAGCATTGAAAAAAATCCCATCCAATGGTATACTTTGCTTAAATTGCAGTTAGCTGAAATTACGGACCCAACACACAAAAAAGAAGGCTTTTAGCCATGGAGGATGTAGTATGACCATTCATGATGTAATGGATATATTGGGTGCCAGCCTTATTTGGGGGGAAGAATATCTGGACCGGGAAGTGCATACGGCCTGCGGCTCGGATATGATGAGCGATGTGCTAGCCTTTGTAAAGGACCAGTCGGTCCTTCTTACAGGAATGTGCAATCCCCAGGTAATACGGACGGCAGAGATGATGGATATTATCTGTATCGTATTCGTCAGGGGGAAGGTACCGGATGAGGTTATGATTGAGCTGGCAAGGGACAGCCATATTGTACTTCTCGGCACGAAGCGCCAGATGTTCTCTGCCTGCGGCAGGCTTTATGAAAAAGGGCTAAGGGGAGGTGCTTCCCATTGAGTCAGCATATTGAATTGAAGTATCAGATATCAGCAGATGATTTTACCAGGGCGGGAGAAGCCTCCAGTGATGTAAAGTCCAAGCTGAAACAGATGGGGGTCAGCCCGGAAGTGGTCAGGAAGGTTGCCATCTCCATGTATGAAGGTGAGATTAACATGGTAATCCACGCTCACGGAGGGGAAATAAAGGTTACGATTTCACCGGAAGAAATCCTGATGGTGCTGAAGGATAAGGGACCGGGAATTCCGGATATTGAGCTTGCCATGCAGGCCGGTTATTCCACCGCACCGGATAAGGTAAGGTCCTTAGGATTTGGTGCCGGTATGGGGCTTCCGAATATGAAAAAATATTCCGATGAAATGGATATTGAAACGGAATTGGGGGTTGGGACTACTGTGACCATGTCGGTAAGGCTGCAATAGTCAGATAGGAGTAGGTATGGATAAGTTTTTTACTGCCGTCCGCCTGCAGGAGGACTTGTGCAAGGGGTGTATCAATTGTATTAAGCGTTGCCCTACGGAGGCTATCAGGGTTCGGAAAGGAAAAGCTGTCATTACAAAAGAGTTCTGTATTGACTGCGGGGAGTGCATTCGCATCTGTCCCCATCATGCAAAGCTGGCGGTTTATGATCCCATCAGCATATTGGATAACTATGAATATACGGTTGCCCTTCCGGCACCTGCCCTTTATGGGCAGTTCAACAACCTGGAGGATGTCAATATCGTATTAACGGCGTTAAAGAAATTCGGCTTTGATGATGTATATGAAGTCAGCGGAGCGGCGGAACTGGTTTCGGAGATTTCCAGAAGGTACATAGAGGAGCATCAGGAGGATTTACCGCTTATCAGTACAGCCTGTCCCTCTGTGGTACGGCTGATCCGGGTACGGTTTCCGAATCTGATCGAGCATCTTCTTCCCATAAAAGCACCCGTTGACCTGGCAGCCTCCATGGCAAGGGAAAAGGCCATGAAGGATACGGGGCTTCCCGGGGATAAAATCGGAGTAATCTTTATTTCGCCCTGTCCTGCAAAGGTAAGCGCCGTAAAGGATCCTCTTGGATATGAAAAAAGTGACGTGGACGGGGTTCTTGCTATTAAGGACATCTATCCCAGACTTTTGAGCCTTATGAAGGAAGTGGAAGAGAAGAAGCAAATAGAAAACCTTGCCATATCCGGTAAAATCGGGATCAGCTGGGGAGGCACCGGAGGAGAAGCGGGAGGACTTTTAACGGATAATTATCTTGCCGCCGATGGGATTGAGAACGTGATCAAGGTCTTGGAGGATTTAGAGGACCAGAAATTCTCCTCCCTGGAGTTTATCGAATTAAATGCCTGTAACGGAGGCTGTGTGGGAGGAGTACTTACGGTGGAGAATCCCTTTGTGGCTAAAGTAAAGCTGATTCGACTACGCAAATATATGCCGGTAGCCTGCAACCATCTGGCCCAGGAGAAAGTGACGGACTGGGAATGGACGGAAGGGGTCACCTACGAGCCGGTATTCAAGCTGGGACTGGATATGAAGGAAAGTATTGCAATGCTGGCAAAGGTGGAGGAGCTATGCGGGAAGTTCCCGGGCCTTGACTGCGGTTCCTGCGGAGCACCGACCTGCAAGGCTTTGGCAGAGGATGTGGTAAGAGGCGTTGCAGGCGAACAGGACTGCATCCATATCCTGAGACAGTATATCCATAAATTATCGGGCGAGATCAGTAAGTTTGACAACTAGTACTACCTTGCATAAATTTCACTTAATATCGCACCTGCTATTTGCACCGATGCTGCGTTGTCGTCAATCAGCGTCTTGTCTAAATCTACAGATGCAGTATTCTAAAAGTCTGGGTGTCCGGGAAAATTGTTAACGGGATAGATAACTCTTAAAGGAAAAAGGAGAAGATTGCGTTATGACAGTAAAAGAGCTTATTGATAAAAACATATTCCAGCTGGTGAATGAGGGAGAAAATTTGAATCAGGAAATTACAGACCCCTACTGCTGTGATTTATTAAGTGTTGCTATGGGTAAGGCTCCAAGGGGAGCTGTCTGGGTTACGGTCATGGCAAATATGAATACGCTGGCGGTTGCAGCGTTAACAGATGTTGCCTGTATTATTCTGGCAGAAGGGGTACTGCCGGATGAGCAGACTGTAAATAAGGCAAAGGAGCAGGGAATTACCGTATTGGCAGCCGGTGAACCGGTGTTTGAAACCTCCCTGCAGATTTATCAGTTATTAAATGCTTAAGCTTTCCTATGACCTTCACATTCATTCCTGCTTATCTCCTTGCGGAGACAAAGACATGACCCCAGGCAATATTGCAGGTATGGCAGCGGTGAAGGAGCTTAATGTGGCAGCACTTACGGACCATAATACCTGCAGGAATTGTCCGCCCTTTTTAAAGCAGGCGGAAAGCTGCGGAATACTTGCAATTCCCGGTATGGAGCTTTGCACCAGAGAAGAGGTGCATGTTCTGTGCCTTTTTGAGGAGCTTGAAGGTGCCCTGGAATTTGATGATTTTGTTTACCGGCACCTCTTTAAGATCAAAAATAAAGAGGAAATCTTTGGTGAACAGCTTTTGATAAATGAAGAAGATGAGGTATGGGGAAAAGAAGAATATCTGCTGATCAACGCAGCAGATATCGGCTTTGATGAAGTATACGGTCTGGTTGGGAGCTATGGCGGGATCATGATACCGGCACACATTGATAAGAGCTCTGCCAGCCTCCTGTCCAACCTTGGATTTATTCCTCCCGATTCTTCCTTTACCTGTGCGGAAATAAAAGAGGAAGGAAAAGTAAGGGAATTAAAGGAAAAGCACCCGTATCTGAACCGGTGCAGAATCATCCATAATTCCGATGCCCATTATCTGGAGCATATCAATGAGCCTGTTCATTTCCTGCAGGCAGAGGAAATGAACAGAAAAGAGATTCTTAAGGCGTTAATAACTCCCTGAATTATTTCCGGTGCATGGAAAATTCCAGCTCTTTATAGTTCTCCATGTTTTCATGTATCTGGCGTTCATCGGCTTTTCCAAAGAGCTTATCCCTGTTAACATTTGCCATTCTGCCGGTCAGGACACTTCCCGGACCGTTCTGGCAGCCGCCTTCGCAGGCCATGCCTTCCAGGAAATCCTCCGGAAGCTTTCCTGCTTTTAACAGTGTGAGGGCTTTCTTACATTCTAATGCACCGTTGCATTGCTTTACGGTTATATCCGCATTTTCTTCCCTTTCCTTTAAGGACTGGAGTACGGAAGCAGTAACACCTCCGGACACACAGAATTTCTTGCCATAGATGCTTCCCTGCTGGATAGCTTCCGCAGCAGCAGTCAGCTCAATATCCTTTGCCCGGAACATGGCATAAAGTTCATCCAGGGTCAAAGCGTAATCAGCGCCCTGTAATGCGATGGTATCCAGGACTTCTCCCTTCTTTGCAATGCAGGGTCCGATGAATACACAGACAGCCTCCGGGTAGAGAGTCTTTATCAGCCTTGCAGTAGCAGTCATAGGAGATATGGTAGTTGACATATTCTCAACCAGCTGGGGAAAATGCCTGCGTATCATCTTTACAAAGGCAGGGCAGCAGGAGGTTGTCATTTTCTTTCCTTCTTTATAGCTTTCCGCCCATTCCTCACTTTCACTGGCAGCTACGAAATCCGCACCAAGGGCGACCTCGTATACGCCCGCAAAGCCTAACTCCTTAATTGCTTTTGTCATGGAGGCGAAGGTAATGTCCGCGCCGAACTGTCCTTCCCAGGCAGGTGCCAGCATGGCATAGATAGGACGGGGGGAATTGAGTAAAAGGTCAATCACATCCGTAATAAAGGAACGGTCCGAAATAGCTCCGAAGGGACAGTTCTTGATACAGGAACCGCAGTCGATGCAGCGTTCTTCGTTAATTACAACAATATTAT
The DNA here is from genome assembly GCA_023410275.1 of Bacillota bacterium. Lineage (GTDB taxonomy): Bacteria > Bacillota > Clostridia > Lachnospirales > Lachnospiraceae > Anaerocolumna. Next base: position 94,213 of record JAEYPZ010000174.1, read on the forward strand.
TCTCATCCATTGAAATAGCGTCTACCGGACAGCTCTTTTTGCAGGGACGCATCAGGTCGGCAATGGCGTTATAGGGGCAGGCCTGGGAGCATTTGGTACATTCCTTGCACTTGGCAGGGTCGATATAGGCTCTGTCACGCAGCATTGTGATAGCATCGAAATTGCAGGCAGCCTGACAGCGCTTTCCCACACATTTCTGGCAATTGTCCGTTACGACGAAGCGTGTGATGGGACAGCCCTCACAGGCGGAGTTGATGACCTGCACAATATTTTTATTATCTTTTCCGGCAGAGGGGGATTTTCCTTCTGCTAAACGGATTCTTTGGCGTATGATTTCTCTTTCCTTGTAAATACAGCAGCGGAAGTTTGCCTGGGGGCCGGGAATCAGCTCATAGGGAAGAGCTTCTTTGTGTTCGTCCAGCTCGCCCTGAAAGGACAGCTTTGCTACCTGGTATAGGACTTCATGTTTTATGGTGTCAATATTGGTATCGTTTCCAAACATTTTATTACTCCTTTAAGACTATGTTTTCTGGTACTGGGGGCTGCCGCCTGGGGAAGGTGGCATAAGGGGAAGGCATTGCTATTAATAATAATGTATATTTACTTCTTTTCCTATGGCAGTAACAGCTTCCTTCAGCTGCTCTACCAGGTGAAGACGTATGCTTAGGTTAAACGGCAGGGAAGGATTCTGATGGGCCTCATTCATTGCCTTTCCCACAAAGAGGTTCAGGATGGAGCAATCCTCTATAATGTATCTGGCAACCATGGAGCCTCCGTTGTTTTTATCGAGCTCTTCAAAGAAATGTTCATCAACGGTTCCTTCCTTGTATTGCTTTATCAGGTCCAAGGCTCTGGACAGGGTCAGGACACCCTCCGTTACAAGGTCAATTCCTTCCATGGATGCAATGGGAGGAAGAGAGGGGTCCGTATAGTTCAGGGAGGTCACCAGGCAGCGCTTCAGGATGCGGGAGGCTATGTTTGCACTGGTGCCGCCGCAGATAATTTTCTTTCCCTGACTGCCGATAAATTCCTTGATCAGCCGGCCATCATCCTCCGGGCTGTAAGGGGGACCTGTAAAAAGGTCGATTTTCCTGGCTGCGGTAACACGAAGGACGGCAACGGTAGTATCATCTCCGGGAAGCTGTAAATACAGGTCATCACAGGCCTTGACCAATATATTGGCAAGTCTGGAGGCAGAGAGGGTTTCCCTGGCCGCAGATAGAGCATATTCGGCAACATGCTGCCAGTTCCAGCCGAAATTCAGCAGATTGCCGACTCCGGCATGGATTACCCCATCGCTCAAAAGAATGAAGCAGTCGTTTAACTCTGCCTGGAATCTGCATTCTCTGATTACCTTGTTCTCCAGGACTCTTTCCGTAAAGGGCAGGGAGAGAATTTTGCCCTGCCGTATCATTATGCAGGCGGGATTATCAAATTCAGCCAGGTATACCTGACCGTTCTGGAATACCTGGAGAATACTGAAGGTTGAATAGGCTACCTGCCTTACCTGACAGACAGGCAGTGTCTTTGCGATGGTCTCGATACAATCGTCAATGGAGGCTCCGTTTAAGAACATGGTCCCGAGTATCTTTGAGGTCAGAGTTGCGAGGATATTGGCCTTTACGCCGCTACCCATGCCATCTGCCAGAATCATGATATTGGAATCATTGGTCTTCAGCAGCTCTACCTTATCACCGCACAGCTCTTCCTTAATTTTATTTAAACTTTTATATGCTGCATCAATACTTACATTCATACTTGCTCCTATTACTTTCTATCAGCCCAGAATTCCCGGGATAGACCATCAGCCTAAGGATTACGGCGGCTGTTATCGGGAACATCCATGCCGTCATAAAGGATGGTGTCACGAAGCTTTGTCAGGGTAACCTTTGTTTCCGCTGTGGTTTCTCCCAGAAGGCCGGCAATCTGCTGGGCAACCATCATCTGCTTATCAATGACCTTCTGGGCCATTTCGATGGTATCCATTTTTACCTTATAAGCCATCTGGTTCTTTTCCTCTTCTATGGTAATATCCTGGAGGACGCCTAAAACGCCCTTTAGCTTGGGGATATATACGATAGTCTGGAGGACGGTATTGCCAAGGTCCTTAATGGCCACCTTCTTGCCAAAGACTGAGGTCTTCGTGCTTACTACTTCCTCAAAATCAGTGGAATCCAGTAATTCATACAAATACATGTCAAGGGCCTTTGCACGTGTTATATGAAAATACTTTTCTGCGGCGGTGTTAAATTCGACAATCCGCATATCCGTATCCGCAATAATCAGAATATTGGGGGTGGTATCCAAGACTACATTAGCCATGGACTGGGCTTTTTCATGCATATAGGGTATACACATGGTAAGCTCCGCCTTGCCCTGGTAAACAGCAATAGCCTTTTCCCGGCAGCTTCTGTAGCCGCAGGCGCCGCAGTTTAACTCATCCTCCACGGTAACCTTTCCAATCTTTTGAAGAATGGCGGCTATTTCTTTATCCGTAGGCATCGGGTCCTTGGGTGAACGGTCAAAAAAGACTCTGTGGAAGGATATATCCTTTGCACGTTCATAAAAGCTTTCATCCTTTTGTGCAACCTTAGGAATTGCTTCCTCCATATCAAGCTTGACCTTGAACCGTGAGATAAACTCCCGGTTGAGAGCAGAGCCCTTAATGCAGCCGCCGCTGCAGATGTCCGCCTCTATAAAGCTGCCGCTTACCTCATTCCGTTCCATGCTTTCAAATAAATCAATGCAGTTTTTGATGCCATGCACGTAGAATTTACGGTAGGGGCCGGGTTCCTCCAGGGAGGCGACTACGGAAGACAGTACGCCGCTGCTGATAGGATAGAGGCGGTTTACCTTCGGGTCGGGATTATCAAAGGATGAATCCGGCAGAGTATCTATCCGGATGTTCTCATCCAAAAGCCATTCTTCAAATTCGGTAAAATTAATAACAGCATCAATAAATCCGCTGGTCCTGGCATCGCTTTCGGCTTCCCTTTTCTTGGCTATACAAGGGCCTAGGAAGACAATTTTGGCATCAGGATTTATGGTCCGGCGGATAAGCTTGCCGTGTGCTATCATGGGAGAGTCAACGGGTGCCATATATTTGGTAAGAGAGGGGTAATATATCTCTATTAGGTCATTAACACTGGGACAGCAGGTCGTAATGATATTCTCCATCCTGCCTTCCGCCAATAACTTGTTATATTCTGCCGTGACAAAGGCAGCACCTTCTGCGGTTTCCCTTACGGAAGAAAAACCAAGCTTTAAAAGGGCTGTAACTACCTGTCCGGGAGTTTTATATTTTAACACACCAAGGTAGGCCGGCGCAAGTGATACGATTACTTCCTGGCCGTCCCTTATATAGCCCTTTACCTTGTCAAGGTCACTGACAAAGTATTTGGCATTCTGAGGGCATGCCTCCAGGCAATGGCCGCAGAGGATACATTTGTCGTTCATAATCTGAGCCTGTTCATGTTTCACGGTGATTGCCTTTACTTCACAGGTTCTTACACATTTATAGCAATTCCTGCATTTGGCTTCCTTAAAACTAATGACATTCATTTTCTAGGCCCCCTAAAACCTCCTGCATAAAAAATTCTTTTGTGTTACTTGGGTTCAGGGAATAGGATTTGTCATCCACCTTTACACAGACGCCCTTTACACATTCACCCATGCAAAAAGAACCCGTAAGCTGTACCTGCTCCTCTACTTTATATTCCTTAATCAGAGACTCCAATGTATGTACAATTTCTCTTGAACCTTTCAGGTGGCAAGAACTTCCTATACAAATCGTAACGATCATAGTGATATCCTCCTTGTAAATTGACCAATTAGAAAAGATTGTCTGAATTTTAACAATATATATGAAATTCTAGCACTTTCTAAGAGAACTGTCAAAGGATAAATGAGGAATTCAAGGGGACCTGATTATAGTTCAGACTTCCTTGTGTTTAGTCTTTGGAAACCATCTGTACTTGACTTTAAAATTACCGTGAATAGATGTGGAAGGCTGAACCGTAACGGTACTTGCAGAACATTAAATAATCTCTGTGATTTATATTAGTATGGAGGTATTTCGGAAGCTTTTAGATAATGAAAAGCTTCTGTAAGCTTTCTATATAATTATCTAAAAAATATATTTTATCATTACAATAATGAAAAACAGCAGTAAGCTTCCTATATGTTTTCTATGTATTTTCTGTGTATACAAATGTATGACATTGTTTTTGTACAGATGTATGAAATGATTTTACATTGGTAATTCATCCGAATTGTGGTATAATAACTATTATTCTATAGAACAAAGGAGCCCGTAAAATGGAATTAATAACAATCCGGGAGCTGTACCGGGAAAAAGAGAAATTTATCGGAAAGGAAATCACGGTAGGCGGCTGGGTCAGAAGTATCAGGGATTCAAAAGCTTTTGGGTTTATAGTACTTCATGACGGAACTTACTTTGAGACACTGCAGGTCGTATACCATGATACAATGGAGAACTTCGGGGATATATCGAAGCTGAATGTTGGCTCTGCTCTGATTATAAAGGGTGAACTTGTGGCAACACCGGATGCTAAGCAGCCTTTTGAAATTCAGGCAGTCTCCATTGAAATAGAAGGAACCTCTTCAGCTGAATATCCGCTCCAAAAGAAAAGGCACAGCCTGGAATTCCTTCGTACTATTTCTCATTTAAGACCCAGAACCAATACTTTTCAGGCAGTATTCAGAGTACGTTCTCTTATTGCCTATGCGATTCACAAATATTTTCAGGACAGGGATTTTGTCTATGTCCATACACCCTTGATTACGGGAAGTGATGCAGAAGGTGCCGGGGAGATGTTCCAGGTTACGACACTGGATTTAGAGAAGGTTCCCCTTTCCCCGGAGGGCGGGATTGATTATAAAGAGGATTTCTTTGGCAAGGCTACGAATCTTACCGTAAGCGGCCAGCTGAACGGAGAGACTTACGCCATGGCCTTCCGAAATATCTACACCTTCGGACCGACCTTCCGTGCGGAGAACTCCAACACCACCCGCCATGCTGCCGAGTTCTGGATGATTGAGCCGGAGATTGCTTTTGCAGATTTACAGGACGACATGGCATTAGCGGAGGGCATGATTAAATTTGTTATCCGTTATGTACTGGAAAATGCACCGGAAGAAATGAAATTCTTCAATGAATTTGTAGATAAGGGCTTGCTGGAAAGATTAACCCATGTTATGAATTCCGAGTTCGGTCACGTTACCTATACGGAAGCAATCGAGCTGCTGGAAAAGAATAACGACAAGTTTGAATATAAGGTAAGCTGGGGCTGCGACCTTCAGACGGAGCATGAACGCTACCTGACAGAGGAAATCTTCAAAAAACCTGTATTTGTAACGGATTATCCGAAGGAAATCAAAGCCTTTTATATGAAGCTGAACGATGATAACAAGACCGTTGCCGCAATGGACCTGCTGGTTCCGGGTATTGGTGAAATCATCGGAGGAAGCCAGAGAGAAGACGACTATGACAGGCTGGTTGCCAGAATGGATGAGCTTGGACTTAAGAAAGAGGACTATGACTTCTACCTGGACTTAAGAAAATACGGTTCAGCAAGGCATGCAGGCTTCGGACTTGGCTTTGAGCGCTGTGTAATGTATCTGACCGGCATGGGTAATATCAGAGATGTAATACCCTTCCCTCGTACGGTAAATAACTGCGAGCTGTAAGAGACAGGAAAGAGAAAAATGATAAAAGGATATTCCGGGTAAAAAAAGGGAATGGCCTTTGAAGGAAGATAAATAGACAAAAGCCGTGAAACAGAAAGTGGTATTCTGTTTCACGGCTTTTGTTTTCACCAGACCTTGGTAGATGTTACTTATTAATTAAAAATTAAACCCGGTATGTATTAATACCGGCTTTTTTTAGCGAAGAAAATACTCTTCTCAGGGAAAATAACATTTCTATATTTATTCAGGACAATCAACAGGAAGAAGCCCAGTACCCCGCAGGATAATACCTCTCCGATTCCAACCGTTGCCATCATAATGGGGATTGGAAGAGCCAGTCCATAGGCATATCGTAACACCCAGGGAATAATCAGGGTATTGGATACAATGGGGGACAGAGGAACAAGGAACTTGTTGCGTCTTAACAGGTAGGAACCCGTTGCACCAAGCAAGGTTGCCAGTGTACCAAAGGTAATGTCTAAAATATCGGCACCGCCTAATAAGTTACCTAAAAGGCAGCCGATGGTCAGTCCCGGAATGGCCGCTGGAGTAAAAAAGGGCAGTATGGTCAGTGCTTCCGCAATTCGTATCTGAATATTGGAAAAGCTGATAGGCTTAAACACAAAGACCAATACCACATAGATGGCAGCAATTAATGCAGCCTGTGTGATAAAATAGGTTTTGCTTTTCATGTAAAATTCTCCTTTAGTTTTGTTTTACGAGTGGAAGGTCTCGAACACTCGATAGGTAATTGCCGAAAGCCTTGATTTATAAGGCTTTGTGACCTATTAAGTATAACATGAAAATAGGGGTTGTCAAGCTTTGACTCAACTTTTGACTCAAGTTTAATGAAAAGGAGATAAAAAGAGATAAAATAAGATAACAAGTAGAATTACCAAATATGGCTGCAAACAATTATACAGTATAATTAATTATTGGTTAAACATTAATCTCTATATGTGTGCTGAAATCGGTACACCAATTTTTATTTATAGTAAAAAAAAGTGCATTTCAGAAGAATAAAAAGTGCATTTTATAGGGATTATTTAATTATGAGCTTTGTGACGTAACGATAGGAATTCAAAAGAAAGCAGGTATCTTCGGACATTTAGCTTAAGTAAATATTGGGATACATGTTATAACCATCAGCATGAAATTAATGTATCGGTTGCTTACATTGACAGTACATTGTATATTTTGTAGACATCATACTATATATAAAAATGGGAAAATATTACTTGACATGATTTGGAATAAGGAATACTATGTACATTATAATAAATAAGGAGATTATATATGAAAGTAAAACAGATTTTATTGTCATCGGTCTTGGCAATGGCTTTGGGTGTTATGTTGTTGCCGGTTCCGGCCTCAGCAGCAGAAAATTCACAGGCAAAAATTGCAGAGGCAAAAAATTTTAATGTTGGAAATGTTGATATTCTAATTAATGAAGATCTTGGGCTTATTATTGAAACAAAAGAAGTGCCAGCAGGCGGAAACTCCTTGGGTGCTCAGGTTGAAACGGATTACTCTCAAGTCTTTGAGCTTTTACGATCCCAGCCTGAAAAGACAGTAGCCAAGCAGTTTAGCCATAACATTTATGATAGGAATGGAAAGCTTTTAGCAAACTTAATATCAACTGTAAACGGTGTTTATTCTCAAGTTGACTCATGGGCGCAAATTTCAAGTATAACGGTTAGTGGTTCTGGACCGTATATTTCTGATTTCTCCTATAATACATCTGTCAGCGGAGCAGACGGATACTTATACCTTTATTATTCAGGAGTATCCGCCGGAACCTTTCATTATCATATTTATACCAATGGTACCATTGAAAATAACTGACGGGTAACATTAAATCAATTCCATCTGCAACAATATGCATCTCAAGAGGTAAAACTTTTGGGGTGTTTTTGTATGGAAAAGTTAAGAAATTAAAAAATAAAAGGGATTAGGTGGTTGCCTATAGGTTTATACATCCGGAAAAGGTTTAATGTATCGAATTAGATTTCGTAATAAGAAAAGGAGAAAGAAACTATATATCACACTCATTTGCTTTATGTATTTTTCTAAGATAGCTTTTGTATCATATAGCTAAACTAAATGACTTTGGTAGCCTGAAATGTGAATTATGGTATTAACGGTTTTGAATATGTATTTTTTTTATTTTTATATGGTGTCTGTCAAAAATGTAGGTGTACTAGAATCGGTACACCTATTTTTATTTTATAGTAAAAAATAAAGTGCATGGAGAACCACTAGAAACACCATTCAACGGGTAAGATAGAATATTTACAGAAGTAAACGGTACAACAACGGAGGAGACTATGAGAAAAACTGGACATAGTAATAAACAGAATGCATTAATGATAAACTCGGAGCAATTAATGGAGATACTTAATTGCGGTTATAAATCAGCCATGATTCTTGCAGAAGAAGTTAAGGCTAGGGTATATGTAGGACGTAGGGTGTGGTTTAATAAATCTAAAATTGAAAGTTACATAGAAAAAATATCCAGATAACTATTGACAAAGGGGGAGGTCAGAGGCAATCTACCTTCCCAATAAACAGAAAGGACGGATTTTATGGGAAAAAATCAAAATTACAGACAGAGAATCTACCTAAGGGAATTAGCCCTCGTATTAATGAAAACAGGTATCTTGGAAAAGATATTAACATTGATGATATTCAAATACTGTTTAACTCTTTCGCTGACAAAGGTTTTTCAAGAGGAATGATTAAACTGGTAGCAGCAACCTTAAATGGGTGCTTTACGAAAGAAATAAAGAAACGGATGATAGAATTTAATCCGGTAGAATATGCAGAAATACCCGATGCAAAACCAAAGAAAGAAAGCATTGCCCTGACGAAATAAAATTCAAAAGGTATTTCAGGAGTATGCTCGAGACAGTTATCTTTTCCCGTTATTTAAAATTGGACTAATGGCTGGACTTAGGTGTGGAGAACTTAGAGGCTTATGCTGGAGCGACATAGATTTCCTTAATAAAAAAGTAAATGTGACACACATACAGTAACGGATATCACTGTGACAGAGGGAACGCTTACTAATATCAGACCTGAGAACCTGCCGGCAGAGGCAGAGGTGAAATATCATGTATCCACTCCAACCCATATCAGCATTGACAGCGAAGGGAAGCTTTTTGCCAAGAAGGCCGGAAGTGCAGTTTATATGACCGCAGTAACCTATGGCGGTAAAACGAAAGTCTATGCGGTAAAGGTTAAGGTAAAGAAATCCAAGGGAGGTACTAAGGCGGGCTTTATTAGGTACTATGGAGATATCTTTACATATAAAGAGGTCAATTACAGAATTACTGCCAAAGCTTCCGGTACGGGGGCAGGAGAGGCTGCCGTTGCGAATAACCAGATTAATGCCAAGCTTCCCGGTAAAGTGGTAATACCTGAAACAATTGTCTGGAAGGGAAAGAAATACAAGGTGACTTCTATAGATAAAAGTGCCTTCTACAACCAAAAGACTATAACCTCTGTAACCATACCGGCTAATATAAAGGTAATCTCCCCCACTGCTTTTACCTCCTGCAGCCTGTTAAAGGAGTTCAAGGTGGACAGGGCAAACAGACAGTATTCAGCAAAAGGCGGTATGCTCTTAAACAAGCAGGGCACAGCGCTGCTGGCCTATCCCTCTGCTTCTGGCACGGTTGTCATCGACAGGAAGATAACGGAAATAGGGAGCTATGCCTTTAGTGTTTGCAAACAATTAAAAGCAGTTGTAATACCGGATACGGTAAAAAGCATCGGAGGGTGTGCTTTTGCCCACTCGAGTACAATGGAAAAGGTGGTATTCCAAAGCAGTCAGGTGCCGGAAATGACCTTCTACTCTGTATTTGAAAAAGTAAAGAATACCTGCATTTTTCAGATGCCGGCTTCTTCAAAAGAGTTATATGTCCAGGCAATGCAGGATGCATGGCTGCCAAAGGGCATTGTAATGAAAGGAAAATAAAACATATGGCTTTATTCTCTAATTAAATAATGCTTTTTCGAGAGTGTCCCAAAAGTAAATGTAAAGCTACTTTTGAGACACTCTTGTTAATTTTGTAGTAAACAAAGGGATTTAGGAGCTGGAATTAAAGAGTAAAATTCAGATTTTAATTGGCGGATGAATTAAGAATGATATCTCCTGCCTTGTGTTTTTTGGTTGTAGTTAGGTATTTATAATACTGAAAATAAACCAATTTACTGCTTTCGGTTGTAGCTATTATGGTTACCTTGTTAACCAATTCGCCGGCTTCGTCTTCCTCATTATTGGTATAAATTTCTTTGTGATTAAGGATATCTATGTCATTCTCTTCCTGAATTGACTTAAGAAGCTGGTCTATTTCCTCGGAGGTAAAAGCTTCTGAACTATAGTCGTCCAAATTAAAGCTTGTAAGAGGAGCCTCTTTAGGGGCAGTTTCTTCAGGTGCGTTAATCCAATTCCAAAAATCACCCAGGTTAGAGGCGATAATGATAATGGGAAAGAGCAGGATAATCACCATTGCAATTTTATAAAAATGGAGTGCAGTCTTTTTTTTCTGATTCCTGTTTTCAAGGTAAAAAGCGGATGAAGGAGGGTTGTATTTCCCGCATTTAGGGCAGATGCCATCACAACTGTCATAATTGTACACTATACCGCAGTCAACACATTTTAGCATGGCCTTTTTTTCAGGGCCGTCTATAACAGCATCTTTTACTTGTTCCGTAGACTTCTTGGAGACCTCGCTCTCCTTTGTATCAATAAAATGCCATATCCATGAGGCAATGGTTAAAAGAAACCAGCCGATACACAACGCGGACAGAATCAGACCGAAGGGAGTTTTCATCAAAGCGGCGGTAATGAAGGGGATGCTAAAGGTCTCGGAGCCGGTGACCAGCATCATTGTAAAGATATTGAGGAAGAACAGCATAATACCAATTATTAGAATACCCAGAGCATTCCATTCTTTCGTCACATACTCTCTGTTTCTATGTAAATTCACAGCCTTGGGCTTTCCCTGTAAAAATGCAATGATTATTTTAACCAGACCGAAAGTCAGCAGGAGTTTGCGTGACAGGGCAATACCCTTATCAGGAATAAAGACACCTATGACTAGCAGGGTGGCCCCAAAATACAGGTAGGCGGCGGAAGTTAAGACCAGTAGAGGAGCTGCATCCGGAGACAGGTGGAAGAAGTACGGCAATATTAAATTTGCAGCTGCCAGCAGTATAATTAAGGTGGTGAGCAGAGAGCAGAGGATGCTCATTATGTTCTTAATAGTATTTCTTCTGTTGTGCATTGATGTTGTAGTCCTCCTGTGTTATGTTTTGACACAAGTATATTGTAGCATAGGGGTGAAGTACACTACAATAAAATTTGACCATTTTGCACATTGTAATGATGAATATTATATTTTAGAGAAAGATAAAGCTTCTGCTTCTGTAAGTGTCTTAAGGCTTTAAAAGAGGGTCACTCAATTTCATGAGACGCTTGGTGCCTTGCAATAACTGGTTACATAATATATAATTACATTAAAGTTAATGGAGGAAATGAATATGTTTGAATGCTTCCTATTCTTTGGCAATAAATTACGTTAATAAGATTGTAAACATTATATGTTAACTGTGCCTATGGATTTAGTGTAGGCTTATTTGTCATAGAATCAAGGAGATTATAGATTGAAAAATGCAAAAATGCGTTACATTTTAATCTATCTATATAAGTAGTGTCACAAGCAAGCTTGTGATATGCATGGGGATTGGTGTGAATTATTGAGAAGCATAATTCACGCACAAGATTGTGCCTGCGTAATCCTCGGTCTAATCTTGAGGCGTGCTGGGAGGGCATGGCAGTTAGTATGAAAATAGAAAATAATATTATCAAACATTATTTAAAGAATGTGATGTTTATAACAGGGACAGCATATGCGGGAAAATCGACAATGGCAGCAATGCTGGCAGAAAGATATGGATTGATGCATTGCGGTGAGAATTATCATTTTAGATTTCCCAGGGAACTTTTGGTGAGGGAACGCCAGCCTAATTTATGTTACTTTGATACAATGAAAGATTGGCAGGAATTTTTACATAGGACACCGGAAGAATATGAAAAATGGATATTTGAAAGTGCCAGGGAAGCTGCTGAGATTGAAGTGGCAGAACTGATCAGCTTATCACAAAATGAGAGAGTGATAGTTGACACAAATATACCTCTTGATTTATTGCATGAGATAGCAGATTATCACCAGGTAGCAGTTATGCTGTCACCGCAGGCAATGTCTGTTGAGAATTTTTTCGATCGTGAGGATGCTGAGAAGACCTTTATAAAGGAGCAGATAATGCAGGCAGAAGACCCGGCGTGCACGATGGAAAATTTTAAAGCATGCATAGCATTAGTCAACAGCAAAGAACATTATGAGGAGTATGCCAATAGTGGTTTTTTCACACTGGTCAGAGAGGATAATACTACTGATACAAAAGAAACGACATTGGAAAGGATGGCGAAGCATTTTGGTTTAATACTATAATAATAGTAACAGGAAACATAGGGTTTAAAACCTATGCTTGCCCTAAGCTATGAATAAAAATGATTATCCGATACTTCTCAGGGTGCAGGATAATCATTTTTTGTTGCTCATTTTTATTAAATGAACAACAAGAGTGATGAAAGCTATAACAAAGGTAGCAAATGCTATCAAAAAAGATAAAGCTTCTGAAACTGTCATAAATAGTTGATAAAATACATCGAGAAAAATAAAAAACAGGGTGTTATAATACTTTATGGAGGTAGGGAAAATGCCTGATCATTGTATGCAGAAAGCACTGGAATATATAGATAATCATATTATGAGTGATATTAGTCTTAATGATATTGCCTTTGAAGCAGGATTTTCTGTCCCACAGTTCTACCGGTTATTTAAGAGATTGACCGGAGATACTTTAGGTTCATATATATTAAGGCGAAAACTGATTATTGCATCAAGAGAGGTGAAGGACGGGAATAAGTCCATAAGCAGTATCGCCTTCGACTATGGATTTTCGTCTCATGATGTATTTACTCGTGCTTTTATAAGGGTGTTTGGCATATCACCCAAAGAATACCGCAAGGTGGGAGAAATTCCGCCCTTAAAAAGGTATTCGGTAGAATATAACGAGCAGGAAAAAGATGCTTACCAAATGGAATTCAGAATAGTTAATTCACCTGGTTTTGAGGTGATTGGATTAGAATGCAACGCTGAAATCTGGGATGGCAACGGTAACATTGGAAAGTTATGGAATGAATTTTTAATGCGAATGGAGGAGATTAATCCGCTTCAAAGCTCTGCGACCATGTATGGTATCTGTGAACATGAATATTGTGACAGTAAGCATTTTAAATATATGGCCGCAGTTGGAATAAATAAGGCTGAAAAAGTTCCGCAGGACATGGTAATCAGACATATAAAGCCACAAAGCTATTTTCAGGCATGGGTTCCTGCTTCAATTAGTGTACCGGATGCTTATTCAGCTGCTATCGGCTACGCAAAAAGTCTGGGATATGAAATAGAGAATTATGATAATATTGAAGTATATGATGAAGCATTTAAAGATCCGGCTTACTATAGTTTTGAATTACTGATTCCAGTGAAGTAATCTAAAAACATGGGCATTCGTTGGGCATTTCTATACTTCAAGACAGGAGGTTCAGATGTCTGATTTACTGATTGAAAAGATTAAAACAAGGCTATATGAAAATAGGTTGTCTTTTAGTAAGAAGCCTATTGTGATAGGCGGCATGGCAATGGAGTATTATGGTATGAGAAAATCAGGTCCTGATATTGATTTAGTAATATCCAATGAAGATTATGTTGCACTTGCAAAGCAGTATCCGGACAAGAGAAAAGATATTTATGGTGATTTAGGAGTGGTCATTAGTGAATTTGAAATATGGAGAAGTATTGCTTTACTGGATTATAATTTCCTGCTAAAGGATGCAATTGATAAGGTGAATGTTTGTATAGTATCATTAGATAGGCTTTTATTAATGCGTGTATGTGCTATGGAAGTTGCGAAATACAGAACTGATTTAGAAACCATGAAAGAATATTATTATAAACATTTCCGGAACCAGAATTTTTTGCAGGAAGCCAGTATGCATAGTATGTCTTACGATAAAAAGAGCGGAATCATATTTGGTGGTAAGTATGAAGAGGAATAAATTATTTTCGATAGTCAGAACAATAGTGGATAAGGTATAACAGAAAAACTATAAAGCTGAAGATGGGGGAAAAGGATATGGGATTGATGAAATGCGTTGACTGCATAGAACTATATGTGCCGGATTTAAAAGAGGGTGTGGATTATTATTCGAAGCTTGGATTAAAGGTATTATGGAAAAATGACACTTCTGTTGGAATGGGCATAGAGGATGATTTTACAGAGGTTCTTTTGCAAAACGAAAGAGAAAAGATGAATATTGACTTCAAAGTGGAGTCAGTTATCAATACTGTGAATAAAATAAAAGAAATCGGAGGACAAATTCTCTGCGGACCATTTAATATTCCGATTGGAAAATGCGCTGTTGTAAGAGATAGGTGGTCGAATGAATATGTGATACTTGATATGACAAAAGGCAGATATGTAACGGATAATGACGGAAATATATTAGATATCAAGTAATTATTTATGTTATAATGATAGAAGGATAAATGATATACTATTCCTAAAACAAACAATAAATGATTATCCTGGACTTCGGATGGTTTAGGATAATCATTTTTTGTTGTTCACCTTTAAATTTCTAAGCGGCTTTATTCTTTTTACTATAAATCCAAACAAAAACAGTAAGAGCCATAGGGTAATCAGGTGCAGCTTCATGAAGGTGGCTTTATTGGAAATGGTTACCATATGTTCATGTTTTTGCGGATACGTCAGCAATACAGTTAGCAGCAGGGAATTTTCCATTATATCGCATAAACCTCTGGCAACAGGAATGGATATGATGAAAAGGCGTAATAGCCTTGATTTGGACCAGCTGAAAGCATGAAGCAGTATCAAAATCTGTAGTATCCCCAGGGCAAGGATAAACAAATAATCACCTATAAAGTATCTTTCATAGATAGTAAATCCTTTGGGCTTCATTTGATCCAGCACTTTATATACGGTAAGAACGTCATAGGATTTCATATCAAAGGTACCGTAGCCGTTATTAAATTTAGCTAATTCAGTACTGCTCCATGGACTGAGTTCAACCCAATATAATGTTATTGCAAACAGCAGTATTGTACCGATAATGAAGTATTTAAAATATTTTCTTTTGATGGCAGCACCTCCTTTTATGATGGAACCTTTCCAGCATGTCTAATCTGTATGGCAGATGTAAAGTACTATTCGGTTAAGTTATTTCTCCATATAGTTATGAATAAAGCTTTCAACATGCTGGCGTAATAGGGGCTCCAGTTTCTGCGTTTCTTCCTCCACTAAATGATATAGAAAAAAAGGAGAATATAATTCCATGGACATTACTTCGGCATTTCCCTTCCGAAGCTTTCCCTGGTCTATTAATGACTGGAAAAGCTTTGTTTGAAACTGGATGGGCATATCTATGAATATATGTTTATAAACCTCGGCCATTTGGGGGTTTTTGAACATTTCCATTACCAGCATTCTGCGAAACATGGTAACCCAGGAATCCTTTGTTTGATACAAAAACATAGTTATACATAAGTCTTCCAGAGCTTTCGGCGTATTTATCCCGGAAAAATCAAGTTCTTCGTATTTTCGCAGGAAACGTTCCTGGGATTCAGCAACAATTGCATCAAATATGGCCTGTTTATTTTTAAAATGCTTATAAAGTGCGCTGTTTTCAACACCAACTTCTTTTGCAATACTGCGCACGGATACGCCGGCAAAACCATGAACCGAGAAAAGCTTCATGGATTCCTGCATGATTCTTTCTTTTGTAGTCAATTTAAAATCACTCCTTACATGGATTTAAATTAGGTGAGCACTTGCTAACCATTATAGTTAGCAAGTGCTCACTTGTCAATTGGAAAGTTTATTTTTTAGCGAATATATGATTTGTGCTGTAATCCCGGATATGAATTATGCGCTGACAGAGAGGTGTTTAAGGGGAAGCAAGAAATTATGCTGGGTCAACTTACGAATAGCATTTAATACAAAATGTGAAATATAAAATTAAAAAAATTAGTTGCACAGGAAACTAACTGATACTATAATGGTTGCACAGGAAACTAATTTACACTATGATTGTGTATAGAAAATAACGAACACAACAAGCTAATTGCGGAAAGAGAGGTTTGTATGGCAGAGAATATAGGGAAACTAAATGCAGCAATCTATCGGAATATGCAGAGCATATTGAATTATAAATTAAAAGATGTTTCGATTCGGAGCGGTCAACATGACTTTTTTTTAGTAATATCCCTTAATGAGGGAATCTCCCAAAAGGAGCTTAGTGAAATGCTGTATGTAGGCAAGTCAACTACGGCAAAGGTAGTTAAAAATCTGATATCAAATGACTACATCTTTAAGGAAAAAGACATCCATGACAGACGGTTGGAACATTTATACCTTACGGAGAAGGGAAAGCAAATATCTGATCTGATTAATGATACTTTTCAAGAGGGTGTTGCTATTGCAACAAAAGGTATCTCCGGACAAGATGTGGAGCAAACTCTTGCTGTTTTAAAAAGGATTTTAACGAATGTAGCGGAAGAAAAAGAGAAGCTGAGCACAGAGCCGGACTTATCCGAGGATTTATAGAAATCTACTGGTAATTTTCAAGGGAAAAGTGAAGCAGTATAAATGCCAAACCGTTTATTAAAACTATACTCCAAGTATACGTCCAATTAACATGACATTCTGACTCCCAAATGAAATTATTAAATAAAATTCAACGCAAAGAAGAGGTAATAAATATGAAGAACAGCCAACCAATATGGACGAAAGGATTTATTCTGATAACTGTAGTTAATCTTCTGATTTTCTGTGGTTTCCAGATGCTTTTACCGACTCTTCCGATTTATATGAAGTCACTTGGCGGAACAAATGCTGCAATCGGCTGGATAGCCGGATTGTCGACCATAGCCTCTTTAATCGTCCGTCCTTTCTCTGGGACTGCACTGGACAAATTAGGCAGAAAGGGCGTACTTTTAAGCGGTATCCTTATAATCATGCTGGCTACTTTGGCATATATGTGCTTCCCTATTGTAGGAGTTATTCTTGCCGTCCGCCTGCTCCATGGCGTAGGATGGGGAATGGCTAGTACCGCCAGTAATACCGTAGCGACGGATGTAATACCAAAAGCACGGTTTGGAGAAGGAATGGGATTTTTCAGCCTTTCCACAAGCCTGGCTATGGCATTGGCTCCTGGAATCGGGCTTTTTATTCTTGCCAGGTCCCACATTCAGGGACTGGTGCTTGTATCAATTGGGTTCGCAGCCATAGGGCTTATTATTTCCTTCTTTATTCAATACAAAAAGGTGGAGGGAAAGGAAGTATCCGGAAAGGTAAACCCATATGAGCGGACAGCTGTTAAACCCTCGATTGTTATGTTTTTTATTTGTGTTACCTATGGTTCCATTACCGGTTTTATAACCTTGTTTGCTATGGAATGCGGAATTGAAAATATTGGTATATTCTTTATGGTTTTTGCGGCTGCTATGGTTATTTCAAGACCGATTTTTGGAAAGCTGGTGGATAAGCTCGGATTTAATATTGCAGTGTATCCGGGTCTAATTGCTCTAGCTGTTTCTATGGTCATACTCCAAGGTTCTTCGTCCTTGCTGTTATTTCTGATTGTGGCGTTTTTATATGGTATTGGCTTTGGAGCACTTCAATCAAGCCTGCAGACGCTGTCAGTTATAAAAGCACCCAAGGAGCGGCTGGGAGCAGCAAATGCAACATTCTTTACCGGATTTGACGGAGGAATTGGATTTGGCTCAATTCTTGCAGGAATTGTTTCTGCTTCAATGGGTTACAGCCGTATGTATTTAGTGTTTACATTATTCTTAATTGTCTCGGCTGTGCTTTACTTTTTCTTAATCGGAAAAAATGCGAAGAATATAAAAGCAGTATAATAATGAAATATTATACATTATCTGGTTGAATCGGAGAATATTGGCGGCCCGTCTGCGCAAGTGTTATGTAAACTTGAATGGTTACTGGAAAGATTTACTTATGACTTGACATACCTGGAAAGAAGTGATAATTTCTTTATAGATTATACGACTGACGGAAGTGGAATCAACCACATGAAGTATAATAATGTAAGCCGACCGTCTGGGCGAGAGCCTGGATTGCCGGCTCTTTTATTGTAAAAAGGAGTGTAGTCATATGAAGGAATTATTATTGAAGTATGGATGTAACCCACAGCAGAAACCGGCCAGAATTTATACGGTCAGCGGAGATCTGCCTGTTAAAATCCTTAATGGAAATCCCAGCTATATTAATCTTTTGGATGCACTGAACGGCTGGCAGCTTGTGAAGGAGTTAAAGGAAGCAACCGGGTTAGCGGCTGCTGCTTCCTTTAAGCATACCAGTCCTGCCGGAGCAGCAGTAGCAGTTCCGCTATCGGATGTTTTGATGAAGGAATATTTTGTACAAGAGGACAATTTGACGGATATCGCTGCTGCCTATATCAGGGCAAGAGGGGCGGACAGAATGTCATCCTATGGGGACTTTGCTGCCCTGTCGGAGGAGTGTGACGTTCAGACAGCAAAATATTTAGCAGGTGAATTTTCCGATGGAATCATAGCACCCTCGTATTCCCGAGAAGCGTTGGAGCTGTTACTGAATAAGCGTAAAGGGAATTATCTGATTATCCAGATGGAGCCGGATTATATTCCGGGGGAAAAAGAGACGAGAGAGGTCTTTGGCATAACATTTGAGCAACAGCGCAATGACATTAAAATAACAGAAGCTTTATTGAATAACATACCATCCCGGAATAAGCTGATTCCCCAAGAGGCAAAAAGGGACCTTATGATCTCATTAATAATATTAAAATATACACAATCCAATTCCGTATGCTATGTAAAAGATGGCCAGGCAATCGGAATTGGGGCAGGGCAGCAGTCCAGAATTCATTGTACCAGGCTGGCAGGAAATAAAGCAGATGCCTGGTTCTTAAGGCAGAACCCGAAGGTAACAGGCCTTCCCTTTAAAGAAGATTTAAAAAGAGCGGAAAAGGATAATGGGATTGACAGGTATATTTCCGATGACTATATGGACATATTGGCAGATGGCATCTGGGAAACCGTTTTTACGGAAAAACCGGAACCTTTCACCGGGGAAGAAAGGACAGAGTGGCTCAAAGGCTTAACAGGAGCAGCCTTAGGCTCGGATGCCTATTTTCCCTTTGGTGATAATATTGAACGTGCTGCTAAAAGCGGCGTTGCCTATATTGCACAGCCGGGTGGCTCCATAAGAGATGCCGCTGTGATTGAGGCATGCGATAAATATAATATTGCCATGACATTTACAGGGCTGCGCCTGTTTTATCATTAAAAGGAAGACTGAAATCCATAAGATATGAAAGGGAATGAATTTGATTTCCGGCTCGTCTTATGACCTTTCATTCTGCTGCTTCCAGTAATTTTGCAGCTGAGTATCCGTTAAGGCCATTACAAATTCCTTTTTTAACAGCAGGAATGCTTCCAGTTCATTTAGAATCTGAAACAGGATTGCCCTGTCTTCAAATTCCTCACGGCTGCCCGGGAGGGGGTCTGCCTTGAATTCTAATTTTATCTCCTGCAGCCTTTCCATAAGAGCAAGAGCATTATTATATTCATGAAAAGTCCTGGTGATATGAGCAATGAAATCCGAAATTTTATGTGCCTGCCGGGGAACGGTACTGATGGATGCAATGTGGGTACAGATTCTTTTTAAGATAGTGCCCTGGCTCTTTCGCATCTGCATATATTGGATATAGTATCTGGTATCGCTTAACAGGGTGTTATTCATATTTTCATAAGCTCTGGAAAGGGCCTCGTTCAGGTGGGCTTCCAAAGGTTGAAAAAGCTGGACCTTAACGGGTTCCTTTCCGGGAGCTAAAAGAGCTGCGGAAATATTGCTTAAAATCAATTTCATATCTTTTTCAATCATAAGCTGATTCTGCTTTATAGCCAGCGTATTCCTTGGAATGTAAAGGTTAAGCAGAACTCCGATTCCGGCTCCGATTATTAACAGGGACAGCTCGTTTGAAATCCAGTAAAAGCTGACGGATTTTTCAATTAAAAAGTGAGTGGTCAAGACGGCATTCATAGCGATACCATCTTCCAGCTTCATCAGATAACAGGCCCCCACAAAGACCAGCAGAAAAATACCAAAGGAAAAGGCGTTAAACCCAAGTAGGCTGAATATCAGAAAAGCTGTTAAAACGGATAACAGAAAGGATAAAAACCGTTTTCCTGTAATAAGAACTGTTTCTTTTTTGGTGCTCTGTATACTTAAAAGTGTGATTATTCCGGCGGAAGCACTGTAATGAAGTCCGAGCTTGTCTGCTGATAGTATGGCAATGCAGCTTCCGATGGCTATTTTTATTAACTGTATATAGTTAATCTTTTTTATTGAGTTTTTTGAAAAAGGCAGCTTCATAGATGGGACTCCTTTCTTTTCAAGTATTTCATTTCAAATTATTTTATTCCAAACTTTCCGGCAGCTGTGATTAAAAACACTGGAATACCATATTTGGATGCTGAATAGGCTAAATTGGTTGGTGGTGTCCTTTATATCAAAAAGTTTTTTTAATCACCTTCCGCTATATCTCTGAAAAGTAATATAAATATACTAAATCAGAATCAAAAGTTATTCAAGAGCAGATTCAGATTCCACTAAATGACATATGATATTATAAAAATTAATTTGAGGATATGAATGTATATTCACATAATACAGCCTGGCGATACCATTACCACCATAGCGGACAGTTATGGGGTGTCTCCTGAAAGGATATCAGCAGAAAATGATATTGCAAATCCCAATAAACTGACAATAGGAGAAGCCCTTGTGATTTTACAGCCAGGCAGGATTTATAAGGTGCAAAATGGGGACACTCTGGAGAGTATTGCAATATCCCAGGGAATAGATGTTATGGAGCTGCTGAGAAATAATCCGAATATTTCAAACAGAGAGCTTTATACAGGGGAGGAGTTAGTCATAAGTTATGCTGACAAAAGGACGGCAGCAGTTAGAACAAACGGGTTTGCATATCCCTTTATCGATAGAGGGACTCTTGAAAAAACCTTACCCTATTTGACATACCTGACGATTTACTCTTACAGAATAACAGAAAATGGCGGCCTGACGGATGTTGATGATTCAGAAATTATACAGATGGCCAGAGCATATAGAGTGGCACCAATTATGTTCATAACGGCATCCAATGAAGGAAGCAGCGTTAACACGGATATAGCGCATACCTTAATCAGCGATATGGAAATACAGACTGCATTTATTGATAATATCCTGGCTAATCTTCATAGGAAAGGGTACTATGGAATAAACATCGATACGCCGTTTGTCCAACCCCAGGATAGGCAGGCCTATGTGAAGTTCATAGCCAATATAACAGAACGTCTGAACAGCGAGGGCTTTTTCGTAACGGTAACGATAGCGCCCAGTACCTTTGAAGTGTCAACTGGAATCATATATGAAGGCATTGATTATACCGGCCTGAGCCAGGCCGCCAATAACGTATTATACCAGTTGACATATGTATGGAGATATCCTCACAGCCTTCCTATAAGTGTGTTGCCTTTTGATGCAATTATACAAACACTGGATAAGGCCCTGAGGCTGATATCACCGGAAAAATTTGTTCTGGGCTTTTCAAATGTCGGTTACCTTTGGGAATTCCCCTTTTTTTCAGCTATAATCAATGTGAATTTTATAAATTATAATTCGGCAATCGAATTGGCCAATGATACCGGTTCCAGTATTCTGTTTAATGAACCATCCCGTTCTTCTTATTTTCAGTTTATAGACAGTGGACTTGAGTATATGGCATGGTTAAAAGATATACGGGCCCTGTATCCAATGCTGGAGTATGCGCAAAGGAATGAATTACAGGGTATTTCTCTATGGAATATCATGTACTTCATAACAAATACCTGGCTGCTGGTCAATGCCCTCTATGTAATTGAGAAAATTTAGCTGGCTGAATGGAAAGCCGCTGCACCATCCGGGGTGTGCAGCGGCTTTTGCAATGATAAGCCAGATTGAAAAATGCGCTGCATTTTTAATCTTTCTATTTAAGCAGTATCATAAGCGAGCTTGCGATATGTATAGGGTTTCCCGGGAGATTTAAGGGAATTGGAATATTGCGTAGAACCGTTAATAATGTTAAGATATGATTTAGAATGCTGTTAAGCGGGGTGGAAGATGGAAATTCATGATGGAAATTTAAAAAATACAAAGAAAAATTCCTATATCGGGCTGAAAATCATATCCTTTTTTTCTATTGCATTATTCCTTATGTGTTTCTTTACAATGCTAATTAAGATTGCGGTGGAATATGCAGCAGACATCAGTACGGTAAGAGCTTTTTTACATGGTCTGATTTATGTTCCATTGTTGTTAGGAACCATAGTAATTCATATCATTGCAAGAAGAAAATTAAGGCTGTTTTTTTCAGACAGAATAAAGGTCAGAACCGGAAAGCAAAAGACCTTTCATATTATTGTAAAGACAATTGCAATAGCAGCCGGAGCTTTTCTTTTGATTTTGGTGATGATTCCCTATGTTGCACTGCCTATGTATATGAACCGCCATATTAATTATCGCGGATTTGCAACTTCCAATTTCCCGTTGCAGGATATTTATAAGGCGGATGATTATAATCTGAATGAAAAACAAATGTATTTAAAGACTGATGATGGCCTGAAGGTGTGGGCATCGGAAATATATACTGACCATCCGAAGGCAGTTATTATTTATTTAAGCGGCATTGTCCAGCCATCGGTTACATATTATTACGGCCATGCAAAATATATGCAGGAACAGGGTTATTCATCCATACTGCTTGAAGTCCGGGGGCATGGAAAAAGTGACGGCAATAGGATATGCCTGGGCTATAATGAAGTGAAGGATGTAAAGGCGGTTGTGGATTTCATAAAAAGGGAAGAAAAATATAAAAATGTTCCGATAGTGGTGCAGGGGGCATCTATGGGTGGTGCGATTGCGGTAAATGCATTCGGGCAGTTAAAGGATATTGATGCCCTGATTGCTTTGTCGGCATATTCCAGCTTCGAAGATGTTGTGCTGGATGAGCTGAAGGGCTTTGGGGTACCGGACTTCATAAGGTCCATAGAAAAACCACTCCTCATATCCTCATTAAAGCTGGTATATGGCAGTGATAATGTAAAAAATAGGAAGCCTGTAGAACAGATTAAAAATGCCAATGGCAGACCTGCCCTTTTAATTGCCTGTGAAGGGGATACGGAAGTACCTCCTGCCAGTATGCACAGGCTGAAAAAGGCATATCCTGAGGCGGAAAGCTGGCTGCGTGATTCCTTTGAGCATTTCATTGTGAAGGATTATAATTTCAAAAATGTGGGGGAAGATAAAGAATACTGCAGTAAAATTCTTGGGTTTTTAGAGAATGAGGTACAAAATAAATAATCCCTTCCATTTTTTTATTCTACCGATTTTAAGGATTCTGCCATATTAATCCGGTCAATTTTCCTGATCAGGATTACATTGACTAATATGGTCAGTCCGATAGTGACCGCCAAGGCATAGAGATAGCTCACGGGCAGTATCCGTATATTAAAGGATACCGCTTCAATTTTAATCTGATCCATGACAAAACGGTGCAATAAGATTCCCGCGGGAAGGCCAAATACCATACTGATAATGGTGATTACGATATTTTCCCGGAAGACATAACTGTAGGTTTCCGAGGGGTAGAAGCCAAGGACCTTAATCGTTGCAATCTCACGGCCCCGTTCCGTAATATTGATGTTACTGAGATTATACATGACCACGAAGGAGAGGGCGCAGGCACAGGCAATAACCAGCCATACAATATAGTTAAGGCTGTTCATCATGTTAGTCACAAGTTTTTTGGTATCAGCAGTAACGGTTATGCTCGATAACCCATAATCCTTCATCAGCCTGGCGGAGATATCATAAATTTCACCGGAATCTGTGGAGCCATAAGCTGTTTTATAGGCAGGCTTTTCACCAAAGACCTTTTCATAGGTTGCTCCGCTCATGTACATATAGTTGTAGGCATAATTCTTAAATATTCCGCTGATAGTGACCTTATAGGAGGCGGTGTCGTTCTGGCTAAGAGTCATGGTATCACCGATTTTTAAGCCTGCGCTTTCTGCCAGGCGGTCATTGATAACGGCGTAACCGTAGTCCGGAAAGGGAACTGTTCTGCCGTTAAGGTGAAGGCCGATTACCTTTGTGATATCCGGGTCATCACTTGCAATTACATTTATTTTCTGGCTTCCGCCTTTATCTGTGTATTCGTATGAGTCAGAGCTGATAAATACACATTGGGAAAGAAAATCCGAGGTATCCTTTTGAAAGCCTTTCATTTCCTGGGCTGTCTGGGCTTTCGGAAATGAAAGGGTATAATCATACAGCATAATAGTATCAAACTGGTCGTCTGCGATATTACTGATGGAATCACGTAAGCCTAAGCCGGTCAACAGTAGTGCAGTGCAGCCTCCGGTACCAAGGATCATCATAAAGAGGCGCTTTTTGTACCGCAGAATATTCCGTACGGATACTTTGTGAAGAAAGTTTATTCTGCGCCATAGAAATGGTATCCGTTCCAGAAGGATGCGCTTTCCGGCTTTCGGAGCCTTGGGTCTCATCAATTCCGCCGGCATCTGGGAAAGCTCCGTTCTGCAGGCGGCATAGGTTGCGCCTACGGAGCAGAGGAGGGAGACCGCCAGTGTCAGCACAGCTAAATAGCCGCTGAATACATATTTGATTTCTGCAAAATTATAGAGCATTTTGTAAGCCTGCCAGATTGCAAAAGGAAACAGCCTGGTACCTGCGAAGTATCCCAGAATACAGCCTAGTATTGCGGCGCTACCCGAATAGGAGACATATTTTACAGCAATGGCCCGATTACTGTAGCCCAGAGCCTTAAAGGTTCCGATCTGAGTACGCTGCTCATCCACCATTCTTGTCATGGTCGTACTGCAGACCAGGGCAGCAACGAGAAAGAAGAAAATGGGAAATACTTTTGATATGCCTTCGACCACAGAGGAGTCGTTTTCAAAGCAGGCATAACCGGTATTCTTGCTTCTGTCAAATACATAGCTGGAGGGCTTATCAATATCATTTACCTTATCCTTGGCGTCCTGGATTTCGGCCGATGCATCTGCCAGCTTTATCCTTGCATCCGATAAAGAGGACTCCGTTTTCTTTTTGGCTTTGCTGTACTTTTTTAAACCATCATTATACTGTTTCTTTGCAGCCTCCAATGCTTTTTTGCCGTCGGCAATTTGTACTTTATAGTTTTCAAGGGTCTGCTTCCCGTAGGTGAGCTGTGACTGTGCCAGGGTAAGTTCTTTTTCCACGGAAGCAAACTTGGCGTCTGCTGTTTTTTTAGCAGTATCAAGACGGGATTGAGCTGCATCTATCTGTTCCAGGGAGTCCGTTAAAGTCTTATTCTGCTCTATCACTCCGGAAGCCTCAATCTGAGCTATATTCTGCTTTACCTGCTCCAGCTGTGCGGCATAAGTCCTGTACGCGTCACTGGTCTGGTCCGGAAGCTGGGACAGGGTGCTTTCCAGAGCAGCCTTTGCCTGCTTTAGCTGGCTGTATTGATTAAGGACACCGCTTTTTTCAATCTGCGCCAAGGCTGCGGCTACTTTTGTCCTGCTGCTGTTAATCTCCTCCTGTTTGGCCTCAAGAGTATGAAGGGAAGCTTTCTTTTTGTCCTCATAGGCTGTCCTGGAAGTGTTATAATCGGCAAGGGATGAATGATAGGCAGCTTCCTTTTCTGCCAACTGCTTCCCGCTGTCTTCCAATAGCTTCTCTTTGCTGTTGATTTTGGCCTTTGCAGCCTCAAGCTTCTTCAGAGAGGCATTCAATTTGCTCTGTGCATCCTTTTTCTTTGTAAGATATTTGGCATGGGAAGAATCATATTCACGCTGGGCATCGGCTATTTTTTCATTGGCTTCCTTCAGGATATCCTCATAGCGAAGACCTGCCCGGTAATCTGCGGCATCTTTCAGAGGCTGTTCCATGGAGGAGATGGCATCTTCGTATTCCTTACTGAAAATCTGGCCGCCGGCATTATCCAAGGTAACATAGATTTCACTGTAGTAATCAAAAGAGAAGCCGCCTGACGGCATATAAATAAAAGCCTTTACGGAGCCGCCTGCAAGCTTTGTGGTACCCCTGTCGCTGCGGTACATATAGTTAACAGAGTTGCATAGGCCGACAAGGGTGTATTCCTGATAATGAAAGCTGTCTTTTGCAGCTTTATCATTTCTGTCAGAAACCGTAATTGCCTTTCCCAAATCGGCTTCCGTGAAGTTAAGGGCATCCCCGACGCACTCATTATCTGCCTCCGGCAGCCTGCCGGCTGTCAGGCTTATCTGATTTAATTTCCCGGTTATGGAATGTGCCTTTAGAATAATATCGTCATGGCCGTTATAATTTGCGATAAAATCGGCAGCTACTGCGCCTTCCGCATTTCTGACATTATCCAGCTTACTGATATAATCCACATCCTCACCAGTGAAGCCCAGGGTAGATAGCAACCGGTAATCATACATTTGGGACTCTTTGATATAAGTGTCGCCTGTCTGTATCATTGCTTCTTTGGTTATCTTAAGCCCGGAGAAAAAGCCGACACCCAGGGCAATAATGATAAGAATTGCAATGTAGCGCCCTAAGGTATGCCGTATTTCACGGCGGTTGTTTTTGTTCCATGCAGAATTCATCATTACCATTCAATCTCCTCAATTGGTATAACTTTCTCATTTTTACGCTGGGACGAAACGCTGCCATTCTTAACATGAATTACCCGGTCTGCCATAGCTGTTAAAGCGGAGTTATGGGTTATGATAATTACGGTCATTCCGTTTTTACGGCTTTGATCCTGCAAAAGCTTTAATATCTGTTTGCCGGTATTGTAATCCAGGGCGCCGGTAGGCTCATCGCATAGCAGAAGCTTGGGATTCTTCGCCAATGCCCTGGCAATGGAAACACGCTGCTGCTCTCCGCCGGAGAGCTGTGCCGGGAAATTTGAGAGGCGCTCTCCAAGACCTACATCATTTAAGATTTCTTCGGCAGGAATGGGATTTTTAATCATTTGGGAAGCAATCTCTACATTCTCAAGGGCAGTCAGATTTGGGATCAGATTATAGAACTGGAATACAAAACCGATATCCTCCCTTCGGTAGTTGACAAGGTTCCTTTTGCCCATAGCTGAAATTTCCGCAGCTCCAAGAAAAACCTTTCCCGAGGTCAGTGTGTCCATCCCGCCCAGAATATTAAGAAGAGTTGTCTTGCCGGCTCCCGATTGGCCGACGATGACACATATTTCACCTTTATCTACTTCAAAGTTGACATCATGCAGGGCATGAACCTTAACATCCCCGGAATGATACACCTTTCCTACATTTTCAAATCGCACAAAAGAATCCATGATCCCCTCCTAAACTTGACAAGTGTTGAAAATTAAACTATATTATAGCATAATATGCCAGGATAAAAAAATCAACCAACAGTATAAAAAGAGTATCGGTGCCAATATGAGCCAGGAAGTATACGAATACTTCAATGCCTTTATAATCAACGGATATATTGGGCTTTTGCAGAAGTGGCTGAAAACCGGCTGTAAACAGACACCGGAGGAAATGGCCGTATTTGCAGCCAGGGTCATTATACCGGCTGTAAAAAATTCCATAGAGCTAATGAACAGATGAGAAATATTTGATACATTAAGTATATCAGGAAGCCTTTACAGTACCTTTGCCCTTTTAGCCACTGCTGTCAGAAGATTGCCCTGGGGCAATGCCAGGAGCTCATTTTCACTGATGCCTCCCAATTTGATTATTATAATAAAGTAGATTACAGCTGAGAGAGTGATGGTTAGAAAAAGCGAAATTATATTGCTGCCACAGGCGATATGGATCATTTGGTAGGAGAAACTTGCCACAACTCCCATAATAGCTGCTGCCGTAAGGGGTATGACAAAGCTCTTCTTTATATTCAGCTGATAGTCCAGATTTTTACGTACAGAGATTCCGTTTAACACGCACATCAGAAAGGAATGTACCACAGCTGCGATTACAAGGCCATATAAATTCCACCGGGTATGAAATAAGATTACTGTAAGTACGGCCGACTGGCTGAAAAGAGCAATAAGGGCATTTTTTGCCGTCAGGTTCATTTTGCCGATTCCCTGCAGAACGGCATTGGTCACTGTTGATAAGGAATAAAAAACAGCGGTAATACTAAGGCACCGGAGTAAATCGGCGGCCTCTGTAAATGAAGACCTTTGAGAAAAAAGGGCTTGCACCACAGGCCCTGCGAGTATGAATAGGCCAACAGCGGAGGGAATCGTAATCAGCATGGTAGTACGGATTGCCATATCGACTTTCCGTCTGGTCTCTTTCACATTCCCCAGGGAATAAGCTCCTGAAATATCCGGCATCATGGCAGAGGACACAGCAGAAGCAATGGCAACGGGAATATTGACGAAAATAACAGCTTCACCAGAATATATACCATATTCGGATGCAACTTTCTTTGCGGAAAAGTTCTTGATATAAAGCAGTATCTTCGTATAAACAGTCTGGTTTAAAATGGCAGTAGCATTATAGATACAGGTACTTATTATAAAAGGAGTTATATTGTAAAAAATACTTTGGAATATCTTTTTAAAGGGCTCCGGCTGCTTTTCGGAACTTTCCCGAAGATGTTTCTTACGGGTGCCGCTGTTCAGGAAGTAAACCAGCAGCATAAAGATAAGTGCAGATAACACCCCGGCACCGGTACCGATGGCACTTCCGACTGCTCCGTAGATTGCCTGTGTGGTAGAGTCAGCCCCGGCCACTGTCTGCATCAGGAGATAAGCTCCCAATACACTGACCACCGCATTAAAAAGCTGCTCTAAAATCTGGGAGACAGAAGAATGGACCATATTGCTCTGTGCCTGGAAGTAGCCTCTTAATACACCCAGAAGTCCCGATAAAAAGATGGTTGGAGCCAGTACTCTAAGAACAGCAACAGAATTCCTTTCTACGAACAGGCCTGCACCAAAAAGAGCAAAGGCACTGGCTGCCCCGCCAATGATGATAACGTAAATAATGGAGCAATAGAAGATTCTTTGGGCGTTTCTATATTCCCGTATAATCAGCTTTTTGGCAATTTCCTTTGAGACGGCCGAGGGAATGCTGTAGGAGGATACTAACAGCATGATGGTGTAAACATTTCCGGCAAAATTATAATAACCGATACCTTCTTCACCAATAAGGGCAATTAAGGGGCTTTTATACAGGATTCCGATAATTTTGCACAGGATTCCTGCTATGGCAAGTATTCCGGCCTGCTTGATAAAATTATTTCTTTTACTTTGTTTTGCCATAATAAGACCAGCTTTCAGGAAAATCTTTGTTTGTTGTAAAGAAATTAAGAGGAACGCTCTGGAAACGCAGAAGAGAAGCATCCAAAATTTTCTTAAGTACTGAAACAGTTAAAGGAAAATTGTCCGAATAAACGTTGTGATTATACCATATATTGTTACCTGTATCAATAAAAAAACTGGTGCGTCAGAAAACGTCTGCAGAAAAAACTTATGCTAAGCTGTAATTAGGCATTGCAGAAATATAGTAAATACTGTAAGATTAGTTTTGGCTTGAAAAATGCTTTACATTTTATAACGAATATCCAAGTGTAAGGCTTGGTTATTAAATGAATAAAAATTGGGAGATGGATTATGAGAACAAAATTAAATTATTATTTGAAAGCCGCTTTATTTATTAGTGTTTTAACCCTCAGCCTTTTAGTGAAACCGGGAAACAGCTCTGCAGCTGAAAAAAATGCCGTATTGGATGGGGTTAAAACCCTGCATGAGAATACTGTCTATCGATATGATTTAAACGGAGACGGGATAGAGGAAACAATAAAGTACCAGGTAACGGAGAATGAAGAGCAGCATACGGCTACCCTGAAGCTGTATATTGATAAAAAACTGTGTCTGACTAAAAAGGACGATGGATTATCCTTTCATATGTATCTTCTTGATTTGAATAAAAGTGATAATTCACTGGATCTGTTTATCCAGACATCAATGGAATCCGACTGTATCAAAAATGCTTTTTTTGTGCAGTACGACGGAAATAAAATAACCCATAATATAGCTTTTAAAGCAGAAAATATGGCAAAGAATTTTGATATCTTCCGTTACTCTATAGTAAAGACGGACGGAGCAGGCAGATTTACCTTACTGCTGGACACTCCTGTTTATTCCAACGCAGCAGGCTGCTATTTTTGCTATGCTTCCTTTCAGGTGCAGGATAATAAAATCTCCATGATTCCGGCAAGCACCTTTACACTGGAAAAGCATTCGAAAGAGTACCAATACAAGGCTGTTAAAGTCTTTACAGTTTATAGTGAAGCCGGTACGAAGAAGATTGCATATAAGGTGAAAAAAGGGGAAAAGGTCACAATTGATAAACTGTATATCGCAAAAACAGGAAAAGTATATTTCAGAGTGAATAATAAAATGGGAATGAAAGGCTGGATTGTGTCAGACCAGGAAAATCTCTTTGCAGAGCTTCCTGCGTGGGGATAAGAGCCAGGCGGAGTAAGGAACAAACAGGATAATCAAGGCAGGGTGATCTTTTAACAGATGAACCCTGCCTTTTTTATACATCATTCAATGCCCGCCAAAGGTCTTGCGGAAGCCTTTGGGATGGTAGCCGGTGTAATGCTTAAAGAAATTGGAGAAGGAGCTTAAATCCTGAGAGCCTACCTGCAGCATAATTTCAGAAACCGAAAGCTGGGTGTTCTCAAGCAAGGATTTGACCCGCTCGATTTTTAAGGTATTAATATAATTGAGAGGGGTTGTACCCATCTTGCTTTTAAACAGCCGGATGAAATAATTGGGATGCATATGCATCCTGGCAGCAAGGTCCTCCAGGGTTATTTTTTTCTCCAGGTTATTATTGATATAGGCTATGATTCCATTAAATTCAGAATTGTTCTCATTGTAAATAGTCACAGGCGTTAACTGTGACTTCTCAATGTAATCTGAAAACAGTGACAGGATAGCGGATTTCAGACGAAAGGCCGAAGGGAGGGAATTATCCCTGGTGTACCGGAAGATATCCTGAAAGCTGTCAACGATATTCCTGTCCTCTGTAATATCAATATAAAAAGGCAGGTTCAGGTGCTTTAACAGATTGCCTTCTCCGGTCTTAATGTCAAAATGAATCCAGTATTTTGTAATAAAATTATCATTTATATGATAAAAAGAGTGTTTTGTCTGAGGAGGGATGAAAAACATCCGGCCGGCTTTCCCGGCATAAGGAGTCCCCTTTATCTTAATTTCACATTCTCCTTCCGTGATGTAATAAATCTTGCAAAAAGGACATAGAACATCATAACCCTTCCAGGACCTTCCCAGATGGGTATATCCTCCGTAATAGTAATCAATTGACAGGTTTGACAGAGAGCTTGCATAGGAAGTGTCCATAGAATTCTCCTCCTGGTAACAGGTTAATTTTTTTCAAGTTTTCGTTTGTATTTTGTATTACGTAATTAGTATAGTAATGGTAAACTGGGTTTGTCAATAAAGGAATGACGGGATTAATGCAAATGGAGAAAATTTTAAAAAATAAGTCATGGAAAAGGAGAGAAGCTTATGGGATTATTTGAAGAAAGAGCGAAGAGAACGGAGTGGTTTTTAGATGCAAGGTTTGGAATGTTTATACATTGGGGGCTGTATTCCATTCCGGCCAGAGGGGAATGGGTCAAAAGCACGGAGAAGATACCTACGGAAGTCTATGACCAGTACTTTGAAGAATTTAACCCGGTAAGATATAATCCAAAGGAATGGGCGAAGCTTGCAAAGGAAGCCGGAATGAAGTATGCGGTACTCACTACCAAGCACCATGATGGCTTCTGCCTCTTTGATTCTGCCTACACCGATTATAAAAGCACCAATACCAAATGCAAAAGGGATTTGGTAAAGGAATATGTGGATGCTTTCAGAGAAGAGGGCTTAAAAGTTGGATTTTACTACTCCCTGCTTGACTGGCATCATGAGGATTACCCTCATTACGGTGATAACCAGCATCCTATGCGGGAAGAGAAAAGATTTAAGGGAGCCAGGCACAACTGGAAAAACTACGTGGAATACTTTCATAATCAGGTCAGAGAGCTGCTTACCAACTATGGGAAGATTGATTTGATGTGGTTTGACTTTTCCTATGAGAATAAAAATTTGGCAGGTACGGAATTTGAACATATGTCAGGAGAGACCTGGGAGGCAAAGAAGCTTATTACCATGATGAGAGAGCTGCAGCCGGATATTGTCATTGATAACCGTCTGGGCGGAGATGCCAGAAAGCCTGAACCGGATCTTCATGCAGGGGATTTTGTATCACCTGAGTGTATGATGCCTACAGGGGAAGCTGTAGATGTTCTCGGAAGGTCCATACCCTGGGAGCTTTGCCTTACTTTGAATGAAAATTGGGGCTATGCCAAGAACAAGCCATGGGAGTACAAGACAACGGAAAATGTAATACACATGCTTGTGGAATGTGTCAGTAAGAACGGAAATATGCTGATAAATTTAGGTCCCAATGCCAAGGGGGAAATTCCTAAGGAAAGTATCCGCATTTTAAAGGAAATAGGGGAATGGATGAGGGTGAATTCAGACAGCATCTATGGCTGCGGGAAAAGTGAGCTTGAAAAACCGGAGTGGGGAAGGTACACACAAAAGGGCAATATGCTTTACGCTCATATCTATGACAGAAGGGTAGGCTCCTTTCGCCTTGGCGGTCTGGAAGGAAGGATTAAAAAAGCCCGCATTTTAGAGGACGGGGCGGAGGTAAGGCTGGAAAAGCCCTGGAATGGCCTGGATTTTCCGAAGGATGCTTTTGTGCAGCTTGAGATTGCAGGTTTATATGATGAAAAGGATACGGTACTGGAATTGGAATTGCAATCTTAAAGGTTATGGAATATAATAGTCGTTATAAATTGGATTAGTGTGAATTATTGAAAAGCATAATTCACACAAGTGCCTGCAAAATCCTCGGCCCAATCTTGCGGCGCGTTGGGAAGGCATGGTGGGTTAGCAGATAATATTCGGTATGCAAAGGGAGTAAAGAATGAAGCAGCTTGGTACAAAGGTATTGGAAACAGAGAGATTACGTCTAAGGCCTTTTAAGGCGTCCGACGCGGAAAACATGTATAAGAATTGGGCAAGTGACGCTGAAGTTACCAGGTACCTGACCTGGCCTGCTCATGAAAGTGTGAAGGGCACAAGAGCACTCCTTGAATTATGGGAGAAAGAGGCGGATTCCCCAAGTACCTATCAGTGGTGCATTGAGCTGAAAGAAACAGGAGAGGCCATCGGAAGCATCGGGTCAGCTCATATCTATGAGCATATTGAAGCCGTGGAGGTAGGATATTGTATTGGAAAAGCCTTCTGGGGAAAGGGCATTATGTCAGAAGCCCTAAGGGCAGTAAGGGACTTTCTCTTTGCCGAGGCGGAAGTTAACCGTGTAGAAGCATGCCATGATACCAATAATCCTGTTTCCGGAAAAGTGATGGAAAAATGCGGCCTTCACTTTGAGGGTATCAGGAAGCAGGGCGGAAAGAATAATACCGGACTCTGTGATTTGGCCTGCTATGGATTAGTGAAAAGGGACTGGGAAGAGCTTGTAAAGTAATAAAGCATAAGTAGAAGCCATAAAGCTGCCGGAGGAAGGGGCTTTATGGTTTCTTAAGTCAGTAATCCCAGGAAAGCCAATAGAAGGGATATGCATAATACCACAGCAAAGAAGGTGCAGATATTTTTAATACTCCGAATATCCTGGGTCTGTTTTGCCAGAAGTGCCTCTACGATATCCTCATGGGTAAGTTCAGACTCTTCCCATTCATAAATTTCTTCATACTCATGGTAAATTGTCTCCGGGTCCTTAACGGAGGCTTCGTCTTCCGTAATCTTTTTTGTACTCAATAATCCAATATCAGTCAGCAAAAACTTTAAATCCCTTTTGGTCATGTTTACACCCAATGCATATCACAGGCATGCCTGCGATACTGCCACAAATAAAAATGAGTGAAAGAATCTGTAAGTGGCATCCTTTCAAAATTATATTTTCTCTCACTCTTGCTCCCATTGCATACCGCAGACTTGTCTGCGGTACTGCCTTAAATAATGGAGTGTGAAAGCGCTTTTCTTTCACATTTGCTCCCATAGCATACCGCAGAACTGCCTGCGGTACTGCCTTAAATAATGGAGTGTGAAAGCGCTTTTCTTTCACATTTGCTCCCATTGCATACCGCATACTTGTCTGCGGCACTGCCTTAAATAATAGAGTGTGAAAACGCTTTTCTTTCACATGTCCCCCTTCTTTAATCAAAACGCTTTAAGACTCCAAGGCAGGGTGAAAAGTAAATAATATAATTTCTGCAGGCAACATACACCCCATACTTTCTTTCATAAGCAGCAAGTGCCTCCTCCAGATAATCTTCCGTTACTTCCAGATAATCTGCCATGGTATAAACATCACGGCAGCCAGCCTCATAGGAACGGATGATCCCCTCCAGACCTACCTGTATATCGTAGGCTGCAAGTCTCGCCCGGTACTCCTGCTTTCTGTTAGCAGTATCGGTCTGATCAAGAATATCACCTGCGGAGGTAAGGTGGTGCCCGATTTCTTCGGAAAGGACACAGCCTTTTTCAATGGAGGTAAGATTTTTATCTATGGCAATACAACCGTCTACGTATAATCCCTTTAATCCTTCCACTTCGTAAAGATTCATTTCCTTTACATACAGATAATCATATTTCGTCTTTAAATCTTCGTATGTCATCTAAATCTCCCCTTATTGTTACTGCTTATTTGCCCTGGCGGCTAAAAGAAGCTTTTTATATTCTTCAATTTTATGAAGCTCTTCTTCTGTCCAGTGTTCGTTATCCTCTTTATGGGCGGCGGTGGTCGGAACGGCAATATCTTCCCAGCCCATCAGATAAGAAGGAGAACAATGATAAATCGTTGCCAGATTGACAATTGTTTCATGCTTAATATTTTTAATTTCTCCGCTTTCATAGCGCTGCATGGTAGCTTCCTTGATTCCCAGCTGCTCAGCCACCTCTAATAAGGTCATGCCCAAGCTTAATCTTCTTTCCTTGATTCTTTCCTGTAAAACAGACATAAATAAAATCACTCCAGTCCATAGTTTGTACGAAGCTTACTATGTTATATTAAGGTAATTATACCACAATCTTTCGTAATACGCAATAAATTAGGATAATATTTTCTAAAAACTTACGTATTACGTATTGACAAAGGGAGTACAAGGTGTTATTATTAACTTACGCAATAGGTAAGTGAAAGAAATAAAATGAGGACAATTACTGTTTCATGAAGAAGAAAATTACTTTTATATAGGTAATTATATTAATTGCCCCCTAATTATTTGGTTTGAAACAATAGGAGAGGGGAGTATTATATCCTGAACTTACGTATTACGAAAGTGCTTGACTCGTCTTTTTAGAATTTCAGACGTTAAAGAAAAAGGCAGATGACCTTGGACTAAACCATGTAAAAAAATGTGTTTGAAAGGAACATTTTATGAAAAAGAAGCAGTTAATGCAATTGGGTCTTACAGAAGAGCTTTCCATAAAAGTACTTGCACTTTACAAGGAAGAAAAGAGTGTTTTCATACCGAAGGAAAGGTTTGATGAGATTAACCGGAAGAAAAAAGAGCTGGAGTGGCAGGTTATGCACCAGAAGGAACAAATTGACGAAATGAGCGGTTGCAATCTTATTTACCGGAGGTTAAAGGAAGAAATGCGCAGGCTTTTATGGCAGGCAGGAGAGGAAAAGAAAAAAGAAGAGGAAAGATACAGGGATTTACTGCTGTATTCCTTACTTTTAGAAAGACTTTCTTCCTATAAATATGCAGAGCTTATTTTGAAAAAAATGGACAGGAAAAGGCTGACTCTGACACCGGAAGGAGAAATTCTTGGGGCAGAGGAGGAAATAGAAAGAGTACGTACAGCCTGGAAGGAGCTGTTCTGACACAAGGCTTTTTAACCTTAAAGCCTTGTGAGAGTATTAGCAAAGTGCATACCGGAAGGAACAGCTCCTGACAAAAAATGATAAAAGGGAGGCAGCCATGGGAGAGGACCTAAAAGTTGCCATACGGGCAAAGCTTACAGAGCTTTTTCCAGAAGTAACAATATATGAAGAGGATTTACCGGAGGGATACCAAAAGCCGGCTTTTCTGGTTACCACAACAAATGCGGTAACAGGAAGAGGATTGGGGGGCAGAAAGACCTTTCAGTTATCCTTTGACATTTCCTATTACAGCAATCTGGCAGGACAGATAAATACTGACTGCTATCAAAAGGGGCTGGCATTATTGGAGAGCTTTCGCCTTACAGGATACCGGCTCAAAGGAAAGAAATCCGCTGCTGCTGAGGGAATACTGCATTTTACCTTTGAAACACAATTTACTGTTACAGAGGAAATCAGTGAAGCAAAGATGAAGCAAAAAGAATTATCAACCAATATGAAGGAGGATTAACATGGCAGGAACATGGAATAACCAAAATAAAATATTACCCGGTGCCTATATTAACTTTTTAACCAATGCACCCTTATCCATTACACCGGGGGACAGAGGAACCGTACTTTTATTGCAGGAAGTCAGCAAAGGCGCAAAGGGAGAAATCTATACCGTAACCGCAACGGATAATAACTTTCCAAACGGCATTACAAGCCAGGACAGCTTTTTGGCAGGAGAAGCCTTAAAGGGAGCAAATACCGTAAAGGTATATAACCTTGGAACCGCCCACACAAGTGCAGAGGTGGAAGCAGCACTTCTGGCAGCAAAGACCATGGATTTTGATGTACTTGCTTATCCCTATGACGGAGAAAGCTATGATGCCATTAAGACTGCCATAGCAGCCTGGGTAGCAGCCATGGTAGCCAGTGAAGGCAAAGGGATACAGGCAGTACTTGCCAACTTTACCGGAAACTCAGAAAACATCATTAACGTTGCCCATGGTGTGAAATTATCCGACCAGAGCGTCTTAACTCCGGCTAGCACTACCGCCTGGGTAGCAGGAATTACAGCAGGTGCTAAAATCAGCCAGTCCAACACCGGCAGGAAGTATAGTGGCGCTATCGATGTAGTGCCCCGTATGACCAAGGGAGAAATGGAAAGTGCCATAACGGCAGGAAAGTTCATTTTAAAGGTGGATACGGCGCAGAATGTAACCGCAGTTTATGATATCAATTCCCTAACAACACTGACTCCGGAAAAGGGAAAGGCATTTACCAAGAACCGTGTTGTCCGTACCTTAAATGGTATCAACAATGATATCACAGAGATATTTGAGTCCAATTATGTGGGTACCATGAGCAATAATGAGGGAGGAAGATCCCTTCTGCGTGCCACCCTGATTCAGTATTTTGGAAGGCTGGAAGAGCTTTCCGCTATCAAGAACTTTACCTCCGAGGATGTGGAAGTAAAAGAAGGTACGGAATCGGATGCCGTTGTGATCAATTGCTACATCCAGCCGGTGGACAGCAT
This sequence comes from Bacillota bacterium, assembly GCA_023410275.1. Taxonomy (GTDB): domain Bacteria; phylum Bacillota; class Clostridia; order Lachnospirales; family Lachnospiraceae; genus Anaerocolumna. Next base: position 131,677 of record JAEYPZ010000174.1, read on the forward strand.
CGAGAAAATGTACATAACTGTTAGCTTATCATAAAAAAGGAGATGAAAACCATGGAAAATAATTATAAATTAAGATTGGCAGATACAATTTCAGCAAAGGAAGGTACAGCCTTTATCACAATCAACGGTATTAACAGGACACTATTCGAGGTCTCCACCTTAAAGGCGCAGATGGATTTGACCGTACAGTCAAGAAAGACCCTTGGCAGCCGTATGACCCAGCACAAGGTAGTAGGTGCAGAAGGAACGGGAAGCATGACCATGTACTTTATGGACTCCGATATGCTGAAGCTGGCGGTAGAATATTTAAGCGGCGGTAAATTCGGAACCATTGATTTGATGGTTACCAATGAAGATCCCCAGTCCAGCATCGGCAGGCAGGAGGTAGTACTGAAAAATGTTCTGTTAAAGACAATCCCTGTTACAAACCTTGATGACCAGTCCGATGACCCTATCACGGTGGATACGGATTTTACCTTTGATGGCATAGATGATCTTAAATACTTTCATAAGCCGGAGGGCTTTACACAATAAAGAATGTCCGTATTCCTGCAGGCTGCAGAAAAAAATAGTGCAGCCTGCTAAGTTCAACAGCTATTGCTGCCAAATTAATATAGCATAATCAAATCTTATCATTCATTTTTTTAATGAAAGAATAATCCATAAAGAAAAGGAGAACAAATATGAGTTCATTAAAAGCATTTTTAAATCCCGTACAGGTAGAAAATAAGGAAGTTATGGTATCCAACCGTTTTATGGAGGAGGGAAAGGTTATTCCTTTCATTATCCGTCCCATTACTCAGAAAGAAAATGAGCAGCTTATCAAAAAGTACACCAGAAAGGATAAAAAGGGTGTGGAGAATTTTAACCGTACCGAATATGTTCAGGCTCTTACCGCCTGCGCGGTGGTGTTTCCCAATCTGAATGATACCAGGCTTCAGGATAAATACGGTCTTGGAGAAACAGAAGTACTGAAGAATATGCTGTTAGTAGGCGAGTACGCTACCCTTGCTTCGGAAGTACAGACCCTGAGCGGGCTGGATACGGATATTAATGAGGACATTGAAGAAGTAAAAAACGAATAGCGCAAGGTGATGCTGAATTTAATCTGGCGCACTTTGCACTTCAAAAACTCCATATTCTGCCCTCTGCATTGGATGCCATGAGCCAGAGGGAAAAGGCCTTTGTCTATGCCAGCATTATGGTAAGGGTGGAATCGGAGAAAAGGGAAGCAGACAAAATAAAGATGAAAGGAGGCAGGAGCAGATAATGGCAGATGTAAATGCAGTATTTATATCAATCGACATATATACGGCGGCCCTTGATAAATTGATGGGAAAGCTTGATAAGACTACCAGCAAAATGATTACAGCTAGTAGTAAGTTTGATAAATCAGCCGGAAATATTCTTCAGGCCGGAAAGGCTGCAGATAAAGCAGCCAGTAAGATGAAAAGCTTTGGAGAAGCAGCTTCAAAAACTGTAGGAAAGATGCAAAAGACAGGCAGGTCGTTGGATGATACAGCAAAAAATATGAAAAAAACCGGTGATGCAGCTGTAAAGGCAACAGAAAGAATGAAAAAGAGTGGAGATACTCTAAAAGGTGTGACGACTTCCTTTAAGACCACTGGAAAAGATATTGGAAGTACTACAAAAGATCTTCTAGATGCTAGCAAAAAAATTGAAAATGTGAATAAATCTCTTGATACTACAAAGGACAGTTCATCTAAAGCCGGAGATAAATTAAAAAGCTTTATTGATAAATTCAAAAGCATTAAAAATGTATCAAAAACATTTGATTTGGCAGACAGTCTGAGTGTTTCTAATTCAAAGCTTGATAGAGTAAATGATGGAAGCCAATCTGATAAAGCACTTCATTCCAAAGTTGCGGCAGCTGCAGGTAGTTCCAGAAGTACCTATAAAGATATGGTGGGGTATGTTTCGAAGCTCTCAACATCTGGCAGCACCTTTAAAGACAATGATCAGGCAATTGCTTTTGCAGAATTGATGCAAAAGGCTGTTGTTGCAGGAGGAGCCGATGACCGAGGGGCTGCCATGAATCAGATAATTGACAGCGTGTCAAAGGGCAGTCTTGGAAGCGACGATTTAAAATCTGTATCAGGAGCTTCGCCGCTTATTATGAAGTCCTTACAGAGTTATACAGGTAAGTCGGAAACTGATCTTTATAAAATGGCAGATGCAGGAAAACTTACGGCAAATGATATAAAAAATGCCATGTTTTCAATGAGCGAAGGTATTAATAGTCAGTTTGGAAGTACCAAAATGACCTTTGGCGAGACCTGGGATAAATTAAAAGAAGGAGCAGAACAGGCAGCCTCCGGTGTTTTGGAAAAATTGAATGAGATTGTATCTAATCCACTTGTACAACAATTTGTAGATAATCTGATAGCTGCTATGAATATGTTAGGAGCTGCAGCATCAGGAGTCTGCGATTTTATTATCGCAAACTGGAATATCATTGGACCCATTTTGGGATTTATTGGCGGTGTGGCAATTGTTTCTATAATAACTAGTTTGTGGGGCATGATACCTGTACTTTGGAGTATGCTGCCGCCAATAATTGCACAAGCGGCAGCGTGGATGGCGGCTAATTGGCCAATTCTTTTGTTAGTTGGTATTTTGACTACGGTTATTACAATACTTTTGCAGATGGGAGTTTCTTTTGAACAGGTATGCACCGCTATTGGAGGGTTTATAGGCTTGCTTACGGCAAATGTTTATAATGCTTTTATAACTATGTGGAATGGAGCTGCATCTTTTATAAATTCTTTTGGCAATGCTTTTCACAGTGTAATAACAAATATTAAAATTCTATTTCTTGATTTCGCACTGAGTGCTTTGGGCAATATTGGAGATATAGCAAATGGTTTTTCAACTTTTATTATGGAGCTTACCGGGAAAAAACTAAATATAGCAGCTGGTATTACGGGAATTACGGATACCTTAAAGTCAGAAAAATCAAAAGCGGAATCGGATTTTGGGGATAAGGTTTATGTAAAAGAAAAAGATTACATGGATCCCGAGAAGGCAAAGTTAACAGGAAAAGAGAATGGCAGCAAATTTGCTAATTTTATAAATAACACAGTTAGCTCTATTCGCGGTACTTTGGATAAAAACAAGACGAAGGACCCGGTGGGCAATTTGGGATATCAACCCTTCCAGGAAAATGGTAAAAATCTTCCTGGCGATCCTTCTTCCCCTCTTAAAGTTGAAGGAACCGGCACCGGAGGCTCCATGAATGTGAATATGCCCGATGAGGATAAGGAGTACTTAAAGAATATTGCAGAGCGGGACTACATTGCCAATGTTGCCACCAACTCTCTGGCCCCCAACATATCCGTACAATTCGGAGATGTCCACCAAACGGCAGATGCCAATAAGGTAGCAGGCAGAATTAAAAAGATTTTAAGGGAGCAGATAGCAACAGCAAGTGAGGGGGTATATTAATGTACGCAATATTTTTCGACTATAATGGAACAACCTACAGGCTGCCCACCAACCCGGAAGAAATAAGTGTAACCAATACCCAGGCGGTAGAAAAGTACAATGTACTGAAGCTTGGACAGATAGCGGTTCCAACCTATATGGAACTGAAGGAATACAGCTTTGAATGCGAATTTCCCCATCTGCAGTACAGCTATGTGACTGTTAAGAAGGAAGAGAGTTTCAAGGATGCAAAGCACTATATGGATGTATTTAGCAAATGGCGGAAACAAAAAACACCCATAAGATTCATGGCCGGCAATGTTACAAGAAAAGATACCCTTTATAAAGACAGGATTAATACTCTCGTACTGATTGAGGAAATGTCCATATCGGAAAAAGCAGGAGAGGAAGGGGATAAGTACGTATCCTTTAAGCTCATAGAATACCGGGACTTCAATAAAGCACCTTATTATAAAATAGATAAGAAAACCGGTAAGGCTGTTAAAGGAAAAGGTGATTCTGCAAATCCCAAGAAAAATGGATACCATGTTGTGGTAAAAGGCGATACCCTCTTCGGCCTTTCAAAAAAATACTATGGGGATGGGGCAAAATATACGAAGATTTATGAAGCCAATAAGGATAAGATCAAAAATCCTGCTCTGATTTATCCCGGCTGGAAGCTGGTGATTCCATGATAAGCTTTATTGTAAAAACCGGTGAGCAAATCTATGATATCAGTGAGCTGGTGACCAAGGTATCCTTTCAGGATACGTTAAATGAAGGCTGCAGCAAGCTGGATTTTACCTACTTAAAGAAGGATTTGGATATCAAAAACGGAAGTATTGTACGCTTTACCTATGACAGTGTTGGTATTTTCGAGGGCTTTGTCTTTAAAATCAGCAGAGGACGGGACCAGGAGATCAGTATCACAGCCTATGACCAGCTCCGCTACTGTAAGGCGAAGGACACCCTTTTCTTAAAGAATGATACGGCAGCTACCTTAACCAATAAGATGTGCAATTATTTTCATCTGAAGAAAGGCAGTATAGCGGAAGTAGGCTTTGTCCTTAAGATGGGGGTACAGGAGGATAAGACGTGGCTTGACATTATCTATTCTGCCATCAGTGATACCTTAAAGGCCAAGGGTAAATGGTACGTCCTGCGGGATGAATTTGGAAAGATTACCCTGCGGGAGATAGGGGACCTTGCATTGAATCTGGTACTGGGAGATGCCAGCCTATGCTATGACTATAAGTATGAAAAGTCCATTGATAATGACTTTTATAACTTGATAAAGCTGGTCAGGGTAGATGATGAGGCAGAAAAAGCAGATGTTACGGTGGTAAAGGATGATAAATCCATCTATTCCTATGGATTCCTGCAATACTTTGAAAAGGTGGATAAGAAATACACCAGTGCAGAGGTAAAGGCAATGGCGGACAGCTTGCTTGGGCTTTATAACAGAGAGGCGGAAAGCGTAAGCCTTGAATGCCTTGGAAATACCGATGTTCGGGCAGGAACTACCTTTAATGCAATTATAGAGGACATTGGCCTTAATGAGCGGCTGATTGTGAAAAGTGTTACCCACCAGTTTCTGCCCCTTCACACCATGAGTCTGGAGGTAATGATATGATACAGGAAATCAAAATAATTGTAGAGAATTATCTAAATAATGTAAAGCTTTGTATGCTCCTTACCGGAACGGTAGTGGAGGAAGGGATTCAGATAAGTGACAGGCTGACCCTGCCCCTGGAGCTGGTGCAGGGTAATCTGAAAAAGGGTTTAACTCCCGGAAAACAGGTCAGGCTCCTTCGGAACCACGGCGGACAGCAATACTATTTACTGGAGGTGGTGGAAGAATGATACCGGCAAATTCATTTGCAGAGGATCTGGTAATTCAGTTGGAAGAACAGCAGGACAGAACCTATGGCCTGTATCCGGATAAAATCCAGGGATATTTGACCGGGGCGGATGCCCTGTGGCAGGCAGTCTATAAGCTGTTGAATACGGAAAGGTATGAATATCCCATCTATAGCTTTGACTATGGAATTGCCCTGGAGGACCTGATCGGAAAAGACCCGGATTATGTCATAATCGAAATCGAGCGCAGGATTTCCGAGTGCCTTCTCTCTGACGAAAGAATCAGCGAAGTAACGGATTTTGAATTTGATGAAAAGGGAGACGAGCTTAACATCAGCTTTCTGGTAAAAAGCATCTACGGAGACCTGAATGTGACAAAGGAGGTGGCATATTAATGTTTGAAGCAATGACCTATGAAAGCATATTAAATGAAATGCTGAGCCGGGTAGAAAATGATGTGGATAAAAGGGAGGGAAGCATCCTTTACGACGCCCTGGCCCCCTGCGCCTTCGAGCTGGCCCAGACCTATTTTAACATGGATAATTTTATTGACCTGGTATTTGGGGATACTGCCGTTGGAGAATATTTAGACCGTGTGGTATCGGATTATGGAATTACAAGAAAACCGGCCACCAAAGCAGTCAGAAAGATAACTACCAATAAAGAGGTGCCTATTGGCAGCAGATGGGGACTGGAAGCTACCACCTATCAGGTGATGAAAAAGCTTGACGGTACCGGTAACAGCTATGAGGCAGAATGTGAGCAGACAGGTGAAGCAGGGAACCATTACAATGGCACCCTTGTAAATATTGATAACTTAAGCGGTGTTACAGCCAGCCTTACGGATATCATTACAGCCGGGGAGGAAGAGGAAAGTGACGATAACTTAAGGGCCAGATTCTATGCCTTCGTGCAGTCACCCAGCACCAGCGGGAATGCGTATAACTACCGGAAATGGGCCCTTGAAGTTCCGGGAGTGGGAGATGCCAAGGTGTATCCTCTCTGGAACGGCAATGGCACTGTAAAAATAATGATCGTAGACAGCAATATGTCCATAGATACCGGCCTGGAAGCAAAGGTGTATGAGCATATCGAGACAGTAAGGCCAATTGGTGCTGCTGTTACGGTAACAAGCCCGGCCAGTAAGGAAATCACAGTAACAGCAAAGATAACCCTGGATGGAAGCAGACTGTTAAATGAAGTAACAGCAGATTTTACAGCAGCCATTACCGAATACTTGAAGGGGACCATTTTTGAAGCTTATACCATCAGCTACGCCAAAATTGGCAGTCTACTATTAAGTACTAAGGGAATCTCTGATTATTCAGACCTTTTGTTAAATGGCAGTCAGTCAAATGTATCGATTGAAGATACCCAGATGCCGATAGCAGGAGCAATGACCTTATCGGAGGCTGGATAAAAGGGCCTAAAGTAAAATAGAAGCCGGTATTTGCGAAAAGAGTTAGTAATTAGGTTGAAAAATGTGTTGCATTTTTCAAATTTCTAATTACAGTATCGTAAGCAAATTTGGGGTATGCATGGGTATTCGTGTGAAAATTTAAAAGCAATTTCCACTTTCTATTTGGATAGTATCGCAAGTAAACTTGCGAAATGCATGGAGGTTAATATGAATCTGATGGAATACTTACCCCCCTATTACAGGGGGAACAAAACCATGGAAGAGCTTCAGGATATACTTACCGCCAGGGTGGATGAAACAGCTCTTGAATTGCAGGAAACTGTCAATCAGTGCTTTATCGGGACAGCGGCGGCTCTTCTTAGCAGGTATGAAAAAATCTATGGGCTTACGGTGGATGTTACAAAGAGTAATGGTTTTCGAAGGGAAAGACTGCTTGCGAAGGCCAGGGGGACAGGAACGGTAACGAAAAAGATGCTTGCAGAAACTGCAAGTGCTTATTCTAATGGAGAGGTAGCAGTTATTGAGGATGCCATGAATAACAGCTTTGTGGTGAAATTTGTGGGAACGAAGGGTGTCCCTGCTAATATAGCAGACCTTACTATTACTATAGAAGAAATAAAACCTGCCCATTTGTCTTTTACCTTTGAATATACCTACAATACATGGAAGAATGTAAGCAATATGACATGGCTAGATGCAAATTCTTATACATGGAAAGGACTAAGAGAGAGGAGATAACATGGCAGAACATACTGCAAATTATAACTTAGAGAAACAACAAGAGAACGAGTTCATAGATATCCAAGGTATTAATAGTAATTTTGATATCATTGATGCGCAACTTAAAAAAAACAATCAAGATAACTACCGTCCTAACATGCTAATTAATGGTGATTTTCAAATATGGCAGAGGGGAGAAAGTTTTGACCACACATCTATTGCTGGTAGATTTTATACTGCTGATAGATGGTGCGCCATTAGAGGGAGTTTATCCGCTGGAGCCATTGTTGCAAAGAATGGAGAATATCTCAATATAACTGGCAGTAATGATGGAAAGGGTGCATCAATAACGCAATCAATTGAAAGTACTGTCGGAAGAAAATGCAGAGGCAAAAAAATCACTCTGAGTTTAAAGGTTAAAAGTAGTGTTAACAGCAGTGCTGATATAATTTTAGCGTATAGTAATGCCGGAGAATATATTCCCGGACAATCCCCTACAGGAATTATAGCCAAAAAATCAATTGCTATTACACCATCCTTTGCTATATTTGAAGTAACTGGAATTGTACCAGATGATGCGCAGGGTCTATACATAACTATAGATTATACAGGCTCAGGCTCAGCCACGCTTACTTATGAATATATTAAACTGGAAGTCAATGACCATGCAACACCATTTATCCCACGGAGTTACGGGGAGGAATTGGAATTGTGCAAGAGATACTATGAAGCTGGCGATGTGAGCTTTGCATTAGCAAAAGGAGTTGTTTATGAACCATTGTCTAAATTTAATGTAGAAAAGCGAATTACACCTACTTTGACATATCAAACGCCAACTGATGTTAATAATATTCCTATTGCACAAATAGTAGGTGCCACATATCCAAGAACTACCACTGTTGGTGCAATAGAACTCAGTGGCGTTGCACAATATCCAATCATAAATATTAAGTATACAGCAGATGCAGAAATATAGGAGATAAGATATGGATTATTATAATAAGCATTATATAAGATTTGATGCAAATAATTGCATTGTAAAAGGTTTTTCAGATGCCTTTGAGCATCCGGAAGAATCAGATATTTGTATCAACCAGGAGGGCGGACGGCACTTTGAATTGTTGGGTCAGGTAAATCCTGCTTTATTTGATGGCTATGGATGCCCCAAATATAAGTATAATTTGGATACAAAGATAATATCTGAAACTAACAATGAGGAGAAGCAAGACGAGTTATTATCAAGAAAAACTTTAGAGCAGGTGCAGAATGATAAAATAATAGAATTAAGTTTTATCTGTAATAAAACTATAGAAAGCGGGTTTGATGTAACAGTAGATACCGGGGTAGAGCATTTCTCGCTGACATATTACGATCAGTTACATATTAAGCAGCAATCTGATGCAGTCAAGAATGGTGCGATAGTAGTACCATATCATGCGGACGGAAAAGGGTGCAGGAAATATACAGCCTTGGAAATGTTAACAATAGCCACAGAAGCAGAAAAATTCGTAACCTATAATACTACATATTTTAATCAGGCTAAACAGTGGATTAAGGCTTGTACTTCAAAAGAAGAAGTTAACAGAATTACATGGGGTGTTCCTTTACCAATAAAATATGACAACCTCTTTAAATCCATAACTGATGTGTCTACTATAACCGTGGAATAGGAGGAGCCTACGAGAAAAATAATAAAAAAATTTTTTCTAGGCAATTGGAGGCTTATGCTTTATCTTTTTAGGTCTGTTAAATGAGGTCTTTACACGGGAAATGGCATTAATAAGCCAAATGTTTATTTCAGCTCTATTTATAACACGAAGTGAGTTTCTGGTGGATACATGCTTAATAAGTGGCTGCACATGGGTATCTGGGATTACAGCCAGATGCCCTATAATCTTTTGGGACAGATATATCTTCTGTATATGAACTTTTAGAGCTTCTTATCCCTTGCAGGAATCATCCTGGACGATTTCATCCGGTGGAAGTGGTTAGGAGAAGAGGAGCCACATTACAAAATACTATAGGGGGAGGCTATGACACTTGAAGAAAAAATTAATGAAGTAGAAAAAGATTTGATAAAGGTGGATGAACGTTCTAAGTCCGACAAAATCAGGCTGGATGAGGTGGAAGCAGACTTAAAGCAAAATAACTCACTTGTAACTGCTATCAAGGAGCTGGCAATAGAAACAAAATACATGCGGTCAGATTTGAATGAAACTATACAGCGACTTTCAAAACTGGAAGGAAAAAATGCTGACAAGTGGGATAAATTTAAGTGGTTGATTGTAGCAGGCATAGTAACTAGTGTACTTGGATTTATTGCGGTCCAGGTGGGATTAAAATAAAAAGGAGCAAACAATATGGATTTAACATTTCTACTGCAATATATCAATGTGGTGACCCTGGGGATATGCTTATGCATAGGGTATGCCTTTAAGAACATAAAAACTTTTAACAACCAGTACATACCGGCGGCTATGTTAATCCTTGGGACGGTGATTAATATCCTTGCCAATCTTCCGGACATCAGTGCGGCAGTAATCCTTGGCGGCATGATCAGCGGTCTGGCAAGTACCGGGCTTTATGAAGCTATGAGAAACCTGATAGAAAAAGGACAGTAGGAAGGCGGTGTATATCATATGGAAAAGAAAGAATTTATAAAAGCAATTGGAGATGCTGCCTTAAAATATTACCCTGTTTATCAGATACTGCCAAGCCTTACCATAGCCCAGGCGGTATTGGAATCACGATGGGGAAATTCCGCTTTGGCAAAAGACTGCTGCAATTATTTCGGCATGAAGTGGTCAAGCACTTGCGGTACCGCCTGTAAGGAGTATACTACAAGAGAGCAGACAACAGAGGGGGTTCCTTACACCATAAAGGCAAAATTCAGAAAATATCCAAATCTGAAAGAGGGTATTAGAGGCTATTATGAATTCCTTCAGTATCCCAGATACTCCAATCTGAAAGGAATCACGGATTATAAGGAAGCCAGCGAGGCTATACGAAAAGACGGATGGGCGACGGATATCTGTTACAGCACCAAGCTAATAGAAATCATCCGGACCTATGAATTGTGGAGATACGACTTGCAGGTAGTATATGCAAAGGAACCGGAGGAAACCATAAAACCCGGAGCGGATTCTTTAGCAATTATCTGGCTGCAGGTAAAGCTTAACCGCTGCTTGCAGGGAGTGACCGGTTTCAAGGAATTGACTCTGGACGGAATATATGGAGCAAAAACAAGAGCGGCGTTACTTCTCTATTGGAAGAAGCTTGGCTGGAATAAGGATGGAGCAAATACCGGATGGATAGCTGGAATCGAAACCAAGGCAGCATTGGCGGCAGTATAGACGGTTTTAGTAGAGAATGCCCTGAAACAATAGTTAATACGATTGCTTTAGGGCATTTTTTGCACTTTTTTGATTCCATGAAAATATATTATTATGTCCGGAACTTTTGGATGCAGCAAGTTGCATGGGGATTAGTGAGAAAGAGAAAGATTTTTCACACACAAATTTGTGCCTGTGGCTCAAAGGCTGCAGGCTGTGAGAAAGGCATGGTTATTAATATGAAAATAGCAGTAGATGCAGGGCATGGCTATAACACCCCGGGAAAACGCACTCCTCCGGTGCCGACGGACGTAGATTTTAATAAGGACGGCAAGGCCGATGTAAAAAAAGGGGACAGTATCCGGGAGCATGTGGCAGCCGTGGGAGTTGCCTTCAATCTTATCAAAGAATTAAAGCGCTGCGGCTTTGAAACCGCTATGACAGGCTTTGATGACGATAATCCCAAGGATGATGGGGATACTCCCTTAACCCAAAGACAGACAGCCATTCGAAATGCCAAATGTGATTACTCTGTCAGCATACATTACAACGCTTATGGTGACGGAACTGCTTTTAACTCCGCAGAAGGAGTAAGCATTTATATCCACAACACCAATAGCGGCAAGTCGGAAAAGCTTGCAAAAAGCGTACTAAAATATTTAGTCCAGGGAACCAAGCAGACCAACAGGGGAATCAGCAAACAGGCCCTTGCCATGTGCAACTGCAAAGCTCTTGGGACAAAGGCTTCCATTCTGGCAGAGCTATGCTTTATGACTAATGAAAGGGAAGCCCTGCAAATGATGGGAAGCAGTGCCTGCTGGAAGGAATCGGCCCAGGAAATCTGTAAGGGAATCTGTGATTACACCGGTGTAAAATATATTCCCGAGGTTTATACTCCAACAAAGACCATTACCAGAAAATCATCGGATACAGATATCAAGTGGCTTCAGGCAAAATTGAATTCCGTATTACCGGGGGAGAGCTTTATTCCGCTGGCAGTTGACGGGAATTATGGAAACAGAACAAGAATCGCTGTACTGATATACTGGGAGAAGCTTGGCTGGAACCAGACGGGAAAAGATACCGGTTTTCGTGCCGGCAGCAATACCATAACGGCACTGTCCAAGGGAAGGACAAAATAGGAGAAATCCGGCAGAATTCCATTATATACAATTCTGCCGGCAGAATCGAATTATATAATATGAACAATGAATTAATGCACACAGAAAAAAGAAAGAGCATAATTTTATGCAAAAATATCATAATTTTATTTAATTTCCGCCGGATACAACACAAAAAGCCATGTTAAAAGTTGTAATTTTTAGAAAATAATTGAAATATGCCTAAATTAGTGTTACAATAAATATTATTAATCCGGAGGGTGATAGGCATGTTCAAAAACAGCAGGAATTTACAAAGCCCAATCTTAATACAGAGAATGCTGGACTGGGATTTTGAAAGTGAGTTTATAGGCAGTGATAACAAAGACCAAAATGACATGTACCATAATTACAGGAAGTATTTTACCCAGTTTCGTAATGAGTTTGGCAATGTAAAATCAATATCCGGGCAGTTAGAGGGCGTAGTGGAGGAAATCGTGGATGCCTCCCAAAGTGTCAGACATTCCTCGGAGTACATAGCCCAGGGGGCACAGACTCAGGCAGAAGACGTTGGAAGGTGTATGGGGGTCGCCGACCATTTTTCAGAGAAGATCAATGAGATGGATCAGAAGTCGAAAGAACTGATCGGACTTGCCTTTGATATGAGCAAGGTAAATGCGGAGGGAAAGGATGCCATTCATAATCTTTCCGTGAATCAGGAAAAGAATGAAAAGGTAATGCAGGAAATCACAGGAGCCATCTATACCCTGTTAAGCAAGACCCAGAACATCACAGAGATTACCAAGGTGCTGTACAGTATTGCTTCCCAGACGAACCTGCTGGCTTTAAATGCTTCCATTGAAGCCGCCAGAGCCGGCGAAGCCGGTAAGGGCTTTGCGGTAGTGGCAGAGGAGGTCCGAAAATTATCGGAAGAAAGCAGACAGGCCAGTGAGGATATCAGCAGGTCCCTAACGGATATCACCGGCCAGCTTGACAATCTGAAGGGAGTAATGGATTCTTCCACCGCGATATTTGGGGAACAGAATCATGCGGTAGGCAAAGTAATCGAATCGGTAGAGCAGGTAAATGGCACTGCCGATGTATTTATAAAGAAGCAGCAGGATTTTGGTGAAGAGGTCGGGCAGCTCACAAAGGAGAAGAATACGTTAATTGAAGCTCTCGGAAGCATAGCCGCTGTAGTAGAAGAGTCCTCGGCTACCACGGAGGAGGTTGCTTCCCTGACCATCAGCCAGAACAGCCTTGCAGATATACTGGTAAAGATGACAAGGGAATTATGCGAGAAGGTAACCTTAATTGAACGCAGTTCCGCTATTATAAAGACCTCGGCAATTACTAAAAAGAAGAAAAAGATAGCTCTTGTATGGGATTTGGATGATCCTTTCTGGGAACCCGCTGCAAAGGAAGCACAAAAGACCGCAAAGGTGCTTGATATGGATATCGAGATATTTGCTCCAAAGGCCAGAGGCGAACAGGGAACCAAGGAAATGATTGATATCTTAAGGAGAATATCCATAGGCGGATTTGACGGAATAGCAATTTCGCCCATAGAGAATGACGATGTCACTAGAGAATTGAAAGCTATTACTGACAAAGGGACAAAGGTAATCTTTATCCAGTCTCCGGTTAAGGGTATCCCTCATGAGTCCGTTATCGGCACCAACACCCTGCAATGCGGACGAAGTGCCGGAAAGATTGTAAACCAGCTCTTAAATGGTACCGGAGAAGTCATTGTAGGAATGTGGACGGACTATAAGCTGGCATCTGTGGAGGAAAGAGCAGAGGGCTTTATGAAGGAGCTGAAGGAAACTTCTAATATCACGGTGCACCAGGTAGGGGTAATGGGTGAGCCCTCAAAGGAAGATGCAGAGAGGGTCATTACAAAGATGCTGAAGGATTATCCCAATGCGAAGCTGCTCTTCTCCACAAATATAGGCTGGGGTCTGGCCTATGCAAGATATGTGGAAAGCCATAGCTTAGACATGAAGGTGGTAACCATAGATTTTACCAAAGAAGTAGCGGAACATATGAAGAAAGGCAGTATAAAGGCTGCCGTTGCCCAAAGGCCCTTCATATGGGGAAGCGTTCCTCTGGAAACCTTCGTAGATGTATTTGCCGGAAAGGAAGTCAAGAAGACAGTTGATACCGGAACCTACGAGGTAAATGCCGGTAACCTCAAGATATTTGAACAAAGGGTATAAGCCGGTCTTTCGCCTGAAAGCACGGCACAATAAAATAATATCGTGGAAAGAGAGTCAAAATTGGGAGCAAAAGCCTGTTTTTGGCTCTTTTGTTTTGTAAATATCCTGCGACCGTATGTTCGGCGCCTTCTCGACTTTAAAATTTTTTTGTGTTATAATGCACTTTAACAAATGGGATTTATAAAAAAATTAAAGATACTGCAATAGAATCTTAAATAATCCTTCCTTTTATTTCATAGTTTTCCCTGAAAGCCTGTGCTATAATGTAAAAGGATACTATTATACATTATTTAGGCCAGCAGCGTAAATGGCCTGCCATTGGGGTATTAGCTATATTATATAATACCGCAGGCAGGTTCGTGTAATGCGTGAAGGATGATGATTTTCAATGACGTTGAGATAGAAATGAGGTTCCTATGAAATTCATACATATAGCAGACGTGCATCTTGGTGCCAAACCCGACAGAGGATTTTCCTGGTCTGAGCAGAGAGGAAAGGATATCTGGGACAGTTTTACTCATATAGCTGAGATTTGTGAAAGCGAAGGGATAGACCTGCTGCTGATTGCAGGAGATTTATTTCATAAGCAGCCACTTCTCAGAGAGCTTAAGGAAGCAGCTTATACCCTGGGGAGGCTTTCCAGGACCCAGGTGGTTTTAATGGCCGGGAATCATGATTATATCAGCGAACGCTCGCCCTATACAAGCTTTTCCTGGCCGGATAATGTTCATATGCTGGCTGACCGTGACATGGACAGCATATACCTTGAAAATATTAATACCGAAATTTATGGCTTCAGCTACCATGCAAGGGAGATCAAGGAGCCACTTTATAATAAGATAACCCCGGGCTGTGCAGAGAGAATCAACATTCTGCTTGCCCACGGCGGAACTGCCGATAACATTCCCATTGATAAAAATGCCATGCTCCGTTCGGATTTTGACTACATTGCCCTGGGGCATATCCATAAGCCGGAGTACCTGGCAGAGCGGATGGCCTATAGCGGTTCCCTGGAGCCGATGGACAAGAACGAGACAGGGGAGAGGGGCTATATAAAAGGGGAAATTATAAAAGAAGAAGAGAAGTGCAGGCTGCATTCGGAATTCATTCCCCATGCAAAGTGCCAGTATAAAAGGATAGCACTGGCAGTTCATCCGGGCATGACAAACGGAGAAATCCGCGATAGCATCAGGGAGATCATGAAAAGTCAGGGTGAGAACCATATTTACCAATTCAGCCTTACCGGAAAGCGGGCAAGGGATATGGTATTTGACATAGAAGGCTTTCTTGGCCTTGGAAATATTCTGGAGGCAGCAGATAATACACTGCCGGATTATGATTTTATAGCCTTAAAGGAAGAAAATGAAGATAATATCATCGGTCTTTATATAAAGGCCATTGAAGAGGGAGAGTTTTCCAGAGAATTTGGGGAAAAAGCCTTATATTATGGCATGGAAGCCCTTCTGGAGGCTAAGAATTACAAATAAGGAGAGAGACAGTTGCAGTTTAGGGAGCTTAAAATTACGGATTTCGGAAAATTTCATCAAAAGAATATTTCCTTAAAAGAGGGTATCAACCTGATTTATGGGGAAAATGAAGCCGGCAAATCCACGGTTCATGCCTTTATCAGAGGGATGCTCTTTGGCATAGAAAAGCCAAGGGGAAGAGTTTCAAAGGAAGATATCTATATCAGATACCAGCCTTGGGACAGCCCTTCTTCCTACAGGGGAAGCCTGGATTTTACATCGGAGGGAAAGAATTACCGGATTATCCGCAACCTTGAGAAAAACCAGAAAAGCATGAGTCTTCTTGATCTGGAAACCGGAAGAGAGCTGGGAAATGATAACAGCAGGTTAAAGGAGTTTTTAGGCGGGCTTACGGAATCCGGTTATGTGAATACTGTCAGCATAGAACAGCAGAAAATCAGAACAGGCCCGGAGCTTGCAGGAGAAGTCAGAAATTATATTACCAATCTGTCCTTAGCCAAAAGCAATGAGGTAGATGTAAACAAAGCCCTTGCTTTTTTACAGGGAAAGAAAAAAGAACTGGAGAGCAGGAGACCCCAGCAGGAATTAAAAGAAACAAAAGAGCTGATAGAGAAAGGAAAAATCCTGGAGCAGCGTGCAGATGACCTTATGAATCAGCTTAACCGGGTAACCCGTGACCTTTCCCTTGCAGAAGAGAGGGTAAGCTGCCAAAGGGAAGAGGGCAGAGAGAAGGAAAAATCCTTTGATTATGAAGAAGCACTGCTCCAATATCCTCTCATACAGGATAAGTTTAAATACTATGAGGGCAGAAAGAAGCAAAAGAAAGAGCTTAGAGGGAAAATTGAGACACTGGAAGAGGAAATAGCAGCAGGTAAATATCCAAAGAGCGGCGAGCTTAAGAAGGATATGGAGGCTTTAAGGGAAACAGAGAAGGAAAAGGCAGGAATTGAGGAAGAACGGGAAGCTCTCCTTTTAGAGGCTTCCAGGAATAAGAAGAGAAGAACAGGTAAAGCTCTCTCAGCCACAGTCCTTTTCCTTTTAGCAGCATTTGTAATGCTTTTAATCGGTTTTACCAGCCACAGTAAAGTCTGGCTGGCAGCCCTTCCCTTTGCTCTTGCTGCCGCGGCAGTAAGAGTAAGGCTTAATGCTGATACAAAAAAAGCAGCGAAAGAATATGAGGAGAGACTGAAAGGTCTTGACAGTATCAATCAGCACAATCAGAAAAAAAGAGAGGGAACCTTTGAGAAATACCATGTCAGAAATGAAGAGGAGCTTACTGCCCTTTATGAAGCTTCGATAAAGGCAGAAATGCAGAATGATTTTAAGAAAGTGCAAATCCGGGAATACATAGGGCAGGAGGAGCAATTGGAAGAATTGGCGGCGGCAGGGAAGGAAGAGCTGATATCCTATCTGATGCTGGCATCGGAGGAGAAAGAGAAGCTGCTTTTAAAGGAGTATGAGCCGGAAGAAAGGGACCTATTAAAAGTAAGGGCCTTTTTGGAAGGCAGAAAAAAGGAACAGCAAAGAGCAGAAGAGGAGCTTTTTAAAGAAAGGGACAGGTTAAGTCTTCTGGCAGAGAAAATTAAATGGGAGCTCAATTCCCTGTCGGAAAATGAAGAAGAATTATTATTTTACCAGGAGAAGGAGAGAAAGCTCTTAGAAAAAGAAGAGGAGCTTAAAATAGAGTTAGAGGCTGTCGCAACGGCCATGGAAACCATTAAGAGTCTTTCTCAAAAAATACATGATTCCTTTGGAACTGTGCTGAATCAAAAGGTATCCGGTCTGGTATCGGAACTTACCGGCGGCAGCTACAGTAATATAAGGATAGATGAAAATCTTGAAATGAAGGCAGAGATAGGGGAGGAATACCGGGTATGGGACAGATTAAGTACCGGAACCATGGATCAGTTATTATTTGCTCTGCGGCTCAGTGTTTCCGATATCCTCTATGACAGGGAGTTTCCTCTTCTTCTGGATGATTGCTTTGCCTATTATGATGACAGGAGAACAAGGGCGGCCTTATCCTATCTTACCGGATGCAGCAGGCAGATTCTTATCTTTACCTGTCATGAAAGGGAGAGGGAAATATTAAATGAGCTAAATATTTCATATAACTACGTAGACTTAGGAGAAGCTTAACTCTCCGCAAATCATACTATCTGCATAAGCCTGAATTCAATCCATAAGGAGCTTGTGCAGCCATCCGTTTTATATCAACGGTGTAAAGAGGCAGATATGGAAAATAATAGAAGCAGTTCACAAAATAACAGCACTAGAAACAGTAATACAAGGGATACGAACAGGAGTACAGGCAGCGGTAACAGCAGAAATGCGGGCAGCGGCTCAGGTAATAATGGATACCGAAACGGTACGGGAAGTGGTGCAGGAAGTACCCAAAAAAAGGACAGCCAAAATATGACAAATAAGCATAAGAAGAAAAAGAATAAGCGTTTAAGGCAAAAGGTCAGGCTGACTGTCCTGGCGATATTTTTGGTATTCTCCCTGTTATTTCTGGCAGGCTGCCTGTTTTTTGATTATAAGTACGGGGATGCCTTTGTAAAATATCAAAATGATGCCAATCAGTTAGTGGGTGATTCCACTCCTGAGACCTTCAGGCAAATGGAAACCAGTCTGGTCTATGACAGCAACAAGAAGCTGCTGTCTGTTTTAAAGGGAGAGAAGGATGTCTATTACCTGAGCTATGATAATATCCCCCAGAGTGCGGTGCAGGCAATGATATCCATTGAAGATAAGAAGTTTTTAGAGCACGGCGGAGTGGATTTATCAGCCAATATCCGTGCATTTGTGGCACTGGTAAAGCATAGGGGAGAGATTACCCAGGGCGCCAGCACCATCACTCAGCAGCTTGCAAGAAATATCTTTTTGTCCAATGAGGTAAGCTATGAAAGAAAGCTAAAAGAAATCTTTCTTGCAGTGGATTTAGAGAAAAAATACAGCAAGAGGCAGATAATGGAGTTTTACTTAAACAACATTTATTTTGCCAATGGATACTACGGAATACAGGCAGCCAGCAAGGGCTACTTTAGCAAGGATGTGAATAAGCTAAGTCTGTCGCAGATTGCCTATTTATGCGCAATCCCCAACAATCCCACCATATATGATCCCCTTGACTATCCGGAAAATACCTTAAAGAGAAGGGACCGTATCCTGTATCAGATGTATAAGGACGGCAAAATCAGCGAGGCGGAATATGACCAGGCTGTAGCAGAAAAGATTAAGCTTAAGACCAAGAAGCCCAGCCGCAATAACTATGTGGAAACCTATATTTTCTATTGCGCTACAAGAGCTTTAATGGAGCAGCAGGGTTTTGTATTTAAGAATCAATTTAAATCCGATGGGGATAAAAAGGAATATGATAAGGAATACAAAGAGGCCTATAACAAATGCCAGAAATCCTTATATTACGGAGGCTACCGTATTTACACCTCCATTGACATGAAAAAGCAGGAGCAGCTGCAAAAGTCAGTGGATGACACTCTGGCCAACTTTACCGAAAAGACGAAGGATGGAATTTATAAATTCCAGGGAGCGGCAGTATCCATAGACAATAAAACCGGAAGAGTAATTGCGATTGTAGGCGGCAGGTACCAGAATACCGGAGGCCTTACTTTAAACAGGGCTTACCAAAGCTACCGCCAGCCCGGCAGCTCCATCAAACCGCTGATCGTTTACACTCCGTCCTTTGAAAATGGCTATTATCCTGATAATGTGGTAAATGACCATAAATTTGAGGGAGGGCCCTCCAATTCCGATGGCGTTTACCTTGGAAAGATACCCTTAAGGACAGCGGTGGAAAAATCCAAGAATACCGTTGCCTGGCAGCTGTATGAGGAGCTGACACCTCAGGTCGGATTATCCTACCTTTTGAATATGAACTTCAACAGGATAGATAAGAATGATTACTATCCCGCAACCTCCCTTGGTGGTTTTACATACGGTGTAAGCCCCTTGGAGATGACCTCCGGCTATGCCGCCCTTGAAAATGACGGCGTATTCAGAAAACCGACTTGTATTGTATCCATAAAGGATTCGGAGGGAAATGTGATAGTGGACGGCAAAATGGCGAAGAAGCAGGTCTACAGCCAAAATGCAGCCCGTATGATGACGGATGTGCTGACAGGCGTTATTAAGAATGGTACCGGACGGGGACTTGGCCTTGATAATATGATATCCGCCGGAAAGACAGGTACTACCAATGACAAAAAGGACGGATGGTTTGTGGGATATACCCCTTATTATACCACCGGTGTCTGGGTAGGTTATGACAGCCCGAAAACCAGCAATCAATTAGCCGGTGCCACTTATCCCGGAACCATCTGGAAGACCTATATGAATG
The DNA here is from genome assembly GCA_023410275.1 of Bacillota bacterium. Taxonomy (GTDB): domain Bacteria; phylum Bacillota; class Clostridia; order Lachnospirales; family Lachnospiraceae; genus Anaerocolumna. Next base: position 151,616 of record JAEYPZ010000174.1, read on the forward strand.
AGGTTAATAAAGGCCTTGAAAATGTTCCCTTCTCTTCCTATACGGATACCAGATCGGATGAGGAGAAAGCGAAGGATCAGGGTATTACCCCGACGCCTACCGAAACACCTACTCCAACACCTACTGAGACACCTACTCCAACCCCGACAGATACTGTAACAGAAGAACCCACAGAGCCGGGGGATGGAGGAACCGATATCACAGAAACTCCTATAGAGCCTGAAAACCCGGATGACGGAGAAAACCCGGATAATCCGGATAACGGAACAGACCCCGGAGGTGACAGTACCAATAACGGAAGCGGAGATGGCCAGGGGACGGATAATGGAGTAAATGGTGATAATGGCGGCGGCGATATTTCCACACCATAGACCAGTTATATAGAACGTTAAAATATAATACAGAAAATTGAAATATTCCTATTGACTCTCCTGTAGCAGCAGGGTTTACAGTTATTTCATTGGGGCCCCAATGAAATATGCAAGTACCGCAGACCTGTCTGCGGTATGAAAAGGTGTAAACATGTTTAAAATCGGTGAATTTGCAAAATTAAACAGAATAACCATAAGTACCTTAAGACATTACGATGCCATGAACCTTATTAAGCCCGTAAAGACGGATGAACTGACAGGGTACCGTTACTATTCGGCAGAGCAGATGCCTCTTCTTAGCCGTATTCTCCGATTAAAGGAGATGGGCTTTTCCCTGGAGGAAATTACTCTTATTATAAAGGGGAATACGGATAAGGATGCCTTAATGGAGCTTCTTTGCTTAAAGCAGACCGAAGTACAGGATGCCGTAAGCAGGGAAGAAGAACGGCTTAACAGTCTTAAGGACTATATGAGTTATCTGAATCAGGAGGGCAAAGCAATGGAATATGATGTTCTTTTAAAGAAAACAGATAACATAAAGGTAGCGGGACTCAGGGACCTCATTCCTGATTATACGGCACAGGGACCTTTGTGGGAGGAATTGGGAAACTATATTAATAAAAACCACGGAAAGATGGTGCCGCCCTGTATGGTAATCTATTATGACAGTAAAGAGCTTCTGAATGCAGTAGATGCTGAGGTGCTGGAAGGCATAACAGGAGAGCTGAAGGGAAGTGACAGGGTAAATGTCAGGTATTTAGAGCCTGTACAGGCTGCCTGTGTGGTCCATAAGGGGCCATACAGTGCACTGAGCCACGCCTATGAGGCACTTTCTGTCTGGATAGAAGAGAAGGGCTATGAAATAGCAGGTCCCCAAAGGGAACTTTACCTGAAGGGAGAATGGGATTCCGAAAGGGAAGAAGATTACATTACGGAACTCCAGATTCCCGTAGAAAAGAAAAAACTTCCGTAATAGAAGGAAAAATATAAGGGTATACAGTCACAGGATGGCTGCATACCCTTTATCTTTTGTTGGTTTTATCATTTGTTGTTTATCTTACTATCTTTTGTATAGCTATTATATCGGTATTTAAATGAAGAAACATAACGGTTTTTGTCAAAAAAAATTATTTTGAAAATATTTTAAAAACTTATTCTCAAATTTGTTCTAGAAGTTTATTCTAAAACTATTCTAAAAACTTATCCTAAAATTTACCTTTAAATCTATTTTTTAACCTTAGCCAAAATATTCTGGATCCTTTCCGTAGGATTTAATAGCTTGCTGATAGAAGAATCATGGTTTAAGGTATCGATTAAAAGAGCAATATATTTACTCATATCTACGTTGATATAGTAAGGCTTTGATAACAGCTCCTCTGTCTGGTAGACCAGGTTGGTGGTAAGTACTCTGTAGATTAAGCCCTGCTCATAAGCTTCATCAAATTTGGAAAGTCCGTTGGTAAATAATCCGAAGGTGGAGGCAACAAAGATTCTGCCGGCCTTTCTTCTCTTTAATTCCTTTGCCACATCAATCATGCTCTCGCCGGAGGAAATCATATCGTCAATGATAAGCATATCCTTGCCTTCGATATCGGAGCCTAAGAATTCATGTGCAACAATGGGATTACGGCCGTTTACGACGGTGGTGTAATCACGGCGTTTATAGAACATGCCCAGGTCTACGCCAAGTACGTTGGCGAAATAGATAGCGCGGTTCATGCCGCCTTCATCGGGGCTGATTACCATCATGTTATCACAGCTTATCTTCAGGTCCGGAACATGGTTCACAAGGGCCTTGATGAACTGGTAAGTAGGCTGAACTGTTTCAAAGCTCTTTAAGGGAATGGCATTTTGCACGCGGGGGTCATGGGCATCGAAGGTAATAATGCTCTCCACTCCCATATTGGTCAGTTCCTGTAAGGCCAGGGCGCAGTCAAGGGATTCTCTGGAGCTTCTTCTATGCTGTCTGCTTTCATAAAGAAAAGGCATAATAACGGTAATTCTTCTTGCCTTTCCGCCTACTGCCGCAATTATTCTCTTTAAATCCTGATAGTGGTCATCGGGTGACATATGATTGGTATGTCCGCATACCGTGTAAGTTAAACTGTAGTTACAAACGTCCAGTAGCAGGTAAAGGTCGGAACCACGAACGGATTCTTTGATGACACCCTTTGCTTCACCGGTACCAAATCTTGGGCAGTGAGCATCAATAAGGTAGGAATCACGCTGATATCCTGCAAAAGCAATGGTGGAAGTGTGCTCACTTTCTCTCGCTTTACGCCAGTCTACAATGTAGTCATTTACCTTTTGACCGAGAGATTTACTGCTTTCCAAAGCAATCATCCCCAAGGTACCGACGGGAATCGTTTCAAGTATTTTTTCTTGCTGCGGCATTTCGTTTGACCTCCAATTAATTTTAGGGAGTTGATAAGAGTATCTTAAACCCCGTTGTTTAGGATAGATAGAAAATATGTTACTTTACAGTAAACCCCAGAAATTCGTAGAATTTCGAGTTAATTCAGCTCTCTCATATGCATCCTTTGCATATGTTATGTTCCTATATGCCCAGCCCGGCAAAAATAAAGCAGCTGAAAATTCACGAAAATGTCCATTAACGTTATACCATTATCATGAAGGTTAGTCAAGGCTAAATAGAGATATTAGCAGCTAAAAAGAGATTTTAGCTGCAAAATAAAGATATCAGCCAATAAAAACAGATTAACCATAAAAATAAGATTTAGCTGTTAAAAGAGTTTTTTTAGTCGAATATCCTCACCTACTACTTTTAACAGGGAAAAATTGCTGGCAATTCTTGAGAATACTCTTTCGCTGTACAGGCTGTTGATATTGTCAAGGGACAGGTTGGTGGAGATAATGGTGGACTTGTTTCTGAGCAGCCTTTCGTTAATGCAAAGATACAGCTGCACATTTACAAAGGAATTATTAAGCTCTGTGCCTAAGTCATCGATAATAAGCAGGTCACAGTCCAGAATATACTCAAACTGGCTCTGGGACTCGAAGTTATCCTCGCCCCTGCCGAATTTGTTCTTCTCCAGAATATCAAAGAGCTGGAAGGCGGTTAAGTAGATAACGGTAAAAGCCTTATCCAGAAGCTCCTTTGCAATGCAGTTGGCCAGGAAGGTCTTGCCGACACCGGTATTTCCATATAGGAGAATGTTTCCCTTGGTGGTATCAAAGCTGTCAATGTAGCGCCTGCATTCCTTCACTACCCGGATAATATTCTCTCTGGGAGTCATATTTAAGGAAGGCTCCACATAGGTCTCGTCATAATAATCAAGAGAAAAGGTACTAAAGTTTTCCCGGTTGATGGCATCCTTCATATTGGACTGGGAGTAGACAATATCAACGATTGCCTGTTTAAAGCAATGGCATTTTTCATTTCCCACATAGCCGGTATCCTTACAGTCAGGACATTGGTAGCGGAGCTTCAGAAAGTCCTCCGGATAGCCGTTTTCCCTTAGAAGGGCAGCCCTTCTCTTTTCTGCTCCCCTTGCTAAGCTCTTCAGGGTATCCAGTGCATCCTCATTGCCGGTCAGCATTTCCCTGGCACTATCGATGGCACAGGTCACAATCTCATCGTCGATTTCTTTCAGGGCAGGTATTTTCCCATAGGCATCCTCCATACGGATATCAAGCTCATGCTTGGCCTCAAGCTGTCTGTTATCATAATCCCTTAAGATTTTATTGTATTGATAATTTTTAAGAGCCATAGGGTAAAATCTCCTTTAAAGGCGTAAATTCAAATGGCAGGTTCGAATACGCTAATTCATTTTTTTCTGTAATAGCTTTTGTTCCATGGAAGAATAATCGGCTTCCGTATAGGAACGCTGGGGGAAAGCGTTAAAGCGGTTCTGGGAAGAAGGACGGGGCTGCTGGGGCTTATGATACTCCTTGCCTGCCGTGGCGGTATTTGCTGCTTTTGCCGCAGAATCCTTTACATGCTCTTCATCCAGTTTACTGATCTGTGCCAGTTCCTTAACACCCTTTTTATACCAGTTCTCCAATATCTTATCCGCATATTTAAAATCAGGCTTCTGGGTAAGAAGGATGGTGCGGTTGCAGGCTTCGGTGATGATTTCAATGGAAAAGCCGAATTTATTCAGCCATTTCTCTATGTATTGCTTTTCAATCTGACCGGGGGAACGGTTCAAACCAAAAGCTTTATTGATGGCATTGTAATTGCTGTTATAAAGGGCAGTCCTTGCTTCTGCTTTTTCAACGGTATCGATTCCTTCCTCTGCCCAGGAAAGGGCTACGGCTTCGATATAGGAAGGATTTTTCTTGTTTTTGGAAATACAGTATTCATACAGGTACATAATAAGCTCATTGGAGAACCCAAGGCTTTCATATAAATACAGGATTAATTGCATATCCATGGGCTTGATCAGGCGGTCCAGGTAAATCTCAATGATATTTAAGAGCCATTTCACTTCGTCATTTTCCGTAAGCTGCTTTATTTGCGCCTCGGAGTAAGTGGGCTTTTCAAACTGGTGGGGTTTGGGGCTTTCCGTAACTTTGGAAGAGGCCAGCTCTTCATAGGAGGACTGAGGTGTATCCTCAATCTGTTCCTTCCTGTCCGGAAGATTGGGATTCCTGCCGCTTTCATAGGGAGTCTCGTAGCTGCCGCTGTTATAGCTCATATTTGCAGCATCGCTGCCGGAAGACTTGCAGTCCGGCTCCTCCACTGTGATGGATAGGATTTCCTGTTTTTCATTTTTTTCCAAGGTAATCAGGCTAACCTTTTCCCAATAGCACAGAGCACGAATAATATCTTTTTCCGTCTCATCCAGATGGTCGGCTATGGACGATATGGTAATTCCAACATCGGCAGAGCTGTTCATACAGCGAAGCAGGTAAAGATATACCTTCACGTAGGAACCGCTGGCAACGGGCATATATTCATCAATAAAGCGGTTGGGCACAAGGGTCACACCCCGTTCACGGCTGGAATTTAACAGTATTGTACTCATTTTTAATTAACCTCTCATTTCCTTTGTAAAACTATTGTATCATAGTCTAAAGTACTTGAAAATAGGCTAAATTTTAAGAGGCCCCTTGTGAAAAAAAATGTGGATAGTGTGAATAATGTGGATAAACCATCAAAATAATATGTAAAATAATGTAAAATTAGCAAAGAAGCTGTAATATACAAAGGTTCGGAATTTATTTAAGGCAGGTTAGCAAAGTATTTAAGGGATAAAAAAAATCCACAGCCTTATCACAGCAAAATTGTTGATAAGGTTGTGGATAATGTGGATAACTATAGTCCTAAAAGGTCATTTCCAATGGTTACAACGTCTCCGGCACCCATAGTTATCAACAAGTCACCGTTCGTACAATTTTCTAATAAATAATTTTGAATATCATCAAAGTTCTTAATATGGATAACATCCTTCCCTTTTTTCTTTAAGGCAGCCTCCAGATCCTTGGAGGAAATGTCTCCCGGGTCATTCTCTCTTGCGGCATAGATATCCGTTAATACAATCTTATCAGCCAGAGAAAGGCTATCTGCAAAATCATTTAAAAAGGAGCGGGTCCTGCTGTAGGTATGGGGCTGGAATACACACCAGATGCGGCTGTGGGGATAATTCCTGGCAGCCTCCAGAGTAGCCTTCACTTCACTGGGATGGTGGGCATAATCATCGACAATGGTAACCCCTGAAATCGTTCCCTTTTTCTCAAAACGTCTCTTGGTGCCAGTAAAGCGGGTAAGAGAATCTGCTGCCACTGACATTGGGATCTGATAGCTCCTGGCCAGGGCAATAGCCGGCAGGGAGTTGGAAATGTTGTGGCTTCCTACGACATTAAGGTTAATATCGGTAAGGAATTCTCCGTCTTCATAAAGGCTGTACCTTCCAAAGCCCTGTTCGTCATAATGAATGTTACCGGCATAATAATGATGCAAAGCGTCCTCTGCGGAGGAGGTCTCACTGGTTATACTGTAAGTGATAAAAGGACAGGCAAGCCCCTTTGTAAAATAGGAAATATTGCTGATATCACTGTTAAGGATTAAAAGACCGTTTTCCGGGAGAAGCTCTGTAAATTTTTTAAAGGAGCTTCTGATATCATCAATATCCTTAAAAAAGTCCAGATGTTCCGGCTCAATATTTAAAATGATACCTGTAGTCGGACTGAATTTTAAAAAGCTGTTGGTATATTCACAGGCTTCCACAACAAAATGGTCGGAGCTTCCGATTCGGATATTACCTCCGATGCTGTCAAGGATTCCGCCTACGGATACGGTAGGATCCAATCCGGCTTCCAGCAGTATCTGGGATATCATGGAGGTGGTGGTGGTCTTTCCGTGGGTGCCGGATACGGCGATGGCATCGGAATACCGTTTCATTACCTGGCCTAAAAGCTCTGCCCTGTCAATAACAGGTATTTCCAACCTTCTGACCTCCATAAGCTCCGGATTATCCTCCTTTACAGCCGTGGTATATACGACCAGGTTTGTATCGGAGGTAATATTTGAAGGGCGTTGACCATAGAATACTGTAATGCCGAGTTCTTCCAGATGGTCGGTGGTGGTACTCATTTTTGCGTCAGAGCCTGTAACTGTGAAATGCATGGTATGTAAAAGCTCTGCCAAACCGCTCATGCTGATACCGCCAATGCCTATAAAATGTACTTTAATGGGGACGTTAAAATTAATCTTATACATAAGACACTTCCTATTCTCTGTGATTGCTTTTTCTGAAACAGAATTGCAAATATAACTAGGTGATAGTATTTACCTATTTGTAATTATAATCAATTCCTCTGAAAAAACAAATCCTTTTTTCGCATACACTCATAATATGAATCTGCCCGGGAATAGGGAACTTGGGTCAGGGCATAGTTTATGGCAGATTATTACCACTGACGGAGTATAAAAAGGAGCTGCGGCCTGCAGGAATAGAGTACCGCGGTCCTGTGAAAATCTTAATAAAACAGGCATATATTGTGTAAAATGGTTATATAAAATACTATAATTGTAAATATCAAACAATACATTAGATATAATGCTATAAAAAATATATATTCTAATAAAATATTTGTAAAATTTATTCACAAACATGTAAATGAATGGTATAATAATGTCAAATTAAACAACGAGAGGTGATTGCATGATAAAGAAAGAAATGATAGCAATGCTTCTGGCAGGAGGACAAGGTTCTAGACTTGGAGTTTTAACCTCAAACATTGCAAAGCCCGCGGTAACATTTGGCGGGAAGTACAGAATTATCGACTTTCCGCTAAGTAACTGTATCAACTCAGGTGTGGATACTGTCGGGGTACTGACCCAATACCAGCCCCTTCGTTTAAATACTCATATAGGGATAGGAATTCCCTGGGACCTGGATAGAAATATCGGAGGGGTTTCCATCCTGCCGCCTTATGAGAAAAGTACCTACAGTGAATGGTATACAGGTACGGCCAATGCGATATACCAGAACATGGAATATATGGAATATTATAATCCGGATTATGTCCTGATACTTGGCGGAGACCATATTTATAAGATGGATTATGAGGCAATGCTTGATTTTCATAAGCAAAAGAATGCAGATGTCACCCTGGCTACCATACCGGTTCCCTGGGAAGAAGCCAGCCGTTTCGGCGTTGCAATCACGGATGATGAAAGGCAGATTACAGAATTTGAAGAAAAGCCCAAAGAACCGAGGAGCAATCTGGCCTCCATGGGAATATACATATTCAGCTGGCCGATTCTGAAAGAAGCTCTCATCACCCTTTCGGAGCAAAAAGGCTGTGACTTCGGAAAGCATGTAATTCCCTACTGCCACAAGAAGGGGGACAGGATATTTGCCTATGAATACAATGGCTATTGGAAGGATGTAGGAACTCTGGGGGCTTACTGGGAAGCCAATATGGAGCTGATCGACCTGGTTCCCGTGTTTAATTTGTATGAAGAATTCTGGAAGATATATACCAAGAGTGACATTATACGTCCCCAGTTCATCGGGGAAGCAGCTGTCATTGACAAGGCAATTATCGGAGAAGGCGCCGAGGTTTATGGAGAGGTCCATAACTCTGTAATCGGTTCCGGTGTTTACATCGGACAAGGTGCCGTTGTCAGGGATTCTATTATTATGAAATCTACTGTGGTGGAAGAAGGAGTAAAGATTTACAAGGGTATCGTTGCGGAAAGTGCGGCAATAGGCAAGGGAACGGAGCTTGGTGTCGGCGAAGAAATTCCCAATAAGGCGGAGCCCTCAATCTATTCCTTCGGACTGGTTACAATAGGGGAAGGAACAGTTATACCCCCCGGCGTCAGAGTCGGTAAAAATACGGCTATACGAGGAGTCACCGCGCCCTCCGATTATCCGAATGGTTACCTTGCAAGCGGAGAGATATTGATAAAGGCAGGTGAGAGGCTATGAGAGCATTAGGCATTGTTTTGGCAGGGGGAAATAACAATAAAATGAGGGAGTTATCCCATAAGAGGGCAATTGCTGCCATGCCCATAGCAGGCAGCTACCGCAGCATTGATTTTGTTTTAAGCAATATGAGCAATTCTCACGTACAAAAGGTTGCTGTTTTTACCCAGTATAATGCGAAATCCTTGAATGAGCACTTAAATTCCTCCAAATGGTGGGACTTTGGCAGAAAGCAGGGAGGACTCTTTGTATTCACACCAACGATTACGGTAGACAACAGTTTTTGGTACCGGGGTACTGCCGATACCATGTATCAGAACATAAACTATTTAAAAAGCAGCCACGAACCTTATGTTATCATAGCTTCCGGGGACGGCGTCTATAAGCTGGATTACAATAAGGTCTTAGAATACCATATAGATAAAAAAGCGGATATTACCGTAGTATGCAAGGAACTTGACGAGGAGGATGATACCAGCCGCTTCGGTGTCATAAAGACAGATGCAGATAACAGAATTTCAGACTTTGAAGAAAAGCCTTTAAAGAGTGCAGATAAGAAGGTATCCATCGGAGTCTATGTTATCAGAAGGAGGCTTTTAATAGAGCTTCTTGAAAGGTCGGCAGAGGAAGACCGGTATGATTTCGTCAAGGATATTGTTATCCGCTACAAGAATGTAAAGAAAATCTATACATATCCGATAGAAACCTACTGGAGCAATATTGCATCCGTGGAAGCCTATTACAAAACAAATATGGACTTTTTGGATAAAGGGGTCAGGGATTACTTTTTTAAACAGTATCCGGATGTATATTCCAAAATTGATGATTTGCCTCCGGCAAAATATAATCAGGGTTCCCTGGTCAGAAACAGCATCATCTCAAGCGGCTGTATTGTGAATGGAAGAATCGAAAATTCCGTGATATTTAAAAAGGTCTACATTGGGAATAACTGCACGGTCAAAAATTCCATTATTCTCAATGATGTCCATATCGGAGATAACACCTATATAGAAAACTGTATTGTGGAAAGCCGTGATACCATCCGGGCCAATTCCACTTACGTAGGGGATACAGACAATGTAAAGATAGTAATTGAAAGAAACGAAAGATATCTCATGTGAAAGCAAAAGGAAATATTCCTTTTCGCATAAAAAAACAGACAAGAATTTAAAGGGGGCTATACAAAATGCAAATTACAGATGTTCGTGTACGCAAGGTGAGTAAGGAAGGGAAAATGAAAGCTGTAGTATCCATTACGATGGATAACGAATTTGTCGTACATGATATTAAAGTTATTGAAGGGGAAAAAGGCTTGTTTATTGCAATGCCCAGCAGAAAGGCAGGGGACGGGGAATACCGTGACATTGCGCATCCCATTAATTCGGAAACGAGGGATAAAATACAAAAGATAATACTTGAAAGCTACGAAGTAGCGGTAGAGGAATATGATGAGAAGATAGAAGCTTAAAAAGATGAAATTATCTTCGCTCCATAGAAAGGGGGTGCCGCAGGAGGATATTATATCTCTTGCAGCAGCCCCTTTTAAAGACCTTACAGAAGGAAAGTTATTGCACAGGATTAGCTATATGCTGTATAATATAAGTGGGTTTACTATATATGGAAGAGCAACCCGGAGATTTCAGAATTCAGGAGACCAGACGGCTTATCATAGATAGCAGGGAAAGGAGCCATTCTATGCAGAAAATAACCAAAACATTACTATGGGTCGGTATTATTGCATTTGTGTTATTTGGGGTCAATTTTCGGTATCACATCAGCCGTAATGTAAGTATGGGAGTTTTAAGTGAGAAACAGGACAACGGAGATTTTATCCTGCAGGTAAGGGAAGCCATGCTGAATGGAGATGAAAAGAAGGTTCTTACTTATAAAGGCAATGTGGATAGTATGGAGTGGTTTACCGAGGATGTAATTGATCAGGTATATGCCATTGATGATAAAAGTACCTCGGATGATTACGATTATCTGAAATATAAGGTAAACAGTATATATGCCCATATTGTGGGGATAGGAAGCAAACTTACGGTAACCTATGAATTTAAATACAATGAAGATTATGAAGAAACGAAGCTGGTTGATGAGACCGTAAAGCACCTTTTTAAAAAGTGGCAGATAGAGAAACTGAGCGATTTTGAAAAAATAAAGAAAATACATGACTATATCATAAATAACGCCTCCTATGACACGAAAGCAAAAAATTATTCTGCCTATGATAATCTTATCGGAAAAAGCTCCACCTGTCAGGGATATATGAGCATTGCCTATAAGATGTTCACGGAAGCAGGCATTCCCTGCCGGATTATCACCGGCTCAGGAAACGGTGACAGCCATGGCTGGGACATCGTAAAGCTTAACGGCGTGTGGTATAACATAGACTGTACCTGGGACGATCCTTTGACCAGGAATAAGAAGAATCTACTGCTCTATGAATATTTCTTAAAATCAGACAAGGATTTTGAAGGACATATCAGAGATGCGGAATTCAATACGGCTGAATTTTACGGGGAATATGCAATGGCGAAAAAGTCTTATCAGTGGAAATAAGAAACAGGCAACTTCTTACAAATTTGTTAAGATTATAAAGTTTTTGCTAATAGCTCCGATATTATTTATAGATTATATTGATTTGGGTGTCCTATCATAGCTTTCGTTTATGTGAATTTGGGGTAAAATGCAACGAGGTGACTTTCATGGAGCTGAGTGTGTTTTTACACTCTAAGTATTCAAAAACAGGATATTGACTTATGGCACCCGTATCATTATTTAATTTCGAAAATAATTTGCAGTTTCGGAATTTCAAATTTCAATTACAAATGAACGAGTATCCAATCTTGGATTGAATATTCAGAAAGAGGTTAATATGAAGGTGGGAGCATCACAAGTTAATAGTACGAACAATGTAACGAACCGTGCCCAAAGAGAAGACATACAAAATCAAAAAGCACAAAATGAAAAGGCCGGCCGCAGAAAGGAAACCAGAAGAAAAACCGTATTTGCCGGTGATCTGAATGTAAATCAGGATTTCATTGCGAACAAAAAGGCATTGGGACAGAAGCAGGCCGCAAAAATAATACTTAACGTCTTTACGAGTGAACTCAATTTAGACAACAATGTCCAGAGTTTAAAAGACCAGAAGGATGCCCTTTATAAAAGCATCGATGAGTATAAGGATAAAATAAAGTCCATTCAGGATATGAAAAAGGGAATACAGGAAGGATATGGCGTTTCTGGCGATTCCCAGGAGCAAAAGGATATGGACATCCTAAGCAAGGCTGAATCGAATCCGGATGCATTGACGGACGCAGAGAAGGGCAGGCTGAAGGATTTGAAACTCCTTATGAAAGCAAAAGATAACCCTGGGTTATTGACTGATAAGGAGCAGGAGAGGCTGAAGGATTTGAATTCTCTTACAGACTACCAAAAGGAAATAATGGAAAGCAACAAAATGGAATCCTTCTATAACAAAAAAATAAATGATGCCAATAGGCAAATAGAAGGTATAAATCAATCGGTAGAGGCTATTGGTTTATCGCGACTGAAGTCCCATCCGGTTCTGGATGCCAAAAAGGTAGCGGAGGATATACTAAAAGATACCGCGAAGGAAGTTGTCGGCATGCTTCTTAATGAGGCAGTTGAAAATACAGATAAGAAATTGGAAGATCAGAAAAAAGCAGATGAAGACAAAAAGGATGATGAATCACAGTCTGAGAAGAAGACGGAAGAAAACTCCAAGACGGGCAGTTCCAAGTCAGATGATGATTCTCTGAATTCTATAGTCGAAAAACATGAAAAGGTAATACGTGAAATTAAGAAACAGGCTCTAAAGGATAATTTGACAATGGATGATATAAAGGGAATAATTGTGGATGAACAGTCTTAAGATAAGACAAATTAAAAATCATAGCAAAAGGGTGAAATTCTATGAATTTCACCCTTTTGCTGCTTGCAGGTGTTTAATGGATGCAAAGAGACTCCATAGATAATACTTTCCTATGCCAGATTATTGTATATTTCTTTAATTCTTCAATTCCTTCTCCATTTGTAGCCAATCCGGCTCCGATTGTTCATCAATTCTACCCTTGCCATTACTCCCACCTTCGTATATAATAAATCCATATATACAATAATAGTAATAATAGCTGCAAGCCAACAGAAGCGGTAAGCAGTTACCTTTATATCAGGGCGGATCGAAAGATGCGTTCTATTGTTGTATGCGAAAAAATATGAATATAAGAGGCTGACATGTACATTATAGTAGGACTAGGAAATCCAACCAGAGAATACGAAGCCACCAGGCATAACATCGGATTTGATGCTATTACAAGAATCTCAGATGATTACCGGATTCCTCTGGATTTTAAAAAACATAAGGCACTGTGCGGAAAAGGAATGATTGCCGGGGAAAAGGTGATTTTAGCCCAACCCCAGACCTATATGAACCTAAGCGGAGAAAGTGTAAGGGAGTTAAAGGACTTTTACAAAGCAGAGGCAAAGGATATCATCATTATTTATGACGATATCAGCCTGGAGCCTGGAAAGCTTCGTATCCGTACTAAAGGAAGCGCCGGAGGGCATAACGGGATAAAGAGTATTATTGCCCATTTAGGAACAGAAGAATTCCCTAGGATAAGGGTAGGGGTGGGAGATAAGCCGGCCGGCTGGGATCTGGCAGACTATGTACTCTCAAGGTTCCAAAAAGAGGAGCAGCCGGTTATCAGAGAAGCTCTGGGGACGACCTCGGAGGCGGTTAAGACCATTCTGACAGAGGGAATGGAGCAGGCCATGAACCAATATAACAGAAAATAAGGAGGCACCTTCTTGAAAACCTTTATTAATCCGCTGAGGGAACTGAAAGAATTTAATGAAATAAAGGATAGTTTGAAGCTTAAAAATACACCGGTTCAGATAACCGGTTGTATTGATTCCCAGAAATGCCACCTTATATATGGTCTGGGAGAGGAATATTCCCAGAAGCTGATCATTACCTATAATGATTTAAAGGCAAAGGAAATCTGTGAGGATTATAAGCTTTATGATAAGAATGTCTTCTATTACCCCGGCAAGGATATTATCTTTTACAGCGCGGACATTCACGGCAATGCCATTGTCAGGGAAAGACTTAAGATATTAAAAAAGCTTTTGAGCAAAGAGCCGGTAACGGTGGTAACGACCATTGACGGAGGAATGGACAGGATACTGCCCCTTCATTTTCTCCAAAAAAATATCATCCATTTAAAGGAAGGGGAAGCCTGTGATTTGTCAAAGCTTCAGTCTTCCTTAATCCATCTTGGCTATGAAAGAGGAGCGCAGGTGGAGGGACCGGGAGAATTTGCCGTAAGAGGAGGAATCCTTGATATCTTTCCTCCGGCAGAGGAATGTCCTTACCGTATCGAGTTCTGGGGAGATGAAATCGATTCTATCCGCTCCTTTGATGTGGAAAGCCAGCGTTCCATTGAACGCCATGAGGAGCTTACCGTTTTTCCGGCAGCAGAAATCGTACTGAGTGATGAACGGCTGGCAGCAGGACTTAAGAAGCTGGAGGAAGAGAAGAAATCCTATGTCCAAAAATTAAGGGAACAAAGAAAGACGGAGGAAGCCTTTCGAATCCAAAGCATCATTGATGAATTCAAGGAAAATATTGAGAGCTTTCAGGGCTCTGTCGGAATTGACAGCTATATCCGTTACTTTTATGAGGAAACCGTATCCTTCTTTGAGTATTTCACCCGGGAGGACTCTTTGATTTTCTTAGACGAGCCGGGCAGGGTGCAGGAGAGAGGGGAAGCAGTCGAGACAGAATTCAGGGAAGGCATGATAGGAAGAATTGAAAAGGGCTATATTCTTCCCGGACAAAGTGATGCCGTGTATGGCTACAAGGAGCTTTTAGCCGGCTTAAGCCAAAAAAGCCTGCTGCTTCTAAGTACCATGGACACAAGATTGTCCAATTTTGCGGTTAAGAATAAATGGGATATGACAGTCCGTTCTGTCAATCCATATAACAATAATTTTGACATCCTCGTACAGGATTTGCTGAAGTGGAAGAAGAGCGGTTACAGGGTACTGCTGCTTTCTCCCTCCAGAACCAGGGCAAGGCGCCTGTCGGAGGATTTAAGGGAGCATGAACTGAATGCCTTTTACAGCGAGGACCTGGACAGAGTCATCCAAAAGGGCGAAATTATGGTAGCAGGGGGAAACCTTCACAAGGGGTTTGAATACCCCCTTATTAACCTTGTGGTTATTTCCGAAAGTGATATCTTTGGAGCGGAAAAGAAGAAAAAGAAGAAAATCCGGGAATATGACGGCAATAAGATTCAAAGCTTTGCAGACCTTAATATCGGAGATTATGTGGTTCATGAAAATCATGGACTTGGTATATACAGAGGTATTGAAAAAATAGAGGTTGATAAGGTTATAAAGGATTACATTAAGATTGAGTACGGCGGAGGCGGTGTACTCTATATTCTGGCTACGGGCCTGGATGTCATACAAAAATATGCCGGAGCGGATGCAGGAAAGCACAAGCTTAACAAGCTGAATTCCGTTGAATGGAAGAATACCAAGACAAAGGTAAAGAGCGCGGTAAAAGAGATTGCGAAGGAACTGGTGGAGCTTTATGCAACCAGACAGCAAAAGGAAGGCTATGCCTTTAGCACCGATACGGTATGGCAGAATGAATTTGAGGAAATGTTCCCCTATGAGGAGACCGATGATCAGCTAAGAGCCATCGAGGATACCAAAAAGGACATGGAAAGCAATAAGATCATGGATAGGCTTGTCTGCGGGGATGTGGGCTACGGAAAGACCGAAATCGCCATTAGGGCAGCCTTTAAGGCTGTTGCGGACGGAAAACAGGTGGTGGTATTGGTTCCCACGACCATTCTTGCCCAGCAGCATTATAATACCTTTGTCCAGAGAATGATGGATTTTCCGGTAAGCATTGACATGCTCTCCCGCTTTAAGACACCTGCCCAGCAAAAATCAGTTATTGAACGGGCTAAAAAGGGAAATCTGGACATCCTTATCGGAACCCACAGGGTATTGTCAAAGGATATCCAGTTTAAGAATCTGGGGCTGTTGATCGTGGATGAGGAGCAGCGCTTTGGTGTGACCCATAAGGAAAAAATCAAGCAGATAAAAGGGGATGTGGATGTATTGACCTTAACGGCCACCCCCATTCCAAGGACCCTTCACATGAGCTTAATCGGCATCCGTGATATGAGTGTCCTAAATGAGCCGCCGGTAGACAGGATGCCCATCCAGACCTTTGTATTAGAGCATAATGAGGAGATTATCCGTGAGGCAATCCATAGAGAGTTAGCCAGAGACGGACAGGTCTACTATGTCTATAACCGGGTCAACGGAATTGACGAGGTGGCGGCTAAAATTGCGAATCTGGTACCGGAGGCCAATGTATCCTTTGCCCATGGCCAGATGAGCGAAAGAGAATTAGAGCGCATTATGTTCAGCTTCATTAATGGGGAAATCGACGTACTGGTGTCCACTACCATTATTGAAACAGGCCTTGATATATCCAATGTAAACACCATGATTATAGATGATGCGGACAGACTGGGGCTTTCCCAGCTATACCAGCTGAGAGGAAGAGTAGGCAGAAGCAACCGAACTGCCTTTGCCTTTCTAATGTACCGCAGGGATAAGATGCTGAAGGAAATTGCTGAAAAAAGGCTCCAGGCGATTAAGGAATTCACAGAGCTTGGCTCCGGCTTTAAGATAGCTATGAGGGACCTGGAAATCAGAGGTGCCGGAAACCTCCTGGGAGCCCAGCAGAGCGGGCATATGGAAGCAGTGGGCTATGACCTTTACTGCAAGATGCTGAATGACGCCGTAAAAGCGATGAAGGGGCAGATTTCTGATGAAGAGACCTTTGAAACCACGGTGGATATGGATGTGGATGCTTATATTCCGGCCACTTATATTAAAAATGAATTTCAAAAGCTGGATGTTTACAAGCGTATTGCGGATATCAATACGGAAGAAGAGTTCCTTGATATGCAGGAAGAGTTGGTAGACCGCTTTGGAGATATGCCCTCCAGTGTCAATAACCTGTTAAACATTGCCCATATCAAGTCAATCTGCCACAGTGTTTATATTATGTCCCTTATCTACAAAGGGGATGAAATTAAGATGGTAATGTTTCCGAAGGCAAAGCTGTCCGTTGAGAGGATTCCCGAGCTCATAAAGAAGCATGAGTCCTGCCTTAAGCTGGTGCCGGAGACCAACCCCTATTTTTTGTATACGATGAAAAAGGTACCGGGAAAGGGAAAAATGGATGCCTTAACGGTATTTGAAATGATAAAGAAGCTTTTAGAAGATTTAAAGGTATTGCTTGAAACGGTATAATCCCTTATAATGAGGAGATAGAAAGGGCTTTAAAGCTTTAAAGCCAGTTATTACAGATACAAGCAGATGAATAATGCCATGGGGCCAGGTTAGAGAATGGAGTTTTGAATGAAAAATTTATTAAAGAGATTAGGGTGTTTATTGGTAGCATCAGCCTTGTTAGTCAGTCTTACCGGCTGTAAGGAGAAAACCTCGGAACAAAAGGGAAGCACGAACCCTTCTGACTCCGTACAGGAGGCAAAGGATTACGGCGGCACGGAGGAAACGAAAGAGAACAGAGGACAACTGGTAGTAACTGTTGGAAATAATAAAGTATATTACAATGAGGCCATGCTGTATTTTCTGGTAATGAAAGCCCAGTATGAATCCTATTTCGGCAGCCAGATATGGAGCTACAATGTAGGAAACAATACCACCTTTGAAGACCAGGCCAAGGAAGAAATCTTAAATCTTATAACCCAGACCAAGATTGTTCTTGATAAGGCAGATAGCTATCATATTTCCCTGTCGGAGGAGGAAGAAGCCGCCATACAGGAAAAGGCAGGAAATTACCTTGATGGAATTACAGAGGAAGACAAGGCTAAATATGGCCTTACAGAAGACCTTGTACGTAAATTCTACCGGGAAAACACTATCTACCAGAAGGTTTATGACGCTGTCACCATGGATGTAAATACGGATGTCACCGATGATGAGGCAAAGCAGATAACCGTTGACCAGATACTGATAAAAACCACCACGGAAAAAGAAGGCAAGGAAGAGCCTATGACCGAAGCAGAGAAGAAGACTGCTTATAACCGGGCTGTTAAGCTCTTAAAGGAAGCAAAGAAGACAGAAGACTTTAAGAAGCTCGCGGAGGCGAATACGGAGGATTCTAACGTGGAATACACCTTTGGAAAGGGTGAAATGGTAGAAGAATTCGAAAAGGCCGCCTTTGCTCTTAAAAAGGGAGGATTAAGCTCTGTCGTGGAAAGCAAGTACGGCTATCACATTATTTATTGTGTCAGCGATTTTAACAAGGATGCCACTCTTGAGAAAAAGGAACAAATTATAGAAGAACGGCAAAATGAATTATTTAAGAAGCTTTATGGGAAGTGGACAGAGAATTATAAGGTGGAAATCAAGGATAAGGTATGGGCGGCCTTAACTCTCAGGGATGAGGCGGCAGATAATGCAAAAGAAGGAGAGAGCGGGGAGAAAGCACCCACCAGCACTCCTTAAGCTTATATAACTTAAGAACTCATCCAGGAATAAAAATGCCATATATTCCGGCCTTTTTATACATGGATGAGAAAAGACTAAAATTTAACTCATATCAATTTTGTTTGCAGCCCTTACGATGACTTGTGCCAGAAGAATCCCTAAGAGGATTCCGCCAAGTACATCCGAAGGGTAATGGACAAAAAGATATATCCGTGAGAAACCGATTAGGGCAGCGATGACGTAAAAGAAGATACCGCTGCTCTTTTCTCTGCAAAAAAGTATGGTTGCCGCCGTAAAAGAAGACATTGTATGGCCGGAAGGAAAGGAATAGGACCCAGGAGCCTTTATCAGATCCCGGAAGCCGGTAAGTCTTGTAAAGGGCCGTTCTCTCGCAAAGAGGGGCTTTAAGAAATTGTCACACAGCAGGGATTCCGCAATAAGGGCAGCCGTCAGTAAGATGCCCCATCTGCGGCCTTTTTTTGTAGCAAGAAGTACCAGTGTGAGGGCAATCCAAAGGAGAGAAGAATTCCCCAGGGAAGTAAAGAATACCATTAACCTATCCATAAAAGGAGAGTGTAAATGCTTTGCGATAAAGATAAGAAGAGTATCATCTATCTGCTGAATTATTTCCATCATAAGAACCTCGTAAGAAACTGCCGTCCCGGACTATAAATTTAAGTTTAAATTTTACTTATGTATATGACAGAAAAGGATAATTTATACTGCAACCGGGATAATAAGAAAGAGGGAATTATGGGAAATCGGAATATAAAATTAATACTGGCCTATGATGGAAGCGGCTATGCCGGCTGGCAGAGGCTTAAAGAGGAAGACAGGAAAAGGTCCGTTCAGTCTGTATTGGAGGAAACTATTTCTCTGGTGCTGCAGGAAGAAATTAAAATAACAGGCTCCGGCAGAACGGATAAGGGAGTGCATGCCATAGGACAGGCAGCCAATTTCAAATGCCATAAGAATATTGCTCCGCAAAAGATGCTTGCGGCCATCAATCAGGCTCTCCCGGAGGATATCAGGGTTATGGAGCTTAGTGAAGTACCCATGGATTTTCACAGCAGAAAAAGTGCCGCAGCAAAGACCTATGAATACCGTTTTGAAATCGATGAAGTGCCTTCGGTTTTTTTGCGGAAATATGTATACGCTATTCCGGAAGAACCTGATATTCCCGCCATGGAAAAGGCGGCAAAGTTTCTTATGGGCACCCATGACTTCAGGGCCTATTCCGCTGAAAAGAGAGAGGATTACGACACCGTAAGAAGAATTGACAAGCTGCTCATAGAGCCTGTTACCGTAAAAGGCTGTCAGAGAGAATCAAAGCAGATAAAACTGCTTATTACCGGAAATGGATTTCTATACAACATGGTAAGAATCATTGCCGGAACGCTTTTAGAAGTCGGACAGCATAAACGGGAGCCGGAGGACATGAAACGAATTCTTGACAGCAGAAGGAGGGAAAATGCCGGCATAAAGGTTCCGCCGGAAGGCCTGTATTTAAGAGAAGTAACGTTTCCTGTCGAAATCAATTTTAAGATAAAATAAACCAACAATGTATAATTTATTCCTTTTGACAAACAATAATAACCATAAGTACCACATTATGAATAGAATGCAAAATGGAGGAATAAATTATGAAAGCAACAGGAATCGTAAGAAGAATAGATGACTTGGGACGTGTTGTAGTTCCAAAGGAAATCCGCCGTACCTTAAGAATCAGAGAGGGAGATCCGCTTGAAATTTTCACAGACAGAGAAGGCGAAATTATTCTTAAAAAATATTCTCCCATAGGGGAATTGGGTCAGTTTGCCAAGCAGTATGCAGATTCCCTTGCTCAGACGACAGGACATGTCATTGCCATATCCGATAAAGACCAGTTTGTGGCAGCGGCAGGCAGTATGAAGCGGGAGCTTCTTTCAAAAGCCATAACACCGGAACTTGAGCGTGTCATTGAAGAAAGAGAAAATATTTTAGCCTCCAAAGAGGATAAGAATTTTATACACATTGTGGCCGATGATGATACAGAGTATACTTATCAGGTTATTTGGCCGATTATCAGTGAAGGTGATGCAATCGGGTCGGTGGTAGTGCTTACAAAGGACCCGAAGGTGAAATTTGGAGATGTGGAGAATAAGCTTGCAAGTACAGCAGCTTACTTTTTGGGAAGGCAAATGGAACAATAATGGATGGGGCGCTGCGCTTCGCTTTAAACAAGCAATACGTTTGTAAAGCGGGAGAGGCAGGGCCCTCTATTTTATTTTTTATAGTTCCTTTTTCATGCATATGCTGTTTAGATTATCTGTGTAAGGTTCATAATTAGGGATAGTTTGAAAAATGCGTTGCATTTTAAAACTTTTTATTTAAGCAATACCGTAAGCAAGCTTACGGTATGCACGGGTATAAGTATGGTAGCCGGATTTTTCATAGAGGCTGATTGCTTCCTGCTGCTTTCTTCCGGTTTCTAAAAAGGCAGCCCTGTACCCGTCTGCCTTGGCAAGGCTTTCAAGCTCACGGACCAGAAGCTTTGATAGTCCCTGTCCCCTGTACTCCTGCCTTACAAAAATACGTTTTAGTTCAACGGAATCGGCCCTGTGCTCCTTATAGGCACCGCAGGCGATGGGAACCTCACCGTCATATAGGATAACGGCTTGCTTTATGTTGTCGGTCCTGTTATGTTTGTCATAGCTTTTTTGCAGCTCCTGGTAACGTTTGTTAAGGTCTTCGTCCAGAAGCCCGGTAAGATATAGGAAATCCCTGTCCGTGCTTTTGCTTATTCTGATATCCAATGTCATTCCTGCCTTTCCATATGTAGAGAGAAATTATTTTCATGTTCTGTTTGCGCGCTATAGCAGGCGAACCTGTGCTCTGTATTTAGAAGCTTTCTGCTGCCATTATAAGGCATCGGGATATGAAATGCCATCCTTTTTATATCCTTCGGTATTTAAAGATTTACAGATTAGCCTGATATGGGTATAATAGGAAAAGGATAACAGCTTATAAACTATACGTATAAGAAGCAAGAAAGAGGAAACAATGGATAAAAGATACACCTTTGATGAATTTATGGACATTATCAGGTATCTGCGCAGTGAAAAGGGCTGTCCATGGGATAGGAAGCAGACCCATGAGAGTCTGGATAAATATATGCTGGAAGAGGCTTATGAAAGCGTTGAAGCCATTCGAAGGGGCAATACGGAAAACCTTTGTGAGGAGCTTGGAGATGTTCTCCTGCAGATAGCCCTTCATGCAGCTATCGCAGAGGAAACCAGGGAATTTACCATAGAAGACATTATTACAGGGGAAAGTGAGAAAATGATAAGGCGCCATCCCCATGTCTTTGGTGAAAAGGAATCGATTGATGCAGGACAGGTAGTTAAGAACTGGGATGAGATAAAAAAACAGGAAAAGAAGCAGAAAACTACAGCAGACACCCTGCAGGATATTCCAAGAGCTCTGCCGGCACTTATGAGGGCGGAAAAGGCCATAAAAAGGGCAGGAAAAAACGGACAGAAAGGGGATGTAAAGGAGGAAGCCGAAAGAACTTTCGAGAGCCTTTCGGACAGTCTTTTTGCCCTTAAAGAACAGTGGAAAATGGAAGATGAGGAGCAATTGGAGGAGAAATTTGAAAACCTACTGTTTCAAATAGTAAATTTGTCTGTATTTTTGCAGTTAAATGCAGAAAATTCCTTGACAAATGCCACTAATAAGTTTATAAATAGATTTGTAGATATCGAAGGACTTACAGAGAAAAAACCACAAGTTTAAACGATATAACCAATGTCAGAAAATAGGCATTGAAGAACATGAAAATAATCCTAACGGTTATTTTACAAATATCAATTACTTTAGAGGAGGAGTTAAATCCATGAACAAAGCCGAATTAGTTGCAGCAATTGCAGAGAAAACAGAATTATCCAAAAAGGATTCAGAGAAAGCATTAAAAGCTTTTATTGATGTTGTTACAGAAGAACTTACAAAAGGTGAGAAGGTACAGTTAGTTGGCTTCGGAACTTTTGAAGTTTCTGAAAGACCTGAAAGAACAGGAAGAAATCCTCAAACAAAAGAGGCTATAACAATTGCCGCATCTAAAGCTCCCAAGTTCAAAGCAGGAAAAGCTTTAAAGGATGTTATTAACGAATAGGAAGATTTAACCCGAAGGAAGCTGTTGTTAAGAATCGTGTTCACCAAAAAGGTAAGTTAAATGCTTGAAAGTGGAGGAACAGATTATTAAAACAGCTTCTTTTTTTGACTATAAGTTTCTAAGTGAAATGGCGTGACGGGACGGAATGCATTTCACAGGAAAGAGGTTTTTATGAGATTGGATAAATTTTTAAAGGTATCAAGATTAATTAAGCGCAGAACTGTGGCAAATGAAGCCTGTGATGCAGGACGTGTCCTGATTAACGGCAAGTCCGCCAAGGCCTCTGCAGCTGTCAAGGAAGGCGACATCATAGAGATTGGCTTTGGCAGTAAGTCGGTGAAGGTGAAGGTATTGGATGTACAGGAAACCGTGAGAAAAGATGATGCTAAGGAATTATATGAGTATATCGTTTAATTTGAAAAATGCGGTGTATTATTCAAAGCTTTTTTAAGCAGTATCAAAAGCAAGCTTGTGAAGTACATGGGTTTGGCTTGAAAAATGGTGCATTTTTAAAGATTTTAATTATTAAGCGATATCGCAGGCAGAGCAGCTTATATGGGAACTTGTGTAATTTTGGGCATGAAATACAGGGTCTTCTAATATACTTAAGAGAAAGTATATCAGGAGGCCTTTTTTTAATGGAGGAGAAGCAGGGAATTCAGAAGCTGCATAAAGTCAGTTTAAATGCCAGAAACCAGGCTATGATAACCGGTGTAAAGGATGTCTTAAGCTTTGATGCGGGTGAAGTACTGTTGGATACGGAACAGGGTATCCTAATGATAAGGGGGAATGAGCTTCATGTAAACCGCCTGACCTTGGAAAAAGGAGAGGTGGATGTGGACGGAAGGATAGACAGTCTTACCTACTCTGACTCAAACGGTTATGGGAAATCGGGGGAATCATTCATTACCAGGCTGTTTAAATAAGCTGAAACATTAAGTGTACAGGCAGGAGCGATTAGATGAATAAAGAGATTTTGACAGAGCTTGCGTTTTTCGGAAACTGCGTGCTCTGGGGCATTTATCTGCTGGTATTTTATGATGTGTTCCGCATTATCAGAAGAATATTTCCCAGAGGGGCAATTCTGGTTGGTATAGAGGACTTATTGTACTGGACAGTCTCAAGCGTCCTGATATTTCGCATGATGTATCAGCAGAACAACGGTATTATCAGAGGCTTTGCCATTCTTGGTATGTTTCTCGGCATGCTTTTATACCATAACCTGATCAGTGACCCGTTGGTCGAGTGGATAGCGGGATTTCTAAATAAGATAAAAGGGGGTATTCTTTACGTAATACGCCTGATTTTAAAACCCTTTCTTTTTCTTGGACGTGGTTTGGGCCATGGTTTTCATGGAGTATTCAAACTATTTAAAAAAATTTTGCTAAATATACGAAAATTATTGAAAAAGCATAATAAATCTAGTAAAATAACTCTATCTGATAAAGAAAAAGGTGGTTAAATTTGAAGGGGCATAACAGGCGGAAGAGAAAAAGGCGGACAGGCCTGATTCTTACGGCATTAATGGTATTCTCCATATGCGGGATAGTTACATATAAACAGCAGGGGCTGGATATGGTAGAAGCCAAAGCAGATCAGAAAATAGTAGAGTTAAATGACAAGATTAAAGATGAGAAAAAAAGAGCAGAAGATATTGAAGAAAAGAAAGCTTATGTCCAGACCAAAAAGTTCATTGAGGAGATGGCCAGAGAGAAATTCGGATTAGTTTACAAGGACGAAATTATTTTCAAATCAGAGGAATAATGGGGCTTGACAAACTTTCTGACAGCAGTTATAATTGTCTTCGTTGCTTTGGCGAAGTAGCTCAGTTGGCTAGAGCATGCGGTTCATACCCGCAGTGTCGGCGGTTCAAATCCGTCCTTCGCTATTATTAAATTGAAAGAACCATATTGTTTGATTGGTAATATAATCATGCAATATGGTTTTTTATTGTCTAAATAAAAATTTTTAAATTATGCTCAAGTGTATTTGGATGTCGATTGCACCTAGGATTGGGTAGCGGAGTCTAAAGCTTCCATTAATTCGATTTCTGGTTCTTTTTTTGATATACCGAAAAGCATTTACTATAAAGACTTCATATATGCTATTAAAATAATTTGTTAGTAAAAAATAATTTATAGTTCCTGTTATTTTACTAGAACCATACTGGGCATCAGAGCATCAGATACCAAGAAGCTGCATTAGAAAAACACCAGTATGGTGCCGCCAAAGGGATTTACTTTCTTTTATAAAGAAAATAAATATGAAGCCCTGGATAGGTCAAATCTGGATTCTCTGGAAGCACAAAAGGGTATTTTAGAGATCGCTTATGGCGGACAAAAGTACAAAACAGATGTAAGCTTTAATAATTCGCTGGTTTTAGGCGATATAAAAATGTTTCATAATGCCGGAGACTTAATATCCTTTGGAACTTCAAGGGAGAATAAAGAAATAAGTAAATTTATTTCTACCATAAACATTTATACCCGCTTATATAGTTATTCTTGTCTCAGAATATAATAGAATTGAAAAGGATTGGCACGTGGCTTACCCAGTGCTATATCCTTTTTTCTTCTTAAAGTATTTTAATAATGATTCTATAGTCATAAGTTGATTTAAGCTTTCGCAAATGTATATTCATTATTTGTTTAACCCGACAAATGCCCGTTTCAATATATCCCCAGGCAGTTTGCACAAAATAGAAAGCACGAATGCGCCTATGGAAATGTATTAGAAGTCCTTTTCTCTGAAGCTTTTGTGCTATATCCTCAAACAGATTGTCTGAGCGAAGCGAGTTATCTGTTTGAGGATATATCCAGCACAAAAGCTTCAGAGAATTAGGACTTCTTATACATTGGAATCGAAGCATTCGTGCTTTCTATTTTGTGCAAACTGCCGTCCCCTTTTGAAAAACTGCCTTTTGTTCCTTAAATCATTATTTTGATTTTCATAATTAATGACTTACAGATAAAAATATTCTATCGCTTTTCCTACCTTAATCTGAATTTCTTAATTAAAATGAACTCTCTCTATTCGATTCTTTCATGCAAGTAAGTAGGATTCTGTCAAAAACTTTTGGGATAGGGACACTTGGTTTTGACAAAGATTTTAATTGCACAACCCTATAATACAGGACTAAACGGACTAAATGGACAGCCGGGGCCTGGAAAGCGGAAAGCCCGCCTGCCGGAATAAAGTCCTGTAAGGTAAAGGGAGGACAGGTAGAGCAATGAAAGAACAAAATATAAGGAGAATATTCACCAGCCTGCTTGGTGTTATTATGGCAAGGGCGGTGTTCATGGGTATAAATCCATTTGCCATGGGGTATCTGGCGGCACTGTTTTTGGAACCAAAGGGACGGATATTGGCAATGGTTATGGTAGCATTGGGAGTTTTCACAGCTATGGGAACAGAAGAGATGATTAAATATCTGATAGCTATTATTGTATTTTCCATTCTGGTATCCATGATTGAATACCGCAGCAAAAAAATTAACATATGGGCAATGGCCGGGATTGCAGCAGGAGTTACCACGGTACTCACCTGCTTTTACAGCACATTAAGCAGAGATTTATGGCATTTTGTAGTGATGGGCCTGGCAGAAGGAGTCATTGTGTTTGTGTCTGCCCTGATATTCTGGCGGGGACTTGAGCCGGTTCTAAATCCGGGGATAAAGGGTGAGGCCCTGTCCAATGAGCAGATTATCGGACTTGCGGTTATGGGGGGAGTTCTTATATACGGAATACCGGATATGAATTCTCTGGGTTTTTCCCTTCCGCTGACCTGTGCGATGTTCAGTGTCCTTCTAATCGGTTTTCGCTATGGAGCAGGTTTTGGGGCGGTAATAGGAGCAGCCTGCGGGATTATTCTGGCACTTAGGACCGGGGAGCTGAATCAGCTGGGCCTAATGTGCATGCTTGGTATTATCAGCGGAAGCTTTCGTGAGATGGGAAGGATTGTGGATTTTCTGGCCTATACGGGAGGTTTTCTTGTCCTGGGAGAGCTTTATAAGAACAGCAAGTTCAATCTGGAAGGCTTTGGGGTGTTAATCTCCTGTGCGGTGCTGTTTTTTCTGCTGCCTAAAAATCTGATATATGGAAAAAGGGCTGGTGAGAATGACAGGGAGGAGGAAGTGTTTGTTCATCAGAATCTGCAGAGCATTGCCAGAGGGAAGCTGAGAGATTTTTCGGAATCCTTTCATAATCTTTCCACCACGTTCCATTCCATCTCGGAACAGAAGGAGGAGCTGGACAAGCTTGATAAAAGGGAGCTCTTTGACCAGTTATCGGAAAAGCTCTGCAAGGATTGTGAGAATTGCAGCTATTGCTGGGAGGGGCATTTTTATGAGACCTACGAGGGGGCCTACCGCATTATGGAGCAGGTGAATGAAAATGGAACCGTATCCTTAAGTGAGATTCCGGGAGAATTTGCCTCCAGATGCATTTGTCTGGATAATTTCCTGGAGGAGGCAAAGAGAAGCATAGAGGTGGCAAGAATCAACATGGTCTGGAGTAATAAGCTGGCCCAGAGCAGGGCGGCCATTGCAGAGCAGCTGGGGGAAGTAGCCAATATTATCGATGATTTTTCTCTTGACCTGTATAAGCCCTATGAGGATGAGAGCAGGAAGGAAAGAATCGCCTCTGAGCTAAGGCGCAGCCATATCCTGGTAAAAAAGGTGGCGGTATTTGAAAAAAGGGACGGAAAGCAGGAAATTTATATAACGGCAAGAACGGATAAGGGCCGCTGTATTACGGCAAAGGAAGCCGCAGGCATCATAGGAAGGGCCTATGGGAAGCCTATGAGGCCCTATGAGGGCTGTAAGAAAGTAATCGCAAAGGAGCTGGATACCTTTACCTTTGTGGAGGATACGGATTACATGGTGTATACGGGCTTTGCCAGAATGAATAAAGAGAAGAATCCGGTATCCGGAGATAATTATTCCTTCCTGAACCCGGATACGGGAACCTTTATTATGAGCCTTGCAGACGGCATGGGAACCGGGCAGGGAGCTTATGAAGAGAGCGAGTCGGTCATCGAATTGCTGGAGCAGTTTATGGAAGCGGGTTTTCGCAAGGAATCCGCCATAAAGCTGATAAATTCCATTATGGTATTACGGGATAAGGAGGAGAGCTTTTCTACCATTGACTTAACCATCATCAACCTTTATACGGGCTTTTGTGATTTTATCAAGATGGGGGCTGCCGCTACTTTCCTTAAAAAAGCGGGAGAGGTTGAGGTCATACATTCCACCACGCTGCCTGCCGGTATCATCCAGAAGGCAGACTATGAAATCATAACCAAGAAGCTTTACAGCGGAGAATTTGTCATTATGGCTACGGATGGGGTGGTCGACTGTATTCCGGGAGACGAAAAGGAGGAATTCATCAGCGAATTCTTAAAGGACCTTAAGACAAATAATCCGAAGGAAATGGCAAATTCCCTTTTAAATATGGCCCTGGAACAAAACGGCTGGGTCCCTGTTGACGATATGACGGTATTGGTAGCCGGCTTTTGGAGCAAGGCTTGATATTTCCCATGGTTCGAGGTAAAATGATAAAAAACTCTGGAGTTATTCATGATAAATAAGGTAAAACAATATATAAAGAAATATAAAATGCTTGAAAAAGGAGACCAAATTATTGTCGGTGTTTCCGGCGGAGCGGATTCGGTCTGCCTTTTTCACGTGCTTTTGGAGCTCCGAAGGGAGTACGGCCTGACCCTTTATGTCATCCATGTAAACCATGGCATAAGGGGAGAAGAAGCTCTCAGGGATGAGGAGCATGTAAGGGAGCTATGCAAAAAGGAAAATATATCCTTTACATCGGTGCATAAGGATATCCCGGCGCTGGCAAAGGAAGGAAGAATGTCCCTTGAAGAAGCAGGAAGAAAAGTGAGATATGAAGTTTTTAACCAGTATCTTATCGCATATAAGTGTAATAAAATTGCAATTGCACATAATAAAAATGATAACGCAGAAACAATTCTTTTCCATATGTTCCGGGGCAGTGCCCTTGCGGGATTAACGGGCATCAGTCCCATAAGGGATAAGCTTATCAGACCCCTGCTTTGCCTTGAAAGGCAGGAGATAGAAGAATATTTGCAGGAAAAGGGAATTCCTTTCCTGAATGACTCCACAAACTTTACGCCGGAATACAGCCGCAATAAGATACGGCTGGGTATATTAAAGGAAGCGCAGGAAATAAACAAGGGTGCTGTGTCCCACATTGCAAAGGCCGGGGAAAGCCTGAAGGAAATTCAGGAGTTTATAGAAAAGTCCACACAAAAGGCCATGGAGGGAATACTTATAAAGGAGGAAAATAACAGTCTCCTCCTAAAAGCAGAGGAGCTTAAGGCAGAGGATGCCGTCATTCAAAAAGAAGTGGTAAGGAAGGCTCTTTACCTGCTGAGCGAAAGCCTGAAGGATATCGAGGCGGTTCATGTGACAGCTGTACTGGAGCTTTTGGATAAGCAGGCCGGAAGAAGGGTAAATCTGCCCTATGGGATTACTGCCGTAAGAGAATACCGGCATATAGAGTTGTTAATAGAAAAGAAAGACAGGAAGGAAGAAGCTTCCGCTGCAGATAGCGATATAGCAGAACGGGAACTAATGATTCCGGGGGTTACTCCTCTTCCCCGAAAGGGTTCTGCTGGTGAAGGAACGAATATTCCAGGAGCAGTAACGAGCGCTGCCGTTGCAGAAAAGGGCCTTTCAGGAGCAGGTAAGAGTCCTGCCGATGAGGCAAATACTCTTCCCGGAACAGGAAAGAACCTGTCCTTTATGGGAAATAGCCTTATAGCCACAGTTCTAAATTATAAAAAAAATATGATAATTCCTGAAAGTATCTGTACGAAATGGTTTGACTATGATAAAATTAAGGATACTGTGTTAATCCGCTTTCGAAAGCAGGGAGATTATCTTTGCATTGACAAACAGGGCGGCACAAAAAAATTAAAGGCCTATTTCATAGATGAAAAGGTACCAAGACAAGAGAGAGATGTCCTGCCTTTATTAGCCGACGGTTCCCATATTATGTGGGTAATCGGTGGCAGAATAAGCGAAGCCTATAAGGTGGATGAAAATACAAGGAGGATACTTCAGATAAAATTGACGGAGGAAGAAGAAAATGAATGAAGATATCAAGGTACTAATATCCGAAGAGGAGGTAAATAAAAAGATAAGAAGCCTGGGTGAGCAGATAAGCAGGGACTACGAAGGAAAAGAACTGCACCTTATCTGTGTATTAAAGGGCGGAGTTTTTGCTACCTGTGAGCTGGCAAAGCATATCAGTGTTCCCCTTTCCATCGACTTTATGTCCGTTTCCAGCTATGGAGACGGTTTCGTAAGCTCCGGAAGGGTTAAAATAATTAAGGATCTGGATGATTCCATTGAAGATAAGGAAGTACTTATTGTGGAGGATATCATTGATTCCGGTAATACACTGAAATATCTTGTAGACCTGTTAAATACCAGGAAGCCAAAGAGTGTCAGGATATGCACTCTTTTAGACAAACCTGACAGAAGGACTACGGATGTTGCGGTAGATTATGTAGGTTTTCAAATTCCCGATAAATTCGTGGTAGGCTACGGGCTGGATTATATGCAGAAATACCGGAACCTTCCCTATATCGGCGTAATTGAAGAATAGAAAGGAGGGGTGTTAAGTGAAAAGACAACTAAAAGGATATGGGGCTTATCTTGTTATCCTTGGCATTATTTTGGTCTTGTCGCTTGTTCATCAAAATATAAAAAGCAATCCCAATAATAATTACGAGTACAGCAATTTTCTAGAGGATGTCAATAATAATAATGTTACGGATGTAAGAATTTATCAGAATCAGGAAGCGCCTTCCGGAAAAGCGGTTGTCACCCTGAAGGATAAGAGTGTGGAGAAATTCAATGTAACCGACGTCAGTGAGATTCGAAAGGTTATAGATGATAAAATCGTAAATCAAAGCAATAAAGAGCTTACCTATCACTTATATGATATTTCCAAGCCCAGCTGGTTTCTGACACTGCTGCCCTACCTTTTGGGCTTCGTAGTAATAATTCTCTTATTCTCCTATCTTTCCAATCAGGCAGCAGGAGGCGGCGGTGGCGGCAGCAAGGTGATGAACTTTGGTAAGAGCCGGGCCAAGATGACAACCGACGAGAATAAGAAAACGACCTTTAAGAATGTGGCGGGTCTGGAAGAAGAGAAGGAAGAGCTGCAGGAAATCGTTGATTTCCTGAAGACACCCAAGAAATACACCCAGGTTGGGGCAAGAATTCCAAAAGGCGTACTGCTGGAAGGACCTCCCGGAACCGGTAAGACCCTTCTTGCAAAGGCAGTAGCCGGAGAAGCGGGAGTACCCTTCTTTAGTATATCCGGTTCGGACTTTGTTGAAATGTTTGTAGGTGTGGGTGCTTCCCGTGTAAGGGATTTATTTGAAGATGCCAAGAAGCATTCCCCCTGTATTGTATTTATTGATGAAATTGATGCGGTGGCCAGAAGAAGAGGAACCGGCATGGGCGGAGGCCACGATGAAAGAGAACAGACCCTGAACCAGCTGCTGGTCGAAATGGATGGTTTTGGCGCCAATGAAGGAATTATCGTAATGGCAGCAACCAACCGTGTGGATATCCTGGACCCTGCTATTTTAAGACCCGGCCGTTTTGACCGTAAGGTTATGGTTGGAAGGCCCGATGTAAAGGGCAGGGAAGAGATTCTTCAGGTTCATTCCAAGGGCAAACCACTGGGAGAGGATGTGGACTTAAAGCAGATTGCCCAGACAACGGCAGGCTTTACAGGCGCAGACCTTGAAAACCTCTTAAATGAAGCTGCCATCAGCGCAGCAAAGGATAACCGCTCTTATATCGTTCATGAAGATATCAATAAATCCTTTATCAAGGTAGGTATCGGTACGGAGAAAAAGAGCAGGATCATCTCTGAAAAGGAAAAGAAAATTACAGCTTACCATGAAGCCGGTCATGCAATCCTCTTTCATGTGCTTCCGGACGTGGGGCCTGTTTATACCATATCCATTATACCTACCGGAAACGGAGCGGCAGGTTATACCATGCCTTTGCCGGAAAAGGATGAAATGTTCCAGACAAAAGGCGGTATGAAGCAGGATATCATTGTAGGCCTTGGCGGAAGGGCAGCGGAGGAACTGATTTTTGATGATATTACCACCGGCGCTTCTCAGGATATCAAGGTAGCCACAAAGACAGCCAGAGCGATGATTACCAAATATGGCTTCTCCTCCTCCGTAGGAATGGTCAACTATGACAACGACGATGATGAGGTATTTATCGGAAGAGATTTAGCACATACCAGAAGCTACAGTGAAAATGTTGCCAGAATTATTGATGATGAAGTAAAGGGCATGATTGATAACTGCTATGGCGAGGCAAAAAAAATCCTTACGGATTACATGGATGTACTGCATAATTGTGCAAAACTCTTAATTGAAAAAGAGCGAATCAACCGTGAAGAATTCGAGTCACTTTTTCTCCAGAGAGGCGAAGGAAAGATTAGCGGTGAAAATTCCCCTATTTTAGAAGGATAAATAGCCTATTACAAAAAAATGTCTGAAAATAAATGGTTTTTATCTATTTTACAGGAACGGATATTGCGCCAGTAAAAAAATAAGAAGAAAAACAGACAAAAAAAATTATTTAAAAATGCAATGTTTGTGCACACTTTTTGTATACATGATGTTATACTAATACTCGTAAACCCCAATACATTATATAGTTTTTGCTACACCCCATAAGTAACAAAATACCTTCTCCAAGAAAAGGACAGCACTCGGAAAGCTGTCCTTTTCTTTGCCCAAAAATAGATGCAGGTTGCTATTTTTCCTGAATTGATTTAATATACAATATCAGATAGTACCATACAAAATTGGGAATCAGTAAAACGGAAGGGCCTGACTTGAGATTATGATAAATAAAGATGCGCTATACAGTGACGGAACGAAAGATTACAGAATACCTGCTGAACCCAGGGAGTTTGAAACTGTAAAAATCCGCTTAAGGACTGGGAAAGGCAGCTTAAGGGTAAGCCTTCATCCTTTCACAGGAGCAGAAGAAACAGAGAAAATCCGGATGGAACGAGCGGAGGAAGAGGATTATTTCGATTACTATGAAGGTATTATTAAGCTTACGGACCAGCCGGTAAGGTATTATTTTGAAATAGAGGACGGGGAGAACGTCTGTTATTATACAAAAGCAGGAGCAGCTGACAAACCTCAGGATAAGTTCTTTTTTAATATAACACCTGGCTTTCAGACACCGGACTGGGCAAAGGGAGCGGTAATATACCAGATCTACGTGGACCGTTTCTGTAACGGAGATGCCTCAAATGATGTGGAAAACAGGGAGTATTTCTATGTTGGAGATTATGTGAAGAAGGCAGAGGACTGGTATCAGTATCCGTCCGCTGTTGGAATCCGCGAATTTTACGGAGGGGATTTGGCAGGTATCATGAAGAAGCTTGGATATCTGAAAGACCTGGGAGTGGAGGTACTGTATCTGAATCCCATCTTTGTTTCTCCTTCCAACCATAAATACGATACACAGGATTATGATTATATCGATCCTCATTTTGGCGTCGTAGAAGAGGATTGTGAAGAAGCCATGCCGGAGGGAGTATTTGATAACCGCGAGGCTTTCCGTTATAAAAAAAGGGTAACAAGCCGTGTGAACCTGGAGAAAAGCAATGAGCTGTTTGCAAAGCTTGTGGCACTTGCCCATGAAAATGGCATGAAGGTAATTTTAGACGGTGTATTTAACCATTGCGGCTCCTTTCACAAATGGCTTGACAGGGAAGGAATCTATGAAGGAGAAGAGGATTTCGCAGTTGGCGCCTACTGGGATAAGATAAGTCCCTACAGGGATTACTTTAACTTCCGGGAAGAGGACTGGCCGGAAAATAAAAGCTATGACGGCTGGTGGGGATATGAGACCCTCCCGAAACTGAATTATGAGGGTTCCAAGAAATTACAGGCAGAAATCCTGGCCATAGGTGCCAAATGGGTATCCCCTCCCTATAATTGTGATGGCTGGAGGCTGGATGTGGCTGCCGACTTAGGACTGACCAGAGGATTTAACCATAAATTCTGGAAGGACTTCCGAAGGTCTGTGAAGGAGGCCAATCCGGAAGCTGTGATATTGGCTGAGCATTACGGGGATTCCAGGGAGTGGCTCATGGGAGATGAATGGGATACTGTCATGAATTATGATGCCTTTATGGAACCCCTGACCTGGTTTTTGACCGGCATGGAAAAGCACAGTGATTCCTATGAAGAATCCCTTTATAATTCCGGGGCGGCCTTCGAAGGACTCATGAAGAATGCCATGGCAAGCTTTCAGACACCGTCACTGCTTACGGCAATGAATGAACTTTCCAACCATGACCATTCCCGCTTCCTCACAAGAACCAACAAGAAGGTGGGAAGAACAGCTACCCTTGGACCCAAGGCGGCTGAGAGCGGTATTAATAAAGGCGTATTGAAAGAGGCAGTGACGGTCCAGATGACCTGGCCCGGTGCCCCCACGGTTTATTACGGAGATGAAGCAGGGCTTTGCGGCTTTACCGATCCGGATAACAGAAGGAGCTATCCCTGGGGAAGAGAGGACATGGATTTAATAGCCTTCCATAAGGATATTATCGGCATCCATAAAGCCTATGAAGCACTTAAAACCGGTTCCCATCTTATGCTGCATACAGGATACGGCTATTTATGCTATGGAAGATTTGATAAGCAGGATAAATTTATTATAGCCCTAAATAACACGGAAGCCCCTATGGCAGTGGATATTGAAGCCTGGAGGATAGGGATAAAAGACACGGATACTCTTTCGAGACTGATACTGACTACGGTGGATGGGTATTGCATTGATTCTGAAATGTATTATACCGACGGAGGGATATTAAAGCTTACTCTTCCTCCGGTTTCTTCCCTCATTATAAAAAATTTCGCTGGAAATTAGGCTTCTTAAAATAAACTTTTAGGGAATGACAAGAATTATTCGAATTTTCTCTAAAATTAATACAAAAACCTCTTGAAATGGAAAGCTGACTGTGCTATAATCTAACCTTGTCAGAAAGCTTTCAGATGCCGGCGTGGCGGAACTGGCAGACGCACAGGACTTAAAATCCTGCGGGCCTAATCGCCCGTACCGGTTCGATTCCGGTCGCCGGCATATTTCAGAAATTATAATTTTGAATGAAAGGCTGACAACTTCATAGTAATTTGCGGGTGTAGTTCAATGGTAGAACACTAGCCTTCCAAGCTAGATACGTGGGTTCGATTCCCATCACCCGCTTTTTTCATGCCCTTTTTTCAGTTTAAATATTCAGCAGCAGGTGAATTGCCTTTGCAGAGCGAAGCTGCCTGATCATACCATTGCCGGTTGTTTCCTGTAATCAATCAAATTTGATAAATTTTTATAGAACAGAGAAAGAATAGAAGCTCTGGAAGCTGCTGTAAAGGGAAGTGATGGAATAGGGCGAACTTCCGATTTCAAAAAAAATAACGGAGTATACTAATTTTTAACCCGATTAAAATCAATTTATTTTTATGAGGAAAGGAATGATTAGTATGCTCAAAATAAACAATAACAGTCTGAAATATATTCTATTTTTCTTTGTAGGCGGTTTTTCCTACTGCGGTATTGAAACCCTGTTCCGGGGTTATTCCCATATCTCTATGCTGATTGCAGGAGGAGTTTGCTTTTTGCTGATAGATTACATCAATCAAAAATGCAAGCACGAAATTCCCCTCCCCGGGAGAATGTTTCTCTCCTCTCTGGCTATAACGGCGGTGGAGCTGATGGCTGGCCTGATTGTTAACCTGTGGATGCACCTTAATGTATGGGATTACTCCAACCAGCCCTTAAATGCCTGGGGGCAGATATGTCCTCTTTTTAGCCTGGTATGGTTCTTACTGTCCGCTCCGGCAATCTGGCTGGATAATTATCTTCAAAATGTGATAGGTGACAGTAAAATTGCAGAATAAGCGGGTGTCATTTGTAGTCCTGGTGCTGGACTGAACGGTAACAATTCCTTCCATCTCCGGGTCAACGGGTTTTCTTTTCAAAAAACTTGTGTTAGAATAAGCATAAGCCACTGGACAACGGTGTGCTTATGCTTTTTATTAAGCCTATGGGAGTTAAACGTGAAGATTTTATTAGTAGGAATTAACGCAAAATATATACATTCTAACCTGGCGATACGAAGCTTAAGAAATTATGCCGCTCCTTACAAGGAAAGTATTTCCCTGGCGGAGTATACCATTAACCAGTATACGGAGGATATCCTGGTGGATATCTATAAACGTAAGCCGGATTTTATAGGCTTTTCCTGCTATATCTGGAACATGGGAATGATTAAAAAGATAAGCCGGGAAATAAAGAAGGTGCTTCCGGGCACCAGCCTGTGGCTTGGAGGACCGGAGGTTTCCTATGACCCGGAAGAGGTTCTGACAGAGCTTCCCTGTATTGACGGAATCATATGCGGGGAAGGGGAAGAAACCTTCCTGGAGTTAATGCACTTTTATACCGGAGACGGGGAAGGATTAAAGGACATCAGAGGGCTTTGCTGCCGTGAAGAAAACGGCATGCTCTATCGGACAGCTCCGAGAAAGGAAATGGACATGGATGCCATTCCCTTTCCCTATGAGGAGCTTATAAGCCTTCAGAATAAGATAATATATTATGAATCCGGCAGAGGCTGTCCCTACTCCTGCAGCTATTGCCTTTCCTCGGAAAATAGGAAGGTACGCTTCCGGGACCTTAAGAAGGTAAAGGAGGAGCTGTCTGTCTTTCTGAAGGATAAGGTTCCTCAGGTGAAATTTGTTGACAGGACCTTTAACTGCAACCATCAGCATGCGATGGAAATCTGGCAGTTCTTAAAGGAAAATGATAACGGCGTAACAAATTTTCATTTTGAGATAGCGGGAGAATTATTAAGGGAAGAGGAGCTGGCCCTTTTAAATACTTTAAGAGAAGGTCTCGTACAGCTGGAAATCGGTGTACAGTCTGCCAATGAAACCACCCTGGATGCCATAAGGCGGAAAATGAGCCTGGATAAGATCAGGGAGGTGGTCCTCCGGATACAGGAGGGCAGGAACATTCATGTGCACCTGGACCTGATAGCCGGTCTTCCCTATGAGGATTACACCTCCTTCAGAGATTCCTTTAACGAGGTCTATTCCATGAAGCCGGACCAGCTTCAGCTGGGCTTTCTGAAGGTGCTGAAGGGCTCTTACCTTCATGGGGAAAAGGAAAAATGGGGAATTGTATACCAGGACGAGCCTCCTTATGAAGTGCTTTATACCAGATGGATCAGCTATGATGAAATCCTGCGCCTGAAAAAAGTAGAGAGTATGACGGAAATGTATTATAACAGCGGGCAGTTTGAATATTCCCTTGCATACCTTATGCATTTTTTTGATACTCCTTTTGACTTCTTTTTCGAGCTTGGGAATTATTATGAAGAACAGGGCCTTTTCCTTTTAAATTCTTCCAGAATGGGAAGGTATGAAGCGCTTCTGGGATTCTTTGAACAGTATATCGGGAAAAAAGCAGGCAGTGAGAGCACAGGTGAAATTCAAACATTGAAGTATCTGATGGTCCATGACCTGTATTGCAGGGAGAAGCTGAAAAGCAGGCCGTCCTTTGCGGAGAATTTTGACCGGTATAAAGCCAGGTACCAGGAATTTTATAAGGATAAGGACAGTCTTAAGAAGTATTTGGGAGAGGCAGATATCCCTGGGGAGGAGATAAAGGGAATGCTCCATATGGAACATTATCCCCTGAATGTATATGAGACAGCTGCCTCAGGCCGGGAAGTACGGCAGGAGCAGTTTATACTATATGATTACAAAAACCGTAATCCCCTTAACAAGCAGGCAAGGCAGATAACGGTGGATTTCATGATGGTATAGGAAAAAGTCAGGCAAAATTTCAGTATCCAATGATTAAATTTACTATTTACGAAAGGAGCATATATGGCTGTTAAAAGGCTGACGAAGAACGAACGTGAGAGGGTCGGGCAGGTGCTCTCCCTTCTGGATGAACATTATTCGATGGAATATAAGTGTTATTTAAATCATGAGACACCCTGGCAGCTTCTGATTGCCACCATTCTCAGTGCCCAGTGCACGGATGCGAGGGTCAATCTGGTTACAGAGGATTTGTTTAAAAAATACAGGACCCTGGAAGATTTTGCTGCGGCAGACTTAAAGGAGCTGGAGCAGGATATTCACAGTACGGGCTTTTACCATAACAAGGCAAAGAATATCATAGAGTGTACAAAGACTTTGGTAACAGAGTATGGAGGAGTTGTTCCGAAGGATATTGAAGCTCTTACAAAGCTTGCGGGAGTGGGAAGAAAAACTGCCAATGTCATCAGGGGAAATGTATATCATGAGCCCAGTATTGTCGTGGATACCCATGTAAAAAGGATATCCGGAAAGCTTGGGTTTACAAAGGAAGAGGACCCGGTAAAGATAGAGTTCGATTTAATGAAGGTTCTGCCGAAGGACCATTGGATTTTATATAATCTTCAGATAATTGCCCATGGCAGAAGCATCTGTACTGCCAGAAGCCCAAAGTGCAGGGACTGTTTTCTCTTTAACCTATGCAGATGGGAGGGAAAGAATGACGAATAAAAATGACAGAATAACTTCCTTTGTCTGCTTTGACATTGAAACTACCGGACTTTCTCCGGAAGAGGATTACATAATAGAAATTGGTGCAGTCAAGGTAAGGGAAGGAAAAATTACAGAATATTTTAATGAGCTGATAAAGCCGCCGGCGCCCTTGCCGGAGAAAATCATCCAGCTTACCGGCATTACGGAGGACCTGCTGAAAGAGGCGGAGAATCAGGGAGAGGTGATACCGCGGTTTATCGAATTTGCCGGTGAAGACATCCTGATGGGGCATAACATCCTGTTTGACTATAGCTTCTTAAAGGTTGGAGCGGCCCGCCTTGGAATTCCGTTTGAAAGACAGGGGATTGATACTCTGAAAATCAGCCGGGGAGCCATTTCCGGGGATGAGAGCAAGAGCCTTACAAATCTTTGCAAACGCTATCAGGTGGTGAATCCAAGCGCTCACAGGGCATCCCACGATGCAAAAGCCACGGCTGTGGTCTATGCACATCTTTGCAATGAATTTTTTACAGAGCACAGCGGGCTGTTTATGCCAGTTCCGTTAAATTATAAAGTGAAAAAGGAGCAGCCAATTACTGCGAGACAAAAAAATTACTTGAATGATTTATTAAAATATCATAAGATAGAGTATAGGAAGCAGATAGACGAGCTGACAAGAAGCGAGGCTTCCAGACTGATTGATAAAATTATCCTGAATAAAGGCAGAATAAATGAGGTGTTTTGAATAATACTATAATCGAAAGGAAAGGTGTAAGATGAACTTTAACAGCAATAAAGTCAAGAAAACGATTTCAACCATAATCGTAATTATTCTGGTGCTAGCTATGGTAGCTCCCATGGTAATTAACGTATTTTTCTAAACAGGTACGGATGTTTACAGTTATACATAAGTAAATAACTATAAATAATAAGTATCATCAATAAGTTATAAATTATGCTAGCAGAGGAGGGTAATTATGAGTATCAGCAAGAGAATGATAAGAATAGTGTTCCTATTATCATTATTCCTATTATCCGCTGGCAGCTATACAAAGGCTTTTGCCGCAGATGAAGACAATGCAATAACAAAAGGAGTATATATTGATGCGGTAGATATCAGCGGAATGACAAAGGATGAGGCAGCAAAAGCAGTAGCTGATTATGTGGATACACTAAAACAAAGAACTGTTACCGTAGATATAAAGGGTGAAAAAGAGCAGGTAAAAATAAGCGATTTAGGCTTTACCGACAAAAAGAACAATTATATTGAGGAAGCCATGGAAATTGGCAAAGTAGGCAATCTTATCAAGCAATATAAGGATTTAAAGGATACCCAGGAAAATAAACTCATATATCATTTGGAGTTTTCCATAAATGAGCCAAAATTAAAAACCTTCACAAAAAGACTTTCCAAACATAATGTAAAGGCGGCAAATGCAACGGTATCCAGAAAGAACGGAGCCTTTGTCTACACCGACGAAACTGTTGGCCAGAAGGTAGATACGGAAACTACCGTGGCAGCCATCAAGGATGCCGTTTTAAATAACTGGTCAGGTGAAGATGTCAGTCTGAGTGCCGAGGTAAAGGAGGTAGCTCCAAAGTATACCAGAAGTATAGTGGAGGAGTGTAATGCCCTGCTGGGAACCTTCCATACGACCTTTACCACCTCCACAGCGGACAGGGCAGCCAATCTTGCCAATGGCGCAAGGCTTATAAACAACACAGTATTATACCCCGGACAGGTTTTTTCTGCCTACGAAAAACTGGCACCCTTTACCACCTCCAATGGTTATTACCAGGCAGGAGCATATTCTAACGGTAAGCTGGTAGATTCCATCGGCGGCGGGGCCTGCCAGGTAACCACTACCCTGTACAATGCGGTGCTGTTGTCAGAGCTGGAAGTGGTGGAGCGCGCCAACCATTCCATGACCATCAGCTATGTGGATTTATCAAGGGATGCCGCTATTGCAGGAACCTGGAAGAATTTAAGATTCAAGAACAATACCGATGCACCTGTCGTAATCGAAGCTTCCACTTACGGAAGGACCATTACCTTTAATATATGGGGACATGAGAAAAGAAATACGAAGAACAGGAAGGTTAAATTTGAAACCGTAATCGTAAGCCAGAAACAGCCGGGAGCAGATGTGGTAACAAAGGACCCCAACCAGCCTCCGACTTATGTATATACCACCCAGTCAGCTCATACGGGATATGTGGCAGAGCTTTATAAGATCGTGTACGAGAATGGAAAGGAAGTAAGCCGTACCAGAGTCAACAGGAGTGTCTATAACGCTTCTCCCAGATATGTAACCGTCGGTTCCAAAAAGGAAGAAAAGCCGGATAAAGAAGTAACGGATGATAAGACGGATAACGGAAAGGGAGATATCTCATCGGATGATCCCGAGGATGTGCCTGCAATATCAGGAAATGATAAGGGCAGTAAAGAAGACAAAACAGGCAATAAGAAAGATAACAAGAAAGAAAATAACAAAGAGAACAACAAGGAAAATAATAAAGGAAATACCACGGAAGACAATAGTAATGACAGTACCCAGGAAGAAAATACAGGCTTATAGGTCTGTGTGGGTTGTTGCATAACGGATTTTGGTTATGCAGCAACCCCTTTTCACAATCAAAAGGAATATAAAGGCTAAGAAAGAGGTTATCATGCAGGTTGGAAAGGTATCGGAACCGATATTGAAGCGTTCTGTTTTAAGGCAGATAAATCATAGAAGAGAAGAAGTGCTTTGGGGTCCGGGAGTGGGAATGGACTGCTGCATGCTGAATTTAAAAGAGGAAGAAGGAGTCCTGCTTACCTCTAATCCCATAACCTATGGAAAGGACTTGCCTTTCGATATTGCAGTACATAGTGCTGCCAATGATATTACGGCAGCAGGAGGAGAAATTATTGGAATTCTGATGACCGTTCTCTTACCGGAAGGGTCACCGGAAGCAGTGCTGCAGAATATGATAAAGGAAACAGAAAAGACCTGTGAAGCCTGCCGGATAGAGATAATGGGAGGACACACCGAAATTACCGCTTTTGTGAACCAGCCGGTTATTACTGTTACGGGAGTTGGAAAGATACGCCGCAGCAGGGCCACCGCCACCGCGGGCGTCCTGCCCGGAGATGAGATTGTAATGACAAAGTGGGCAGGCCTTTTAGGAACTGCCATCCTTGCCAGAGAACATAATAGGAAGCTTACATCCAGGTACAATCATGACTTCATTCAGAATGCCGTTCAGTTCATCAGCTATTTACCTACAGGAAAGGAAGCATTGTTATCGGAAAAGGCTGAGGTAAAGCTTATGCACAACGCATCCAACGGCGGAATTTTTGGAGCCCTGTGGGAACTTGGAGCACGTACGGGACTGGGACTGACAGCAGACTTAAATAAGATTCCCATAAAGCAGGAAACAATAGAAATCTGCGAATTCTTTGATATCAATCCCTACCAGCTGCTCTCAGGAGGCTCCCTGTTACTGGTTACCGGGAAAGGAAATGAACTGGCAGATATGCTTTGTGACAACGGCATACCGGCCGCTGTAATCGGAAGATTCACAGAGGATATGGGCCGGATAATACGGAATCAGGACGAAAGAAGGTTTCTGGAGCCGCCTAAGAGTGATGAACTTTACCGGATTAAAGCTGTAAAATAGTAAAACACGGCCGGAGTATGGCTGTATAAATAAATGACAGGCCGGGAGAAATATGAGAGAGGAATAAAAGACTGCCGCCTTCCGGTTCTACTGGCAGTGCCCTTTAGGGCATAGGTGAAGCTTATGTTAAAGGAAAAGATATTAAAAGCCATAGATAAGAACAGCAAACTGACACCAAAGGATTTGGCAGCTATGTTAAATTCTACGGAGGAGGAAGTAGCCTCTGTTATTAAGGAATTAGAAGAGCAGTCCATCATCTGCGGCTACCCTACCTTAATCAATTGGGATAATACGGAGAGTGAGAGGGTTACGGCCCTGATTGAGGTCAAGGTTACTCCCCAGAGAGGGCAGGGCTTTGATAAAATTGCTGAAAGAATTTATCGGTTTGATGAGGTGGAGTCTGTTTATCTGATGTCGGGGGGCTTTGACCTGACGGTAATCATAGAAGGAAAGAGTATGAGGGAGGTTGCCAATTTCGTATCCAGTAAGCTGGCTCCCATGGAAGCAGTTCTTAGTACCGCCACTCATTTTGTGCTTAAAAAGTACAAGGAGCATGGACTTCCGCTGGTTCATGAGACCAACGACGAAAGGATGCTGATTACACCGTGAGAGACCCATTATCAAAGAAAGTTGTAACAATTGAGCCCTCGGGCATACGTAAGTTTTTTGATATTGTAAGCGAAATGAAGGATGCCATCTCTCTAGGTGTGGGAGAGCCTGATTTTGACACTCCCTGGCATATCCGGGAGGAAGGCATTTATTCGCTGGAAAAGGGCAGGACCTTCTATACCTCCAATTCCGGAATCAAGGAATTGAAAATAGAAATCTGCCGGTATTTAAACCGCAGGTTCGGGCTTTACTATGATTATGAGCATGAGACCATTGTGACAGTTGGAGGAAGTGAAGCCATTGATATTGCATTAAGGGCAATGCTGGACCCGGAGGACGAGGTACTGGTTCCCCAGCCCAGCTATGTTTCCTATGTGCCCTGTGTAGTCTTAGCAGGGGGTAAGCCGGTCATTATAGAGCTAAAGGAAGAGGATGAATTTAAGCTTACCAGGGAGGGCCTTTTAAATGCCATTACGGATAAGACAAAGGTCCTGGTGCTTCCCTTCCCCAATAATCCAACGGGGTCTGTTATGACAAAGGAGGATTTGGCCGAGATTGTGCCGGTAATCATAGAAAAGGACCTCTTTGTGATTTCAGATGAAATCTATTCTGAGCTTACATATGGAGGAGACCATGTATCAATCGCCGAATTTCCCGGTATGAGGGAAAGGACCATTGTAATAAACGGGTTTTCCAAGTCCTATGCCATGACGGGCTGGAGGCTTGGCTATGCCGTAGGGCCTGCAGCTATTATTGAGCAGATGATAAAAATTCACCAGTTTGCCATAATGTGCGCGCCCACTACCAGCCAGTATGCCGCAATAGAAGCTTTAAAAAACGGGGATGGGGATGTGGAAATCATGAGAGAAGCATATGACCAGAGAAGAAATTACCTGGTAAAGGCCTTTCGTGACATGGGGCTTAGCTGCTTCGAGCCCTTTGGAGCCTTTTATATCTTTCCCAGCATCAAAAGCCTTGGGATGACCTCGGATGAATTTGCCACAAAGCTGTTGATGGAAGAAAAGGTAGCGGTTGTACCGGGTACAGCCTTTGGCAGCTGCGGAGAAGGCTTTCTTCGTATCTCCTACGCTTATTCCATCGACAATTTAAAGATAGCCGTAGAGAGAATTGAGCGGTTTGTTAAGAAACACTGTGAATAAGAAAAGAGGATTTTAGCTATGAATATTGTATTACTGGAACCGGAAATCCCTTCTAACACGGGAAATATCGGACGTACCTGTGTGGCGGCGGGAGCCAGTCTCCATTTAATAAAGCCCCTTGGCTTCTCTCTGGAGGAAAAGGAGATTAAGAGGGCAGGACTTGATTACTGGAAGGACCTTGATGTAACGATTTATGAGAATTATGAAGACTTCCTTTCAAAAAATCCTGGAGCCAAGATTTATATGGCTACCACAAAGGCTTTGAAGGTCTATACGGAGGCTTCCTACGAACCGGACTGCTACATTATGTTTGGTAAGGAGAGTGCCGGTATTCCGGAGGAAATCCTGCTGGATAATAAAGAAAATGCCATAAGAATTCCCATGATGGGAGATATCAGGTCCTTAAATCTTGCAAATTCCGTGGCAATAGTTTTATATGAAGCATTAAGGCAGAATGATTTCTCCGGCATGCGTCTTGCCGGAAAGCTCCACCGCCATTCCTGGGATGAGGCGTAAAGGGCAATAAGTAAATTAAAATGAAGGCTCTGTGTAAAAAAATGGCTGTATTACGTGACTGCTGGAATGCCGGTACTCATGTGATACAGCTTTTTTGTCAGACATTTCCTGCCGAATTGTCTGCTTCCTACATAAATCCTCCGGTGCGGGGCAGTGTAAAGATAAATTCCGTTCCCACACCTGGGGTACTGATAACGTTAATATTCTCATTATGGGCGGTTATAATTTCCTTGGTAATGGACAAGCCAAGGCCAGTGCCCTTCTTATCCTTTCCTCTGGAGGCGTCCGTTTTATAGAAACGCTCCCATATCTTATTGATGCTCTCCTTTGGTATGCCGATTCCATAATCCTTTACCGATACAAAGACCTTATCCCCTTTTTCCTGGGTGGAAATTTTAATGGTGGAGCTTTGGGGGCTGAATTTGATGGCATTATCTAAAAGATTATAAAGGACCTGTTGAATTTTACCCATATCCGCGTCTACCAGAATTATCTTGTTGGAGAAGAGAAGGTTCAGGGTGATTTTCTTATCCTTGCAGG
The DNA here is from genome assembly GCA_023410275.1 of Bacillota bacterium. Taxonomy (GTDB): domain Bacteria; phylum Bacillota; class Clostridia; order Lachnospirales; family Lachnospiraceae; genus Anaerocolumna. The sequence goes on from JAEYPZ010000174.1 coordinate 196,248, forward strand.
AGCCCTCGAAGCTTTCGGCTGTTTTTTTAATAATGTGGTTAATGTCAAAGGAGGTTTTCTCCAGAAGAATTCCCTTGTTTTCAAAGCCATTTAAGGTTAGAAGACTGCCGGTCAGTTTCGTTAGCCGCTCCGTTTCAAAAAGTATGATACCCAGATACTTGTCCTTCATTTCATAGGGAATGGTTCCATCCATCAGAGCCTCCGCATAACCCTTGATAGAGGTCAGGGGAGAGCGGAAATCATGGGAGATATTTGCTACGAATTTCTTCTGATAATTATCAAGATTCCGAATTTCACCGGACATGTAAGAAAGGGAGGATGCCAGTGTACCGAACTCATCGGTGGTCTTAACAGTAATCGGATAAGAATAATTCCCCTTGGTATATTCAAGGGCAGCCTTGTTGAGCTTATTCAAAGGGCGCAGGGTTATAAAATACAGGAAGGAGAAAATCAGGGCCTGTATTACACAAAAGACAAGAATGCAGAGATTCAGGGTATCTGTAAAGGACAAACTGCTTTTATGTATCTTATTCATGGAATAATGGATAACGACATAACCTCTTACCTGGTATTTATACAGCACCTTATATACAACACTTACCATGGGCTCTGACAGAACATTTTTTAAGCTTGCGGAATTGGGAAAGGGCTGGTGCTGATACAGAAAGTCGGAATCCATTTCGAAGATATTGATTGGATTTCCTGTTATTATTCCAGGGGCTGTATCGGAGATGACAATTCCGTTTTTATTAACAATCCAGATACGGGAATCCAGCATGATCGCCATAGCCTTTATCCGGGCAGACAAATCCTCCAGGGATATATCCTGGTTATAATAATCGGTCATATAATCATTGGATAAGGAAAGGGCCTGGGTATAAAGCAGCATCTTCTTTTCTTCCACCAGCTTTTGCTCGTAGTGCTTCATACCGTAGGTATTTAGAAGCAGGAACATAAATACTGCCGAAACAAGATAAAGTACCACAAGTTTTACGAAAAGGGAACGCTTCATATTCTATCTCCAAATTATTTCTTTACTTCAAATTTGTAACCGATACCCCATACGGTAGAAAGACTCCAGGAGGTATGGTCTTTAATCTTTTCACGCAGTCTTTTAATGTGTACATCCACGGTTCTGGTATCGCCGATATATTCATAGCCCCATATGTGATCCAGAAGCTGCTCTCTGGTAAAGACCTGGTTGGGATGGGATGCCAGAAAATAAAAGAGCTCCAGTTCCTTCGGGGGCATTTCGATGATGCTTCCGTAATACAGCACCGAATAATTGCTCTGGTTTATAATAAGATCGGGATAGGCTACATAGTCCCCTGTCTGCTCCGCAGCTGCCGCAGGCGGGACAGGCTGTGAAGAGGCCGGGTGAAAACGCCTCAGGACAGCCTTTACTCTTGCCACTAATTCCTTGGAATCAAAGGGCTTGATAATGTAATCATCCGCTCCCAGCTCTAAGCCCAATACCTTATCAAAGATTTCTCCCTTGGCAGAGAGCATGATGATTGGGACGGAGGAATTCTTCCGGATTTCCCGGCATACCTCATAACCGTCAATGCCGGGAAGCATAAGGTCCAAAAGAATCAGATTCGGCTGGTATTCTGCGAACTTTGCAATGGCATCTTCTCCGTCATGAACCATAAGGGTGTCAAAACATTCCTTGGTAAGGTAAAGGGAGATAAGCTCCGCTATATTAACATCATCATCAACAATGAGGATTTTTTGCTTGGCAGCCATATAGGACTCCTTTCTACTGTTTGAATTCTACAATCGTAACGCCCTGACCGCCTTCTCCGAAGGCACCTTCCCTGTAGGATTTTACATACTTGGTCTTCTTAAGGTGGGAGTGAACTGCATTGCGCAGGGCACCGGTACCCCGGCCGTGTATGACCGTAACCTGAGGAAGGTGGGAAAGGTAAGCATCATCCAGGTATTTATCCAGCTCTGACAATGCCTCATCCACGGTCTTTCCGATGAGGTTGACCTCCGGGCTGATATGAAGAGCCTTGGAAATCTTAATCTTTCCGCTGCCGGATTTAGTTATATTAGGGCCTGTTATATCCGGCTCATCAATAAGCTCCAGGTCACTGATATTTACCTGGGAGCGAAGTATTCCCATCTGTACGTACAAATCGCCCTTGGCATTGGGGAGCGTACTTACCGTACCCTTTAAGCCAAGGCTGTTAACATGGACGGCATCTCCGATTTTAAATTCTCCGGGCTTGGGTGTTTTGGAGGATTTCTGCTTTCCTTTTATGGCAAGCTTGCCTTCCGTAGCAGACAGCAGGTCTCTGACTTTGCCCCTTTCGTGTTCCATCTCTTTTCCAAAGCCGCCCTCGGAACCCCATTTGTTAAAGTTCTTAATGGTCCGGTCAGCCACATCCTTGGCTTCCTGCAATACCTTTCTGGCCTCTTCATTGGCCTCCGCCATAATGCGGTCCTTGGCACTGGCAAGCTTATCATTCTGCTGCTCTAATTTAACCTGAAGATTCTTAGCCTGCTCTCTTAAAACGGCAATTTCTTCCTTCTCCCTCTCGATTTCCAGGCGGTTTTTTTCCAGGTCCGATATTACATCCTCAAAGCTCTTTTCCTGTACGCCGATCAGGTTGTTTGCATCCTCGATAATGTGATTGGGAAGTCCAAGCTTTGAGGAAATGGCAAAAGCATTGCTCTTGCCGGGAATTCCGATAAGGAGCCTGTAGGTAGGGCGAAGGGTTTCCACATCAAATTCACAGCTGGCATTGCTGACACCTTCTGTGGTCAGGGCATAAACCTTCAGCTCGCTGTAATGGGTAGTGGCCATAGTCCGGACATGGCGCTTATGAAGATAATTCAGGATTGCCATAGCAAGGGCAGCCCCTTCCGTAGGGTCTGTTCCGGCGCCTAATTCATCAAACAATACCAGAGACTGATAATTGGCTTTCTCCAGAATCGATACCGTATTGGTCATATGGGAAGAAAAAGTACTTAAGCTCTGCTCAATACTCTGCTCGTCGCCGATATCCGCATATACCTCTTCGAAGACTGCCAGCTCTGAGCCGTCAAAGGCCGGAACGTGAAGGCCTGACTGGCCTAAGAGGGTAAAGAGTCCCACAGTCTTTAAGGAAACAGTCTTTCCTCCGGTATTAGGCCCTGTGATTACCAGCAGGTTAAAATCCTTTCCCAGAGTGATATCAATGGGAACTACCTTTTTGGCATCAATCAGGGGGTGGCGGCCCTTCTTGATATTTACGATGCCCTTATCGTTAAATAAGGGTTCTATACCCTTCATTTGCTTGGACAGGGTAGCCTTTGCAAAGATAAAGTCAAGCTCTGGCAGGACTTTGATGTTGTTATAAAGCTTCTCTGAGTGCTGGCCCGCCTGTTCGCTTAAAGCTTCCAGTATGCGCTCGATTTCCTGCTGCTCCTTGATTTCAAGCTCTCTTAAATCGTTGTTCAGCTTCACGACTGCCATGGGCTCTACAAAAATAGTGGAGCCGGAAGAAGACTGGTCATGAATCATGCCGGGGAACTGGCTTCGGTATTCCTGCTTGATGGGGATACAGTACCTGCCATTTCGCATGGTAACGATATTTTCCTGGAGCATGGTCTTTGAGCCGGAGGAATTAACGATGGAATTAAGCTGGTCATGAATCTTATCGTTCGTAAGCTTTAAGGAGCGTCTGATACTCTTGAGAGCAGGGCTTGCGTCATCGGCAATCTCCTCCTCACTGATAATACAGCGCTTGATTTCGTTATTCAAAAGGGTCAGGGGCTCCAGGGAGCGGAACATTTCCTCCAGGGAATCAGTTTCTTTTAAAGGGGAGTCGCTGTCTACCGAATCCTTCACACCGTAAGCTCTGATTCTGGCAGTGGCGTCCAGTACGGAGCTTAAATGCAGCAGCTCCTGTGCACTTAGGGATGAACCAACCTCCAGCCGCTTTAAGGAGGCTCTGATATCATGAACTCCATAAAAGCCAAGGCTTCCCTTTCTAAGGATACGGGACAGGGCATCAGAGGTCTCCCTCTGTGCTTTTTTAATTTCTTCTATATCACTTACAGGCAAAAGACTGTTACATAAGGCTTTTCCAAGGCCGGAGCCTGCAAAGGAGGATAATTTTTCAATAATTTTATAATATTCAAGGGTTTTTAGTGCTTTCTCGTTCATAGGAACCTCTTTCTTGCTCAATCCGCAGCAGATACAAAAATGCAGAGTTTTATAGCCCTACGTTCCCTATTTTACCTTATTTTTGCTCAAATTAAAACTATTAATTTGAAAATTACAGGCTTGCTGGTGTTTGTTTACAATTCATTCATATAATGTTCATAAGTACATGTTAAAATAGATGTACGGATTGTCCTAAGGGAGTATAAAATTGAAGAGGCCTGATTTATCAAAAATCAGTTATCAGAAACAACATCAGAGATTGAATAACCGGAGAGAAATAAAAATGCCAGAAGATAAATCCAATAAAGATTCCAATGAATATTTATTTATACAGGAACAGATATCGTCCAAAAGAAGAAGCAGGAAAGTTCACATGCTGATGTCACTTCTATGGACGATTATTTTAGCTTGTGTATTTGCCGTAGTGGCCGGAGTGGTATTCTATCTTTCAAATCCCTTTATCGTAAAGCTTTTAGGAGAAGGCAGGGATAAGAAAACCGTGGAATTTCCCACACTTACTCCGGGAGCAGGAGAGAATACAGGAGCAGCAGCCACGCCAACGCCTACGCCCACCGCTCAGGCAAATGGGCAGGGAAGCAAGGATAATTCCGGAAAGGAACCTTCTAAAAAACCCGGCACCGTATATGTGGAAACCCATGTGGCTGCCAATATTAAGGACTTAAATAATATCTATTATGAGATAAGGGAAATTGCATCGGGGGTAAACAGTTCCATTGTTGATATAACCTACACCAGTAGCAAGGCGGACGGGTTAAATGAAAATGAAAAATACGATGTCACACAAGACACCACCGGGATTATACTGGCAAACAATTCGGTAGATCTTCTTGTGCTCGTAACCTTCGATAAAATAAAGGATGCCAAGTCTATCCGGCTTCAGATAAATGATGAACTGTCGGTAAAGTCCCATATTCAGGATTATGATAAGGATCTTAATCTGGCTGTACTGGCAGTAAGCCTTGAAGATATTCCGGATTCCTTTGAGGCAGGCTTAAAGCCGGCTGAGCTTGGAGAATCCTATTCCTTGCTGGTAGGTTCCCCTATCATAGCACTTGGAAGCCCTAACGGTTATGTAGGCTCTATGGAGCTTGGCATTATATCAGGCACTGATTACGGCTTCTACATAACGGATAACAAGGTGGATTTATTTACTACGGATATCAGCACAAATGAAAACAGTGACGGTATTATCATCAACATGAGCGGAGATGTCATTGGAATCATTACAAATAAATTAAAGGATGAAGACAACGGGAATGTAAGTACCGTTATCGGGATTTCCAAGATCAAAAAGACCATTGAAGCTATGGTGAACCAGAAGGAACGCAGCTATTTTGGCATAAAGTGTATGGATATGTCAAAGCAGGATCTGGCCAATGCCAATCTTGAAAATGCAATCTATGTGACAGAGGTGGAGAGCAATTCGCCGGCCCTGAAGGCAGGACTTCAAATTGGAGATATGATAACTGCCGTAAATACCACCCCCATAAACAGCGTAAGCACCTTTAACAATACAATTACTGCCCTTAAGCCCAAGGACACGGTAGAAGTAACCATTAAGCGCATTATTAAGGATAAGGACAAGGAAATGAAACTGTCCGTTGTACTGGGTAAGGTAAATGCAAAGAAGTAAAATAAAATCAAACCAGAATTTTGGAGATCTTACAGATGATTATATATGGTTTAATTATCATTATTTCAGTTCTGACCATAATACAAAAATGGCAGAACAAAAGTTTGAAGATTGCTAATGAAAAATTTGTCAAGCCGTATCAGTATTTTAAATGGTTTTTTGTAATTGCACCCGTGGCTGCATTTATTATATTTGCAATTTTGTTTTCTACTATCCTCACAGGCCGCTTTAACGAAAGGTGTTCGCATGCTTTGATTATTTTGGTGCTATGGCTTTATTCTGCTTCTTTCTATACCGAAGCTATTTTCTTTCGAGAGAGAAAATACAACATGGTCTTTGGTATTGTTGGCATGTCAATAACAATTGGAACAGCTATTTTATTAACACCAATAGACCGTTATGTAACCCTACTGAACAATTTTATTCCGATTGGAACCTACATTTTAGGTGTAATTATGTTATCAGTTCATTATATAAATCAATTTTTATTTGGCCGGGAAAGCATAATACAAGGGCAGTAAATATCAATTTAACGACGAATCATTAAGGCACCTGATACCATAAGTTATCTGGTGCCTTACATTTTTATACATTATTTGAATAAAGAAAATATTAATATATAGCTTGTCTATAGTCTGAATAACCGGACAGAGTATACTGTCCGGTTATTTTGGGGGTTGTACGCCTGACGAGCGCACGTTCTTATCCAATGTCTGCCCAATTGGCAGCGATGGAAGAACAGATACATGGAAAGCGGTTGAAATGGCTTCACGCTTGGGTTATAATGAGTCATACAATTACATTAAGACGTAAAATAGTAAGAATACGGGCTTATAGAATGAATTGCGGCTTTGCTCAAATTGAAGGGTGAAAGAAATCACTTTGATACTCCATTTTTTATGGCAGTACCGCAGACAGGTAAGCGGTATGCAATGGGAGTAAGTGGAAAGGAAAAGCACCTTCACACCCCTTTATTTATGGCAGTACCGCAGACAGGACAGCGGTATACAAGAGAGCAAGGTGAAAATTAGAAAGAGGTCAGGATGAGATATATAGGCGATTTAAGAGATGGGGAAATGGTATCGGAAACCTATCTTTGCAAAACAAAACAGGCACTTAAGACAAAGGCTGGAAAAAGCTACTATTCCCTGCTGCTCCAGGATAAAACAGGAACATTGGACGGTAAGGTGTGGGAACTGTCCCAGGGGATAGATCACTTTGATAGCATGGATTATATTCACATAGAAGGACAGATGGTGAATTTTCAGGGGGCACTCCAGCTTAACATAAAAAGAGTACGTAAAAGTCATGAAGGGGAATATGACCCATCAGATTTTGTACCGACAACAGGAAAAAGTATCAGTGAAATGTACAGTGAACTGTTAAAATACATCGGCAAGGTAAAGGAACCCCATTTAAGAAAACTGCTGGAGAGCTTTTTTGTAGAGGATGCTGCTTTTGCTGAACGTTTTAAGAAGCATTCCGCTGCTAAAAGTGTCCATCACAGCTTTATGGGAGGTCTCCTGGAGCATACACTGGGAGTGGTAAGGCTGTGTGATTATTATGCGGACCATTATCCGTTAATTAACAGGGATTTATTGATTACGGCTGCCATGTTCCACGATATCGGAAAGATGGATGAATTATCCATATTCCCGGAAAATGATTATACCGATGACGGCCAGTTATTAGGCCATATTTACATCGGAACGGAAATCATAGGGGCGAAGATAAAGACAATGCCAGGTTTTCCGGCAGCCCTTGCATCACAGCTGAAGCATTGTATTTTAGCTCATCATGGGGAATTGGAATACGGTTCACCGAAGAAACCCTCTATCATAGAGGCTATGGCATTGAATTTTGCCGATAATACCGATGCAAAGCTGGAGACAATGATGGAATTTTTAAATAACGGTGACGAAAAGGCAACCTGGCTTGGCATGAACCGTTTATTTGAAGCAAATATCAGACGTACCGTTTTTTAGCATTGCATGCATTAATTTGGCTTTGAAAGGGATAAACATTGAAGGAAGATGCTGTCTTAAAGAAAAATGAAGAATGTATCATTCACATAGAGGATATGGGGAATGACGGCGAAGGTATCGGTAAATACCAGGGCTATACTTTATTTGTAAAGAATGCTCTGGTTGGTGATACGGTGCGGGTCCGTGCCATGAAATGCAAGAAAAGCTATGGCTATGCAAGGCTTATGGAGATAATAGAGCCTTCCCCCTACCGGGTAGAGCCGAGGTGCGGGATTGCCAGCCGGTGCGGCGGCTGTACCCTGCAGCATCTGGATTACAGCGAACAGCTTCGCAGGAAGCAGAAGAAGGTAGTGGACTGCATCGAAAGACTGGGAGGTGTCACAGAAGGATACACCCTTTATCCCATTATAGGAATGGAAAATCCATATTATTACCGGAATAAGGCACAGTTTCCCGTTAGAAAAAAAGACGGGAAGCTTTCTATCGGGTTTTATGCAGGAGGCAGCCATTCCGTTATTGATACAGACAACTGTTCAATACAGGCAAGGGTAAATGAAGACATCATAAGGTGTATCCGCTCCTTTTTGGAAGAAGAGAATATCAGCATATATGATGAGGAAACCCATGAGGGGCTTGTAAGGCATATCCTGACCCGTGTTGGATTTGTAACCGGTGAGATTATGGTATGCCTGGTCATTAATGGAAATGACTTGCCTCATAAAGAAAAATTCATCAAAAGTCTTACGGATATCCCGGGGATGGCCAGCATTTCCTTAAATATTAACAAAGAGAAGACCAACGTCATTCTTGGAGATAAGATAAAACCTCTCTGGAGGGAACCTTATATCACAGACTATATCGGAGAAGTGAAGTTCCGCATCTCTCCCCTTTCCTTCTACCAGGTAAATCCGGTGCAGACGAGGGTGCTTTATGAAAAAGCTCTGGAATTTGCCGGATTAAAAGGTGATGAAACCGTTTGGGATTTATACTGCGGAATTGGCACTATTTCCTTATTTCTTGCGGCACAGGCTAAGAAGGTATACGGAGTGGAAATTATCCCTCAGGCAATTGAAGATGCAAAAGAAAATGCAAGGCTGAACGGAATCGAAAATGCAGAATTCTTTACAGGGGCGGCAGAAGAGGTCCTGCCGGAGAAGTACAGGGAAGAGAAGATATATGCGGATGTCATTGTAGTAGACCCGCCCAGGAAGGGCTGTGAGGAAAGTCTGTTGGATACGATTGTCCTGATGGAACCCAAAAGGGTGGTTTATGTATCCTGTGACCCTGCCACACTGGGGAGGGATATCAGGTATCTTGGCAGCAGAGGGTATGAGCTTAAGAAGGTTCAGGCGGTTGACCAGTTTCCACATACGGGGCACGTGGAGACAGTTGTTAGGATAGAGAGAAAATAGGCTGATATCAAAGGCTTTGAAGGATTAGCCGCTGCAGGAGTTGGTATTTACTATAAAGTAAAGAATCACGAGCTAGAAGTTGTAACGAAGTTTAGAGTATCACTAAAAACTTATATAAACGAAATTCGTAAAGGTAATCTTAGTGTAGATTCAATAAATGATTTGATGACTTCCTTAGAAAATCTAAAGAGATACAAAGGCTATGGGAGGCTTTTGAAGCTGCAGTTGAGGTTGTATTAAATAATGGAGGTAAGGCTAAGAAAGGAAATGCTCAGTCTGGTGCTAAGCTAGGAACTGAAAAGTTAATGTTAAATTCAGTTAATTATAAGGATGGCTTAGTTTTGACATCAAAGGGACAAAAGAAAAGGTCTGTAAGGAGATTACCACAATACTTTCATCCCAGCTTTGGAACATCAGTAAGCTACCATGAAAGTCTCTATGATAAATCAGGTACCCCTGTTTGGGAGCTGCATGATGACTGTTGCATTCTAAATAGTGTGGGCAGGGGGCAGGAATTTGTTATTAAAGGTAATGATGATATCATAAAGTGGGCAGAACAACTATTTGAAAATATATAATGAGTGACTTTAATTCAATAGTTTAGGATGGGGATTTGTTATAAAGGGCTATTAAATAGCAAAGAGAAAGTGTCCAGCTTGTGGTGGAACAAATTCAGTTAAAATATTATATGGTATGCCAACGCATGAATCATTTGAAGCATCCCAAAAGAGATACACTTTCGTCCAGAAATTATAATTAAAGAAATACCTCTCACTTCGCAGCAGTGGTTTAATTTTATTAGAGAACTATCTGACTTGGAAGTAGCTTGTTGAAAAGACAATTACTCTGATAATGAGGTATGTGATGGGATACAGTAGGAATTAATTATTAAGCTGACGAATCGAATAAAAATCTTAAACTTTGCACATTATTTTGATCATATAACTTTTTTATATGCGAAGTTTCAGTAATTTACTATAATGAAAAGGAGAAATTACTAATGGGAAAAAGAAATGTAAAAAGAATATTTATATCAGGAATCATACTGCTGGTGTTATTATTTAATAATATAACTGCAGATGCAAATGTAGCTTATAATAAACAACAAAATTCAAATAAAAACTTGCAAGAATCAGGACCGATACTTTCTAAACAGAGTCATGCATTAAGTAAGGAACAGATGTATCAGGATTATGATTATATGTGGAAAATTATATCTGAAAATTATCCTTACGCTGGAGTAGCAGAGAGAGTTACAGGCTTAGATTTTAATCAAGTTAAGGTGAAATATCGGAATAAAATTGCTTTAGTAGAGAATGATAAAGAATTTTTTAATTTGGTTGAGGAATGTTTAGCTCAATATGGTGGTTGCGGACATATGATGGCACTAAGCAAAGATGCATATTTTAATCATATGTTAATTTCATATCAATACAAAGAAAATCCAACACATGAGTTTTTATATAATGTGATGAATAATAAAACATCAAAGTACTTTTATCAGTACGATCAAAAAGGTACTGTAAAAAGTAACCAATCTCCAAAAGAATCAAATGCTGTTACAAATAATAATGCATCGATAAAAGCATCTGATGTTACATATAAAAAATATAAAAACAATAAAATTGCATATATAAAAATAAAAAGTTTTAATAATTTAGAAAATGATAAAAAAGAAATACAACAGTTTTTTAATACCCTGAAAGGCTATAATAGTTTAATTATTGATATTAGAGGAAATACAGGAGGGAATGCAGAATATTGGCGGAATTATCTGGTGTTGCCTAACCTAAAAGAAAAAGCTACTTATCATGAAACGATGTTGCTACGAGGGGAAATATCTAAAAAATTTGTATCCCTTGTTTGTGAATTGCAACCAATTTCAAAGTTAAATATAACTAAATACTCAAAGTTAAATATGAGTGATATAAAAATGATGGGTAACTTTACAACCAACTCTTATGAATATAAGAAATCCAAGAAACCAGAATTCACTGGTAATATTTATCTGCTAGTTGATCACAAGGTATATTCTGCAGCAGAGGGCCTGGCATATTTTTGTAAATCAACCGGGTGGGCTACTATTATTGGAGAAAATACCGGTGGTGATGGAATGTTGATGAATCCTATGGTTTGTGTGTTAAAGAATTCTGGAATATGTTTTCAATTTACAGCACAATTAGGATTGAATCCGGATGGTAGCAGCAATGAAGAAGTAGGAACTAATCCAGATATATTATGTAAGCCTAGCAACGCTTTAAAAGTTTGCTTGCAAGAAATAGAAAAAAAGAATAAATGAGCAAAGATATATTATCTTACTCTGATTGGAATTAGAGAAATTAGGAAGTTAGAAAATAAATGAATTTTTGAGTCGGTGAAAGTTTTTCTGCAAATAGAGATATTATGGTCTTCTATGATAAAATATAAAGTCATAGGAGGCCTTTTATTATGGCAAGAGAAAAGAAATCAGTTCACAAAGTACAAATGACAGAAGGAAATCGTAACCGCATAATAATCAAGTGTATTGAAAAATAAAAAGAGCAAAATCTAATAATCTCAATCAGATTTTACCCTATTCTCGAAAAAGAGTTATTTCTGCGATAATCCTCTAGAAAATTAATTGCGCAGCAATATTTTTCGGTGAATATGTCAAGTGCTTTTTTAAGGCGGATTCTACACATATTTTGATAGTAAGAAACAGATATTTTTTGAGATACTAGGTGAAATTGACAAAAACAGAATGTCCATGATTATGTTAAATGATGAGTCGGTTTCGGCAACAACTTTACTTAATGACTTTATAAAAAGTAGACTTGAGTCATATAAAAATGAAGAAAATCAAAAGAGAGTAAAATTCTCAATAGAGTTTTGGGCAACAATTGATCGAAATGATGACATAAGGGTAATTAATGAGCAACGATATAAAGCCTACTATAATCAGTTAAGTGACCTCGTTAAATCTGGAATAGCAAGAGGAGAGTTCAGGGATAATATTGACATAGATGCTACTGTGTTTTCGATCATTTCTTTGATGGATGGGATAGCTCTTATGGTTTCTGTAATGAATCAATCGCTTGATTACATGAAGATTGAAACTTCAATTAATATGTTGATTAACTATTTAAAAAACCTATAACTTTGCACTTTAATTTGACCTTATGATCCTTTAAAATCCAATAGTTTTTGTCAATAGAAGAGCATGAAACATAGCAATTTTGGTTGGTATCGAATATGGATAAGAAATTCTTCTGGGAAGGGCAGGGGCTTGCTGAAATGGAATTCCTTGACTTCAGCATGGATTTGCTTGCCAACGCTTTGACATAATTTCAATCGATTTGATTGGCTTAATATAAATGTGCTGGTTTAGTGTATAGCTTTGTCGCCAAGGCCCTACCAGGATCAAGTGGCATCTTTTTTGACCGTTCAAGGCATTGTGAGAGCATTTGCCTATTACAGAAGAAAAACAACAAGAATAATTGTTCATAAAACGATACAATAAATGAAAAAATACGGAAAGAAATTCTCTTGGAGTGTAGGTATATGTAGTACGTCCTTTTGCTCCGGTGCTACAGGGAGCTTTGCAGTTACAAACAAATATTTCATTTATCATGTGGGCTTTGGGATAGCACCATTTGATACGATTCAAACGCCCTTATAGTTTCTGTCTTGTATTTTATTTTTGCTTTACTCCATATAAAAGCACTTTTGAAGCTTTTTTACATAAGTCCTCAACCGATAGTGGAAAAAAGTTGATTTTCATCCTGTACTCCATCAGAAATGTACTGATCAATGATTGGACATAAATAAGAGCTGCAACTGAATAATCACTGCCGGTAATAATAGGGTGTAATTGATTAAGCTTTTCAACCAGCATATCAACAATCCTGCTGAAATTATGCGGTAGTGCGCTGGTGATTTGTGGCCTTTGCTCTACTTCAAACATGTTGATCATAATAATATCATGATTTTTTACGAGATATTCATTATAGAACAGAATTCCGAAATCAACCAGCATTTGTTCGACTTCTGAAATTGTATGGATATTTCGTGATAGGCATTTGGAAAGAGGCTCACTTTCTTTTTCGGTTAAACTGGCATTTATAAGTTGGACTAAAATGTTACCCTTATTTTGAAAGGAACAAGGTTACTTCATTAATTCCTGCTTCCTGTGCAATCATCTTTGTTGTGGTTGCCTTGAAGCCTTTTTGCGAAAACAGTTTTCCTGCAGCAGTTAAAATCCTTTCCTGCATATTGCCAGCAGCATCAGATGCAGTATTTTTACCCTTTTCGTCTATATTTA
>JAEYPZ010000179.1:0-2974 GCA_023410275.1 Bacillota bacterium
ATAAATTAATTGAACAATATATCGAAGCAGGATATTGAAGAACGAATAGAAAGCAATTGTTTTAAATCGAGTTTTTTCGGAGAACAGAATGTGTAGAGATACATATCCTGTTCTTTTTTGGCTTACAGCATTTCGACAATTTGATGAGGTGGAATATGAAAAACAGGCTTAAAAGCGTTATTCGACAAATATTTCATTCCGGTACCATATTTACCCAGCTTGTTACCTTTACAGCTGTTGTAAGCATCGGCAGCCTTTTTAATTCATACCAAAACACTGAGTGATGATTTAAGAGCCATTAAAAATCTGGGTATCAAATTTCTTGGCAGAGCATCTGGTTACTGGTATCCGGATTCGGATGAAGAAAAGCATTTTGGAATGTCAGAGGAACTGGCGGAAAAGGTTCATGAAATTGATCCGGAGATCATTCTCCAGGCCTGTATTTTTGAGGCAGTTTACAGACCTGTAGATAGGATTCCCATTCCTGCCTGTGTTTTTGAGGCTTTTGGAATGACATCAGAAAACAGGTGCTTTTCTTTTGAGCAGATGCGATTTCCAAAGGCTCCGGAGGGGTTCTGGTGGGGAGAAGATGGTGCGCTTCCGGATATTACCCAGCTGGAGACGAGACTGTGGTTTTATTACCGTGCAGTACGGTATATCGACGCGGGCTATGAAGCGCTTCACTTGGGCCAGATTCATTTATACACAGCAGATGGCCGAGGAATGGTAAAAATGGGTGAATTAATGGAAATATCCGAATGGATTTGAATCAAGTTCCATGCCATATCTCATGGAGTATGATAACTGGGGAGGAAAGGTAATAAATGACTTTGCCAGTGTGACAAAAGAGGAACGGGCATGGAGTGACTGGTGGGGGTATGATCAGATTGGCTGGTTTGCCAATCAAACCCAAGAAGCCCAGGGTAAATTTCTGGAATATACCGCTTTGTGGTCTGCTGTTAATCACACTTTTTTCGAAATACCCTTCCGCCGCACATTAGATGCTGCAGCTGTACCCATGAAGCGGGGCGACAACGGACAGATGGACGTTCAGGATTATTATCAGATCAATCAGAAAAGTCTGGACTGCCCCATGGGATTTAGTCAGGAGGAGAATATAAAAAGGATATGGGAATCGGAAGAAGCCTTGAGAGAGTGATTGTTTATGGAAGCCTTCAGCCGTATGTGGGAGCGGTAAAAAATGATTCCGACAGCGAAGTTACCCGGATGTATTATATAGGAAACAACACCTATGCACTCAGTGTTGTGATTCCCTTTGCCGGAGAATATGATTATGCGGTTTCTACTTATGGAACCTTATCTTCTACATACAGCCATGACACTTATCCCAGAAGCGGGTCATCGAATAAAGGATATTTTTCCGTATTAAATGATAATACTGTAGTCCGGTTTATTTTTCATTTTATGAATCATACTGTTACCATTAGGCAGTGGCATTATAATCTTCTGCTAAAGCCAGAAGATTCAATGTGTTAAAACGTTTGTATCACTAAGGAAACAGCACAATATCCCAGTAATGCTGCTAAAATAATAGTTACAATTTTCGAGTGCTTTACAATGAATATCTGAAATACTGCACCAAATACAGTCCAGCATACTGTACAAAAAAAGGAAACGAAAGAAAGTAAAATACAAAACAGGACTAAAATCAAAGGTGATTGATATTGTGGCAGAATAAAGGTTGAAAAAGCAGTTATCCCATATAAAATCGTATTGGGATTTAAAAACTGCAAAACAAAACCTTGCAAAAATAAATTACCACTGTCTTTATGGTACTTATTTTCTCCGGCAGGCTTGCTTAGGAGTGTATTCCAGGCTAACCACAATATATATGCGGCACCAACCCAAACCATGATCATCTGAAAGGCAGGGAAAATATCAAATATAATCCTGCTAAAAAGGCTGCTCACGGATAATACAAGGAACACTCCCACAGTTACGCCCAAATTAAACAGAATACTTTTTTTTAATCCGAACTTCCCGGCGTTGGACATTGATATGATTGCATTTGGCCCTGGGGAAATATTTGATACAAAAACATATGATAAAAATTGCAGCAGATTTGCCATGATAAACGTACCTCTCTTTACTTTGAAATTACAGAATGATATACTGTATATCATACAATATGTGTATTATACTGCCCGTGCAGGATAATACTATCATATGTGCAATATACTGTCAACTATTGGGAGGTGTTTTTTTGGATGATCTTAGCCGTGTAATTTCTGAAAACCTGAAGAGAGTAAGAGAAGAAAAAAAGCTGAGCCTTGATACCGTGGCAAAGCTTTCGGGCGTTAGTAAAAGTATGCTGGGTCAAATTGAACGTTGTGAAGTGAACCCAACCGTATCAACGATGTGGAAAATTGCAAATGGTCTAAAAGTATCTTTTTCACAATTGATCTATCAAGTGGAAACGAATATCGAATTGATAGACATTAACAGTCATGAACCATTGCTTGAAGATGAAGGGAGGGTGAAAATTTATCCCACGTTTTCTTTTGACAGCACTCGTCGGTTTGAAATATATTCTTTGGAATTTCAAACCAGTGGGTATTTATCAACAGAGCCCCATTTACAAGGGACACAAGAGTTTTTAACCGTATTTAGCGGGGAAGTGACAGTCACTGTAGGCGAAAAAAGTTTTGTTGTCAATGAAGGAAAAGCTATACGTTTCAAAGCCGACGAGTTCCATAGTTATGAAAATACAGGAGGGGAAAATTGTAATCTTAATCTGGTTATTTTCTATCCGGATTAGATTTTTTAGGGGGATCGGGCATTGAAATCCCCACTTAAAGATATAAAAAAAGTTACGGTAAAACGTAGTAAAAATCAGCATAAAATCAGTTTGTAATGGAAAAAAGTAATCACCCCAGCCCTGTATCACAGCAGCGCCTGGGGTGATTTCGATTTTTGTCGGATTATGGAAAATATTGGAAAATGTCCGCAAACC
>JAEYPZ010000170.1:0-6500 GCA_023410275.1 Bacillota bacterium
TATTTAATATTTCTCCCATAAAGAGTACCCGTTCTTCCATAGACAGATCTCTAAAATTCAGCAGAATTGTAGGGGCAATTTTTGAAGCAATGTCATACTGCTCCTGATTTACAACAATAAATAAATCAGGTTCATAAGCGATTAACTGTTCCGCCTCAAACGTTTCCCAAACAGGTATGCCTTCTAATTCTTTTTCATAAGCAGAACCCGTTGGGTCGTAAGTTGCTGCAGGCTTTACCCCAAGAGCCAGGGCATCTCCAACATAATATGTCACAATGACTCTTTGTGGATTGGCAGGAATCTCTATTTCTCCCTGCTCTGTTTTAATCACTCTTGTTTCTTCCGTTGCTTCCTGGGTTGATTCCGTGTTTGTTTTCATTGTCTGCACAGTACAGCCCGAAGCCAGGACGCCAACCGCAACAGCCAGTAAAAGCATACTTTTATTTCTAAACTTTAACATTAAAATTTCTCCTTCTGTGACTACTTTGATATTTTTTTGATGGCATCTATGGCATAATCCAACTGCGCAGTTAAACTGGCAATATCATCATAGTAAAACAATCCAAGGTTCACTCCCGGAATCTCCGCCACTCTGCCCTCCAAGACAGCAGGTATGCTCTTCCAGATATCAGACTTTGCATATTCGGATTCCTTTCCCTCCTGCTGAAACCACAAGATATAATCACCAAAATATTCATGAGCGACCTCATAACTGAGCGATCCTCTGCCTTCTCCCGTTTTAGCAATCAGTTGCTCCAGTTTTTCAGGCATTTCCAACCCAAGATAGTCATAAACCAGGGTGCCGCCTCTGGAGCCGGTTTCATATTCAACACCACTCCACTCACCGGTAGATCCCCAGTCTTCCAGAATACTAAAGGTCTTTCCCTCATACGCTTCTTTTTGAAGCTCTTTTTTTGCCGCGGTAAGCTTTTCGTCAAATGTTGTGATCAGTGCCTCTGCTTCCTTTTCCTTTCCTGTAGCTCTGCCAATCGTTCTCAGACGTTCCTCCGAGGTCACATCTCCCTCCCGAATGACTAAAACAGGTGCAATCTTATTGAAATTCTCATAATCCGCTGTGTCATATGTAATAATCAAATCCGGCTCTACCGCCATAATATCCTCCGCAGCCCAATTTTCCAATTTTGCAGATGGTGAAAATTTATCATAAAATGGCATGGTCTCCTGTTCCCAGGCTGAATAACCCACCACATTTAAATCCAAAGATAAGGCATCGCCGATATACCAGTTCACTACCACACGTTCAGGATTTTTGGGCACTTCAATCTCTCCCATAACCGTATCAATTTTATTGATATCTGTCTCTTTATTATTTGCTATTTCTGCATTTCCACATCCTGCTAAAACGAATAATAACATCATGGAGCATAGTATCAGCCCTCTTTTTTTCATATCCATTCTCCTTTTACTTTTTATGTCTGTATCATGATAAATCCGAGTTTTTGTTAGCTTAGACTAACCTAATAAATACTAGCACATTAAAAAATAATCGTCAATATAATTATTCTCCAGGATAAGGAAGTTCCATTATTCTTTAAACTTAAAAACTCTGTGTTTATATGTATTATTGTCTCCCTCTCACTCCTTTCTATATTATAATCGGATTATAATTAAAACAAAATGGAGTACTTTCAATTGCATTAAACTCTTGTTTCCAGTATACTTTCAATATCTCACCAAAAAAGGAGGCTTTTAAATGAACAGATATAATGATGCATCCTGGGGTACCATGGCAAAAAAATATAACCTCCATCAAACCCCTTATGGACCCGGTAAGGGATATTATTTTCCACCCCATTGGTCAAATGGCTGGATTGTGGAAGTCTCCCCCGCTGAGGGGCTTTATGTCTCCAGTGGGTGGTTTACGCCCAACCAGACAATTGTTCATAAAATAGATATCAAAGAACCATGTCTCTGGCTTTTTTGCATCGATTGCGGTGATATTATTTATTCTCAGCAGGGAAAAGCTGCGACTACATTTTCCCCCATATGCCATAAAATAATAAATCCTCAAAAGGCGTTCCAGTTTACCTTTCCAAAGAATGTCCATACCTGTATTACCAGCATTTTAATTTTCCAGGACTTTTTAGAGCCCTTCCTGCAGGCAAGAGCGAATGCGCCTAAAATCAGCATTGAGGATGGGAAATTATGGGAAACAGAGCATTTAAATTCCCCAGATACCATGCTTATCTTTGAGCAGATCCGCTGGGCAATCAGAAATGGGGATATGCCGCCCTTTGCATTTGAGGGCATGGTGATTCACCTTCTTGGTTCTATTGCACGCAATTATCCTGCTATTCCCGGTCGAAGAAATAACAGACGGAATTATGTAACATGGGAAAATGAGAAAAAAATGTATGCGGTGAAGCAAAAACTTGACGATAACATTTTGGATGTCCCCTCTATGAGCGAACTGACAAAAATAGCAGATATGAGTGAAAGCAAACTTCGCCTCAGCTTTAAAAACACTTATCATATTCCTCTTTATGATTATATCAGAAGGGAAAAAATGAAGCGGGCAATGCAGCTTCTCTCCTCTGATCATTTAAGCATCCATCATATTGCTGAGCTGTGCGGTTATAAAAATCCATCAAAATTTACCGCAGCATTTCAGGAAGTCCACGGAATAACACCCAGCCAGTTCAGAAAGACATTTAACTTATAGTAAAAATAAAAAAGTTTACTGAATTAAAAATTTTACCCGCACATTTATGGGAATTAAAACGTTAAACAATTAGAGAGGAGGTTTTAAATGTCAGTTGATATGCAGGAGCAATATGATAAAATCTATCGCTATTGCTATTATAAAGTAAGAAATTCTGTATTGGCAGAAGACCTTACTCAAGAAACCTTCCTCAAATACTTTGCACAAAACGCATACATCGACCGTGGAAAAACACTTGCCTATCTCTATGTTATAGCACGAAACCTCTGCGTCGATTCGTTTCGGAAAACTCAGCCTGAACTACTGGCGGAAGATATTCCCCACACAGATTGCTTTGAGCAGATAGAACTTAACTATTCGCTCCGGCAGGCACTTAAAAACTTGCCCGAACAGGAACAGGATTTACTGCTACTGCGATATGTTAATGAGCTTTCTGTGGGAGAGATATCTTCTATCATGGGTATTTCACGTTTTGCTATTTACCGGAAAACAGGTTCTGCAATAGCCGCCTTAAAAAAGCTATTGGAAAAGGAGGATTTTCAATGAACCGAAATTTAAAAAAAGGACTCAAGTCATATTTTGAAGCACCGCCTCCAACCGATCGGGAGCGCTTTTTAAAACAGCTGCGCTATCCTAAAACCACTTATCGGGAATTTCTGTTGGCTCAGCTTCCATATATCCGCAAGCGCATATGGATTGCTTCTGTTTTGATTATATCTCTTGGCTGGGTGATTGCTTTCCGTTTATCTGTTTTCCAAGATTGGAGGGGAGAAGGATTAAGAATGTGGGGTATTTCCGCGATTCTTCCATTTCTGGCCATGATGACAATTACAGAAGTCTACCGCTCTTCCGCTTTCAGGATGGCAGAACTGGAGGCAAGCTGCCGGTTCAGCCTGCTTCAGATTGTTATGGCAAGAATCAGTATTCTTGGAGCAGTCAATTTTATTGTTTTAATCCTTCTGCTGATATTCATTAACCAGATATCAGGATACAGTCTGCTGCAAACCATTCTATATACTATAATGCCATATCTTTTTGTGTGTGCCGCTTGCCTTTGGCTGCTTAATCGGATTGATGGTTCAGATGGTATTTATGCCTGCGCAGCTGCAGCAGGTTTTGTCAGCGTAGCCAGTATTCTCTGTGAAAGTTTAGTAACAGTACTTTATACTGATGTGTATTTAAACAGCTGGCTGACACTTTTTGCCATCTGCCTGGTTGTGATTGGATTTCAAATGCATAAATTCTTCAAAAAACTGGAGGAAAAACAATGGAACTTGAGCTTGATCGAGTAACAAAACAATATGGAAACAAAACAGCCTGTGACCGTATTTCGATAACTTTTCAAAAAGGTGTATACGGCCTTCTTGGCGCAAACGGAGCAGGAAAAACGACTTTGATACGTATGATATGCGGCGTATTAGCCCCAACTTCCGGTAAAATTAGTTTTAATAAAATTGATGTCAGTCATGAAGATTATCGCGATGCGCTGGGATACTTACCACAGGAATTTGGATACTATCCAGAATTTTCAGCACTGGACTTTTTGTTGTACATTGCAGCCTTAAAGGGCGTGCCAAAACCACAGGCAAAAGAAAAAGCATGGGAACTTTTGAAACAGGTATCCCTTGAAAAAGATGCCAGGAAACGGATTAAAACTTTTTCCGGTGGTATGAAACAGCGATTGGGTATTGCTCAATCCATGTTGAACAATCCTCAGATATTAATTTTAGATGAGCCCACTGCCGGTCTCGATCCCAAAGAGCGGATACACTTTCGCAATATGATTTCCTGCCTTGGGGAAGACCGCATTGTTCTGTTTTCCACCCACATTGTTTCTGATATTGAGCACATCGCAGGTACCATTCTTGTTATGAAAGACGGATCGCTTATTCATCAGGGGACACGGAATGAAATAATAAGTGCCATTGATGGTAAGGTTTGGGAATGTACGTTATCCCAATCCGATGCTGTTGACATCTGCCAAAAGTACCCAGTGATTAATCTACGCCAGGAAAGCGCCGGGATGGTGTTTTTACGTTTGATATCAGAGGAAAAACCATGTGCAGAAGCATTCATCGCACAGGCCACGTTAGAGGATTTATATTTATATTATTTCAGTGAGGGGAGTGAACAATGAGGGGATTTTGGAATTTAGTTGGCTTCGAATATAAAAAGATATTATGCAAGAGAAGCATACAATTCACTCTGATTCTATCTGTTATTCTGACTGTATTTAACGTATCTGTCACGCTCTGCGGAGATTATTATGTGGATGGCACGCCCTACGAATCTAATTATGCTGCGATGGTTAAGGATAGAGCCTATGCCCGGTCACTTTCGGAGCGTCCGCTAGATTCCGGATTGATTATGGAAACAGTTCGTGCCTATGCACAGATTCCACCCTCAGATGTTTATCAGTCCACGCAGGAATACCAGACCATCGCAAGACCTTACAGTGATATCTACGAAGTCATCCGCAGCGTTTTCAATACAGCCTCTAAGCGCTTTAATATGGAGGATTTTCAAATGCTGACCAAAACGGAGGCGGAAGGCTACTATAACATCCGACATGAAAAACTAGCGCAGCATATTCTGCAAATACGCATGAGCGATAAAGCAAAAGAACAGGTAATGGCAATGGATGCGCAAATAAAAACACCATTTTCGTTTTCTTATACAGACGGCTATACCCGTTATTTTATATTGATCAATACGCTGGGATTGTTCTGTGAATTTGTAATAGCAGTCTGTTTGGCCCCACTGTATTCGAGAGAATACACCTCTGGCACGGATCAGCTTATTCTATCCTCCAGGTATGGAAAAAACAAGTTGATAGCAGCAAAAATATTTACCGGCTTTTCAATGACTTTAATCTTAGGTCTGATTCAGCTTACACTGGCCTTTTTCCTGTCATTGGCTATCTTTGGAGCGGACGGCGGTAATGCTCCTCTGCAATTATTTAATAGTCTTTCCCCATATCCGTTTTCCATGGCTCAGACCTCATTAATGCTAATGGTTGTCAGCTTGTTTGCGTTCCTGATGACAGGTGCAATTACTATGCTGCTTTCCGCAAATCTTAAGACACCATTTGGAGTTATTGTTTTAATGAGTGTATTGCTGATAGCACCCATGCTTGGCAGTGTTTCGGAACAGAATATACTTTTCCATAACCTGTATCAGCTTTTCCCTACACAAATGACTTCTCTTTCATCTGTTACAGCTATAATTCAATACGAATTCGGGGGTTTTGTGATTCACCCATATATATTCCTGCCTCTGTTTGCACTTACACTTAGTGTAATACTGACATCTTTGTCCTATCATATATTTAAAAATCATCAGATTGTATAATACGACTATAGAAAAGCAGAGTCAGGTGACTAAGCCCGATTCCGCTTTTCTATGTTATACTGTTAATCATCAATCCCCAACCCGTGGAGGATTTTATCCATATATTTTTCAATCCGTGATATTCGTGTTTCAGACTTCTTGGCTCCATTAAAATAAAAAATATAGCCTCTTTGGCGCCCAGGTGTCAATGCGTAAAATGCATTTTTAAACGCAGGATTACTGAAAAACGGGATTTGTTCATGAGCAAGTCCCTGTTCTTAGTCTGATACTATACGGTATAATCTATGTTTTTATGACTTGATACTTCCTGTATATCTCCATTCACATATTGTCTGTAATATCGATCCTCGGTCTTATTAAGACGAGAGAGAAAAGTTTGCTGCATGGCTTGCTCCTGGGGTGTATTTGCATAATGCCAGTTCCCCGAGGCATACCCCATTACTGCCTGTCCCATCTTACTTTCCTT
>JAEYPZ010000125.1:0-15489 GCA_023410275.1 Bacillota bacterium
CCCGCTAGCGGGTGGGCCTACTTCACTGACCCTTATTCGCGCTTCGCGCTCCACGGGTGCTGTGCCCTGAAGGGGTAAGCGGCTGCCGCCGAAGTCGGACCAATCTGGAACTCTAATGGCCGAAATCATTTTTTAGCCGCTAAAATTCCTAGCAGCCGGAGATGAGCCAGAGAGGTGAGCCCCAAGAATGATTATCCTGAGGACAAGGCTTCGAGTTATATCGAAAAAAGAGATAGTGCTTACGATGGTTTTGGATTTGGTGCGAAGCCTTGCTATAGCGAAGTCTAAGAAAGGATGCGAGCGTTGTGTTAGAACAAATCACCCCGACCACGATACTCTGCCGAACTGTTCTTGGAGCTGCCGATATGGACCTACCGCAAAAAAATCATCCTAGACTTTTGACGGCTGAAGAGCTGGAGTTGCTGAAAGTTGACATGCATAACGCATCAATGTTGATGCGTGCTGAGCTTAGGCGCCGAGCTGAGCACCGGCGCTCAGCGGAAAGAAATTGTCAGCTTTTGAAGCCAAACGGCGGTTGACGGATAGTCGCAGCTATTTCCAAAGGGACTTGGCTTCTAGCTAGTCGATGCGCCGGGGCAAAGAGGTTTCCTTGGTCTTCTATTTCTTGCAATTTCCCATTATTAGACTACCCAGCCATCACTCACGCTTTCCTATCTATGCCAGAGTCCGAGCTTCTCAGATCTGGGGGGTGTATCAGATATGGGTAAGTGTTTTTAAGGGTGGCCTTATATTTAATTAGTGAAATATAGATACAAGAGGGTTTATAGATCCAAAGTCATTTGAGTGGGTGCGTTAATTATCCTTATTTTGCAGCGTATATCAGAGCCACGCCTGTCCATCTCCAGGTTTAAAATGTATTCGTGCGTGCTGCCTGATGATGATTCAAGTGTAAAGTTTACTCGTGGTGGGGAGAAATTTTCACCGTGAGCAGGTAGGGATAGGGTAAATTGCCGTTCAAAAGTCCCCTTGGCATCGTGCCGTTTGTCAGAGTGGATATCGTGTAGGTAATGGGGTAGCTGCTCAGCTTTAGATATTGTTCTTTCTATGTGAGGATGACCGAGAGAGAAAGGGTCATCCTCGGTGTTTTGACTGAGGCTTAGTGATGACGCGAGTGAGGTTTTTTCAAGCATTAAGGCACTTTCAAATGCGCCGCGTTTCTCTTTTTTGTACTTGCGGGCATCTTCGATATCTTTTTCGGTGATGCTCAGGGCTTTAGTAAGTGCGTTTACTGTCTCTCTTAAATCTGCGATTTCTTCGATTATATTTTGGCTGGTTTCGGCGTCTAATACCTCAAGGGACTCCTCGACTATCTTTCGCTTTAGTGCTGTAATTAACGCCTCTCCCTCTAGTTTTAGGAGCTTTACATTTTCTCCGCGCGAGTGAATGTTGTCAGGTATTTTATCCCTGACAAGTTTGTGGAACTCGAGCTCTCCTTCTTCTGTTGCATATAGATCGGCGCACTCAACTTGGCAGCCTGAGCTTGTGAGCATGTAGTAGGCATGGGATAGAAGTCCACCCGATAGCTCAATAACAAACCCATATTTGTGCGCTAGCGCAGCCAGATCCTTTGCGAACTGCTGATCTCTGACTAGCTCGGGCTCGGAGGGCTCGATAAGAACTCTGGCAATGACCCGCCCCTCTTCGCAAAGAGTTTTTAAGTTCAGCCAATCTGCTTTTGTGCGAAGGGTGAACTCCTCGGATAGTGAGAGCTTTTTCCTTGGAGCCGCTTTGGGGAGTGGGCCTTCATGCTTCCAGTCTTCGTGATACCAAGGTAAGACTGCATGCTTAAGAGTGGTCTTGGGAATGTCAACAAACCACATGATTACTACAGGCTTATTTAAGCTTTCTGCAATTCTTCTTGATGTCCACGCAATTTCTTCAATCCACTCTTGACGAGTGATGCTTCTCTTCCAATCATGACTTGCGGCGGTATTGTGGACTACCCATTTACCTTCTTCGTTTGGTGCGACAAATCGACCTTTGTATCTTAAGCGTTCTCTAATAGAAAAGTTCTCGGGTTTTCTAGTTATTCCCTTGGTTGATGTGAAGTTTGTGTCAACATCAAATACATCATGCGCATACCAGTAAAGCCCTTCAGGCAGCCCCCATAACGACTCTATTCGGACTCTTCTCTTGTCAGGGTGAGCTTGACTCCAGGCGGATGCTGATGCAGGTATAAAATGGTGGGCAACAAGGCATAATTTGCTACGCTCTAGCCCTAGCTCAATGATTTTTTCTTTGAAAGATCCTGTAAGCCAAGCAACTGCCAACTCAGGTGTTCTAAGTTCATTGCTGCGTGGCAGCATCTGTCGCTGTTCATCTGGAATTGACTTCCCATCAGTTCTGATAACTAGGGGGCGTTGTGTCAATTCTTGCAGATCGCTTATGAGACCAGGGCTGCATTTACCCTCGGTGAGTATGAGATTTAGCTCTCGTTCACAGTCTAGGACGAAGAAGGTGATTGCAGTATATCCAAGTTCTCGATAGAGCTTTGCATTTGAGAGCTTTGTGTAGATATCGTAATCTGTGCTATTTGCAATTCTGAAAATGGTTGGCGAAAAGCTGAGGGTTTCTGCAGATAAGGCGGCTGTTAGCTTTGTAGGGTCTACGCCATTGCTTTTGTCGTTGCATTCATCGGCTTGGACTATATAAATAGTCCTGCCGTCCCAAACCCACTCAAAGTGGACCCGTATCTTTCTGTTGTGGGCCCAGCGAGCTACCTTTTCAAGGCTATTTAGGTGGTTGGCTTTGTAGCGACATTCTAGTTTAGTTATCTCGGTAGTTCTTGCGTCGCGCCATTTTCGAATAGGTATCTTGTGTGTTTCTGGCGATGCATTACTAGTAGCTTCAGTTTCTGAGATCCAATCTCTCAGAGCCTCGCTTAGTCGCCTTTCGTTAGAAAGGTGGCCTTTTATTTGTACCGTCGATAGAGTCTGAATAATCCAGTGGACTTCATCAGTGTTAATGATTTTTTGTGTTTCTAGAATATTTTGTTTTAATTTTACAATGGTAGAGATGATATCTTGGCAGGTACTCTCAAAGGAGTCTAAAGATCCACGGGAGTCTATTGACTCTGCAATGCCACTGGATCGGACTATGACTTTTGATGAGGGCTTTATTTTTGCCTGAGACAGGGCGGTTAATATTGCCTCTTGAGAGGGTAGATTTCCTGCACTAATGACAAAGAATGGCAGCGTCCAATCGGATGGAATGGAAGACAGTCCATAAGCCTTTAAGCCTACTCTTTTCGCTGTGATCTCTGCTGGAAGTAGCTGTATTACAGAGGTGTTTTCAACCAGAATAATTCGGTTTTGAGGCTGTAGGGGCTGTTTTGTTTTCGTGGCCATTCCTGTGCCCATTAGAGATGGTTTTACTTTTTGGGTGGATTTTGAGCGCGGCCATTAGTCGAGCCAAAAACGGTATCTGCGATTTCTTGCATTTTGGCAAGTGCGCTATCCGCAAAATATCCTGATATAAAACCTAGGGAGAAATAGAATGGGTTTGAGGACGAATTGATGCTTAGGCCAAGCATTCC
This sequence comes from Bacillota bacterium, assembly GCA_023410275.1. GTDB lineage: Bacteria > Bacillota > Clostridia > Lachnospirales > Lachnospiraceae > Anaerocolumna. Next base: position 3,557 of record JAEYPZ010000125.1, read on the forward strand.
GGAGTCCAAAAGTCCTCCAATAGCAAGTGCTGATCCGCCAGATAGAAATGGGGAGAATAGTCTCCAAAGGCGGCGGTCAATATTCCAGTAGCCTCTTGCGACAACCTTGTAAAGGTACTTAATGCCAAACATGGTCCCGCCAAGTACGCCTCCAAGGAAGAAGAAAGCATATTGGTTGAATGTTTTTTGGCTACATGTAGTGCAGTCGTACGATAGAATTTGAAAAGTAGTACCCCTCCAAGTTAGTACTAGGAGTATGAGCGTTGAAACAAAGACTGCTCCTACGTACCAAGCGTCTACCCTGATTTCATCTCTGGCTTCTTTGCACCAGCGACTTTGCCAACTGCCTAACTTCCTGTGATCGTCATTTATGTGATCGGCAGATGGCGAGGAAGGTGTATTGCTTGCGTCTGCTGCTGATTCTTCTGCTGGATTTTCTGCTATGGTCATGTGCTAGTTCTCATTCAGTTAGGCTGTTCGAGAGCTATTTGTTTTTTTCCAGCAGTAGTCTGTCAGTTTTTTTATGCTTGAGTTGGCTACTTCAGTCATTTTGAATACTTTGTAGTCAAACTCATTTGGTTTGCCAATTTTTTTGGCGATGACTTTTCTGAAGAATTGAGATGTTTCTTCGTTGAGTCGGCAAATCTGTCCAATAGGAAAGTCTCTTTGACGATCTTCAGATACAAAGAGATATTCTTGGCCTCGGCTTTTCTCTGCTATCTCGTCGGCGCGACATTCTTCCCATTCCATTTCTGGATTGAATTCTTTTGCTGCCTCAATAAGTGAAAAATATAGCGGGACAATATGGAGATGGGCGTGGGCAGTACCGCAACTGGTCCGTGAATCGGCTCTGAATGCACCATGCTCAAATATGGAGACACTGCCGTAGTTTTCTTGGACAGCAGATATAGCCTCTGCGGCGAATCCCCAGAATTCGGAATTCTTGAATTCAGAGGAGAGGTTTATAACATGTTTCTTAGGTACTATTAGAGACCAACCCTCAACAAGTGCCCCAACTGAGACAAAAGCAGAGTATTTGTTACTCGACATCCAGGGGGTATTGATGGGGTCGTTTTTTCTTTGTGACATGTAGCCACAAAAACGGCAATCAGAATTAAATTCTTCTTTGGCCTGGAAGCGATTCATTTTTGGCCTCCTATATATGCATTATCTTCCAAGGGCTTCTGCTCCTTAGCTGTGCTGGCGAGCCCGGTGCTGCACCTATAGCAAACCAGCCATGCCTTTGGGCACCCTATGAGACTATCATGTGTCCGCCTCGTTCCCTAGAGCTCTAGCTAGCATCTGGAGTTGATTTGATCGTTTTTTGATCAATTTGGCTATGTTAGGGCTGCTTTTCGCTCTTGGTCGAGGACTCGTTTGTTCCTAGTGCTCGTATGGATGAGCTCTTTTTCGGTCATAAGCTTAGGCGATAGAAAGAAAATTTCTTTTCCTTTTCTTTCTAGGCTTGCGCTATAAGGTAGCTGGTAAGGCTCTTCGGTAATTTTCGCTTCTGCGAATAAGGCTCTGATTTCACTTACGTTGTCATATGAGACCATCCAGGGCCTGTTTAATTCTTTTAGAACTGCGCTCGCTAGTTCGAGGTGGTCGCTGTGTTGGTAAGCGTTTAAATAGAGGTCTTGGCCTTTTACATAGTATGGGGGGTCTAGATAAATAAAGCTTTTGCTTGGGAGTTGGTTTCCATCTGTTAGAATGAAGTCTATGGCATCTTTTTGGTATAGATGAATTCGACTGCTTTCTCTTGAGATGTTTTTTATTCTTTCGATAAGGTTTTTCTTGTTATATCTTGCGTCAATCTTCCACTTTCCATTCTGATTTTTTCCGCCAATAACTCCGGCGGTTAGTATTCCGCTTCTATTGGTTCGGTTTAGGAAGAACGTCGAGAAGCCTAGCTCTATTTCTGTTGCAATATTCTTGCTGTTCTGTATTTCTTTTTGTTGTAGCCATGAGTCAATGGTTACTGGTGTGCATTCAATTTTTTCGATGAGCTCTTCAGTATGGATTAATACGCATCGCCAGAAAGAAAAAATTGATCTATCGAGATCATTTAGATGTATGTCACTGACAAAGTTCCTTAGTAGTAAGGATATTGCGAGGCTGGCTCCGCCCGCAAAGGGTTCGGCGTAATGGCAATCCTCTAATTTGTTTCTGAGTAGAATGGAGTGGATGAATTTCTCAAGCCTCCATTTTGCACCTGGGTATCTCAGTGGGCTGACGGCATACATATTGTCTAGTCGCTTCTCTTGGCTTTAAAGTGGCTGGTCGGACTATGCAAGCTTCTTTGCCAAGTCTTCTGCTTTCGGATGGTAATATCGCATCAGCATTCGTGTGTCCTGATGCCCAGTGATTTTGGTCAATTCATGCAGTGGAAAGATCTCGGCCAAGCGTGAGGTCGCTTCGTGGCGTAGATCGTGGAATCGTAGGTCCAGCAAAAAAGGTGCTGCATCTATATCACGTTCGATTTTTTCGAGAGGCAGGCTCTTTTCCTTCAAGCTTAGAGTCAAGCTTTCATTGTAGATTTTGCGAGCGTTGGCAACCGCATCTGCAAAGGCTTTGGTTATCGTGTCAGGTCTGCTTCTGAAGAAGCGCCCGTCGCCACGCACAGGAAGGCTTTCCAGTATTGCTACGGCTTTGCTGGAGAGGGGAACGCCACGGGAGGAGCCGTTTTTGGTCATGGGCAACAGGGCAACCCGCTTTTCCAGATTTACATTTGCGCGCAGTAGGCCGGTTATCTCACTGCGACGCATTGCTGTCTCCACGGCGAAGGCAACAATTTTTGGCAGTTCGGTCGAGCGAGAGTAGCGGTAGATCATTTCTAGCTCGTCCAGATGCTCGCGCGTGAGCCTCCCGTCTTCACGTCTCCATACGTCGGCACTGAGGATTCGTCGTTCGCGAGCGTCGTCGACGCTTGGTTGGCGGATGAGCTCTACTGGGTTAGTCAGCGACTCCATCCGCCACTCTTTGCGAGCGATGGTAAAGACGTGAGAAATCAGGGCCAATTCCCGCCGCACAGTAGCGGGAGCCAGACCGTCATTGAGGCGAGTATCGCGGTAATTGGCCATGTCGGAGCCGCGAATGCTAGCAAGTGAGCGCAGCGCGAGAGGATGGCGTTGCATGGTCTGAATTCGTGAAAGCTCGGAGGCCCTGCCGCGTTTTTTGCTGGTTACTTCCCTGGCGTACAGCTCCAGTGCGTTGGAGAAAGAGGTCGCTTCGGCCTCATTGCGGTTGACGAACACGCCAGCGTCCATTTCGTGCTCAATCATTGTTGCCCAGGTTTTAGCCTCCGCCTGGGTATTGAATGTGCGGGTCTGTTGGGGCCACCCTTTGCGCCTGATTTGAGCATGCCACTGGTATGGGCCTTTCTTCCTGATCGTAGCCATCGTCAATCGCACTGTGCCAAAATTGTGCCATCAATCCTACAGGAACACCCATGGAAGCCGCAAAACCCGCGTTAATACGAGAAAAATTCGCCGTCGGGCCTTTGCAGTGCAACTGCACCATCATTGGCGATCCGCTGACCAGGAAGGCCATCGTCGTCGATCCGGGCGGCGACCACGAACTGATCCTGCAGCGCCTCGACCGCCTCGGCCTGCAGGTGGTCAGCATCATCCATACCCACGCGCACCTGGATCACTTCCTCGCCTCCGGCGAGATGAAGAAGCGCACCGGCGCCAGCCTGCACCTGCACAAGGACGACCAGTTCCTCTGGGACAACCTGGAGATGCAGTGCCAACTGTTCGGCGTGCCCTACACGCCGGTGCCGGCCCCGGACCGCTGGCTGGCCGACGACGAGGAACTGGCCTGCGGTTGCGGAGTGGCACTGCACACGCCGGGGCATACGCCGGGCTCGATGAGTTTCTGGTTCCCCCGGGCGAAGCTGCTGATCGCCGGCGACACCCTGTTCCGCCGTGGCATCGGCCGCACCGACCTGTGGGGCGGCGACTCGGCGGCGATCCAGCGTTCGATCCGGCAGCGCCTGTACAGCCTCGACGAGGACGCCACGGTGGTCGCCGGCCATGGCCCGGATACCACGCTGGGCGAAGAGATGCGCGAGAACCCCTTCGTCAGGGGCTGAAAAGGATTTTTCCGAGCATCGGGAATTTTGCCACTTGGCTATGCTCTAAGATATCGGCCGCCCCTCACGCAGGGGCGTTTCAGTACCTCGAGGAGTAGTTTTCCCATGTTCACCTCCCGTTGCCTGCCTCTGGCCGCAGCCGTCACCGCACTGGCGCTGCTCGCCGGTTGTGCCAACAACAACCCCTACGACACGCAAAGCCAAAGCCAGGGTGGCATGAGCAAGACGGCCAAGTACGGCGGACTGGGTGCGCTGGCCGGCGCCGTCGCCGGCGCTGCGATCGACCACAACAACCGTGGCAAGGGCGCGCTGATCGGCGCTGCCGTTGCCGGCGCGGCCGCCGCGGGTTATGGCTACTACGCCGACAAGCAGGAAGCCGAGCTGCGTCGGCAGATGGAAGGCACCGGCGTGGAAGTGCAGCGCCAAGGTGACGACATCAAGCTGATCATGCCGGGCAACATCACCTTCGCCACCGATTCGGCGAACATCGCCCCGAGCTTCTACGCGCCGCTGAACAACCTGGCGAACTCGTTCAAGCAGTACAACCAGAACACCATCGAGATCGTCGGCTACACCGACAGCACCGGCAGCCGCCAGCACAACATGGACCTGTCCCAGCGTCGTGCGCAGAGCGTGGCCGGCTACCTGACCGCCCAGGGCGTCGACGGCACCCGCCTGAGCACCCGGGGCATGGGCCCGGACCAGCCGATCGCGAGCAACTCCACTGCCGACGGTCGCGCGCAGAACCGGCGCGTCGAGGTCAACCTGCGACCGGTTCCGGGCGCCCAGGGCCCGACGCAGACCCAGCCGCAGTACTGATCGCGGCCTGGACGAAAAAGCCCGCCATTCGGCGGGCTTTTTCATGGGCGCTGGTCGGCGCTCTTCGTCCTACGCCTTGGCGTTACCGGGAAACTCGCGGTGCAGGCTGTCGAGCAACTGGTCCTTGCGCTCCCACAGCTGGTTGACCCATTGCTGGAATTCCGCGCGGTAGCCGGCGTCCTGGTCGTAGCTCTTGCCGACGAACTGGCGCGGAATCTCCAGTTCCTCGAAGCGCACCACGACGTCCTTCAGGCGTCCGGAAAGCAGGCACCAGAAGGTCGGGCTGCCGTCCGGGTAGTGGATGGTCACGTTGACCAGGGTCTTCAATTGCTCGCCCATGGCGTCGAGGACGAAGGCGATACCGCCGGCCTTGGGCTTGAGCAGGTGGCGGAACGGCGACTGCTGCTCGTCGTGCTTGGCGCGGGTGAAACGGGTGCCTTCGAGGAAGTTGAACACCGCTACCGGGATGCGGCTGAACTTGGCGCAGGCCTTGCGCGTGGTCGCCAGGTCCTGGCCTTTCTTCTCCGGGTTCCTGGCCAGGTAGGCCTTGCTGTAGCGCTTCATGAAGGGGAAATCGAGGGCCCACCAGCACAGGCCGATGATCGGGACCCAGATCAGTTCCTGCTTGAGGAAGAAGCGCAGCAGCGGGATGCGTCGGTTCAACTGGTATTGCAGGACGAGGATGTCGACCCAGCTCTGGTGGTTGCTGGTGACCAGGTAGGAGTGTTGGTACTCCAGGCCCTCCAGGCCCTGGACGTTCCAGCGGGTGCGCTGGACCAGGTTCATCCAGCCCTTGTTGCAGGCGATCCAGCCTTCGGCGATCAGGCTCATGATCTTGCTGCACAGGCGCTGGGCGGCGGCGAACGGCAGGAGCAGCTTGACCAGGGTCATGCCGAACAGCAGGCAGGCCCAGCACAGGGTGCTGGACACCAGCAGCAGGCCGGCCAGGGAGCCGCGCAGGAAATGGGGGAGAAACGACAGCATCAAGGAGTCCTTGTACGTAGGCGCCCGGCCAGGGCCGGGCGCGTGGAGCGGGGCGTGGTCCCGCCGTTCACATGGCACATCCTCGTGCCTGGCCGAAGCCAGTGCCGCCCACTGGGCGGCGTTCCTTCAGGCCGGGGCCTGGGCGTCCGCCTGGATGGCGGTGAGGGCGATGGTGTAGACGATGTCTTCCACCAGCGCGCCGCGCGACAGGTCGTTCACCGGTTTGCGCAGGCCTTGCAGCATCGGCCCGACGCTGACGCAATCGGCGCTGCGCTGCACCGCCTTGTAGGTGGTGTTGCCGGTGTTCAGGTCGGGGAAGATGAACACCGTGGCCTGCCCGGCCACCGGGCTGTTCGGCGCCTTCTGGCGGCCGACGCTGGCGATGGCGGCGGCATCATACTGCAAGGGTCCGTCGATCAACAGGTCGGGGCGCTGCTCGCGCGCCAGGCGGGTGGCCTCGCGAACCTTGTCGACATCCACCCCGGAACCGGAGTCGCCGGTGGAGTAGCTGATCATCGCGACCCGTGCCGGGATGCCGAAAGCCTGCGCCGACGCGGCACTCTGCACGGCGATCTCGGCCAGGTCACTGGCCGAAGGATCGGGATTCACCGCGCAATCGCCGTAGACCAGCACCTGGTCCGGTAACAACATGAAAAACACTGACGACACCAGGTTGTAGCCGGGCGCGGTCTTGATCAGTTGCAGCGCCGGGCGGATGGTGCTGGCGGTGGTGTGGATGGCGCCGGAGACCAGGCCGTCGACCTCGTCCAGGGCAAGCATCATGGTCGCCAGGACCACGCTGTCCTCCAGTTGCTGCTCCGCCATCGGCGCGTTCAGCCCCTTGCCCTTGCGCAGCTCGACCATCGGTTCGACGTAGCGCTGCCGCACCAGATCAGGGTCGATGATCTCCAGGCCTTCCGGTAGCACGATGCCCTGGGCCTGGGCCACTGCCTGGACCTCCTCCGGCTTGGCCAGCAGCACGCAGCGGGCGATGCCGCGCGCCTGGCAGATCGCCGCCGCCTGTACGGTGCGCGGCTCGCTGCCCTCGGGCAGGACGATGCGCTTGCCGGCCTTCTGCGCGCGTTGCACCACCTGGTAGCGGAACGCCGGCGGTGACAGGCGCAGCTCGCGCGGCGTGCCGCAGCGCTGCTTGAGCCATTCGAAATCGATGTGCCCGGCGACGAACTCGGTGACCCGCTCGGCGCGCTCGCGGTCGTCCACCGGGATTTCCTTGTTCATCCGGTTCAGGTTGGTCGCGGTGTCGTAGGAGCCGGTGGCCACCGACAGCACCGGCAGGCCGCCCTGCAGGGCGCCGCGGCAGAGTTCCATGATCCGCGGGTCGGGCGGGAAGTCGCTGCACAGCAGCAGGCCGGCCAAGGGTACGCCGTTCATCGCGGCCAGGCTGGCGGCGAGGATGATGTCGTCGCGGTCGCCGGGGGTCACCACCAGCACGCCGGGCTTGAGCAGTTGCACGGTGTTGGGCACGGCGCGGGCGCATAGCACGATCTTCTGCACCCGGCGCTGCTCGTAGTCGCCGGCGTTGATCACCCGTGCGCTGAGCAGGTCGGCGATGTCGCGGGTGCGCGCGGCGTTGAGTTCGTCCTGCCAGGGAATGCAGCCGATCAGGCGGAAGTCGTCGCGCAGCAGCGGCGAGTGTTCGGTGAGGCGCCGGGCGAAGTCCGCCACGCCGTCCTCGGCGTTGGCCGCGTCGGCCTCGCCGCGGACCTTGTTGAGGATCACCCCGAGCACCTTCGGATCGCGCGGGCCGCCGAACAGCTGGGCCTGGATCTCGATACGGTCGGTCAGTTCGGTGAGCGTCTCGTTTTCCGGCGCGGAGACCAGGATCACCTCGGCGTCGAGACTCTTTGCCAGGTGGAAGTTGACCCGCGCGGCGTAGCTGGCGTGACGGGTCGGTACCATGCCTTCGACGATCACCACGTCCTTGTCGGCGGCGGCGCGCTGGTAGAGGCTGATGATCTCTTCGAGCAGTTCGTCCAGTTGGCCGTCGCCGAGCATGCGCTCGACCTGGGCCAGCGGCAGCGGCTTCGGCGTATCCAGGCCGTGGGTGCGCGCCACCAGTTCGCTGGAGCGCTCCGGGCCGAGGTCGCCGGGATGCAGTTGGGCGATGGGTTTGAAGAAGCCAACCTTGAGCCCGGCGCGTTCCAGGGCGCGAAGCAGGCCGAGGCTGATCGAGGTGAGGCCGACGCCGAAACCGGTCGGGGCGATGAAGAAGGTATGCATCTGGGCTCCTTAAGCCGTGCGTTTGGCCACGCCGCCTGGTTGGGCGGGGGCGTCGATCCAGTTCAGTCGAGCAGGGCCAGCGTGTCGAGGGCGATCTGCCGCTCTTCGTTGGTCGGGATCACCAGTACCCGCGGATGCCCCGCGGCCTGGATCGGCCCGGCGACGCCGCGCACGCAGCGGGCGTTGGCCTCCTGGTCGAGGCGCAGGTCGAACAGCCGCAGGTGGGCGGCGGTCTTGGCGCGCACCAGCGGCGAGTTCTCGCCGATGCCACCGGTGAAGATCACCCCGTCCAGTTGCGGCAGGGCGCAGCTCATCGCCGCCAGGGACTTGGCCAGGCGGTAGCAGAACACCTCGATCGCCAGGGCCGCGCCGGGGTGGCCCTGCTCGCGCTCCTGCTCCAGGGTGCGCATGTCGTTGGACAGGTCGGAGAGGCCGAGCAGGCCACTTTCGTTGTTCAGCATCGAGTCGATGCGCTCCAGGCTCCAGCCCAGGGTCCGCGCCAGGTGGCTGTGCAGGTTGGGGTCGACGTCGCCGCTGCGGGTGCCCATTACCAGGCCTTCCAGCGGGGTCAGGCCCATGCTGGTGTCGAGGCTCTGGCCGTTGACGACGGCGCAGGTCGAACTGCCGTTGCCGAGGTGGGCGCTGAGCCAACTGCTGTCGCCGACCGCCAACCCGGCCATTTCCGCGGCGCGGTGGCTGACGTAGCGGTGGCTGGTGCCGTGGAAGCCGTAGCGGCGTACGCCATGCTCGCGGTAGAGGGCTTCCGGCAGGGCGTAGCGGTAGGCGTGCTCCGGCAGGCTCTGGTGGAAGGCGGTGTCGAACACGGCGACGTGGGGCAGCTTGGGAAACAGCGTCATCGCTGCCTCGATGCCTTGCAGGTTGGCCGGGTTGTGCAGCGGCGCCAGCGGCGCGGTGGCCCGGATCGCCTCGACCACCCGGTCGTCGATGCGCGTGGCATGGGTGAACAGCTCGCCGCCATGCACCACCCGGTGGCCGATGCCGTGGAGCTTGCCGCCCGCGGCGTTCTGCACCATCGGCAGCAACTGGGCGAGGGCGGCGCGGTGGTCGGCGTTGGGAATCATCAGGCTGTCGCTGTCGCCGCCGCGCTTCCAGCGCAGCACCGCATCGCGGCTGCCCAGGCGCTCGGCGAGGCCGTGCAGGGGAAACAGGGAGTGGGCCTCGTTGACCAGGGCGAACTTGATCGACGAACTGCCGCAGTTGATCACCAGTATGTTGCGTGAGGGCATCACTGCTCCTTGGTCTGCTCTTCTTCTTCCCGGGCACACCAGCCGCAGCGAAATTCGCGGCCGAGCTGTCTGTGCCGCTCGTTTTCGTCAAGGACCCAGGCGCGCGATTGCCAGGGCGGTTGGTGGCGCAGGTGTTGAGTATGGCCACAGGACAAGACTGCCACCCAATGGCCTTCCTCGTCCTGATGAAAATCAATCACCCGCGACGGCGCTCGCGCGCCCCGTTCATCAGGGGCGCGGTCGCTTTCGGGGCTATTGATGCGTACACTTACGCATTCATCTTCTTTATCGAAAAGGTTTCGAACCATGCAGATCGCGGCCAACAAGGCGGTTTCCATCGACTATACCCTGACCAACGACGCCGGGGATGTCATCGACAGTTCCGCTGGTGGCGCGCCGCTGGTCTACCTGCACGGTGCCGGCAACATCATCGTCGGCCTGGAGAAGGCCCTGGAAGGCAAGAACGTCGGTGACGAACTGAGCGTCGCCATCGAGCCGGAAGACGCCTATGGCGAATACAGCGCCGAACTGGTCGCGACCCTGACCCGCGAGATGTTCGAAGGCGTCGACGAACTGGAAGTCGGCATGCAGTTCCACGCCTCGGCTCCGGACGGCGGCATGCAGATCGTCACCATCCGCGACATCGACGGCGACGACGTGACCGTCGACGGCAACCATCCGCTGGCCGGCCAGCGCCTGAACTTCAAGGTCAAGGTAGTCGACGTGCGCGAGGCCAACGCCGAGGAAATCGCCCACGGCCACATCCATGGCGAAGGCGGTCACCACCACTGATCGGCGTTCATTCGCCGATTGATGGCCTGGGCCGTCCGCCGGCGGAACTGCTAAGCTGGTATAGCGAAAGGCGCCTGTGGGCGCCTTTCGCGTCATGCGCCATGCCTGGGCTCTTTACCCCGTCCCTGGGGATGCGCCGCAGCCAGGGTTCTTGCCCGGTGCGGGGCTTGGCACGTTGTGTCGCTGAATGCGCAAGGAGTACGTCATGAGTGCCTTTCACGATCTCACCCTGCAGGGGTTGGATGGACAGGACCTGCCGCTTTCCCCGTTCAAGGGCAAGGTGCTGCTGGTGGTCAATGTCGCCTCCAAATGCGGCCTGACACCCCAGTACGCCGGCCTGGAGAATCTCTACCAGACCTACCGCGAGCGCGGTTTCGCGGTGCTCGGCGTGCCCTGCAACCAGTTCGCCGGGCAGGAACCGGGCAGCGAGGCGGATATCCAGTCCTTCTGCAGCCTGAACTATGGCGTCAGCTTCCCGATGAGCGCCAAGGTCGAGGTCAACGGCAGCGCGCGGCATCCGCTCTATCGCCTGCTGGCGGGCGAGGGCGCGGAGTTTCCCGGCGACATCACCTGGAACTTCGAGAAATTCCTGCTCGGTCCCGACGGTCGCGTGCTGGCGCGTTTCAGCCCGCGCACGGCGCCGGACGACCCGGCCCTGGTGCAAGCCATCGAGAAGGCCCTGGGTTGATCTCCCGCGGGACGCGTTCGCGTCCCGCCGCTTCCTTTCCTGTCTTGCGCCGCTTCATGACGCAACGCGATAAGCCCCTGCCTGTAACGCCTGATCACCGCCGTTGATAATGCTGGGCGGACGAGACGACCGGTCATATTCTCTCGTTCCATGACTAGCAACCGACTCGACAAGCGCGAACTGATCCTGGCCAAGGGCTCCGAGGTCATGACCCGACGTGGCTACCACGGCACCGGGGTGCTGGAGATCGTCCAGGCCGCGCGCATCCCCAAGGGCTCCTTCTATCACTACTTCGATAGCAAGGAAGCTTTCGCCCAGCAGGCCCTGGAGCACGTCTACGCGCCGCGCCTGGCGCGCTACGCCCAGGCCCTCGGCGATAGCCGCTTCAGCCCGCGCGAGCGGGTGCTGCGCTACTACGGCGAGCTGCTGGAGCACTTCGCCCGCCAGGAAAAGCCCGAATACCACTGCTTCATCGGCAGCCTGAGCTTCGAGATGGCCGAGCTGTCGCCGCCGATCGCGGCCAAGGTCGAGTCGATCCTGCAGGCTTCCGCGCGAATCCTCCAGGACTGTCTGGAGCAGGCGCGCGAGGCCGGCGAACTGGCCGCCGACGAGGACTGCGCGAGCCTGGCCGGCTTCATCGGCTTCGCCTGGCAGGGCGCCCTGGCGCGCTTCAAGGTCGGCGCCGGCCTCGCTCCGCTGAATGCTTTCATGTCGCGCTTGGAGCTGCTGCTCCGCGCCTGATACCTGCCCGAACCTCCCATTCCCCCTCAGGAGTCCGTCCATGAGTGCCCCCGTAGAAGCCCTGTTCCAACCGTTCCGCCTCGGCGCCCTGGAACTGCCCACCCGTGTGGTGATGGCACCGATGACCCGCAACTTTTCCCCCGGCGGCGTACCCAACGCCAAGGTCGTCGAGTACTACCGCCGGCGCGCCGCCGCCGGCGTCGGCCTGATCGTCAGCGAAGGCACAACGGTCGGCCACAAGGCCGCCAACGGCTATCCGAACGTGCCGCGCTTCTATGGCGAGGACGCCCTGGCCGGCTGGAAGCAGGTGGTCGACGCGGTGCATGCC
>JAEYPZ010000172.1:0-4565 GCA_023410275.1 Bacillota bacterium
GGGCAGCACTTTTTGAGGAATGGCTCATTGATGTTTCTATAAGAGTAAAGCCTTCAACCTATGAAAGCTATTACCGCTGCATAAATAAGTATGTGATTCCATTTTTTGAAAAAGAGAAAGATCAGCGCATTACCACAGGATCTGTTGCACGATTTGTTAAGGAAATGTATGAAAATGAGGAACTGGCAGATTCATCTAAAAAGAAGAATCTTACTATTTTTAAGATTGCAGTCAAGGAGATATTAAAGGGTTCCGCTGATTGCTTTGCGGTTATGGATTTAATTAAATATCCAAAAACGGATGATAAAGAAGTTGAGGTTTTCTCCATGAAAGAGCAGCGTAAGATTGAACAGGCTGCTTTTCATTACAATGACAGGAGAGCGATGGGAATTCTTCTTTGTTTTTATACCGGTATCCGTCTTGGAGAATTGTGCGCATTAAAATGGGGGGATGTAGATATGGAAACAGGAACTTTATCCATCAGCAGGACCGTATCCCGAATTCGCCATTTTGAAGAAGAGGAACACAAGACCGCACTGTTTGTGGGGGCACCAAAAAGCCGTAAATCCATGAGAAAGATTCCCCTTCCCCAGTTTTTACTTAATATGCCAGTATTGACTACATATAAAAGCAGAAATCAGGATAATTATATATTTACAGAGACAAACGCACCTTTCGATCCCAGGTGTTTTCAGAAGCTGTATAAACGGCTTTTAAAGGATGCTCACGTGAAGGACCGTAAATTTCATGCCATCCGCCATACCTTTGCCACCAGGGCACTGGAGCTGGGAGTGGATATTAAGACGATCAGCGAGCTTCTTGGACATTCCAGTGTGTCTATTACCTTAAATGTCTATGCCCACTCTCTGATGGAACAAAAAAAGGCTGCTATCGAAAAATTCAATGATATGTATCAACTGAATGCTGATTTGAGCGGACCGTTAATAAAAAATAATTATGAAATTATGGAAGATTCCTATGCCAGGTAGGTTGAAAAATACACATTTTTTATTTTCAGTTACAAATTAAATAAACATTCTCCCTTTTTCTGTCACAATTGACAAATATCTACATATTGTTATATAATATTAATTATTTAAATGCTGTAAATATTTTACAAAAAATACAATTTATTTCCAGAATGCAAATGATGAGTAGGAGGATATGGCTGTGGCGGGAAGGATTAAGGCATTTCAGAGGATCATTAAAAAAACAGAGGAGGGTAATGATTCGGAAGGAAAGAAAAAGTCCATAAAAGGAAGATTGCTATTTGGCATCATCGCCATGTGCGTTGCAATTTCCGTCCTCTTTGGACTTTGTAATGGTTATCTTTTCTACCGTGATGCAAAAAAAAGCACTGATATGAGACTGATGGAATCTGCAGAAGCTTATAGTCAGTCTGTTCAAAATGCTATTGATATTTATAAGATAAAGATTGAGGCAATCGCACAATACACCTCTATTACAAATCAGAATAAGAATGCAGATCAAAGAAAAGATGCGATGGATAAGCTGGCGCAGGATTACGGTTTTCTGGAGGTCACAACTGCGGATGTGAACGGGAAAGCAGCAAATGGGACAGATGTGAGCCAGATGGAGTTTTTTAACCGGGCGATGAAGGGAGAAACCTACATTTCAACCACCATGAAAAACGAGGAGCTGGGCAAAACGGTTCTGGTGATTGCAGCTAAGATAAATAACGGACAATACAATGGAGTTGTAACCGGAACTCTGGATGCAGATGTCTTCAGCAAAATGATTGACGGTGTATCCATTGGAAAATCAGGTTATGGATTTATCGTAGATAAAGAAGGAAAGGTAGTTGCCCATAAGGACAGAGCTACCGTTACCAATGAAATAAACTATATTGAGATGGGCAAAACCGACAAAACCTTTGCGGCAACTTCCTATAATATTAAGGATATGATTGCAGGTAATACCTCTATCCGCTCATCCCGTTTAAGGGGTAAAACGCTGGTAATGGGATATACGCCAATTACTAATTCTGACGGCTGGTCCATTGCAGTAGTAGCAGAAAAGTCGGAGATGATGAATGGTTTCTATCAGTCACTTGTAATAACAATTATACTGGCGGTTTTGATGATTCTGGCGTCTTTAAACATGGCATTCAGGATTGCAGGGCCGATCGTTAAACCAATTATAAAGCTGGTAGAGCGTATTAAAGCTCTTGATGAAGGAGATCTGCATTCCGAAGTACCTCAGATTAAAACTGGAGATGAGCTTGAATCTCTCTCCCAGTCATTTACAGGAACAGTTAATACACTTAATAATTATATTAATGAGATTTCCACAGTATTAAGCGGATTGGAAAAGGGAGATTGTACCGTTTTGGTAACCCAGGATTACAAAGGCGATTTTGTACAGATTAAAGATTCTTTAAACGGAATTACATACAACTTAAATTCTGTATTTACAAAGATCAAGGAATCCTCCGACAGAGTAGCAGACGGATCTAAGCAGATTTCCGATGCTTCTCAGGCTCTTGCATCAGGAGCAGCCGAGCAGGCGGCCACAGTTGAGGAATTAAGTGCGTCTGTAAGCGGAGTATCAACCCGTGCCCAGGAGAATGCGGACAATGTTCAGAAAGCAACTGGATACGTAAGACAGGCTGTGAGCGGAATGGATGAAGGCAACGCCTATATGGAAAAGCTGGATCACTCCATGAAAGAAATTGGACTGTCTTCAGAGAAAATTTCAAGTATTACCAAGGTAATCGAGGACATTGCATTCCAGACCAACATACTGGCCCTCAATGCGGCAGTTGAATCAGCCAGAGCCGGAGAGGCAGGTAAGGGATTTGCAGTCGTTGCAGATGAAGTCCGCAATCTTGCGGGTAAATCGGCACAGGCTGCCAAGCAGACGGCAGAACTCATTGGTCACTCAGTTGAGACTGTATCAGAAGGCGTAAAGATTGCCTATGAAACCACCCGGATTTTAAAATCAGCTACTGAGAAGTCCGGACAGGTAGAACGAACCATTCAGGAGATTGCAGCAGCCTCCAATGAACAGGTAGAGGCAATCGAGCAGATTAACCAGGGACTTAATCAGGTGTCTTCCGTAGTACAGACCAATGCCGCTACGGCGGAAGAAAGCTCCGCTTCCAGTGAAGAGTTAGATGCCCAGGCTCAGGTATTAAAACAGGAAGTTGAAAGATTCAATCTTCAGGGTGAATGTACTCAGCAAAGAGAGGAACCTGTGTTTTATGAAGCTGCAGCGACAGCTGAGCTGCAGAATGATAGGGAATTCCAGGAATATACAGCACAAAAAGAAGAGACTATATCACCAGTTTCCTATATACATGATTCAGCAAAATATTAATTAATCAGATCAGCCGCAAGATGGAAAAACATGTTGCGGCTGATCTTTTTTGTTTTGTGTCAGGTGAGTTCATGATATAATAGCAAAAAAAGGGGGGGACCTAGTGGTGAAAATTGACAGGCTGATCGGAATCATTTCCATATTGCTGCAAAAAGAAAAGGTGACAGCACCTTATCTTGCTGAGAAGTTCGAAGTATCCAGAAGAACCATAAACCGTGATGTGGAGAATTTATGTAAGGCTGGAATACCAATCGTCACGGAACAGGGGAAAAATGGTGGGATTTCTATCTCTGAGGGCTATAAGGTAGATAAGACATTATTTACCTCTGGGGAGATACAGGCAATTCTTTCCGGGTTAAAGAGTCTGGACAGTGTATCTGGAAGCAACCGGTATCAGCTTTTGATGGATAAGCTTTCCTGTGGCAGTAATGATTATATAGGCGCCAGCGGTCCGGTGGTCATCAATTTAAGTTCCTGGTACCAGTCATCCCTTCCGCCTAAATTCGAACTGATTAAGGATGCAATCGAGAGAAAAAAGAAGATTGAGTTTCATTATTACGGTCCTGGTGGGGATAACACAAGGTTATTAGAACCCTGTTTGTTGATATTTGAATGGTCTTCCTGGTATGTTTGGGGATATTGCCTGCTTAGAGATGATTTCCGTATGTTTAAGTTAAACCGGATGGATCAGATCCGATACACCAATGAGGACTGTGAAAAAAGGGAAATTCCTCTCTACCATATGGATCCCTGTAAAGTTCAGTGGACCAATAGAGTGGAGGTAACAGCAGAATTTGATCAATCCATGAAATGGAGGCTAATAGAGGAATTCGGCATTAACAGCTTCAGCGAAAATGCAGACGGCAGGTTATTAATGAATATAGGCTGGTCAGATCAGGAGTCTTTATTTGGCTGGTTGCTTGGATTCCGGGATTGCGTGCGGATTATTGAGCCAGTGGAATACCAGAAGGATTTTTTAAATCTGCTGGAACGGATTAAGAATCTTTATTGATAAATAGAATCACATGGTACCATATTGACAATGACCATGGAATCTATCATAATATACAGATACCCCTTATGGTATCCGGAGGTGTGAAATGAAACAGTGTATGGATGCAGATAATCTGCATCGGCGTTTAAAAAAGATCATCGGTCAGGTTCAGGCGATTGACCGTATGGTAGATGAAGATGTCCCCTGTGAGGACGTACTTGCCCAGATCAAT
>JAEYPZ010000025.1:0-8671 GCA_023410275.1 Bacillota bacterium
GACATATCCTCAAACAGATAACTCGTGGGCTCAGACAATCTGTTTGAGGATATAGCACAAAAGCTTCAGAGAAAAGGACTTCTAATACATTTCCATAGGCGCATTCATGCTTTCTATTTTGTACAAACTGCCTGTGTGTATTAAAACGGGGCATTTGTCGGGCTGTTTATAAATATTATAAAGCAGCATAGTAATGGCATGGATGCATGCAGGAACATAGGAGGAGATGATGCCCCAGGCAGTTAGCGGAAGCATTATCTCCTTTTTATTTGAAATATTCTAACAGAGTAGTAGTGACTATGATATTACTGCTCGTTTGTTAAATGGAATTTCTCTAAGAAATAGAAAAACAGAGAAAGTACCATACCGACAATACATCCAAGTACCATACCTTGTAAGGTAACCTTACCTAGTTGTAATGCCACTCCGGATAAGCCTGTAACGAAAATGACAGAGGTCAGTACCAGATTACGGCTGCGGCTGTAATCTACCTGAGCGTCTACCAGAAGACGGATACCGGATGCTCCTATGGTACCGTATAGTAAGAAGGAAATTCCTCCTATAACAGGTCCGGGAATTGTTTGTATTAAGGCAGCAACCGGCCCAATAAAGGATGAAAGTATGGAAAGGATAGCGGCACCGGCAATAACCTGTACAGAATAAACCTTTGTCATAGCCATAACGCCTATGTTCTCACCATAAGTGGTGGTTGGAACAGAACCGACAAAACCGGAGAGCATGGTGGAGATACCGTCTGCTAACAGAGAACGGTGCAGGCCGGGATCCTTAATGAGGTCTCTTTCAACAATTTTACTGGTAACAATCTGATGACCTATATGTTCGGAGGCTATAACTAAGATAACCGGGAATATCATAATGATAGCTTCAAGCTTAAATCTCGGCAGCTGGAAGTTAGGCATTTTAAAGAGTTGTGTGTGGAGTGCCTGACTAACTTCACTTAGCGTTACAACCTTTGTAAAAAGTGCTGCAATGTATCCTGCAATAATTGCTATTAATATGGGAATTACGGCAAAGAATTTACGAAAGAGCACATTACCAAATACGGCAACTGCTAAGGTAACTAGAAAGACAAGAACATTTTTGAAATCGATAGGAATTTTGTCTTGGGGGATAAGACCGGCTTTTTCAGCGGCGGTTTTAGCAAGTTCTAAACCTATGAGTGCAACCACAGGTCCCATGGCTGCGGGGGGAAGTACAACATCAATCCATTTGACACCAAACTTATAAATAATGAAAGATAGCACACAGATTGCAATACCAACTGCGATGAAACCACCCAGTGCGTAAGGGTAACCCCACTTAGTAATAACAATGCCGGCGGGCCCAAGAAAAGCAAAGCTGGAACCGAGATAAGCGGGAGCTTTGCCTTTTGTAATAAGAATAAATAGTAATGTGCCAATACCATTCATCAACAGTACCACTGCCGGATTGATATTGAAGAGAATTGGAACCATAACAGTTGCCCCAAACATTGCGAACATGTGCTGAATCGATAGAGGAACCAGCAGCTTCGGTTCTACCTTTTCTTCTACTTGAATAATTCTTTTGTTTTCCACAAAAAAAAACCTCCTTCATATTTATCTTGAGTAGTATAACACGGACTTAAGCAGATTTCTACAACAAATTTCAAAAATTTTTGAATTTCTCCCTACTTAATTCCCGGAAAATATAAATAATAGCCATATTATTACTGGGTACCCAATTTTACCCTGTATATAACTTACAAAGGGGTAAGGGCCTATTTTATGGCTTATTCCTGTTTGCGAATTTTTCCTATGGGATTAAAATATACCAGTGTGATAATATTAAAAGAACTTTGTATGTGTAACATTTTGCGGACTTAGCCCGTCAGTAATCTTTTCTTTGAAAGCCAGAAAAATTTTCTTTGAAAGCCAGAAATCTTTTCTTTGTAAAAGCAATGGATATAAATGAAATTTCTTGGTAAAATAGCGAATAATGCAAAAGCAGCAATATTGGTATAGGGAGAAGCAGATTGAATAGGGCAGGAATATTAGTTTGTATGCCATAAGAATTCCACGGCTTATAAAACAAAGCAGAATAATTTCTAGGTTAGAATATTAATATAAGAGGCAGAAAATATAAAAAGCTTAAAGAGGATTTTAGATATTAACAAACTTAAGGCTGGTGTTGAGAAATTTTCATACCAGCCTTAAGTTTCATTTGTGTATAAAAATCTTCTTTAGATTATTCCAGCACACCAGTTAATGGCATTGCACAGGAGCAGCTTGAAATCCTCCTGCTGCCAGACACTCAGAGTATGGCCGGGAGTCAATACGCACAAACGGCCCTTTCCCATATTCCTTGTATATCCTCCGATTTGTTCTCCGCCGTTTTCGGAATAGGTCTTTAAAAAGACAGCAGCATCGGGAGCCGTTAATTTGATATTATAGTGTTCATCTCTAACAGTAAAATCCCTGACAGTATCAACGATGGGATGGGAGGCTGTTACCTTCACATCCACAGTACAGCGGGGCGGATGGCCAACGAAATAGTTTCCTGTAAAATTGGTGTAGGCATCGCCTTCCTTGGAAGTATTGCCGGAATGAAGGGAAAGAAAGCCGCCTCCCTTCCTTACATATTCTTCAAATTCTTTTGGGCAGACCTCTGTAACGCCTTCTTCAAACCAGGGAGAAGTATTGGAGGAATTCACGGCATTTCCTTTGCAGCAGATGATTACAGGGTACTCTGCTATCATTTCAGGGGTCAGGATATCCTTGGCTGTTTTGATTACAGTGAAGTTATAAAGGTTCATAAGGGGCTTAATGCCCAGCTCAATAACCTCGGCGGGGTGCCAAAGGTCATCGCATAACAGTAATACATCAATCATACAAATACTCCTTACAGTTCGGATTTCATGTTTTCATAGGTCCATGCCAACAGTATATCCAAATACAGGAAGGAAGTCGATGGGCTAAATTATACTCGGATACCCATCTTTGTACAATAAGGCTTATGAACGCTGGCCTTTGTTGATTTCATAGCTGGGTGGTGGTAAGATAAGGAAGAGTAAGGAACGCTTGAAACTTGAAGTACGGTATAGAAAGCTGCATTCTATGGAGGTACTGCTTGGTATTGGCTGACAGCAGTACTGCAAATAAGCTTGTGGTAAACAAGAGGTGAAATTATGGGAAAAACTGCTGTAATCACAGGAGCCGACAGAGGGCTTGGGTTAGCGGTTGTTAAAGAATTTTTAGAAAAAGGCTATAAGGTATTTGCCGGCCAGTATATGGCTGAATGGGGAGAACTGGCAGATTTAAAGAAAGAGTACGATGAAGGTCTTCATATTATACCCTTGGACGTAGGTAGCGATTTATCCGTTAAAAATGCCTTTGATCTGGTTACAAAGGAAACGGATTCTATTGATATGCTTGTGAACAATGCAGGAATTGCAGGCTCTGCCGGGGATATTTACGAATTGGAGGAATTGGAGAGAGGCTTAGCGATGTATAATACCAATTGCCTGGGAGCACTGCGTATGGTACATGCTTTTTTACCCTTATTGGAAAGAGGAGGGGGAAAAAGATTGTGCTTTGTATCCTCGGAAGCAGGCAGCATCAGTGTGTGCCACCGCCAGGAGGGCTATGTATATCCAATGTCAAAAACTGCCCTTAATATGGCTGTCCGCTTGCTGTTTGAAGAATTAAATCCCAGGGGTTATACCTTCCGTCTGTATCACCCAGGCTGGGTAAAATCCTATATGTCCGGAAGGAAAAGTAAAGCTGGAAAGTTTGAGCCGGAAGAATCGGCGGCATCTGCCTGTCAATTTTTTGCCCAGAATCTTGAACATGAGGATGTTCTGAAAATGTATGACAATGAATTTGCTGTGTGGCCGTTTTAAACTGGAAATCAGTATGGTAAGTGTACCTTTGGTATGCAGGGGATAGCGAGAGAATAAAAGGAATACAGGAAAGAGGTTACTATGGGATATAAGATTGTATTGGAGGGAAGGGCGGATTCCTTTATGGAAGAGCTTGAGAGGAATTTCAATAAGGCCGGGCATGAGGTCATAGAGGAAAGTGAAGAAGTGGATATCTTTGTGTACTGCATACATCCGCCTGCCTGTGAGGCTATGGATTATAATGCCTTATTAAAGGCATATGATGAAACGGCCTTGGAGCTGCTAAGGAAGGTTTCAGAATATCTGCCCTTACTGGAAAAGGGGAGGAAAAAACGGCTCTGCTTTGTTACTTCATTGGACTCCAGCATCAACAATACAAGGACGGGCAGCCATTGGGAGAGGATAGTTTCCGCTTCCTGTAATATGGCGGTAAAAACTCTGTTTAACCGCCTGAATCCTCTTGGATTTACCTTCCGGCTGTTTGCATTGGAGGATTACAGTGAGCTTTCAGAAGCATCCTATGCAGCAGGGTATATGCTCCAGGACAGAAGCATGGAGGAAGAATCCCATCAGCATTCCGATGAGAAGAGAATTGTTATCAGAGATAAATATGAACGGGAATATCCCTGGTAGAAGTAAAAACGCAGAAGAAGGTCAGATTCCGGTAAATTTACAGAGTCTGGCCTTCTTTTTATACTTTCAGGTAGTTGGTATTTCAAGAAGCAGGTATTTCAAGCAGCCTATTTTTATGAAGCCTGTTTTCTCAAGAGACGCATTATATAAAGCTATTCATGAAAGCTGTTTTCATAAAGATTACGTATTGTAGAACTTTCAGCTTGTAATATCTATCGTAATTTCAATGAAAGCTTTCTAATAATTCCTTACGTACCTGCTTTGCTGCTTCGACCATGTGCCTAAGGCTTGGAACAGTCTCTTCCACCCCTCTGGTTTTCAGCCCGCAATCAGGGTTGATCCAGAGCTTTTCCCCTGGGATATTTTGAAGCAGGGTATGAATGGCAATTACGATTTCATCCGTAGACGGGATTCTGGGCGAATGGATATCATATACTCCCGGGCCTGCCGCAGTCTGAAAATGGGAGCTTTTAATGGCACTCAGGATAGTGAGGCTGGAGCGGGAAGCTTCAAAGGATATTACATCCGCATCCATGGAATCGATATCTGTTAGAATGTCGCTGAATTCACTGTAGCACATATGGGTGTGGATTTGTGTCCGGGCTTTTACACCGCTGTGTACCAGGCGGAAGGCCTTAATTGCCCAGTCAAGATAACCGGTATGCCAGTCTGCTCTGCGAAGAGGAAGCTTTTCCTTTAAGGCAGCTTCATCCACCTGTATAATGGAAAGGCCGGAGGCTTCCAGGTCCAGCACCTCATCACGAATGGCAAGGGCAATCTGCAGGGCTATTTCCGATAAGCTTATATCCTCTCTTGGAAAGGACCAGTTCAGAATTGTAACAGGCCCGGTCAGCATACCTTTTACCGGTTTAACAGTCAGGCTCTGGGCATATTTTGACAGTTCCACCGTGATAGGGGAGACTCTCTTAACATCACCCCAAATAATGGGCGGCTTAACACAGCGGGTGCCGTAAGACTGTACCCAGCCCTGTGCGGTAAATAAGAATCCCGACAGGTTTTCACCGAAGAATTCCACCATATCATTCCGCTCGTATTCACCGTGGACAAGGACATCCAGCCCCAGCTCTTCCTGCAGGGAAATGCAGTCTGCAATCAGGGCTTGAAGCTTATTCTGATATTCAGAAAAGCTAAGCTCACCCTTCTTGTATTGGGAGCGGATGGTTTTTACCTCCCTTGTCTGGGGAAAGGAGCCGATTGTTGTAGTAGGAATGAGCGGCAGCCTTAATACTTCTTTTTGCAATAATTCACGTTCCTGTAAGGAAGGAGTTCTTACAAAATCCTTATCTGACAGGAGCTTTATACGTTCTTGTACATCCTTATCACTTCTGTCCGGCCGTTGGTTATGAAGCTTTGCATTTTCCGTAAACAGTGGATTCCCTGTAAAGTCCTCTTCCTGTATTAATATTTCCAGCTCGGCGAGCTCCTTTAATTTTTCCATGGCAAAGGCCAGATATTTTCGTATTCCTTCCGGAAGCTGAAGCTCTTTTTCTACTGTATAGGGAACATGAAGCAGGGAGCAGGAGGTGCTGACTGCAAGCTGGGGGGCATATTTTTGTAAAGTGGCCAGTGTCTTCAGGGTATTTTCATAGTGATTCCGCCAGATATTCCTGCCGCTTACAACTCCGGCAAAAAGCACCTTATCCTTTGGAAAGCCATGCTCTGCAACCAGGGAAAGATTCGCATTTCCTTCGATAAAATCCAGTCCGATGCCGTCAAAATCCAGCTCCGTGACCTCCTTGTAGCAATCCCTGATATCACCGAAATATGTTTGCAGCAGAAGCTTTATGCTCCCTTTCTGTTTTAGCAGAGGAGTATAGAGCTGCTTTAAGAGGGCAATATCCTGTTCATCAAGGTCTGTTACAAGAATCGGTTCGTCAAATTGAATCCAATCGGCGCCAAGCTCCCCAAAGCGGATAAGGAGCTCTTTATAGGCATCTGTTATTTCATCGGCAAGAGCTGATAAATCCTTTTCTCCGTTATAGGTTGAAAGCTTCAGGAAGGTGAGGGGGCCGATTAACACAGGCTTCGTCGGGATTCCCTGTGCTTTCGCTTCCAGAAACTCGTCAAAGGGCTTGCTGCCGGACAGGCAAAAGTGGATATCATCTAAGAGCTCCGGTACAATATAGTGGTAATTGGTATTGAACCATTTACGCATGGGAAGGGCCTTTACATCCCCGGCCTTTCCCTGGTATCCCCTTGCCATGGCGAAATAGGTATCAAGGCTGCTTAAGCCCAAATCACTATACCGTTTTGGAACAGCCCCAAGCAATACGGCAGTATCCAGCATGCAGTCATAAAAAGTAAAATCATTGGAAGGTATCAGGGAAATTCCGGAAGCATATTGGTGCTTCCACTGTTCATTGCGCAGGTGCTTTACAGCTTCCTTTAATTGGGCTTCTATTATATTTCCTCTAAAATAGTCCTCCGTTAAGAATTTCAGTTCTCTGCTGGAGCCTATTCTTGGATAACCGATTACTGATGTGTACATTTTCTTCTCCTCATCCCCAGATTTCTTCCGCAATTTCTTTTATAAAGCTAAGCTTCTTCCATTGTTCATCCTCGGTAAGGATGTTGCCCTCTTCGGTGGAAGCAAAGCCGCACTGGGGACTCAGGGCCATACGGTCAAGGGGAATGTAGCGGGCTGCTTCGTTGATGCGGGCTATTATCTGCTTCTTATCCTCCAGTGTTCCGGTTTTTGAGGATACCAGCCCAAGAACGACCAATTTTTCACCGGAAACTTCCTTTAAGGGGGTGAAATCACCGGCACGGTCCGTATCGTATTCCAGATAGTAGGCAGAAACATTCTCTCTTCCTAGAAGGGGTTCTGCTACGGAATCGTAGCCACCGGAGCAGGCCCAGGTGGAGTGATAATTACCGCGGCAGACATGCGTTGTAACTGTCAGGTCGGAAGGCAGGTCCTTAATGGCTTCATTATTCAAGCGGAGGTAGAGCTCTTTCAGTTCCTCTGCGTCATATCCCTCCCCGGCCATGAGGCTCCAGAAGTCCCTGTCACAAAGCATGCCCCAGGTGCAGTCATCCAGCTGCAGATTCCGGCAGCCAAGGTTATAAAATGCCAGGATGATATCATGATAGGCCTTTGAGATATCTTCAAAGAGTTCTTCACGGTTGGGATAATACTCAACCACTGCCTTTTCATTCTCCCCTCTGACCAGCTCTGCAAAAAGCTGGGCAGGGGATGGGATGGTCTGTCTTGCCAGTACATCTTCACCGGCAGCTTCCTTTAAGAAACGGTAATGAGCCAGAAAAGGGTGGTCTGTAAAGCGGATTTTCCCGGAAAGTCTTGCAGAATCTGCTCTGGTTTCTTCTCCGTGAAAGAAATAGCCGTGTTCCGGTATCGTATGCTCTATCCCGTCAAAGCCCCAGAAAAAATCCAGATGCCAGTAGCTGCGGCGGAACTCCCCGTCCGTCACGGATTTTAACCCGAGCTCCTTTTGCTTTGCAACCAGCTTCCGAATTTCTTCATCCTCAATTCCTGAAAGCTCTGCCTGGGTAATTTCTCCTTTGGCAAAATCCTCCCTTGCCTTCTTGATGGCCTGGGGGCGTAAAAAGCTTCCGACAATATCATAGCGAAAAGGGGCAGTTGTCCGTTTTGTTATTTTTTCAGTTGTTATACTCATATAAAGTTTCCTCCCTGTTCTGAAGTTTTTATCAGTATAGCATGAGAAAAAGATTATAAGGTAACACATTAAAATTATATTGATATATAGTTAAAAACTATAACCTGAATTAGACTTCCACAAAAATACGTTGTGCTTCCCGTGTGCTTTTTGATAACAGCTGGACCAGGGCATAGGTAAATAATTTTGTTTACAATTTATTTACGCATGCGTTTATCTTGTGAGGATTGTAATAAGGGGAAGGGGGGGATTGGGAACGGACGATGATTTTGGCTTACCTTTCGTAATTTTCTCGTTCGGGGTTCCGAATTCCACTAAAATGCCAGCAGTTGTTCCTGGCAGGTGAAATTATACCAAACTCGCTGGAAGGTTGTATTTGTGCAGGGCTGTGGGCTCAGACAGTGGTATAATTTTACCTAGGAACAGCTGCCGCCATTTCAGTGTCATTAGGGAACTCCTCTATAGAAAATTACGAAAGGTAAGCCAAAATCATCTGGGG
>JAEYPZ010000062.1:0-9893 GCA_023410275.1 Bacillota bacterium
TTTTCTCTGAAGCTTTTGTGCTATATCCTCAAACAGATTGTCTGAGCCCACGAGTTATCTGTTTGAGGATATGTCCAGCACAAAAGCTTCAGAGAATTAGGACTTCTTATACATTGGAATCGAAGCAGGAAGCTTTCTATTTTGTGCAAACTGCCGTCCCCTTGCGAAAACCTGCCCATTTGCCAGTCTAATCACAGAATTCAGAAGGCCATAAAATCTCTCATAGTACTCATAATCCCCTTGGGATTCAATATCCCATACCCCCAGTCTTCATTGGGATAATCCCTATCCTTTTCCCTTATTGCGCTTAGCTGGTAAATATGCCTTACATGGGGGGTATTTAAAAAAGCTGCCCTGCCTTCTACAACTCCCCATTGGAGCATATGGGCCGTTATACCCGCCGTATAGGCTGCCGCAATACTGCTGCCGCTGGCGGCTGCATAGGTGTAATCCGGGAAGGGAGCGAGCACGTTAATTCCCGGTGCTGTAATGTCCGGCTTTAGGAACTGGTCGACATTTAAGCCTCTGCTGCTGTAAAAATCCAGTTTCCCGGTATTTAAGTCATAGCTGGTGACTGTCAGCAGACCTGTAGAATTGGCAGGCCCCACTATGGTAGTGTAAATATTGGGGTTCAAAAAATAAGTGCCTTCCTCTAAAAAGTTATGAAGAGTGAGCCAAAAGTGAAATTCTCTCGGCAAATCCCCCATGGAACCAAATACCATGAATGTCCAGTTTCCTTCTGCGGGATTATGGAACCGGAATATGATGGACTGATTGTGGTTGGATGGAATGCCCAGCATACTGTCCACTACCACTAACATATTGTCCCGTCTTTCTACCATGGTCTGTCCGTCCACCGGCGGAATACGGACAAGGAATTCCCCGGAGGGCATATATACATCAATCCAGAAGAAATTGGGCGGCTGCCCCCAAAACTGCATCATAAATCCTGGATTCTTTTCTCCCACATGGAGCTCGACATAATCCATTGTGACATTAGCCGCAATATTTCCGTAATAATGGTTTCTGCGGTTTGCTTCATTTCCTGCTGCTGTGACAAACACGAAACCTGGCTTTTCACCCAAAGTGGCGTAGAAGCGGCTGCTGACACGCAGCCCGGCATGATCTGCCATATTATTTCCAACCCCCAGGCAAATGACTATGGGCCTGTTTAGTAAGCCTGCCACACGGTTCAGGTATTCAACACCTGCCATAATGTCATTTTCCTGATAACAGGGAACTTCATCGGGAATAATAAATATTTCCTTTAAATACTGCTTTGCCGGCTTTAATTTCACTATAACCAGCTCAGCCTCCGGTGCAATCCCCTGAAAATGATTTGCCTCATCCTGGCTGCCGCAGGCAATACCAGCCATCATGGTTCCATGCCCGATATTATCCGTTACAGGGACAACGGACAGCGGAGCCGGGCTCTGCAGTGCGGCATTAATCTGTTCCCTGCTATATTCCGTGCCATAATAGAGCCCTTCCGGATACCCCTGGCTATTTATAGTCTGATCCCAAATAGATACAATTCTGGTAGTGTTATCTTTCCCTTTAAAGGCAGGATGCCGGTAGTCTATTCCCGTATCCACAAATCCTAACAGCACACCGTTACCAACATATCCGTTAAAGCTCTCAGGTTTTGAATCGGGTAATTGCTCCCACCCGGTCTCTGCCTTCATAAGCCCATAGCATCCGGGAATGGAGTAATATCCGAATTTATTGATACTGTCCAGAGTCATTCTATCCATCGGAATGTACGCAAAAGCAATATCGTTATTGATAGGGTTAACAAAGTCCCCGGAAAATTTACGGGCTTCCTCTGTATTGCTCCAATCCCCCAATATTATATCGGCATAATCCTCACTGGTAATCTTATACCTGTCAGCCTCATCCATGGCGGTTTACTCCAAAAAGTAATTACTTATCTATATGATAATTATAAAAAAGTATGCCATAGTGCAGCCGTTATTTACCGTTGATTATGGATGGATGACATTGTTCCTTATATAATTAAGAGAACATCCTACATTCAAGCCCTCTGTTACTTTGACCATCTTACGGGTATCCCCGATCAGTATCGCACCTGCCAGCTTGTTATTATGAAAGTAATATTTTTCGTAATTACCGTCTTCTAAATTACTGTATTCAAGGGTCTGGTATTCAAGCTCCGGATTTTTACCATTATCCCCGCCGGCAAACAGTGCCGTATTCATTCCTTCAAAGCTCAGGGCAGGCGTTTCCGGTTCATATTCCACAGTATCACCCGCCGCATTGGCCCCTGCTGTTTTTCCCATCCGGATTGCCTGGGACCAGACCGCATAATTAACACCCATAAATTCCGCACAGTCACCGCAGGCATAAACACCATCCGCATTGGTTTCCATTTTTTCATTTACTGCAATGGCCTTCTGAACGGTAATTCCGCTTTCCCTGGCAAGCTCTACATTGCCTCTGATACCGCAGGATATGATAACCAGGTCAGCTTCATAAGCTTCACCATTCCGTAAAGCAACTCCGGTTACTTTTTCATCTCCCGTTATTTCAGTAATGGAGGCATTTACGCGAAATTTGACACCGGCCTTTTTTATCAGCTCCCCCAATACTTCTCCGGCCTTGTCATCCAGCTGCCTTACCATTAGCTTGTCCGCCACCTCAAGAACGGTTACCTCGCATAATTTACTAAGCTCCCAGGCAGCTTCCAGCCCCAGGACACCTCCGCCGATTACAACGGCTTTCCTGGCACTGCTTCCTAATGCCCTTGCTTTCTTTACATCCTCCAGATTACGTATTGCAATTACCTCCGGCTTATCACAGCCCTTAATTGGCGGAACAAAACATTCCGCCCCAAGTGCATAGATGCATTTATCGTAAGCAATACTTCTGCCATCCTTTAACTCAATGGTCTTGTTCCGGGTATCAAGCTTAGTTACTTCCGAATTCAATATATTGGTTATGTGATTCTCCTCATACCATTCCGGCTGATGCATCAGGATTTCCTGTGCCGAAATAAGGGAGCTTAAGCTCTTTGTCAGCATTGGCCTGTTATAGCTGTACTCCGCTTCTCTGGAAATCATAAGGATGGAGCAGGTGTCATTTCTCTCCCGTATGGCTTCGGCAGCACTGATTCCTGCCGCACCATTTCCCAGTATAACAAATGTTTCTTCCGTATCCTTACTGAACCGGATATCTTCTTCATCATAGGGAATAAAATATTCCCTGCCCACTCCGCATACGGGACAGGTATCAAGTTCCGAATCAAAAATCTCACCGCAAACAATACATTTTACCAGTTTTCTTTTTCCCTTCGGCATCCTTCTTACTTCCTCCTGTTTTTCATTGTATTGTATATGGTTATCATATCCTGATATCCCAATTTCTATCATTATATTCCTTAAAATGTGCCAGGTCAATGAAAAGAAAAAGGCTGCGGTACCGGTTCCTGCCAATCAGTCAGGCAGCCTGTGCCACAGCCCATTATTGCTGTTTAATCCGTTTTATTCATCACTTAAATCATACTCATATTGGGTTTTCTGACCGCCCTGTCCACTCTGACCGGAAACCTCCAGATAGAAAGCCGCATAGGAAGTCTGCATATAAGGTACTACCCATAACAGACCGATATACGCAGTTAAAAAACTTAATAGAATCCATCCAATGAAGCTGATTTCAAGGCAGAAAAACTTCCATTTATACCCCTTCATCAATTCCTTGGATTTTCCGATGGCTTCCATAATACCAACTTCAGGATCTTCCGCCATAATATACGGAGCCATTATATAACGATAGCATGCTATAATTCCGGGAATTAAAAATAATATGGACCACAGCCAGATAAATAATCCCATCATAAAATACAATCCGAATATCTTGAATATTTTGTTAAATCTTGAAAAAATATTGTCGAATTTGAATTCATTTCCTCTGACAAGGTTCAGAGTAAAATAATTAAAGCCGATACTTAAAGTATAGGACACAAAAAGCGCCACAATTATCATAATAAGATAAATCAATATCCCTGTCGTTGAAAAAGTGGGCTCTCCATAAGTATACGCTTCATTCAGATTTGACAAGCCACTGGCAAATAAAATTATAATGGCAATAGCCACCAGCACTATACTGATTGCCTGTACGGCAAATGCAGTACCCACTGCAATTCCCCAGTTTCCTTTCAAGGCTTCTCTGGCCTTTGCTCTGTAATCACTTGCTGTTAACATAAAATCCTCCCTATTATAAGTAGTGTGCTATCCTTATGATTCGGCTGGAACATTTATGCCGGATTATAAGAATTCGCATAGAACATTAACATTATAACATAAATGAAAATAAAGTCAATTTATGTAATAATATAGACTATGGAATAACATCCTACAAAAGCCCTGTTTCTAACAGGGAGTTATTTCCTTTTACTTAATCAGACTGTTTATATCATCAGCTTCCTTCCTGTCCCTGCTATAAAAATGCCACACGACCAGAGAATAGATTCCTGCAAAACAAAGGCTCATGAGAAGAAACGCCTGCCAGTCCCGAAAGGAAAACCAGTTGAATAAATAGGAGGCCGCCAGAAAAACCGGATACATTACAAGGCCTTCCGTAACAGCAAAGGTAAGGTAATTCTTAAAAGGCATCTTGAGGAATAAAAGATTGATAGTTCCCACTGTGACCAAATACAAAATCAGCTGCAGATAGAATATATTGCTACTGTCCTCATATCCGCATATTAAATTAAATGCAGAGCGGAACAAAGCCGCATACATAAAGCTCAGAGCAGTACTTGTGATGAAAATCTTACGGTTATGGTTCATGTCAGACCTCCTCTTATTAATAGCTTTTCTTTTAATGCCTGAATATAGTTTCTGGATACAATAACCTTCTCGTTATTCTTTAATGTGGCTTCCAGCCTGTGGTTTGCCATGGGCATTACCTTCACAAGGCAGGAACTGTTGAGAAAGCAGTTTTTACTGATACGGACAAAAGACGTTGTTCTTAATTTATCCTCCAGCTCGCTAAGGCTTTCCTTTGCCTCATAAATTTTGTCCTTGGTATAGGCAAAGGTTTTACCGTCTGCCGAGTCAAAATAAAAAATCTTCTCCAAGGGTATATGATAGCTTTCATTTCCCTTAAAAAGCTCCATAGAAAAGGAATATTGACGTATCAGCTCTATCAGCTGCTTCAGTCTTTCGTCCAGATAACTGCAATTGATGATGATTTCATCCTCTGTACAGGCCATGTTCTGATTTATTGTTACTTTCATTTACACCCCCCTCTTTCATGTTCGGACGTGTCTGAAAACTCATTGCACTGTGACCGCCCACTTTACGAAAAACAAGGCACAAGCAGTTTTCAGACACGCTCCAGTGATGATCAGGGAACTGCCAGCTTCCTGATAGTTCTCTGTCTTACTTGATTATATCCCATATCCGCCGCAAAACAATAGGAAAGCCTTAAGATACCCTGGCCGAAGGTTAAGATGCCTTAACAACGAATATAGCAGGCTGAAAGACCTGAATGCCTTAATAATTAAATTAGTAGTTTAAAAGGCCAAAACGAAAAAAGGGAGAAGCTCCATGAGCTTCTCCCAGCTGTTTCTATTATCCGTTCATTATAATGCTTTTTCCCCGCGTTCCTTGGTACGGATTCTGATACAGTCCACAACATCTGTAACAAATATCTTGCCATCGCCAAATTTACCGGTCTGAGCGATGCTTATGATTGTTTCAATAATCTCTTCCAGACGTTCGTCGGGCACAACCAGTGTAATTTCAATTTTGGGAAGAGTATTCATGATAATGGTATTACCTCTGACATACTCCGTAAAACCATACTGCTTTCCACACCCCAGCACCTGATTAATGGTCAGTCCGTTGATTTGCTGCTTTAATAAGGCATCCTTTAAGGGCTCCAGCTTCTCCGGCCTTACAATTGCTTCGATTTTCTTCATATACAGTCTTCCTTTCTATTCGTTCATGAGAATGGTTAATCCAAACCGTTAAAAGAAGGATATGCAACTTCGCCGTGTTCAACCATATCAAGTCCCTGTGCTTCTTCTTCCTGTGATACCTTGATAGGCATTACCAGCTTGATAACGGATACAATAATAAATGTGGCAACACCTGCAAATACAATTGTAATTAAGATACTTAATAACTGTGCGCCAAATAATCTCACATCACCAAAAACCAGTCCATTCCACTGAGCACCTGAGTTAATGGAGGTCTTTGCAAATAAACCGGTGGCAATGCCGCCCCAGATACCCCCAAGTCCATGGCAGCCGAAAGCATCCAATGCATCATCATAACCGAATCTGCCTTTAATCTTTGTCATACCGAAATAGCAGATAGGGCTTACCAGTAGACCGATAATAAGGGCGGCCCAGATGGGTACAAAGCCGGCAGCCGGTGTAATAGCCACCAGTCCTACTACAGCACCGGTAGCAGCACCAAGGACAGTGGGCTTGCCATGAAGAACTTTTTCTATCAGCATCCAGGAAAGGAGAGCTGCTGCCGCAGAGGTATTCGTAGTCATGAAGGCATGTGCTGCAAGGCCGTCCGCTGCCAAAGCACTTCCGCTGTTGAAGCCAAACCATCCAAACCATAAAAGAGCTGCGCCAAGAACAACAAAGGGGATATTATGAGGCTTATAGGATACCACTCCATATTCCCTGCGCTTTCCAAGAAGGATACAGGCTACCAGGCCGGATACACCGGAACTGATGTGAACTACATTTCCGCCGGCAAAGTCAACGGCACCCAATTCTCTGATAAGACCGCCAACACCCCAAACCATGTGTGCCAGAGGGTAATAAACAAGCAGGGACCAGGCCGTAACAAAAACAAACAACGCTGAAAACTTCATTCTGCCTGCTAAAGCTCCGCAGATAAGTGCGGGAGTAATAATAGCAAACATCATCTGGAATGCGGCAAATACCGTTTCCGGTATGGTACCGGCATAATCCCCATTGGGTTCAAATCCAACCCCATTAAAGAAGGCTTTGCTGAAATCTCCTATAATTCCGCCGTGATCGGGACCAAAGCTAAGAGAATATCCTACTACAACCCATAATACGGAACCCAGCCCTAAAATGAAGAAACAGGACATCAAAGTGTTAAGTGCATTTTTTCTTCTTTCCATACCGGAATAAAAGAATGCCAAACCCGGAGTCATTAAGAGTACTAATGCACTGCTGATAAGTATATATGCGGTGTTTCCATTGTTAATTTCCATAGACTCTAACCTTCCTTTTTATATTTTCTTAATGGATAGTGATTAACAGTTTAGTTCAATTACTTCTCCCGGGCACTGCATTAACTTATTAAAGTATAAAACAGTAAAGATACAGCTTAGGAAATTACAGGTATACGGCCGATTAATACCTAATCCATCAGCTGGCTGAAATAAAAAAAGACAATCATCCCACAAAATGAGATAATCGCCTTTGACTTTAAAATGTATTATACATGATATTTTATAATTGTCAAATAAAAAATGCAATCTATTTACAAATACTATATAATGCAATATTATTTTTGCAGCTTTTAAATATTTATACTGCAATTTGCACAAAAATAGAATTCCATAGACAGGTTCTCTGCAACTGCTTGCTTTAATGACTCTTCTTTTTACAGCCATCGCCTCTTGTTTTTAACAACTACTTCCTTTATACTATTGGTATTAACAAAACCTAATTTCATTGAAAGTAAAGGGGTTCTTATGAAAAAAATAAAACGTATCGGTGCCTTAACAGCCGTACTGCTTTTGCTGTCCTTATATGGCTTTACCCTCTATGCAGGCCTTACCGCCTCTCCCAATTCAAAGGGACTTCTAATGGCAAGCCTGTATTCAACCATCATGATACCTATCCTGCTGTATGCCTATATGCTGGTATATAAGCTGCTTAAAAAGCGCGGGGAAGAGGAAACCAAAAAGAGGAAGGACAAGCAGTAACACCTGCAGGTACTATTCTTCCGCTTCCCTTCTGATCCGCTCCTGGTATTCCTTTAAGGTCTTTTCATAGCCTTGATCAGACAGCTCATAAAAGCTGCGGCCCTGTAATTCATCGGGAAGATATTGCTGCTTCACATAATGGTTCTTATAAGAATGAGCATACTTATAATCCAGGCCATGCCCTAGCTTCTGCGCTCCCTTATAATGAGCGTCCATCAGATGGGGCGGGATGGTGGGAGTATGCTCATTTCTTACGGCAGCCATGGCGGCATCTATGGCAATGATGGCAGAATTGCTTTTCGGTGCACAGGCAACATAAGCAGCTGCCTGAGCCAGCACAATCCGCGCTTCCGGCATGCCTAACCTTTCCACTGCCTCTGCGGCGGCATTGGCAACTACAAGCGCATTAGGGTCCGCATTGGACACATCCTCCGCGGCACAGATAACGATACGCCTGGCAATAAAAGACACGCTCTCTCCCGCATAGAGCATCCGGGCGAGATAATAAATAGCAGCATCCGCATCCGACCCCCTCATGCTCTTTATAAAAGCAGAGATGGTATCATAATGGTTGTCTCCTGTCTTATCATACCGGATGGCTCTCTTTTGCACACAATCCTGTGCCACTTCCAGTGTAATGTGTATCTTGCCGTCCGCTCCCCGTTCCGTTGTGAGAATTCCAAGCTCAATGGCATTTAAGGCAGTTCTGGCATCCCCTCCTGAGATATCGGAGAGAAAATCAAGTGCCTCCTCGTCAATCTCCCCGTTATAATTACCCATTCCCCTTTCCTTGTCATAGACAGCTCTCACAATTAATTCTCTTATATCCTTTTTCTCCAGCGCCTTTAATTCAAAGATAACAGAGCGTGAAATAAGCGCACCGTTAACTTCAAAATAAGGATTTTCCGTTGTAGCTCCAATCAAAATTATGGTACCGTCCTCCACAAAGGGCAGAAGATAATCCTGCTGTCCCTTATTAAAACGGTGAATCTCATCAATAAACAATATGGTCCGTTTTCCATACATGCCCATATTATCCTTAGCCTGCCCAATAACCTCCTCCATATCCTTTTTACCGGCAACCGTAGCATTCAATTGAAGAAAGGCAGCACTGGTGGTATTGGCAATAACTCTTGCAAGTGTCGTTTTACCCGTCCCAGGCGGTCCGTAAAAAATAATGGAACTGATTTTATCCGCCTTGATAGCCCTGTACAGCAGCTTGTCCTTCCCAATAATATGCTCCTGTCCCACAACCTCATCCAGGGTTTTCGGACGCAGCCTGTTGGCAAGAGGAGCCTCTTTTTCCTTCTGTGTTTCCCTCATATAATCAAATAAATCCATCATTCACCCCGTTTCCGCACTGCTCCGTCCATAACCTCATTTCCAGCCGCAATGCACCTGCATACAAACCTCTGTTCCCTTATTGTATAGAAAAATCCACTCCCCGTCAACTAAAAGCCCTCAAAACCCGAGACAAACGCATGAAGGGAGTTTATGGGAACGGACGATGACCAAGGGGGTTGTTTGGGAGTTTTGTTACGCGAGAACCCTTATTCCACTAAAGCGGCAGAAAACGTAACTGGCAGGTAAATCAGCGCCAAACTCGCTGTAACATATATGGCTGTTTCAGTTAATGAGCTCAAACAGTGGCACTGCTTTACCTAGTTACGTTTCCTGCCGCTTAAGTGTCATAAGGAACCTCTTGAGACAAATCTCCCAAACAACCCCCTTGGTCATCTGTGTATATCCATTATCTTGTCTTATGCATTTGCCGTGCCAAAAAAAACCGAAAGTCTCCAACAACACAACAACTGTCTAAGGGTTTCTTGCCAATACCCAGATGATTTTGGCTTACCTTTCGTAATTTTCTATTGAGGAGTTCCCTAATGACACTTAAATGGCAGCAGCTGTTCCTAGGTAAAATTATACCACTGTCTGAGCTCACA
>JAEYPZ010000066.1:0-40295 GCA_023410275.1 Bacillota bacterium
GCAGCTTAAGTGTCATAAAGAACCTCTCAATGCAAACTCCAAACCACTCCTTGGTATTGCAAGGCTGTACCAGTCCGCTGGGTGTCCATCATTTGGTTTTATGGGATTACCGTGAATATAGTACTAAGGAGTATTGCATTCTATTAGGAAAGTGGTATAATTTACATCAAGTGGTAATAATAACCACATGATATTAATTATAGAAAGAAGTCTGATTGTTATGTTGAAATTGATTGTAGACAGTACCTGCGACTTACCGGAGAATTATATCAAGGAAAATGATATTCTGGTGTTACCTCTTAAGATATTGCTGGAGAATAAAGAATATCTGGACGGCGAAACAATCAATGTAGATGGGGTTTACGAGGCTATGAAAAAGGGATATATGCCCATGACTGCCCAGCCGGCACCGGAAACCATTTATAATATCTTTTCAAATTATGCAAAAAAGGGTCAGGAGTTTATATACATTGCATTTTCTTCCGCCATGTCCGGGACCTATCAGCTGGCTTCCACCATCCTATTAGAGCTGAAGGAAGAATTTCCCCAGGTGAATATGGAGGCTGTGGATTCCATGGGAGGCTCCACTGCTACCGGTCTCATTGTAATGCAGACAATGGAATATATCAAAAGCGGTATGATAGAATTTAAAAAGGCACTGGATTACATGAAAGACCTGACACATCATATAGAGCACATTTTTACAATCTCTGATTTGAACTGGCTGATTAAGGGCGGACGCATTAGCAAAACGCAGGGAATGATAGGAAACATACTTGGTATCAATCCAATACTTGATGTCAATGACGGACGAATGGAAGTCATAAGAAAGACCAGAGGAAGAAAAAAGGCCTTTGCAGCGGTTATTGATATGCTGGAGGAAAGAGCCGGTGCATTAAAGGACCAGATAATCGGTATCAGCCATGCTGATGATGAAGAAGCAGCCAGGGAATTAGTCTCTATGATTAAGGAAAGGCTTGGCTGTACACAGTTTATTATCAACAAAATAGGCGGAGTGTTAGGAAGCCATTTAGGCATTGGAGGCGTAGGCGTTTTTTTCTTCAACCAGGAAGCTGTCTTGCAGGAAGTTGTCTTGCAGGAAGCTGTCCAGCAGGATAGATATCCAGCAGGATAGATATCCTGCGGAAAGATGTCAAAACCTGTTATGAAAGTTAAAAATTTCTCAAAAAGACTTGAAAAACCTTTTCTGAAAGATTAATATTATTGCTATATAAAATGAAGAAAAGGAAAGAGGTACGTATCATGCTAAATATCAGATATGAAAAAACAACAACGCCCAAGGAACTGCCCACCGGAGATAACCCCTTAAAGTTCGGAACCATATTTACGGACCACATGTTTGTGATGGACTATGAGGTCGGCAAAGGATGGCATGATGCG
Source organism: Bacillota bacterium (assembly GCA_023410275.1). GTDB lineage: Bacteria > Bacillota > Clostridia > Lachnospirales > Lachnospiraceae > Anaerocolumna. Next base: position 1,402 of record JAEYPZ010000066.1, read on the forward strand.
CGAATTATACCCTATCAACCGATTAGTCTGGACCCCTCTGCCATGGTGTTTCATTATGGACAGGAAATGTTTGAAGGCTTAAAGGCATATAAAGCGGAGGATGGCAGAACCTTGCTGTTCCGTCCGGAGAAAAATATCGAGAGAGCCAATAACACCAATAAAAGAATCTGTATTCCGGAAATACCGGAGGAAGATTTCCTGCAGGCAATCAAGGAAGTGGTCAAGACTGATGAAGCCTGGATTCCAACAAAGCCCGGAACTTCCCTTTATATCAGGCCTTTTATCATTGCAACAGATCCCTTCTTAGGAGTAAGGCCTTCCGATACCTATAAATTCCTCATCATACTGAGCCCCGTTGGCGCTTATTATCCGGAAGGACTGAACCCGGTTAAGATATGGATTGAAGACGAGTATGTAAGAGCAGTTAAGGGAGGAATCGGTGAGGCAAAGACCGGTGCTAACTATGTTGCTTCCCTAAAATCCCAGGTAAAAGCCCATGATGAGGGATATTCCCAGGTACTGTGGCTGGATGGCGTTCATAGAAAATATATCGAAGAAGTAGGAGCCATGAACATTTTCTTTAAGATCGATGGTAAGATTGTAACTCCCGTTCTTAACGGAAGTATCCTTCCCGGTGTTACCAGGGATTCGGTAATCAGGTTATGCAAGGCCTGGGGACTTCCCGTAGAGGAAAGAAAAATAGATATTACGGAAATTAAAGAGGCCTATGAAAAGGGCACTTTGGAAGAAGTATTCGGCAGCGGTACGGCTGCTGTAATATCTCCTGTCGGCCAGTTAAGATGGGAAGACACAATCATGCAGGTAAAAGATGGAGGAATTGGAGAATACAGCCAGAAGCTCTATGATACCATCACCGGAATCCAGTTAGGAAAGATAAAAGATACACTTGGCTGGACAGTGGAAGTTTAAGTCAATTGAAAAGATAAGGGCTGTTGTAAAAAGCTTCTTAAGGAGCTTACTATCAACAGCTCTGTTTTTATATAGGGAAAGAATAGATATAAAATAAACATGAGATAAAAGTCTGACATTCATTGCGCCTGTACATATAATATAAGGAAGGCAGCATAATATAAGCATAAGGGAGATTTTTTATGAATGAATTAGCAGTATCATTACAGGGAATAAATACACTATCCATCATTACCAGACTGACACTTGCCATACTTTTTGGTGGAGTAATCGGGTATGAGAGGGGAAGAAAGAGAAGACCTGCCGGCCTCAGGACCCACATCCTGGTTTGCCTGGGTTCCGCTCTTGTAATGATAACCAGCCAATATATGCTTGAAGTCAGGCATTACACAGGAGACCCATCAAGGCTGGGCGCGCAGGTTATCAGCGGAATCGGTTTTCTGGGCGCCGGAACGATATTAATAACGGTAAAGCAGCAGGTTAAAGGGCTGACAACAGCAGCCGGGCTTTGGGCCTCTGCCTGCATGGGGCTTGCTCTTGGAATCGGATTTTATGAGGGAGCCATTATTGCCTGTGCCTTTATCTATATCTGCAACACCGTATTGCACCGTTTTGACGTGTACACCATGTCAAGGACAAAGCTGATAGAGGTATATGTGCAGGTAACTACGGTAAATGCCATAAGCAACGTATTTGAAACAATCCGTAAGAACAACATGACCATATCCGATGTAGAAATCAGCAAAACAAGAAACAGCGAGGATACGGTGGGATTGTTTATAACAATAAAACAACAGGAAAGGCATGACCATGAAAAGGTTCTGCTGCTGCTCAGCGGCCTGGATGATGTACTTACAGTGGATGAGATATAAAAATCGCGGGATGCAATTGGAACAAGGAGGTTACTATATGGGAGGTTTTTACCGGCTTTTTGCAGCGATTGATTTCTTGCCGGAAGACAAGGAAAAGCTTTACCGCTATGGAATGACAGTTAAGGAGAATTCTATAAAGGGGAACTTTACACATCAGGAAAATTTTCATTTGACATTGGCTTTTATAGGAGAAACCAGGAAAAGGACTGAGGCGGAAGAAGCATTGAAAAAGGGAGTCATAAACAGCAGATTATCTCCCTTTGTAATAGAGACAGAGAAGCTGGGGCGCTTTCAAAATAAGGGAGGGGATATCCTTTGGGTAGGAATAAAGGAATCCCCCGAGTTAATAAAATTGTATGAAGAGATTACAGAGAGCTTGAGAGTAAAGGGCTTTTCCATAGAAGAGCAGAAATTAAAGGCACATCTCACCATAGGAAGAGGTGTGGTCTTAGAGAAAGCCGCCTCCCTGGAAGAGCTGTCTGCCTTAGTGCCAAAGCTGCACATTTCCGTAAATACCATCCATCTTATGAATTCAGAGAGAATTGACGGAAAACTCAGATACAGCAGCCTTTGTGAGGCCGGCCTGTACTAGTGTGCCGACCGCTTATACTTGGCTTAATGGCGCAGGCAAATTCAAGCAAGCCATTAGTCAAGATGTCAGTACACTATTCCTCTTCAAAGAGTTTCTTATAGCTGTATTCCAATAGCCGGTGATAATGGCCGTGTCCCTGCTCAAAGTGGAAACAATAAAGATAAGGGTCAAAATCCCTGTCTGTAAAAGCTATAACATACTCAAATTCAGGATTCTCAACCTCTCTTACCGTATAATCCTTCCCTGAATTCTTAAAAACAGCAAGAATCTGCTCCAGGCAGAAGGTATGAGTACCTGCAAGGTCAATCAGCTCTTTTAGAAAATTTGAAGAAGAGCTGTATTCCTTGATATAGGACACTCCTTCTGCTGTTACAAGAAACCGGAAGCGGCTGCCCTGGTGGCTTATGGAAAGAGGAATCTGCTTTTCTTTTGCGAACATCCCAAATCCATCAAGTTCTGTTATCATATCACTGCTGCTCTCAAAATCCTTTCCCAAAAAATAATTCAGAAGGTCCTGCTCGTAGTATATTCCAAAGCTATCTCCCTTAGCCAGGCCAAGCTTTAAAATTCCTTCATAAACGGTGGTTTTTACATTATTCAATAAAGCTTCGTATTTGTTTTCTATTTCAGTCATAAGTACCTCTTATTCTGTTAACACTCTAAATTACTTAAGTATTCTATAGTACCCAATTTTAAATGTCAACGCTCTGCATAAACTATTTTAGTAATTCTGAATAAATGAATTTGGTAAATTCTGCATAAACTATTTTAGTAAACTCTGCATAAATAAATTTGGTAAATCCTGTATAAATGATTCGGTAAATTCTACATAAACTATTTTAGTAAATAAGTTACAGTGAAACCTTGCACATCTTTCACAGAAATTTTAAGGCAAAGCACAGATGGTTTCTGGTTCCGTTCGGGGATTTTCTATTGAGGGGTTCCTTATGACACTTAAATGGCAGCCGTTATGACTGGTTAAATTACACCAGTGTCTGAGCTCACAGTGTTAATATAGTCAGTAAATGTGAAGCGAGTTTGGCGTAATTTAACCTTCCAGGAATAACGGCTGGCATTTTAGTGGAATTGGAACCGTGAACGAGAAAATCCCCGAACGGAACCAGAAACCATCGTCCGTTCCCCAAAGACCTAAATACAAGGCCAAACTGTAACGTTAATGCAGTCCACTACTAAGGACGGTAGCAGGATGGACTGTATTCCGCCTTCTTAATCTGAATCAACCGTATTTCATGAGGATGTAAAAGAGCAAATTGTGCCATAGTATTATTCGTTACCGTTATCTGCTCCTTTGTAATTCTTGGCATGGAACGTCCTTTTAAGGTGTTGATTTCCTCCTCGTCCGTAAGGGGAACGGCCCCCATGCGGACCCATTCGTCAAAAGCACTTCCGCTTTCCCTGTTAACCACATGGTGTGTAACAATATACTCCGCATTTTCCACATGGGTAAGGGTCAGATGGATATCCAGGGAGGAAGGATTTACAAAAGCGTTGTACCTCTCGTTAAAGGTAACATTAAATAATATCCCCTGGGCATAAAGCGGGGAAACATGATGATAGTTATAAAGAAGAATAGCATAATCACTTTTGCCGTTGGTGGTTATGAAATAACCTTCTCCTTTATCCACCAGGATGTCCATCAGCTTATTTAAAAAGGTAAAGGCATAATAGGCAGGCTTTTTAATGCCATGGCAGGTAAATAAACCAAGCTCTCCGTGAAATTCTTCATTGTCCATGGGGAGTTCCTCCAGTATGTCCGTAAGGCACCAGTTTCCGAAGCTCTCCACCTCATCATAATTATCCAGTATATTCTTTACAATGTAGGCTGAGCGGTAACAGGTATCGTTGAGCCAGTCACAATGAGAGGAGGTGGAAGCCCATTCTGTTATATATATAGGAAGATTTGGGTAGTACTGAATGCAATTCTTAAAATCCTCGATACTGTGAGCCATGTAATCCGGGTCATCGGACAGGATAATCGTATCCTTTTCACTGTCCTCCGATTGGTTCTTTCCAAGCGTGGGAAAGGAGCCGATGGAAGAGGTTTTAACCGGATAACAGTGGATGTTGTAAAAGTCCGGATAACAATCATGCTGCTTGCAGTAATCCAGAAAATCGTAAAATTCGGAGTTGCAAAAGTCCAGGGAGCCATAGGAGGGATTTCCAAAGGAAAGCAGGGGATCACATTCCTTTACACAATTTCTGGTGATACGGTAAAGCTCATAAGTAATTTCGTTTGTCTCAAAGGAAAAAATATAGGATACAAAGGGCACATTCCAGAAAGAGAACATCCAGGTCCTGACTTCCCCCGAACCATAGCGTTTTAAAAGGTGCTTGGTTAATTCCGTTATCAGATAGACCCATTTCTTATAATCCTTCGGCTTGCTTATAATAACGGGATTGTAGAACAGTGTCTTGTCCGAGTCCTCTGAGAGAAGCTTAGGCATAAAGGAAAACTGTATCAGAGGCTTTAAGCCGATGGATAAAAGAAAATCCAGCACATCATCCACATAGGTATAAACAAGATAAGGATTTCCGTTTCTGTCCTCATTATACAGCATCATACTGTCATCCAGAATACCATGAAATTTTATAAACTGAAAACCAACCTCCTTCTGCAGTTCCTGCAAATGCTCTCTGACATTTTTATATAGAAGCTCTTTTGCCCTGCCCACACTGGTAAAGGTTTTGAAGGAATGATGGAGAAGCTGCTTTTTCATGGTAGTGTTTATGCTTTGTACAATCAGCCGGGTGGGATATTTTGCTTCCGGAAGCTCATTTTTTGAATTTTTATCAAGATATTCTCCCAGCTTGTTCAAAAAGTCCTGCTGCTTTAGAACCAGCATTGGCTGCAGGGATTTTGGGCCATTTTCTGAAACAGTAAGCCGCTTCTGTTCCTTTTTATATTGCTTTGGAAGGGTGCCGTATTCTTTTTTAAAGGTGCTGACAAAGTAGCGGCTGTTAGAAAACCCGTTATTTGCGGCTATCTGCTCGATGGTCAGGTCGGTATGCAGTAAATCGGCCACCGCATGGCGCAGCCTGATACCGGCCAGGTAGTTAAATAAGCTGATGCCCATATTTTTTTCAAAGAAATGGGACAGATAGGAGGCGGAAAGGTATTCTCTTTTGGCGATAGTCTCCAGGGTAATATTTTCTGCGTAATTATCGTTCAGGTATTGGATGATTCCCTTAAGGCGCTTTAAATTCTTTGAGTTTTTACCGGATGTGTCCGCTTTAAAGATTCTAAAATTATAAATCAGCTCATATAAAATATTGTAGGATAAAGGTATGATGAGCAGACTTTTATGCTCTGTAACGTTATAGCTTGCATGTACAAGCCTGGCTATCAGTTTCTTTAGCTCCAGATATTTATTCCTGTCATGATAGAGTACGGAATTACATTCGAAATAAGTATTATCATCAACCCATTGCTGGAAGAAGCTTTGTTTAATTTGGAGTACGGCAGCAACGGTATTATTGCTTTTAATTTCATGGAATTGATTGCTGTTTATCAGGATGATATCATCTTCTGACAGCTTGAAGGTATCCTCCTCGAACATAACCGTCAGACTTCCGCTCAATACCAGGTAAATTTCCAAACTGCTGTGCCAGTGCCTTGACATATCTTCGATATTCTGAATGCTGATTTTGATTGGCATTTCATTACCGTAATCAATGATTTCGTGTTTAGATACCATAATATACTCCTTTCAAAAATGAAATAATAATGTGTGTATTTTTGTATGATATATGCACAGAAATTGTACAAATAATGCGTTAAACAGATAATAAGATACCTGGATTTGGAAGTGGGAACTTTTTTATATAAATCATACAAATTTATGCTGTATTTTGCTTAAATGAGTAATAATATATAAATGATGATTCCAAATAAAGCTGAATCATGTATAAAATATATACAAATAAATAGATATTAGCATGGTTTTATTCTACAACATATATTATCATATGTAAATAGAAAGGTTATTTTACAGAGAAAAAGCTGTAGGACTTTTGTAAAAATGTTCGTTTTTAACCAATATGGTTATTGCGATAAAAAAAACAGGAGGGAAGCATTATGAAAAAGAATGTAAAAAGATTTTTGTCACTACTTCTTACAACGGTTATGGTATTAAGTATGCTGACTGCTTGTAAATCTAATAAAACAGATGAAACAAGCACAAAAGATACGCCTACACCAACAGCGACAACTGAAGCAACAGACACGCCGACTGTAACACCTGCTACGGAGGAAGTAAAACCGGGCGGCGAATTACCCAGAAATGAAACACTGTATTATGGCGGTCTGCAATGGGGAGCAGTTAACGGCTGGAATCCTCTTTCCGATGATATGAACAATGCACTTGCAATTACTCAGGCCGGCGGCGGATCACGTACTCCTATGTTTGAAACACTTTATATGTACAACATGCTGGATGATACCATGACACCATTATTAGCTGATGGCGACTATCAGTGGAATGCTGACAGAACAGAAATAACTGTTAAGATTAAAAGTGCTGCTAAGTGGAGTGACGGTACAGCTGTTACAGCTGATGATGTTGCTTATACCTTTGAGGCTGATGCTAAAGTTAAGAATGGCCAGGGTGTTGCGCTGGCACCTTATATTGAAAGCGTAACAGCAGTTGATCCCCAGACAGTATTAATTAAAGCAAAACTTGATGATAAGGGTAAAGCCGTTAATCCTCTTTTGGTTGTAGCATATCTGGGACAGACTTATGTTATTCAGAAGGCCTGGATTCAGAAGGTAGAAGCACGCTGCAATAATGATGCTGCCGCTATTAAGAAGGATGCCGGCGAAGATGTTGTATATTCCGGTCCTTACCATAATTTCTATAATGATGACCAGAAGGTAGTTCTTGTCCGTGATGATAACTACTGGGGCCAGGATGCTTCCATGTGGGGAAAACTTCCTGCACCTAAGTACTTATGCCATACTATTTATGCCGACAACCCTGCTACGGAAGTAGCATTTAAAGCAGGTGAAGTCGATGTTGACCAGCAGTTTATTCCTAACATTCAGGATTTGTGGGAGAAGGATGGTCTTCCTATTTCTACATATCTTCAGGATGCACCTTACGGTATCTGTGTAAATATGCCTACCGCCTGGTTTAATATGGATAACAAACTTCTTCAAAATGTTGCAATCAGAAAAGCTATTGCTATGGCAGTTGATTATGATGCTATCAATGCAAATGCTATGACAGGCCAGTCACCTACCTTTAAGAATATTCCTCGTTCCGTTATGAACCCTACGGATGGTGAGCAGGCTAAATATGACCATGACGCAGTAAAGGATCTTCAATGGACCGGAAATGATATTGAAGGCGCTAAGAAGCTACTGGATGATGCCGGAATTAAAGACAAAAACGGTGACGGAATCCGTGAATTAGACGGAAAGAAACTTTCCTTCGTGGCAGCATGCCCTGATGGCTGGACTGACTGGCAGGCAGCAATTGAAATCGTAGCAGCGGCAGGTAAGAACATCGGTATTGATATTACTACACAGTATCCTCAGGCTGATGTATTCCAGTCAACTGTTACTTCCAAGAAACAAACAGAATATGATATCTTTATGATGTGGACGGATTCCGCAGGTCCTACACAGCCTTGGGGACGTTTAAGAATGTTAACAAGTTCCGAATATAATGGTGTTGACAATAACTGGGCAGGTAACTGGGGACATTACAGCAACAAACGTATGGATGAGCTGATTAAGTTAATCCCTGGTGAAGCAGATCCCGCTAAGCAAAAGGAATACTATACAGAAGCTGTTAAAATTTATTTAACAGATGTTCCTTCCTTCTCCTTAATGTACAGACCTGACCAGTTCCACGCTGTAAATGAATCCATATGGACTAACTATCCTGAAAGTGGAGATGGCAATAATATCCCGCCGTTAGTACTTTTAAATGGTTACAGTATTGCCGGACTTTATAAAATTGATCTGGTTAAGTAGTACCTGAATACAAAAGTCAGCCATGTTTTGGGATAATCTGAAACATGGCTGATAAATTATGGAGGTAATCAATGAAAGGCTATCGTAAATATTTCGGCAAAAAGATTGTATGGTTCCTCATTACGTTCGCTGCTGCTATCCTGCTTAATTTTATTCTTCCGCGACTGATGCCGGGAGATCCTGTTGCAGCCATCACGGCAAAATCGGCTCAGGGTATATCAGATGCATCTGCGGCAAAAGAAATATATAACCATTACGCTGAACAGTTTGGTACCAACAAGCCTATGTATGTTCAGTTTATCACTTATTGTAAAAATGCTGCTAAAGGAGATTTTGGTCTTTCCTTTAGCCAATATCCACGTAAAGTATCCGATATTATTTCATCAGCGCTTCCCTGGACTCTTGCGCTGCAGTTTCCGGCAATTATCGTAGGTTGGATTATCGGAAATGTACTAGGGGCATTGGCGGCCTATATACGGAAGGGATTTGATAAGGTCTTAATGCCTATTACATTATTTTTCAGTAGTCTTCCTGCTTTTGGTCTTGCAGTAATACTTATGATTGTATTTGCAATCAATTTAAAAATTGCACCCATTTCCGGTGGCTATGGATATGATTTAATTCCTCAAGTCAGCTGGAAATTTGTAAAATCTGTTTTTGCTCATTATCAGCTTCCATTCTGGTCCATTGTACTCATTTCAATCGGCGGCCAGGCTATTGGTATGAGATCTATGTCAATTTATGAATTAAATGCTGACTATGTGAAATACAGCCGTTTCCTTGGTATAAAGGATAGGAAAATTGTAGGCTATGTATTCCGTAACGCAATGCTTCCTCAGATTACGGGACTTGCGCTCTCTATCGGTACCATGGTAGGTGGAGCCCTGGTTTCAGAAGTAATCTTTAGTTATCCGGGACTTGGATCAACTATACTGCAGGCAGTATCAAACTCTGATTATCCGCTTTTATCAGCAGCCACACTGATTATTACGATTATGGTATTGCTGGCAAGCTTTATAGTTGATATTATTTATGGCTTTATTGATCCCCGCGTAAAAGCGGCACAATTTGATTAAGGGAGGCGGACAGGATGAAAAATACAATTAGACAGGTGTTTCACTCTCCCAAATTTGTTGTAGGATTTGTTATATTCGCGATTATGTTATTAACAGTGATTATTTATCCCATCATCAGCCCGGGAGATCCCCTGCAGATGATAAGCAAAGGAAGTTTTTTAAAGCCAGGAATTTACTTCTCCGTATATGACAGTATCAATACGAATTCCAAAACCATCGATCTTCCCGATGCGAATGCAAAGCGACTTACCAATAAATTAAGTGATACGGATAAAGTATCTATGGTACAGTGGCTTACGGCAGTCGGAGTTCCGACGGAAGATATTGATATGCAGGATGGCAACAGCCTGATAAAGCTCTGGCAGGAAAAATATGACCCTGCGGCAAAGCCGGAAGGGATGACAATGGCTCAGCGTAATTTCTATAAAAGACTTGATAAGAGCCTTGGCAATGCGCTGAATGAGCAGCCTTTAGTAGTATCGGTACAAAATCAGGAGACTCAGTCCCTGGACGAAATAAAAAAGATATCTGACACCGATTATGTAAATCTTAAGGATGTTCCCAATGTGAAGGTCCTTCCACTGGGTACGGATAACTTTGGTGACGATGTATTGAAAAAATTAGTATCCGCAACAAAGACCTCACTGTTAATCGGATTGATTGCCGGTACCATAGCAACTTTAATCGGGCTTACACTTGGACTGCTTGCCGGCTACCTTGGCGGTTTCATCGATGATTTTATCATGTTCATCACAAATCTTTTTACCGTTATTCCGTCCTTTGTGTTGCTGATTCTGATATCCTACAGTATCGGGCAGGATAAGCGGGGGGCCTCGACAGTAGCCATTGTAATTGGAATAACCTCCTGGGTATGGACGACAAGGTCTGTCAGGTCCCAGGTTATTTCGCTTCGTAACAGGGATCATGTTAACTTAAGCAAGCTTTCAGGACACAGCCTTACAAGCATTATTATTAAGGATATATTGCCTTATATCGCTTCCTATGTAGTAATGGCCTTCATACTTCAGATATCAACAGCAATACTGGCAGAAGCCTCCCTGTCCATGATTGGATTAGGACCAAAGACAGCCGATGTTTCCACTCTGGGACTTATGATGGACTGGGCTATGTCCTATTCCGCTCATTTAAATGGTGCATGGTGGGCATATTTCCCGGTAATCCTTGTTATTGCCTTGATATCATTCTCACTGAATTTAATGAATACTGGTCTCGATCAGGTGTTCAACCCCACTTTAAGAGATTAGGAGGTCTGCTATGGGAAAGACAATGCTGGAGGTTAAAGACCTCAAGACAAAATATATCACAAGATTCAGAGAAGATGTTTATGCTGTTGACGGGGTGTCCTTAAAAATCGAAGAAGGGAAATCCCTTGGTATTGCCGGTGAGTCAGGCTGCGGAAAATCCACACTGGCCTTAAGCCTAATGGGATATTATTTTCCACCTCTCCATTATATCAGCGGAGATATTGTCGTAGACGGAAAGAATATATCCAAGATGGATCCCGATGATATACGAAGAAACATACTTGGTACGGAAATTGCTTATATCCCCCAGGCAGCTATGAATGCTTTAAATCCTACTCAGAAAATTATACGTTTTATAGAAGATGTTATACGTGTTCATGAGCCTAAGAAAACGAAAAAAGACATTTATGATATGGCAAAAGCCAGATTTGAAGAGCTTGGACTTCCTGCCTCCGTACTGGAAAAACATGCGGTGGAATTATCAGGAGGTATGAAGCAAAGAACCGTAATTGCTATTTCAACCATTCTTTCACCGAAGGTATTAATAGCGGATGAGCCTTCCAGTGCTCTGGATGTAACAAGCCAGAAAATGGTCATTAAGATGCTAAAGAACCTCATGGAGAAAGGGTATATAAAATCCATGATATTTATAACCCATGAGCTGCCATTATTATATAATGTAACAGATGATATTATGGTAATGTATGCGGGACAGATTGTGGAAAAAGGGAAGGCAAAGGAAATGGTATTTGACCCTATCCATCCTTATTCCAAGGGACTTATGGGCTCTATTATCGTACCGGAGGCCGGAAGCCGTGATGTGAAGCTTACAGCAATTCCCGGAACACCGCCGAACCTTAAAAAACCTCCTGCAGGCTGCCGGTTTGCAGAACGGTGCAGGTATGCCACTGCTGAATGCCGCGCTACTTCAATTGACTCAAAGGAGTTTGAGGAAGGCCGCAGTTACCGCTGTATTTATAATGTTGAGAAACTGAGGGAGGTGTACGGCAATGAAAAATAATGAGAAAAGCAACAGACCCTTATGTTTAAGCGGAAAAGGCGTTACAAAGGTATTTGGCATGGGTAGCAAGAAGACCGTTGCGGTGGACCATGTAGACTTTGAATTCCATGAAGGAGAACTGATATCCATTGTAGGGGAATCAGGAAGCGGAAAGACTACACTGAGCAAGCTGCTCCTGGGCCTCAGCAATGCAACAGAGGGGGAAATCTTTTTCCAGGGAAAGCCCCGTGATATCAGTACCAGAAAAAAGAAAAAGGGATATTGGAAGGATATTCAGGCTATTTTTCAGGACCCCTTCTCCTCCTATAATATTTTCTCAAAGATAGATACCGTACTTCTTGATTGTATTAATATGCGCGGGGGAAGAACCCTTCCCATGGAGAAGAAAATGGAGATGATGACGGAGGCCTGCAGCTTTGTAAATCTAAAGTTTGCGGAGCTTACCAACAAATACCCTTTCGAGCTCTCAGGCGGCCAGATGCAGCGTCTTATGATAGCGAGAATCTTCCTGCTGAAGCCGAAGATTTTGCTGGCAGATGAGCCTACCTCGATGATTGATGCCTGTTCCCGTGCCACTATCCTTGACATGCTGCTGCATTTAAGGGATGAGACCGGTATGACCATAATCTTTATTACCCATGATATCGGCCTGGCCTATTATATATCGGACAGTGTTTATATTATGGAGCATGGTAAGTTTGTAGAAAGAGGTACTGCCGATGAAGTTATTCTTCATTCAAAGGCCGATTATACGAAACGGCTTATCAGCGATGTTCCAAAGATTTATGAAGAATGGGATTTGTCCACTGTATAAATATTAATATTTCTAAAATAAGCTGTTTCAATGCAAATGGAAGAAGGGCATTGGAGCAGCTTATTTTTTGCATAAATAATAGTTAAATTAAAGGATGGAATCATTATCTTGACGGGTGCCGCATATATTAAATTAAATCTCTCATAAAAGTGTGAAAAATGAGCAGTTATAATTATAATGACATAAAAATTTATCCGGCCCAGGTGGGAACACAGAACTTGGGAAAGCTCCAGGTGAATGTAACCACAGAACAGGGATTTCGCCCTATACCAAATGCCAAGGTCAGAATAACCTATACCGGTGACCCTGATACTACGGTAGAAGAACTGACAACAGACAACTTAGGTCGGACTTCCCAGGTGGAATTGCAGGCACCAGCTATTGATTATAGTCTTGATCCTGCCTCCACTGCACAGCCCTACTCGGAATATAATATCAATGTTTCCGCAGAAGGTTTTGATAATGTAGATGTAGATGGCTCACAAATTCTGCCGGAAGTTACGGCAATTCAGCCTATATCATTAAGAGAACAACCGGGAACACAGCTCTATGTTATCCCCCCTCATACACTGTACGGAGATTATCCGCCTAAAATTGCAGAATCAGAAATCAAGCCTACCAGCGAAAGCGGAGAAATTGTTCTAACAAGCGTGGTTGTTCCGGAATTCGTAATAGTACATGATGGACCCCCATCTGATACCAGTGCAGAAAATTATTATATACGTTACCGGGATTATATCAAAAATGTTGCTTCCAGTGAAATCTATGCTACCTGGCCGGCTTCCACTATAACAGCCAATGTACTTGCCATAATGTCATTTACCTTGAACCGGGTCTATACGGAATGGTACCGGAATAGAGGCTATAACTTTACGATTACTTCTTCCACGGCTTTTGATCATAAATGGATGCCTGGAAGGAATATATATGATAACATATCCCTGGCGGTAGATGAGGTGTTTAACAATTATCTGTCAAGACCGAATGTAAGACAGCCGATACTCACACAATATTGCGACGGCAGAAACGTGACCTGTCCGGGATGGATGACACAATGGGGCTCAAAAGCCCTTGGTGACCAGGGGATGACGGCCATTCAGATATTAAGGAATTTCTATGGCCCCAGCATTTATATCAATTCCGCAAATGAAGTAGCAGGAGTTCCTTCCTCCTGGCCTGGTGCCAATCTATCGATTGGTTCAAGAGGAAACAGTGTAAGGCAGATACAGGAGCAGTTAAATGCCATTGCAGGAGTCTACTCCTCAGTTCCATCGGTAGCAGTGGATGGTGTCTATGGGCCGCAGACAGAAGCCGCCGTAAGAGCTTTTCAGCAGACCTTTGGACTTCCGGCCAATGGGATTGTTGATTTACCCACCTGGTATAGGATATCAGATATTTATGTTGCCGTAACGAGAATTGGAGAACTTGGTTAGACAGTATTTAGTGGGGGTGGGATTCGGCGAATCCCATCCTTTTATTAGGTCAAAGGCCATTTAAATGTTTTTTCAATAATCTCATAATGAAACATTGAGTATGAATACGCCTTATATAAAAAATCTGCCCAAGGGAAATTCCTTGGGCAGAACAAGATTTTATGGATTACAAACAGAACAAGGAGCATAATATTTTTTAGCTTCTGATAAAGAAATAGCAATTTTAGACTGCCTTAAATAACGGCATCCCGCACGGTGATATTTAGACCCGGTTCTTGTGATATAAACGGTTGCTTCGGTTCTGGCGGTACGGGAAGAAGTTTTTTTGTGGACAGTAACACCTAATGACTTTATAAGGGTGTTATTGACAGCACCCGTAACTTTAAGGCCCTTGGCTTTCTGGTATTTTCTAATTGCAGTCTTTGTATTTTTGCCAACAACTCCATCCGGTGTTCCACAATTATAGCCCGCATGATTCAGAGCTTCCTGTACATCATTAATCGTTTCTTTGCTATAAGCAGCGGCCTGTGCTGTAGCGGCAATTGATAAGTTGGGAAGTACTTCGGCATTAGGTGCTATAAATGTACTTAGACATACAATCAGTATAAATTGAGACAAAATTTTCTTAAGTTTTTTCATATTTTCTCCCATAGTATACCGCAGACCCGCCTGCGGTACGGCCATAAATTATACAGGTAAAGAATCTGTATATGGCATCCTTTCCTATTAATTTTCTTTCACACATGCTCCCATAGCATACCGCAGACAGGTCTGCGGTACTGCCATAAATAAAGGGGTGTGAAAGCGTTTTTCTTTCACACATGCTCCCATTGCATACCGCAGACTTGTCTGCGGTACTGACGTAACTAATGGGGGTAAAAGGGTTTCCGTGCACACTTTCTTTCTCTATAATTAATTATAAATCAATTGGTAAAAAATACAAGTAATATTTGGAAAATAGGATTGTGATATACATTAATAGCTAGAAAATGGGATGTATATTTTAACTTACGGTTTGATAAATACCGCAAGCAGCTTGGCAGTATGCGTGAGAATAGATAGAAAATGCTGTACATTTAAATTAATTTGTGAAGTGCCACAAGCAGGCTTGTGAATGTATGAAGAATAGTTTGTAAGCAATTTCATAAGCAGGCTTGCGATATGTATAGTTAATAGTTTACAAGCAGTTTCACAAGCAGGCTTGCGGTATGTATGAAGAACAGTTTTTAAGCGGCTTCACAAGCAAGCCTGCAATATGAAGGGTATAAAAAAAGGCCCCACCCGGTAGGTTGAGCCTTTAAGAAGATCTAATGCTTAGTAACAGGAGCTAAAACTGCAATATTTTAATAGTTGTTTGCATAATTCGCTAAAGTTGCAAGAGCTGAAGTGACATGAACTGAAGTTGAAACACATAAGTAATATCCTCCTTGTTGTTTGCTATCTTTTAGGAACAAATAAATTGTAACACTTTTGTAACAAATATGTAATAGATAAGCGATGGAAATTTAGGAGGTATTTGGAAGAGGAAGCTTCAGACCAGAGGACAAAGGAGGGGCCAGCAGGTAAACCTGCTGGCCGGTTTATGAAAAAAAGTTTATGTTAGCAAGGTGGGGAACCTTGTTGTTAGCTTATGAATATATTATAACGTTCATATATGTCTCAGGTATGAAGGGATATTGAAAAGATTGTGAACAATTACAAAGAAATTTTATACAGGTGATAAATTTTGCATAATAAAGACTGTTTACAGAAACCTATAACATTGGATTCATTTCAACAGCATAGAGGCATAACCAATAATTTTGCCTTTATCCAATGATGAAATTTGTCTTAATTGAAGGATAAAGTTCTTGATTATTTAATAAATAAAAAGTATAATTATATAAAATAATGAATAAAAATAAATAACAACTCCTTATAAAACTCCGTTAAAATTCTAATAAAAAAAGTTCTTGTTTTTTTGAAAAAGATGTGATAGAATTTTAGCAATTTGGGTATCTGTAGGTTTGATAGGGAGAGTAGTATGGGGAAAAATAAGTATTCTACTCTTTTTTTTCGGGCAAAAACAGGTATTAGGCTGCTTTTGCAGGCAAAGGGAACTGTTAAGTGTACGACATTGAAAGGAACAGGTGGAAGTTATGAAAGCTTTCTTAATACTGGAAGACGGCAATGTATTTGCAGGAACAAGTATTGGTTCAACAAGGGATGTTATCAGTGAAATCGTATTTAATACCTCCATGTCGGGCTATCTGGAGATTCTGACAGACCCCTCCTATGCGGGACAGGCTGTTGTTATGACATATCCTCTGATTGGAAATTACGGGGTATGCTATGAGGATATGGAATCCAGAAAACCTTGGGTGGACGGTTATATCGTAAGAGAAATCGCAAGGAGACCAAGTAACTTTCGCAGTGAGGACACCATTGAATATTTCTTAGAGCAGAACGATATTCCGGGAATTGCAGGAATAGATACCAGGGCTCTTACCAAGATATTAAGGGAAAAGGGTACCATGAACGGTATGATTACCTGCAGGGAAGATGTGGATGTAGAAGAAATAATGAAGGAATTAAAGGCCCATAAGGTAACAGGAGTGGTAAAGAAGGTAACCTGTGCACAAAAGCAGAGCTTTCTGGCAGAGGATTTTACACCCTCTCTTGCAGACCTTGCAAGAAGCGGCTTAAAAGTACACCCTTACAAGACAGGGCACTATAAAGTAGCCTTATTGGATTATGGTTCCAAGGATAATATTAAGGACTGCCTGCTAAAAAGAGGCTGTGATGTGACGGTATATCCTGCTCTTACAAAGGCGGAGGAAATCCTGAGAGACGGCCCCGACGGCATTATGCTTTCCAACGGACCGGGAGATCCGAAGGAATGTACAGAGATAATCGAAGAGATTAAGAAAATGTATCAAAGTGACATTCCCATCTTTGCAATTTGCTTGGGACATCAGCTTATGGCATTAGCCTGCGGCGGAGATACCAGTAAGTTAAAGTACGGACACAGGGGAGCGAATCATCCGGTAAAGGATTTAAAGACGGGCAGAGTCTATATCTCTTCCCAGAATCACGGATATGTGGTAGAGGATGGCAGCCTGCAGGAGGACATTGCTGAAAAGTACTTTATCAATGCCAATGACGGTACCATTGAAGGCTACCATTATCTGAACAAGAATATTTTCACAGTGCAGTTTCATCCCGAGGCCTGTGCAGGTCCTCAGGATTCCGAGTTCCTGTTTGACGAATTTATTAATATGATGGAGGTGCAGGTATGCCAAAAATAGAGGATATTAAAAAGGTTCTGGTTATTGGGTCCGGTCCTATTATAATCGGTCAGGCAGCGGAATTTGATTACGCCGGTACACAGGCCTGCCGTTCTTTAAAGGAAGAAGGGATTGAGGTTATTCTGGTAAACTCCAACCCCGCAACCATCATGACGGATAAGGACATTGCAGATAAGGTATACATTGAGCCTCTGACACCGGACATGGTAAAGAAGATTCTTCTATTTGAAATGCCGGATAGTGTGCTTCCTACCCTGGGCGGCCAGGCAGCGCTTAATATTGCCATGGAATTGGAAGAGTCCGGTTTCTTAAAGGAAAACGGTATCCGTTTAATCGGAACGACCTCTGAGACCATCAAGAAGGCGGAGGACCGTCAGGAATTTAAATCAACAATGGAGAAAATCGGTGAGCCCTGCGCTCCCAGTACTGTTGTAACAAAGGTGGAGGACGCCCTTAGCTTTGCGGAAACCATCGGCTATCCTGTTGTTGTAAGACCTGCCTATACCCTTGGGGGAAGCGGCGGCGGTATTGCTCCCGATGCCGAAATTCTGAAGGAAATTTGCTCCAATGGCTTAAGGTTAAGCCGTGTGGGCCAGTGTCTCATTGAGCGAAGTATTGCAGGCTGGAAGGAAATTGAATATGAGGTCATGAGAGATAAGCAGGGGAACTGCATCACTGTCTGCAACATGGAAAACCTTGACCCCGTCGGTGTGCATACCGGTGACAGTATTGTTGTGGCTCCTTCCCAGACCTTGTCGGATAAGGAATACCAGATGTTAAGAAGCTCCGCTCTTAATATCATTACCGAGCTAAAGATAACAGGGGGCTGTAATGTGCAGTATGCCCTGAATCCTGATACATTTGAATATTGTGTAATCGAAGTAAATCCAAGGGTAAGCCGTTCTTCTGCGTTAGCCTCCAAGGCCACCGGATACCCTATTGCCAAGGTAGCGGCTAAAATTGCCTTAGGCTATAATCTGGATGAAATCCCTAATGCTATTACCGGTAAGACCTATGCCAGCTTTGAACCTGCCCTGGATTATGTGGTAGTGAAAATTCCAAAGTGGCCTTTTGATAAATTCATTATGGCAAAGAGAACCCTGACCACTCAGATGAAAGCAACAGGAGAGGTCATGAGCATCTGCACCAATTTTGAGGGGGCCTTAATGAAGGCTTTACGCTCTCTGGAACAGAATATTTACAGCTTAAATTACGGCAATTACGGTAAATATTCCACAGAAGACATCAAAGAATTTCTCTACCGTATTGATGACCGCCGCTTGTTTGTCATAGCGGAAGCAATCAGAAGAGGCATTTCTTATGATGAGATATTTGAAATTACCAAAATAGACAGATGGTTCCTGGATAAAATAGCAATTCTGGTTGAAATGGAAGAAGAGCTGAAGAATAAGCCTTTGTCCAGAGAGCTTTTGGAAGAAGCCAAGAGGCTGGAATATCCCGACCGTGTGATTGCAGAGCTGACAGGAAAAAGCCTGGAAGAGATTAAGAAGCTCCGTAAAGAAGAATATAAAATACTGCCTGCCTATAAGATGGTAGATACCTGTGCTGCGGAATTTGAAGCCAGTACCCCTTACTATTATTCCTGCTATAAAAGTATAAATGAAGTTGAGGAGACCAGGGACAGAAAGAAGGTCATGGTCTTAGGCTCAGGCCCTATCCGAATCGGCCAGGGCATTGAATTCGATTATTGTTCCGTGCACAGCGTCTGGGCCCTTTCAAAGGCAGGCTATGAGACCATCATCGTAAACAATAATCCGGAAACCGTAAGTACGGACTTTGATATAGCAGATAAGCTTTATTTTGAGCCTCTTACACCGGAGGATGTGGAAGCAATCGTTGACCTGGAAAAGCCGGACGGAGCGGTGGTTCAGTTCGGCGGACAGACGGCCATCAAATTAACGGAAGCACTTCTTAAGATGGGAGTGCCCATCCTTGGAACCAGTGCGGAGAACGTAGATGCGGCAGAGGACAGGGAACTATTTGATGCTATCTTAGAGGAGTGCTCCATACCAAGACCTGCCGGAAAGACCGTATTTACAACGGAAGAAGCTATTAAGGCAGCCAATGAGTTAGGTTACCCGGTACTGGTAAGGCCCTCCTATGTATTAGGCGGCCAGGGCATGCAAATTGCCATCAGTGACGAAGATATCCGTGAGTTTATGGCAATCATCAACTTAAATGTTCAGGAACACCCCATTCTGGTAGACAAATACCTGATGGGTAAGGAAGTGGAAGTGGATGCGGTTTGTGACGGAGAAGACATCCTGATACCCGGTATTATGGAGCACGTGGAACGTGCCGGTATCCATTCCGGTGACAGCATCTCCGTATATCCTTCCCAGAATGTTTCGGAGAAACTGCAGGAGGTCATCGTGGAATATACCAGAAGGCTTGCAAAATCCCTGCATGTTATTGGTTTAATTAATATACAGTTTATTGTTTTCCATGATGAGGTATATGTAATAGAAGTAAATCCCCGTTCCAGCCGTACGGTGCCTTATATCAGCAAGGTAACCGGAATTCCTATTGTAGAACTGGCTTCACAGGTAATTCTTGGAGGAAGGTTAAAGGAATTAGGCTACGGAACGGACCTTGCTCCCAAGGCCGGCTACATTGCAATTAAGATGCCCGTATTCTCTTTTGAAAAGCTCTACGGTGCAGATATCAGCCTGGGACCGGAAATGAAGTCCACCGGGGAGTGCTTAGGGATAGCAAAGACCTTTAATGAAGCCCTTTATAAAGCCTTCTTAGGCGCCGGCATCAATCTGCCAAAGCATAAAAAAATGATTATTACGGTAAAGGATGCAGATAAGCCGGAGGCTGTGGAGGTAGCAGGGAGATTCAGGAAACTGGGCTATGAGATTTATGCAACCAGAAGCACGGCACAATTCCTGAATGATAACGGGGTAAAAGCGGTACCTGTAAATAAGCTGGATAAAGAGTCACCTACTATCATTGACCTTATTATGGGACATGAAATCGATCTGGTAATTGATACACCTACCCAGGGAAGGGATAAATCCAGAGATGGCTTTTTAATAAGAAGAACCTCCATCGAAAACGGCGTTACCTGCCTTACTTCCCTTGACACGGCAGGGGCCTTGGTAACAAGCCTTGAAAATGCCGATATTAAAAATATATCCCTGGTCAATATTGCGGATTTATAAGAGGTAATATAAGATCTACTTGAAAATGTCATGAATTTATAGCTATATTCGTTTGATAGCCTGTCCAAAAGCAGTGGGCAGGAAAGAAAAGCTGTTATCAGCCGCAGCCAAAGGAGTATTTCCTTTATAAGGCAGCTGATTAACAGCTTTTGTTTTGCCTCTATTGCTGAAATGACCCGGGGACGGTTTCACCCCGGAGGCTGTTAAAGGAATTGTAGATATCCAGAATGCCATAGCCCCATTCCCTGTTGGGATAAGTCAGATTCGGGTCTCTTCTTGCACCACGCAGCATCAGGTTCTTGATTTCAACGCTGTCAAGCTGGGTATAATAGCCTTCTGTAATTCCCCATTGTAAAACCATGGCCGCGACACCTGCGGTATGGGCGGCTGCCACACTGGTTCCCGACATGGTCGTATATTGGTTGCCGGGAGCGGGACCGATTAAATTCACTCCCGGAGCAGCTAGATCCGGATTGATGGAATTTGTTCTGGTAAAACCTCTGCTGGCATTCAGATAAAGGCTGCCGTTGGTATTATTATAGGCCGTTACAATAATGGGTATTAAGGTATTGGCGGGAGAAGTCAGGGTAGTGAAGGGATTGGGTTCCACAAAGGAGGTACTGGTATCCAGAAACTGGGATATGGGAAGCCAGATATGAAAGGTGGCCTGCAGGTCACTGCTGGAATATACCCGGAACCGCCATATGCCTTCCGTGGGAGAGGTAAAGCGCATCAATATCAGCTGGTCTCCTGTCTGGGACTCTACCAGCTGGTAGTCCACATAAATAACCGTTTTCTCAAAGATGAAGCGTATTACCCTCGTTTCACCGATTCTTGCAGGAATGCGGGGAATGTATTCGCCCGTAGGTGAGAGGATATCAATTGAAAAGGTGCTGGGGGCCGCTCCCCAAAGCTCCATGGAAAATCCATCTACATTACTGCCAACATGGAGGTCTACGCTTATAAAGTCTGTGGAGCTCTGTATATTCCCCTGAAAATGGTGCCCTGTATTTCCTTCATTCCCTCCGGCAATGGTAATGCCTACACCGCTGTTATCAGCCAGCAGTGATAAATAGCTGCTTAATATGCCTCTTTCATCATGGGCGCCCTGAGAGGTACCAAAGCCGATACATATGGATATCGGCAGGGAGAGGCTTCTGGCAATAGCCATCAGATAATTGACACCAAATAAAATATCTGTTTCCGAATAACATATGGCATCCTGTGGGATGCGAAAAAATTCTCTGATAAAAGGCTTAGCCTGTTTCAGTTTTACGACTACAATGGCAGCTTCCGGCACAACTCCGGAAAACCGCTGTGCCTCATTGGTATTACCGGCTATGATGCCGGAAAGGAAAGTGCCATGTCCATTCTCATCCGTACTGGGAACAACGGACAGGGGATTGGGGTTTGCAAGTGCTTCATTAAGCTGTTCCCTGGTATACTCCGAGCCATATAGGAAGCCTTCCGGAGGAGAGCCCGTCTGAATGGTCTGGTCCCAAATGGAAACAATCCTGGAAGTTCCGTCCGCATTGCGGAAGGCTTCGTGAGTATAGTCAATACCAGTGTCTATGATACCGACCAGTATTCCGTTCCCTCTCAGATTAAAGACCGGGATGTTACGAATCCTGGTAACCCCTGAGCTTTCAAGGCTGCTGATATCCATAAGGCCGTAGCAGCTTGGGAAGACACTGTAGCCGTAAGTCTGAATCATATTTTCAGGTACATTTGCAAGAGGAACAAAGACGGCAGTATGACTATTGGTAATGGGAGTTTGACAGGTGTTTTCTATTGCCAGAAATCGACTCAGCGGAGAACCATTTTCCACAATAAAGTCAGCGTATTCATCACTAATGATATATTGTCTGCAATCCTGGTCCATGGCTCATCTCCAAAAATAGTTTTACTAACTAAATATATGAGCAAATATCATTAATATTCGCTGGCGGTAGGAATTCTTTCCGGAAAACAGTTGTAATTGTGTTATGTTTTAAATAGCGGTTGTGGAATAACAGAAATCATGATATAATGTGTACAATTATACATGTAAATGATCAAGGATGACAGGAATTTACAGCATGGATGGTAAAAATGAAATATGTCTGACTTAAGAGAAAACACCTTTCCGAAAAGGTATATATATACAAGAGAGCAACTAATGGACTTCTTTATAACAACCCCTCTGCCGGAAGGTGTTATCAGCAATTATGTACAAAAGGATAATTGTGTCGAATTTATCTGTAACGACACGATTTATTGTGTGCTGATTGATGGGGGCAATTGGGAGGAAATCAGGCAGGAGCTGACACACCGGAAAGAGTTGAAATTGATGGAGAAAAACAGAATAATGGAACGGGAAAAGTTGGATTCTCTGACCGGTCTGTACCACAAGGAGTACAGCCGCAAAGTAATAGAAGAATTTCTGAGAACTTCAGCTGCAGAGCAATACCATGCATTGATGCTGGTGGATATTGACAATTTTGATGTGGTAAATGAAAATTTAGGATATCTGTTTGGTGATACGGTATTGGTCAATATTGCGGAAGCCCTGCGCAAGAACTTCTATGATACGGATATTGCAAGCCGCATCGGCGGTGACGAGTTTCTTATCTTTATAAAAAATGTTTCCAATGTAGAACTCTTAAAAGAAAAAGCAAGGATAATCTATTCGGTTTTTGCCAATACCTATACGGGAGAAAATAAGAATTACAAATTATCCTGCAGTATCGGAATCTCAACTTATCCAAAGGATGGAATGAATTTTCAGGAATTGTTCTTAAAGGCTGATGCAGCACTTCTTTATGACAGAGAAAATAAGCCTGACAACGAGGAGATTCATTTCGGACATTTCTATGGTGACATTGCCAACCCCGGCCTGTATCTGGATAATGAATGCTTTCATAAATACCAGATCAACCGCACCAAAGGCTTTGGCAGCAACAATTTCGACAAGGAAATAACTGCTTTTGCCTTTGATATTATGTCAAGGACAAAAGATGTCAACAGTGCCATTAATTTGTTATTAAATAAAGTAAGAGTACAGTTTGGCTGTTCCCAGATTTGTATTTTTGAATATGCTTCCGATTCTCCTGATTTTATGATGACTTATTTCTGCTCCAATGATAAAATGGAGGCCGGTAAGAAGGAGAAGGAGGAATTTTCTGATTATTTAAAAGGACATTCCTTTGCTTTCAGCGAGTCCGGGGTATATTCCCTGACGGAAATAACAGAGGATAACAGGAAGGAAGAGGCACTGAAAAAGATTGGTGTGAAAGCGCTGCTTCAATGTGCCATATTTGAAAATGATGTATTAAAGGGCTGCATAAGTGTTCATGATTACGAAAAGTGCAGAAATTGGAGCGACTATGAGCTGGATTCCTTTCTTACCATCACAAAAATAATATCTTCCTATTTATTAAAATTAAGAGCTTCAGAACGTGCCAGCAGGCAGCTGTACATAATAAAGAATTTCGATGCACTTACAGGACTCCCTACTTTACATAAATTTAAAAAAGATGCCGGCATCATCATAAGCAGTACGGAGAGTAATGGTGAAAGAAAAACACTTTCACAATCCGTTATTAACGGCAGTATCCCAGACAAGTCTGCCATAATATACTTAGACATTACAAAATTCAAATATCTTAACAACACCCTTGGCTATGAGACAGGGGATAAAATCCTATGCGATTTTGCTGCTATTATTTACGAGGAAAATAAAAGTAAAGAGGGTATTGCCAGAATTTCTGATGATAATTTTGCGGTATGCCTTACCTATCAGAACGAAAATGAAATTATTGATTATATTCAGAATATCAATGATAAATTCAGCCAGATACAAAAAACCAAGTACCCTGGTACAAAGTTTATTGTAGCAAGCGGTATTGCATTAGTTAACCCCAAAGAAGATATTACCGTTGCCATCGACAATGCCAACGTAGCCCGGAAGACCGTAAAAAATGCCTCCCAGTCTACCTATTGCTTTTTTGATATCAATATGCAGCTGAACCTTCAGAGGGAAGCAGAAATCAACAATACCATGGAGCAGGCATTAAAGGACAAGGAGTTCGTTGTTTACCTGCAGCCCAAGGTGAACCTCCAGGATAACAGTCTGGTAGGAGCAGAGGCCCTGGTGCGCTGGATAAGGGATGGAATTATAATCATGCCCGGAGATTTCATACCGATATTTGAAAATAACGGCTTTGTAGTAAATCTGGACTTTTACATTTATGAAGAAGTATGTAAGATAATCAAAGGGTGGATGAGCCAGGGCAGAAAGCTTGTCCCCATATCTGTAAATGTTTCAAGAGTACACCTGCATGATGAAAGGTTCGTGGACGAGATCAAGAAATTAGTGGATTTTTATGAAATCCCATATAGTCTGCTGGAATTAGAGCTTACGGAAAGCATTTTCCTGAACAATACCGAGGCTGCCCTCTCAGCAATGAGAAAGCTTAGAAGCTTAGGCTTTGGAGTATCCATTGATGATTTTGGTGCGGGATATTCCTCCCTTAACCTGTTAAAGGATATGGCAACGGATGTTATCAAGCTGGACAAGGAATTCTTCGGCCACGATAACATGCAAAGGGAAGAACAGATCATTGTATCCAGTATAATCAGCATGGCAAAGCAGCTTAATATGAAGGTTCTGTCCGAGGGTGTTGAAACCCAGAACCAATCCGATTTCTTAAAAAGCGTACTATGTGATATGGCACAGGGATACCTTTTTTCCAAGCCCATGCCAGTCAGTGAATTTGAAAAACTAATATAGATAATTGTACCATCTAATAGCAAATACCCTGTTCCGAAATAAATACAGGCAGTTTGCACAAAATAGAACCCATGAATGCGCCTATGGAAATGTATTAGAAGTCCTTTTCTCTGAAGCTTGTGTGCTATATCATCAAGCAGATTGTTTGAGCTGGCGAGTTATCTGTTTGATGATATGTCCAGCACAAAAGCTTCAGAGAATTAGGACTTCTTATACATTGTAATCGAAGCATTCATGGGTTCTATTTTGTGTAAACTGCCGTCCCCTTTCGAAAGACTGTTTTTTGTCTAACAAACCATAGATTAAAACCTCAAAAAAAGTACCCTGATATTAAGCACAGCATGGCTTTCTGTGTCTCACTATCAGGGTACTTTTTAAGTTCTTATTTATTATTAAGATTACTTACCACTTTTGGTAGGTGTAGGAGTAGCAGTAGGTGTTGCGGTTGCACCTGTTCCGGTAGGTGTAGGTGTTGCGGTTATTCTCTCAGCCTTGGGAATTGTTGTTTCACCCATTACTATCTTAGACCATACCTTTTCATTTTCTGTAATCTTAAAATCCTTCTTAATCTCATTTTCATACTTTGTTGTAAAAGCTTTGTTCTGAGCCTCTGAAACAGCCTCTTTCACAGCGGCATCATAGCTTTCGGAGCTATTGTTATCTTTCATCTTTACAACGAAGTAACCGGATTTTGCTTCAATAACGTTGTCGGCTATCTTATCATTTTCAAGCTTTAAAGCAGCTGCCTGATAAGCTTCATCTGCCTTGTTGTCATCCTTCATAAAGTTAAGGGTACTTGTGTTCATGTTGTCGAATTCTTTTGCAATATCAGCAAAATCCTTGCCAGCCTTTGCTTCTGTCAAAGCCTTGTTAATAGAAGTCTTAGCGGCTTCTTTATCCTTGGCAGGAAGGTCTACCAGTTTGTTTTTATCATCATACTTGGTAGTAGGGATAAACAGGTATTCCGTATTGTACTGTCTGTATTTGTCACGGTCAATGGTAGCTTTAATGTCAGCTTCCTTGATGCCCAGGCCGTCAATAACAGTCTGGTAATACTTGTCTGCAATCTGAAGCTTTTCCTGTGCTTTTGTTAGGTTTTCAGTGGTGAAACCGGTAAGCTTTAACTGTTCTTTCTTATCTTTTAAGGATGTCATTATAGATTCCACGTTGGATTTAACAGTTTTCTTTTCATTGTCAGTCAGGCTGTAATCCGCCTCTTTTGCTTTCAGGTAAAGAATTTCCCACATAACGGCGGCATCCATTACGCTTTTCTTCATCTGATCCCTCATGGTAGAACCTGAGCCTTCGGGGTATTCCATATCCCAATAACCAGGGTAGTACTGGGCATAACTCTGTCCCTGACCTTCCATGGCATATATGAAATACATCATATCCTGCATATAAAGTTTGTCGTCATTAATGGTTACTACCAAGTCACCAGTAGAGCTTGTCTTTTTGCTGCAGCCGGCAGCGAACATCATTCCTGCTATCAAGGTAAAAACCAACAGTCGGGATATGATTCTTTTTGATCTTTTCACGGTGTTTCCTCCATTATATGTGATTCATGCGCAATTATATAAGATAGCACATACTACCATTTTAATACTTTTTCCATATAAGTCAAGTTTTATAAGCCGGTTTAAGAGAAATTAAAGAATTAGGGCATATGCTATGACAATCAACATGATATTTACTAATGGTAACCGAATCAGGATATATTATAAATAATGGTTGAGAAGAGTGTATTTTTAATATAAAATATTAAATAATAAACTGACAGCATCTAAAAATTGTAAGTAGGTATTTTTCTATATGTAGAAAGTTACGCAGTATTATGTTATACTATGATTGCTCCAAGGAGGTGGCATGGTCATGAACTATATAATTACGAATGAATTAGTTGAGGGTTTGAAAGGTATATTTTCTGATAATTTAGTAAGTATCATTCTATATGGCTCTGTTGCCAGAGGAACAAATACAAATGAATCTGATATTGATATAGCAATCATTTTAAAAAATGCTAAAATACAGCCGGTTAAGGATAAATTGATTGATTTTACGGTGGATTTGGATTTGAAATATAACAAGGTATTTTCTGTTATTGATATAGATTACGATGAATTTCTGAAGTGGGAAGAAATTCTTCCATTCTACAAAAATGTAAAGAAGGATGGTGTGATTTTATGGACGGCAGCATAAAAGAGTTATCTGCATACCGTTATTCAAAAGCATTGGAAGATTTAAAAGCTTCAGAAGTTATGTTAAAGGAAGCTCTTTATAAAGTTTCGATTAATCGTTCCTATTATGCAATTTTTCACGGAATCCGGGCAGTTACCGCTTTAGTAGGATATGACTCATCAAAGCATTCAGGTATTATAGCATATTTTAATCAGAATTTTGTTAAGACCGGAAAATTTGATAAGCAGTCATCAAAAATTGTGAAGAGTGCCTCATTTTTAAGAGAAAAATCTGATTATGAGGATTTTTATGTTGCATCAAAACAGGAAGCAGAAAAGCAATTGGAAGATGCAAAAATATTCCTTTCCAAGGTAAAGGGTTATTTAAAGGATAATGAAATAGTTTGACTTAGATTAGACAGAATGGAAAGAAAAGATAAAATAGGTCTTGATTTTAATAAGTAGCGCCAATCATCTGAAATAGAATGGTTGACGCTGTTTATTCTAATTGCTTCCATCGCCTGTTTAACAGAGATCGTTCAAAAAATATGGGCAAATTTGTATATTAGCTTTTATTCATGAAGCCTTCGAATCAATTTATATACCGTACAGTTTTCAATTACCAGAGGCTTTCTGTGAGCAAAAAAGATAATGCCGTCACTGGGAGCAATAATTTGGGAAATTACTTCTCCCTCAATAGGGTCTACCACCTCTGCTAATAGGTCTCCAAAGGTAATTTCTTCCCCCGGCTCCTTAAAGCGCCGGTAGATGCCGGATACATCCGCACGGATGGACATCAGGCTTTCTTCTTCCAGGGTGGTCGCGATAAAACCATTGTGGCAGTTATATTTGATAATGCCCATTCTGGTAAGGAAGCGGAGGACGGAAGATACTGCCTGTCCTGCGGATTTCTCATCAATGTGGTCGGTGGCGGAGGTATAAACGCTAAAAGCATTGGTTCCATTCATCTGCCAGCTGTAGTTCAGGGTTGCCGTATCAATGGGCCGGGGCTTTCTGGTAACCACATAGGGTAGCCCGAAGAGATTGGCAAGGCTGGTGTTCTGATAGCCTGTCTCCATCATTCTGACATGGGGAATAAAGTCTCCGGGTGTATGAAAGCTTGCAAATTGGATACCGTAATTATAGCCCTTCACGGCTTGGAAGATACCATCCGCAATTCTTCTTGTGGTTTCTCCTTCCGCATCACCGGGAAACATACGGTTAATATCCGTATTATCCATAGCCCAGAAGCGCTTTTCCACATTCATGGAATATTGATTGACGGAGGGGATGACCATAATTTCGTTGTTGCTTACGATGCTGCCTGTTTTTTCAAGTCTTGCAAGAGTTCGGATTATCTGGGAGCAGATATAGAGCTGCTGGACCTCGTTACCTCTGGTGGGACCTACGATACAGGCTGATTTTTCTCCCTTACCGAAGTGGTAGGCGGGAATGCTGATTTCGCCGCGAAAGGGAGAGGTAATTGAATATACCGTATCTTTTATCATGCAAAATCACCTCCCAGAATTCGGACAATCAAAGAGCCCTTATTCACCACAGGATATTCCCTTAAAGTAAATACCATGCCGTCACAGGGAGCTAAAATATGCTGGTTGATCTCTCCTGTCAGGCTGTTTACGATATCGCCGATAACCTCCCCTTTTTTAATGCCCATCCAATGCTCTACTGCCGGAAGAAAGATACCGGAGACATCTGCATGGACCATGGTAACCTCGCTTTGACCTTCGGAGGAGATAATAGGAGTCTTTGGCGTGATGACCTCTCCCTCCCACATGCCAAGCTCTTTTAAAAGGCAGAAGATACCTTCTGTGATCTGGTCCCCGAATTGCTTGGTAATACGCATGCCGGTGCCCATTTCCACTGCTATGGTGGGAACTCCGCTGGAATTAAGGGCATGGGTAAGGGTTGCATTCTGCACGGTAGCAGAAGGATGTACCCACACAAAATCAAGATTCAGAAGCTTCGCATAGGGCAGGAGCATTTCTGCATTTTCTTCAATCATACGTACCTGGGGGATTTCCCGCAGGAAGATGTTGGAGGAATGAAGGTCTACGCAAAGCTCGGCTCCCAGGATATCCTCTGCAATTGCCTGAGCGGCATTTTCAGCCATATCACCGTTTTTATTTCCGGGAAAGCATCTGTTCAGGTCAAGGTCAAAGGCCGGGATGCCTCTGGTGAGAGATTCGATTCCCAAAGGGTTAAGACAGGGATATATATCAATAATTCCATGGAGAAGATGCAGATTTGCATTTATCCTGCGGATTATTTCATAACAGATGTATTGGCCTTCCAGTTCATCACCGTGGATGCCTGATACAATACAAATACGTTTTTCGTTGCCAGTTTTATTAATGGGTTCAATACGGTTTTTCCATATATGCATACTTTCTAATACCGGAAGATCGATAGAAAATACAGATTTAATCAAAAAACCACGTCCTTTCCGTATTTTTTCAATTTATCATACCATTTTTCAAAGGGAAAAACAATAAAACAAATTTATTAGTCACGACATACGCATGAATCTTTTACCTGTCCCAATTTTAGAACTATCTTTTTTAAATTTATAAACTCCAGTATTTTTTCCCAACTAGCTGCATTTAGATTGTAATAAGGGGGGATTGGGAACGGACGATGATTTTGGCTTACCTTTCGTAATTTTCTCGTTCGGAGTTCCGAATTCCACTAAAATGCCGGCAGCTGTTCCTGGCAGGTAAAATTATACCAAACTCGCTGGTAGGTTGTTTCAGTGTGGAGTTGTGAGCTCAGACAGTGGTATAATTTTACCTAGGAACAGCTGCCGCCATTTAAGTGTCATTAGGGAACTCCTCAATAGAAAATTACGAAAAGTAAGCCAAAATCATCTGGGGATTGGTAATAATCCCTTGGACAGTTATTGTGTTGTTTTGGTCTTATAGGGTTTTGGGTACAGCAAACGCATAAGACCAAATATAGGTAAAACAGTGCTGCTGTTTGAGCTTGATAACTAACACAGCCATAGTTGTTACAGCGAGTTTCGCACTGATTTGCCTGCCAGTTAAATTTTCTGCCGCTTTAGTGGAATATGGGTTCTCGCGTAATAAAAGGTCAAACAAACTCTTTGGTCATCGTCCGCTTCCATAAACTTCCTTCATGCGTTTGTCGTGTACATGCGGCCTCACAGCAGATACATGTCAGTCAATTAAAAGAATATTGCTTCCCATGACAAATGCTCCGTTTGATATATTTTCAGGCAGTTTGCACAAAATAGAAGGCTTCCTGCGCCTATGGAAATGTATTAGAGGTCCTTTTCTCTGAAGCTTTTTTGCTATATACTCAAACAGATTTTTTGAGCGCAGCGAGTTATCTGTTTGAGGATATGTCCAGCGCAAAAGCTTCAGAGAATTAGGACCTCTTATACATTGGAATCGAAGCAGGAAGCCTTCTATTTTGTGCAAACTGCCGTCCCATTGTGAAAAACTGCTTTTATTATCCAAATCAATAATATCTTAAAAGAATTGTAAGATTCTTTTACTTGAATAAATTTCTGATTATGGATAAAATAAAAAGGTAAAATTTGTTAGGGCAATATCTTAGTTACTATAAAAGTTTCAGGAAAGAGGTAATTTTGGAAACAGTATTAAAAGTTGAAAATCTGTATAAGAATATTAGCAGACGTCCCATTATCAAAGGAATCTCTTTTTCGGTAAAGGAAGGGGAAATCTTTGGTTTCTTAGGCCCCAATGGTTCCGGTAAGACAACCACCATTAAAATGCTGGTGGACTTGATTTCCATGGACGCCGGAAGTATCAGTATTATGGGATATAACATCAAAGAGAAAAGGGAAAAGGCATTGAAACATGTGGGTGCTGTGGTGGAATCACCGGAGCTTTACAGTTATTTGTCGGGTTATGAGAACCTTTCCCAGATTGCGCGTATCAGAAGAATACCCGAGGAGAAAATCGACGAGGTGGTAGAGCTTGTGGGGCTTACAGGGCGTATACATGATAAGATGAAGAAATATTCCCTGGGAATGAAGCAAAGGCTGGGCCTGGCTGCAGCATTGCTGCCGGACCCAAAGCTTCTTATTCTGGACGAGCCTACCAATGGACTGGACCCCAATGGAATGATTGAGCTGAGAAATATTCTAAAGCGGCTTGCCAGGGAATACGGTATGGCGGTATTTGTATCCTCCCATATTCTCGGAGAGATACAGCAGCTTTGTGATACGGTCGCGTTCATTGAAAATGGTGTCATTACCTCCATTGAAAGTATGACAGCCGTACATGAGACTTATATTTATGCATTGGAGACTGCCAAATCAGAAGAGACCCTTGGATTGTTAAAAAATATCCAGGGCATAGGAAATATTCAGGAAGCGGAAAACGGTTATACACTGGAGCTAAAAGACAGAAAAGCCAGTGAGGTATTACGGGATATCATTCAAGCCGGTATTGAAGCAGAAACCTTCTCAAAGCACTTAAAAGAGCTGGAAGAGCGCTATATGGAATTAATCAAAGGAGGTATCCGCTGATGTTTCTGGGACTATTAAAAAATGAGCTGATTAAGCTATTTGCCAAAAAGAAGACTTTTATTATCTGGGGATTGTTCATACTGCTGTGTGTGATGCTGGTGGTCGTGAATGAGACGGCCGAAAAAAATTATTTAAAATACAACAGTCCCGAAGCCCAGGTCGAAAATCTTACAAGAGAAATTGCGAACCAGGAAGATAATTTAAAGAGTATCCAGTCCGATACCAGTATTTCAAAGGAAGATAAGAAAATAAATATAGAGCAGACAAAAACCTATCTGGAAAGCTTAAAAGAGCAGCTTGTGTCTGCAAAGGCATCTCTGGATAGCAGTACAGACTGGAAAAGTAATTTAAAAAATCAGATTGAAGAACAGAAAAAGGTCGTGGAATCCACCAGTGACACGGACTCCAAAAAGGACCAGGAAAGAGAATTAAAGCGGCTCCAGCTGCACCTTGATAACAATGTGCCGTTGAATGACCAAAATTATAACACAGGTATTAATTTTTACATTTTGAACATCACAATGATTGCCGCAAGCTTTCTTGCCATCGGACTGACCTTGTTTAACGGAGATAATGTCTCCAATGAATATAATCCGGGAACTTTAAAGTTCCTTTTGGTACAGCCGGTTTCCAGAATCAAGGTTCTTCTCAGCAAGTATGTTATCATGCTGCTTAGTTCAACGGTGCTGATTATGGTAACGCAGTTTCTCTTCTTTCTGGGAGTAGGTATCATAAAAGGCTTTGGAAGTTTTAACCGGCCCTATCTTGTAGGACTTAAATATGAATATGTTTATACAAACGGCCAGAAATTTATCTCAGAGGTCCCCGGCAGCGGACATTTTATATTTCTTTGGCAGTATTTGCTGGAAGCCCTGGCCTTACAATTACTATTCCTGATAGTTATGGTGACCTTTATCCTGTTGATATCCACCATATCCAAATCCAGCGTTGTAACAATGACAGTATTGATCTGTGCTATCCTGGGAAGCAATATTGTGTACAGCCTGTCAACCACTTACCGTAAGGCTTCGCCTTTTATCTTTTTGCATTATGCGAACATCGATGATATTCTTACGGGACAGATAGTGATGAGGACCGGCTCCTTCCTGTTTACCTGGCAGACAGTGGCCGGTGTGTCAGCTTTATCAACGATTATCTTTTTAGGAATATCACTTTGGGTCTTTAAAAAGAGGGATATTCAGATTTAATTAAAAATTTTTTAGTGAAGCTGCTGTATATAGCTGATTGAGCTAAATACAGCAGCTTTTTTAAATGGAATTATCTTTCTCATAAAATATCATTCTGCTTCTTTATCCAACTTCCTATCTTGTAAAAATACCATTCTGTTTCTTTATTCAATCTATTATAACGAAAAACCATCCGTATCAATCCAAATTTATATCAATTTACCAGTAGCCCCATTTTTATTAGGTTGATGGTGAATTTATAAAAATAATATTAGATAACTATCAAATATAAATGAAAGCCTGGATTTTTTACTGTTTCGCTTTCTGGTAGTACATAATATACTATTTATATGGCTGAATTATATTTAAAAGGGTGTTTAGTGATATATACGATCATTTATAAAAGATAATCATCAACTAAAAATATAAGATAATTATCAAATATTATTGACAACATATTAGATGTATGTTAAATTAAATAAAACGCTATGGAGGTGGAAAATGGAAATCGGTACCTATAAAGTATATACGGAACCAAACTGGGAATATGAACTGGTAACCTGTATACTGGAAAAAGACGGAGAAAGAGAAGAGGAATCCATAAAAGCAAGAAGAGCCTATATGAGCCATAAGGAAATTGAAGAATTTCTGTTCAAGATTAAAGAATTCAAGGAAAAAGTACTTCAAAAGGTATTGCCAATTTATGATAATTATCCGGATATTAAGCCTTATTTTATTAACAGTGCCATTGAAGATGACGGCAGGGCAAGACATGTGCTGGCGGCTCTTGCCAGCCGCAGGCAACTTTTAAAGGAACATACTCCTGCTGAAATAGATGATATCATGCTGGATACCTTTGATAATCTGGCAAAATCAATGGGTTACAGTAATCTCAGGGAAGAAGAATTAAAAGACCTGTCCGATATCATAACTTTTATAAAAGGAATAGAAGAAGAGGACAGTGTGAAATTCCGCTTAATTATGCTGTTTTCGGAAAGACATACGATTTTGCCGAGAATTCGGGAGTTTGTGAAGGAAGGCGTAGAGGTAATAAAGGAATATTACGGAATTATACAGAAGGATTATGAAAACGCAGTTGTTTCCTTAAGGGATAAAAACAATATGGTAGATTACCTGGAGGAACTGGATGTGATTAAGCTGGGAGATGTTGAAGAGATGGCTGTGCAGCCCTGCATTGTCACCTATAACCAGCTTTCCATCGACTGGGTGGAAGATGATGGCAGGCTTATTATAGCGGACACCGGCATTTACATGCTGTTACCGGAAGTAATGTCGAATGACTATCTAAAGAACGATACAAAAACAATAAGTGCTTTAAAGGCCTTAGGGGATGCAACCAGGCTTAAGATCGTCCACATGCTTTCGGGAAAGAAAATGTATGTACAGGAAATTGCAGACGACCTTGGACTGACACCGGCCACCGTATCCCATCACATGAATATTCTCTTACAGGAGAGGCTGATCAGCATAATCATAGATAATGTTAAAGCAAAGAAAATCTTTTATGAAATCAACTCTTCCAAAATAAAGGAATTGGGTGAAGCTATCCAGCTGCTTGGAACAGTGGAAGCTAAGGAACAGGAATAGAGGGAGGAATCGGCATGGAAAACGACTTGAAATATCCTGTGGGGCAGACACTAAAGAAGATGCTTCATTATGTTACCACAGCAGATAAAAAGATTTATCTTTATTTTATCATATTTACAATTACCGGAGGAATGTACCCGCTTTTTTCCGTCTTACTGCC
This sequence comes from Bacillota bacterium, assembly GCA_023410275.1. Taxonomy (GTDB): domain Bacteria; phylum Bacillota; class Clostridia; order Lachnospirales; family Lachnospiraceae; genus Anaerocolumna. Next base: position 36,315 of record JAEYPZ010000066.1, read on the forward strand.
AAAGTATCTGCTGAATGAGATTACAAAAGCAGGGGGAGATGTAGGCGATATCCTTTGGATTGTATTAATTTTTCTGATACTCATGGCAGTTTTTGGTTTCACCCGTACTTTAATAAGAGAGGTGACCATACCAAGATTAATCTACCTCAGACTTAGTTACCTCGGGAAGACCATGGATAAGCTGGTGAGCATTGATTATAAATATATGGAGGATGCGTCCTTTTTCGAAGACAACAGCAGGGCGCTGGATTCCACCAACTCAGATGATAACGGGGTGGAAGGGGTTTACACCAAGCTGTTTGATGCAGGACCCATTGCCTTTACCTCACTTGGTCTGATACTTTTTATCGGAAAGTTAAATATATGGATTCTTCTTGGACTGCTTCTTAACGTAGCAGCAGGGATCTGGGTCAAGAGAAGCGCCTATAAGTATAGCTACAAAAGAAAACAGGATGTTGCCCATGCAGACAGAAGAATGAAGTACTATTATAATACCACCCACGATTTCGGATATGGAAAGGATGTCAGGCTCTACCGTTTCCAGGACAGAATAAATAAGAACTACAGTCAGGAAATAAAGGGCTTTGTTAAGATACAGCGAAGCATCAAAAACAGGGAGTATTTTCTTGGGATGTTTGAAATTCTGTCTTTTCTGATCAGTAATGCCCTTACCTATGCCATCCTTGTATATAAAACCGTAAATGGAATGTCTATCGCAGATTTCTCCATGTATATAATCGCTGTTACCACACTCACGGCTATGCTTGGTACCCTGGCGGACCAGTTTAGTTATATCTTAAATGAAGGCCAGTATGTTTACGATTATTTTAATTTTATCGATACCGATTTGGGGGATAAGGCATATAAGGAAAAAACACAGAATGCAGAAAAGCTTAAAAAGGGTGAAACCCTTGAAATTGTGTTTGACAATGTAAGCTTTTGCTATCCGGGAACGGATAAATATATCTTTAAAAATTTAAATTTTACCATCCATAAAGGAGAAAAGCTGGCAATTGTCGGAATTAACGGCGCAGGAAAAAGTACTCTTGTAAAGCTTATGACAGGTCTGTTTTCCGTGACCGAAGGAGAAATCCGGATTAATGGCATACCTGTTTCGGAATTTAATAAGAAGGAACTCTATGCCATGTTTTCGGCGGTATTTCAGGAAATTAACGTGCTGGCTTATACAATTAAGGAGAACATTGCCTGTTCTTCCCTTGTTATGGATGAAAAAAGGATAATAAAAGCCCTTGAAAAGGCAGGACTGAAAGAAAAATTAAAAACCCTTCCCAAAGGCATCGATCAAACTATGCTGAAGGTAATCGAAGAAGACGGAGTGGAGTTCTCCGGCGGTGAGAGCCAGAAGTTAGCCATCGCAAGAGCACTTTATAAGGATGCCAGAATGGTTATTATGGATGAACCCACAGCGGCGCTGGATGCTCTGGCAGAAGCGGAAATCTATGAAAGCTTCAGCGATTTGGTTTTGGGAAAAACGGCTGTTTATATTTCCCACAGGCTTGCCAGTACGAAGTTCTGCGACCGGATCGCTTTCTTTGACGGAGACGGCTTGAGGGAATACGGGAGCCATGAGGAACTGATGGAAGCGCAGGGGGCATATTATAACATGTTTATGGTACAGGGGAAATATTACAACGAGGAGGTGGCAGTCAGTGAATAATGTTAAAACATTAAAAAAATTCATCAGTATAAGCTTTCGGATATCTCCTTCTTATTTTTTCCTGTTGATATTTCAGTCAATGCTTGGGACGGGGCAGATATTAGTGAATGTCATACTCCCCAAATTTCTGGTCGATGAATTGGTAGGAGGCAGGAACCGTGATAATCTGATTCGTTTTGGCTTATATATTGTTCTTTCCAATGTAGTATTTTTATTCCTGAATAAAACCATGAAACGAATCATGGACGTGCGAAACATCTATATGAAGGAAAAGCTGAACCAGGCAATGGCAGATAAGATTATGAAGGTGGAATTTGCCTGTCTGGAAGACCCTTATTATCTGGATTTAAAAGAAAGAGCGGTATTTGCCTGCCGGACTATGAGTGCTCTGGAAAATCTGATTGGAAGCGTGGCAAAGGTACTGAATAATACGGTAACTATTCTAAGCCTTTTAGCCGTTATGTTTACCTTGAGCCCTGTTTTTGTACTGCTCCTGCTTCTGACCATATCAATTTCTATCATAGCTCAAAAGATTTTCTCCAAATATCAGCTGGGGTGTTATCAGGAATTAATTCCTATTAACAGAAGATATGGCTATTATGTGGGGGTCTGCTATGAAGGAAAGTATCAGAAGGATATCCGTCTGTATGATATGAATCAGATGTTAACGGACAGGGTACTGTATTATAACCGTAAAATATATGAGTGGGCGAAGGTCTTTAATAAAAAATACGGAGCATTTCAGGGGTTTGTCGGTATAATCAATGACCTTCAGGCAGCCATTGCCTACGGATATGTTGGTATCCGCGTACTATCCGATAAGCTGGGAGGAAGAATTGGAATCGGTTCCTTTACCATGTATGTATCGGCAGCCATAAACTTTACAACTGCCGCTACGGATCTGGGCAGAAATATTATGACAGTTATCCAGATGCTGGGCTATCTGCAGCCCTTTATGGAATTCATGTCCCTGCCCGATGAGGCAAAAAGAGAGGGCTCAGTTCCCTTTGAAGGAGAAGTGGAAAGCCTGCGCTTTGAAAATGTAACCTTCCATTATCCAAAATCCGAGCAGCTGGTGCTGAAAGGAATTTCCTTTGAAATAAAGAAGGGAGAGAAAATCTCCATCGTAGGTTTGAACGGTGCCGGAAAGTCCACCATTGTAAAGCTCTTATGCAGGCTCTATAAGCCGGCCTCCGGCACTATCTATATCAATGGCAGGGATATCTATGAGTATGAATTTACCAGCTATATGAAGTGCCTGGCAGCAGTTTTTCAGGATTATAAGCTTTTTGCCTTTTCGGTATATGAGAATATTAAAGGAGGGGAAGAAGAGGAAGAGAAGGGAGAACATCGCGAAAAAGTCTCCGGCCTGTTAGAGCAGGTGGGATTAAAAGAAAAGATAGAGGAACTGAAAAGTGGAATGGATACCCTCTTTGGCAAGCAATATGATCCCGACGGCATTGAAATGTCCGGGGGACAGAGCCAGAAGGTAGCAATAGCCAGAGCACTATATAAAGAAGCTTCCCTTATTATATTGGATGAACCTACCAGTGCCCTGGACCCTCTTGCGGAGGCGGAAATCTATGAGCATTTCAACCAGCTGGTTGGGGATAAGACGGCTATCTATATTTCCCACCGTATGTCCAGCAGTGTATTCTGCGATAAAATACTGGTATTGGACGGAGGGCTCATAACGGATTTTGACAGCCATAAGAAGCTGATGGAGAGGGAAGAGGGAATGTACTATAAGCTCTTTAAGTCACAGGCTGTAAATTATCAGATATAAAATCACAGGGCGGTGCAGTTTATATTATTGCACCGCCCTCCACGGCAAACGCATGAAGGAAGTTTATGGGAGCGGACGATGACCAAGGGGGTTGTTTTGACCTTTTGTTACGCGAGAACCCTTATTCCACTAAAGCGGCAGAAAACGTGACTGGCAGGCAAATCAATGCCAAACTCGCTGTAACAGCTATGGCTGTGTTAGTTATCAAGCTCAAACAGTGGCATTGCTTTACCTAGTCACGTTTCCTGCCGCTTAAGTGTCATAAGGAACCTCTTGTAGACAAAATTCCAAAACAACCCCCTTGGTCATCTGTGTATATCCATTTGGGTCTTATACGTTTGCCGTGCCCAAAACCCTATAAGACCAAACCAATACAACAACCGTCCAAGAGTTTATTGCCAATCCCCAGATGATTTTGGCTTACCTTTCGTAATTTTCTATTGAGGAGTTCCCTAATGACACTTAAATGGCGGCAGCTGTTCCTAGGTAAAATTATACCACTGTCTGAGCTCACAGC
>JAEYPZ010000073.1:0-39511 GCA_023410275.1 Bacillota bacterium
GCTAGTAAGACCCCTGAAAGACGATCAGGTGGATAGGTTAGAGGTGGAAGTGTGGTAACACATGGAGCTGACTAATACTAATAGGTCGAGGGCTTGACCTAAAATTAGATGGAATCAAAAAAATGTGTAGTTTTGAAGATATAATCTTGAAGATATTTAGATAGAGAAGATTAGCGAGTCATCGAATCAAAGAAAAGCTGCCTGCTGGCAGCTTTTTTTGATTTACATGAATGGTAGTTAATGGGGGATTGGAAAACCGGGAGATTTCAACGGGCATACCTATTATAGCAACGTCTTTCGGGACGGATATGTTGTTAACATAGAAACTGTTCATAGCAGCCATAGCCATAAGGTCGCTGGCAACGAAAAAAGCAGTCGGATAATTTTGGGTCTTGCATAAATAATCAACTTTATTGGCACAAAGTTCTTCATCCCATTGGCAATTGATAGTCCACTGGTCATTAACCTCAAGACCGGGCAGAAAAGTGATTAAAAAAAGAAAAGGCTGCTCACCGGCAGCTTTTTGTTTTGTGTAATCTGAAAATAGTTTAATGTAACGTTTTTTACTTCGAAGATGTATCAGGGATAAAATGGTCAAAGATGAAATAATCAAAGCTTTCCCTGCTTTCCTCCAGGCTTTTCTGGTCTCTGATAGTCCAGGCAAAAGAAGGAGTATGGTAAAAATGTTTGCATAGGGAAAATGAAAGCATATTCCGGTATTTATAATTGAAAGAAATAAAATCAGGCTTGGTTATAAAATTCAGGAGGAGATTCTGCAGGATGAAAAACATGGTACGGCTGCCGACCTCTTTGTCTTTTACCAGGTTACTGGCTAACTGCCCTCTTATAATGGCAGGGCGTTTTCTTCTATACCAGAACAGCACAAGAGGGTTAAAGGACTCAATACAGTAGATGCCCTTATACTTCTCCAGCATGGGAGCAGTAATATCACAGACAGAAGTATTGGTAAATTCCACTTTAAATTCAATAATGAGAGGAACTTTACCATTCACTGTTTCAAGGACCTCCTTTAAGGTCGGTATGGTTTCCTTTGACTGGTTTAAGTGCAGTTTTTTCAGCTCGTCATAGGTTAATTCATGGACCTTTTTATTGAGCCGGCACACCCTCTTTAAAGTGAAATCATGGAAAACTACCGGAATGTTGTCTTTTGAAAGCTGCACATCCATTTCTATGCCATAATTATGCTCTACGGCTAGTTTAAAGGCAGAAAGCGAGTTCTCGGGTATTTTATCCGGATCGCTGTGAAGTCCTCTGTGTGCATAATATCTTCCGTTAAAGGGTGAAAAGTTCTTTCGGTTAAATACCCGGGGCATAATGGTACCAAAATACAGCAAAACGAGTATTAACAGGATTATTATCAAGTATAACAACATAAATCGCCTCCTAAAGCATAATCGTAAGATAATGGATTCTTATCGAATGAAACCATTATAACATTCTAAAGGGTAACCTACAATCCTGCTTAAAATAATTTTACATATATTTATAATAACTTATGCAAGGTGTTATTTCTTATGGCTTTCGTTAAAAAAGAATAAACACAGTCACTAAACATATATTTAATTAAGCTTAAATAAAGGGAATAAAACTTTGGATCAAATTTGCAGGGATTCGATAATTAGTGAAGATTACAGTGATTTTATTGTTGAATATAGAAAAAATATCAGTACCTTGGAATCATTCCCTAATTCCTGTTATAATGCCATAGATGATAATTATGCAGTTGTATATACACCGACGGTAAATGTTTCTGTAACAGACCTGCTACATACCTATGGGTATGGAATATTTCCGGGTTTATTTGGCTTAATGGATGTTGGCAGCCTGGAGGCTTCTGGAGTAACCCGTGTAAGGAATGTACCGAATCTTGCATTGCTAGGGGAGGGGGTTCTGATTGGTATAGTGGATACCGGCATCGATTATACCCATGAGGCCTTCCGAAATGCAGACGGAACGACCAGAATAACATCAATATGGGATCAGACGATTCCTGCCGGTCCCTATCCTGATACCTATTATTATGGTACAGAATATAGCAGAGAACAGATAAATGAAGCCTTAAGAAGTGAGAATCCCCATTCAATAGTTCCAACTGTAGATGAGTTAGGACATGGTACATTTTTGGCAGGAATTGCGGCAGGAACCCCGAATCTTGCAAATGAATTCTCAGGAGTAGCCCCGCTGTCAGAACTTGTCGTAGTGAAGCTGAAGCAGGCAAAACAGAATATCAGGGAAGTTTTTCGTGTACCTTCCGATGCCGTATGTTACCAGGAGAATGATATTATGTTTGGAGTCCGCTATTTGGCAGATATGGCGAGGAAATTGGATAGGCCTATTGCAATATGTATTGGACTTGGCTCTTCCCAGGGCTCCCATGACGGAAGGGTGCCCTTGTCAATCTTTATATCAAATCTTGCTGACCAGCCAGGTGTTGCTATAACGGTAGCAGCCGGAAATGAAGGGAATTCAGGACACCATTTCCAGGGGCTTATTAGCAGAGGCGGGGAACAGTCCAATATGGTAGAATTAAAAGTAGGACCGAATATCAAAGGCTTTTCCATGCAGTTATGGGGAAATGCACCGGGGACATTTTCCATAGACATCCTTTCCCCCACCGGTGAATACATCCCCAGAATACCGGCAAGAATAGGGGAATCCAGAGAAATAAGGTTTATCTTTGAAGAAACGGTAATTCACGTGGATTATTTTCTACTTGAAACTCAGACAGGCGACCAGCTGATTTTAATAAATTTTGATAATCCGACAGAGGGTATATGGAGATTTAAAGTTTATTCCACAGGAGATTTAAACGCAGAATTTCATATATGGCTGCCCATAACGGCGTTTATAGGGACTGAGACATTTTTTGTGCAGCCAACGCCCAATGTTACCGTGACATCTCCGGGAAATGCGGCTATTCCAATTGTAGTGACTGCTTATGACTATACAAATAACAGCTTATATTTACAGGCAGGCAGAGGCTTTACAAGAGTTGGTGCGGTAACCCCAAGCCTTGCGGCACCGGGGGTGAATTTAACGGGACCCGAGCCGGGAGGAACCTATGGAAAAAGGACAGGAACCAGTGGTGCAGCTGCTCATGCGGCAGGGGTAACGGCAATGCTGCTGCAATGGGGGAAACAATCAGGTTATTATTCTCAGCTTGACAGTGTTGAAATGAAAAACCTGCTTATCAGAGGTGCAAAAAGAGATTCGAACAATACATATCCCAATACAGAATGGGGATATGGTATTATTGATATTTATAATACCTTTATCAGCTTGCGGGGAGAGCCCGGATAGAAGAAAACGGCAGGGGAATCCGCTCTGCCTTCTTTTCTATCCGGGAATAACCCGGAGTATATTTGGGAATAACCCGGAGTATATTCCTATTTACATCCTAAGTTAGATATGTTAGAATATTAATCAGATAGAAAAAGTCTTAAGATACGGAAAATGCGGTGGTTTCACCGATAAAGGCAAACCTCTTGAAAAACAGGGACGCAAAACTACAGGGCCTTACTAAATGAATTATTTAGCTGGCAGCCAGTTACCGAAGGGAGCTTTTTTTATGCTTTTTTATAAAATTTCAATTTACAATGAGGTGGGTAATTAGAGCAATACAGGAATCATACCTATGGGGAGATGGTATGGCATGGAGATTATGGAAAGCTAGGTTTGGGGTTTTCCATAATCTCTTTCACTGGTTTCTTCCGGATAGAGATAAAAAGTTTGAATGTTCTAAAAAATTAAAATAATAAAAAAAAATTAAAAATAATGCTTGCTTTTGAGAAAAATTTGAGTTATAATATCATTCGTGGCTGACACAGAGCTTGTCAGAAACGCAAGAGATAATAAATATTGGGCTATCGCCAAACGGTAAGGCACTGGACTCTGACTCCAGCATCTCAAGGTTCGAATCCTTGTAGCCCAGCTAAGTAAAACCCTGTAACTGGTATGGTTACAGGGTTTTTGTTTTGAATTAAATAAACATAATAATTGGTAGATTATTGAGTAATTATAAAGAAAGCCTAGAAGACAGTGCAAGGAGTTAGTATGATTAAGGGATATGAAGAACATAGAGGAATTTTGGAAGAAAAGGAAAAAAATATTTTTGGAAAATATACATTTAAAGTTAATGATGGAACAAAGATTGTTTCAGTAAAAGTCGGAAAAGCTTTATTTGATATGTACCAATTAAATTCAAAGGTTACTATAGGACATATAGGAAAAAAGCTTATAAATATAAGACCTGATATTATATTGCCTATTGAAGAATAAAGTACCCCAAATTTATATTACATTACAGACACTAACAGTATATTTACCATTAAAGAAACTGTAGCGGCTTAATATGTAGTGTGACAGCAATTACCTGTGATACAAAAGGAAGCCGGCAATACGAATACCGCCAGCCTCATTTATGTTTAAACTCTAACTTCACACATAGATATTAGTCCTATTTCCTTTTAACAGGAAAGCATACCTCTGTTACCAATTCATCCGGGTTCTGGGTCTGGGCAGGGCTGACATGGTATATGCAGAACATGGCACCGTTAAATTCGCAGCCATTGTCGTTGACCCAGTTGGCAACGGCATGATTTACGGTTGTGAGCTGGTCATAGCTGCCTTTGTAGGTGGCGGAGGCTATCTGGATGGCAGGAACGGATTTGAAAACTACGTTTTCCGTATTTTGATAGGTTCCTTTTACCGTTTCCTGTATTTCCACATCCACATCACTTTCCTTGAAGCCTTCGTCATGGAAGATAGCAAGAGTGCAGCAGTTTTCAGCCGGCTGCAGGTTTAAAGCTGCTGTTTCGGTCATCAGAATGTTCCAGAGCAAGCCCTCCTTATCATAAGCCGGGATTAGCTTTCTTACGCTGGCAACATATCGTTCAGGTATTGTTTTTAATGTAACGTTGTAATTCATAGCGGTATCGTCCTTTCTCAGCCGCTCGATGGCTGTTTCAAGAAGCAGCAGACGGTTGTTTGTTTGACGGACTTCTTCCTGTACCTCAGCCTGCTTGACTTCCAAAAATTTCGCAAGAGCCTGGGGATTATCATAGCTTTTTAATATTTCTGCAATAGTTGCGAGATTGAAGCCCATGTCCTTTAAAGCTGTAATCCTTCCGGAGACCGGCAGCTGGTCTTCACTGTAATACCGGTAGCTTGTAAAAGAATCAATGGTTTTTGGCACCAGCAGTCCGATCTCATCATAATGCCGCAGCATCCGTATACTGATTCTTGATAGTTTGGAAAAATCTCCTATTTTTAACATTTATTATACCTCACATGTGTGTATTTCCTGAGCTCATATTCAGTATAGAGTATACCATAATGTGAGAGTCAACAGGTGATTTTATAAAATTAAAAAGAGCCTGCCTCACCCTGGATTAAAATCTATTTGGCGGCAGGCTCTTTTGCTATTCAGACTGGATTTCCTATTACTTTGCTAATAGGCTGCCAGTTAGGAACTTTGGTATTGACGTAATTATCATAATAGGATGTTCTTTATATTCATGCATACAGGCCTATAGGCTGTGATTTATTTATAGTAAACCATGCCGGAATAATCCGTAAATATGGTTACCTGTAAGTAATTCCCCACGGCAGTAGGTGCGGAACATGCTGCGCGGGTTAAATTGAGTGTACCTTTGTAGGTACCATCGTTGTAATTATATGCAGCCGGTACATAGGATGCAGGTGAAGACATATAATCAGGAAATTAAGGGTTGATAATATAGGTGCCGTCATTATAATAAGAGGTCGACGGTATATAGGAGGAGGGAGAGCTCATGTAATTGGGAAACTGTGAGGGACTAATAACAAAGGTATACGATTTGTCAACAGTTACAGTTTTCGTTCTGTCTGCTGCAAAGGCAGTGAGATTGTAACCAATATGTATGGCAAATACTAAAAATATGGAAATAAAATATTCAATTTTAATAAACTTATAAAAGATGTAAATTTATTTTTAGGTGGAATCTTATGAAAGTTCATAGTACAATGCTAACATAGATTGACAACCTGTAGGGGTAACAAATGGAGATTAGCATGAGAGTCAGAAGGAAGAAAAAACGCAGAAATATATTACATTCAGGCACAATATTTACCCAGTTGGTGCTTTTTACGGTTATTATCAGCTTTATTCCGATTATATTTGTCAGTACGGTTTTATTTCGTAAAATCAGCAGCATGGTTACGGAAGAACTGGTGAATTCCCATTATCAGCTGGCAGCCCAATATACATCGAATCTGGAGAATAGTTTTTACCAGTACAAGGACAGTTTAAGGCAAATTTCCAATAATACCATCGTATTGGATACACTTCTTGGCAACACCAGGAATAAGAATCCCTATGTAAGGGGCACAAATGTAAGTGTTGAAATCAATAAATCCCTTCACCTGGACAGCCCTGAGCTGCGCAACTGCATGGTGTATTCGGATATTACAGATAATAAGATCTATGGCAACAGGGTTACCATGATGGAAGGCGCAAGCACGGAAATCTGGTATATCAATCAGGAGGCATTGACAAAGGATTATTTCATTTATTCTTCCGGTGATAAAAAGAGGAGTACCATTCTTTCCCTTATCCAGAAAATTGTCTATCTGGATGTTACCAATTATAAAACCAAGTATGTAGGCTTTATCAAGCTGGATTTATATATGGAAAAGCTATTTTCACCAACGATGGATGACAGTGATGGAAACTATTCCTACGATGTTATAATTCTGGACCAGGGCAACCGTACCGTTTATTCTTCCAACTCGGAGTATAATGGCATTACGGATAAAACGACCTATGAACAGCTTAGTAAGAAGCGCATTAATTATTATAAGGATGCTATGGTCTGTACGGGCTTTGAAAAAAATTACGGACTTAAAATGATTTTCCTGTTCAGCAGCCAGCAGCTGATAAATAGAAAGTCCGAAATTGAGAGTACCCTGTTTCCCATCTTTCTTATTGTGGTTGCAATAATCGTAGTAACAGCCTTTGTTTTTACCAGGGGCTTTTCAGGAAGGGTAGCCAGGCTTATCGATAAATTTAAGGTGGCGGAAACCGGAGACCTTACCATCACGGAAGAAATTGAGGGAAATGATGAAATTACTGTACTGGACAGGCAGTTCAGCCATATGCTTCTAAAGCTGGACGGGCTTATTAAGAAAAATTATATCCAGCAGCTGGAGAAAAAGGAAAGTGAGTTCCGTAACCTGCAGCTCCAGATCAACCCCCATTTCCTGTATAATACCCTTGAAACCATCAGCTCCATTGCAGCGGTGAACAAGGTATTTATCATTTGTGATTTATGCGAAAAGCTCGGTGAGAATTTCCGTTACAGCCTGGGCAAGAATTACGGGGAATTTGTAACAGTGACCCAGGAGCTGGCACACACGAAGAACTATGTATATATTCAGCAGACCAGATTCGGAAATAAATTCGAGGTATTTTACAACGTGGACAAGGAGGTGGAGGATAAGCGGATTCTTCGGTTCATCCTTCAGCCCATTGTTGAAAATGCCATTGTTCACGGACTGAGCAATATGGAAGGAAAGGGAACTCTTGAGATATCCATCAGCAGGGAGGAAGAGCTGCTGGTGATAAAAATTGCGGATGACGGGGCAGGCATGGACATGGAGAGGCTGGAAGAAATCAGCCGGTATATCAATGATACCAATATCGAAGACAAGAAGAGACATAGCATAGGTATCCGCAATGTAAATCAGAGAATCAAGCTTGCCTGTGGCAGTGAATACGGCATAACGATTGAAAGTGCTCCGAACAGGGGAAGCTGCTTTACCATAAACTTACCATTAATGCAGTAGGGAGGGACATCAAATGGAACGAAGTATTTTAATAGCGGATGATGAGAAGCTGATCCGGGATGGAATTAAAGCCAGGCTGGAATATCTGGAATTAATGCCGGAAGCCTTGTATGAAGCAGAAAATGCGGAACAGGCCATGGAAATCCTGGGGGAGCATCCGGTGGATATTGTAATAACGGATATTCGAATGGCGGAAATGGATGGTTTGTCTTTTATCCAACAGGTAAAACCCCTTTATCCGAATATTCAGTTTATCATCCTCAGCGGCTATGCGGAGTTTGAATATGCGGAGCAGGCTATTCAACTGGGAGTGAAGGCATATCTTTTAAAGCCGATTTCCAATGATTCCTTGAAAAAAGCGGTGGAGGAGGCTGTGGCCAAGCTGGATGAGCTGGAAAGCCTCAAGCGTACCGTCAGTGAGGGAAACCGCTCCATTGAAGAGAAAAAAAGACTGCTCTTTGATAAAAGTGTCAATGACCTGCTGAGGACCGATTCACCCCTGTGGCAGAGGGAAAATGCCAAGCTGGTGTATCAGAAGTTCCCGGTGCAGAACAGATGGATTATGGTGACGCTCATTAATATTGATGTGGAAAGCTATGAGCAGGGCAGCTTTGGCTACAGGGATATTGAACTGGTGAAATTCTCCATCCGGAATGTTTTTACAGAGCTGCCTTCCCAATGTGAGAAGATTATCGTGAGCAATCTTGCCAATATGAACCAGCTCTTTGCCTTTATATCCCACAGCAATGAGAGCCAGCTGCGGGTGGAAGCGGAGAAGCTTTTTACAAGCCTTTCCAACCATATGGGCAGAAAGCTGAAGATTTCTCTTACCTTTGGCATCAGCTCCGCCCTGCCGGAAATATCGGCAGAAGGCAATAAGGAGGCGCAGGAAGCTCTCCTGCAGAGGATTATTCACGGGAAGAGTAATTTATATTTCTATGATGATATCCGTATACTTTCAGCCGACCAGTTCCCCTCCTCGGAGCTTCATATGCTTTTTCAGTATATTGAGCGCAGGGATGCGGGGAATATTGAATTTTTGATTAATGATATATTTTCCGATGAAAGCATCAGAAAGTATAATGCTTCCTATATCCGCATTATATGGGCCAGGATAATTAACATCCTTTTAAATGTGGCTAACCCGGTCTTTACAAACAACCCGAAAAATATGGAAAAGCTGATTTTGAACTTTGATATTTTTGATACCTTTCAGTCGATGGATGACCTTCGCAGCTACCTCTATATGCTGGTGCTGGATTGTATACAGGTCAATGCGGATATTGATGTCAATGCAAGAAATAAGATTAAAATGGGAATAAAGTACATCCGGGATTATTACAACAGAGATATTGCAATCAATGAGTTGGCAGAGAAATTTGCTATCAGCTCAAATTACTTCTCCACCATATTTAAAAAAGAAACGGGTCAGACTACGGTAAACTTTATCAAAGAGCTGCGCATTAAGAAGGCCTGCGAATATCTGGTAAGCTCGGATAAGAGCATTTCGGATATTTCCAATGAAGTGGGCTATGAAGACAGCCAGTACTTCTTTCGCGTATTTAAAAAGGCTACCGGTCTGACACCGCTTGAATACCGCAGGACCTACCGTAAACAATGAAAATCTGCCCTTACAGCACAATGGTGGGAGCTATGGCGGCCAGATTTTCAATACGGGTATCCTTGTGGTAGAGCTTTGGCAGAAGAATCCTTTCATTTTCAAGTTCTTTCAGGGTAACAACTGCTGGAATCCTTACGGAGATTTCCTTGGTAAGGGTTCTTTTTTTTGTCTTTATGGCAAGATAATAAGGGTCCGACTCTTCGTGCAGGTAACCCGGTTTTCCGGTTTCCAGGATATGAAAAGTGATACAATCCTTCTCTTCCCCCATAAAGGCTTCCAGCAGGGGACCTCTTGATATCCAGGTTCTCTGGTGCCTTATGGCGGTATCCAGTTCCCTGGCTATGTCACCGCCGGGAGTGCCTTCGATATAGGTGGTATAATGGTTGCTCATATCCCAGGCTCCGTGGAGGTCCATGCCGCAGGAAAAGGCCAGGGGATAACCCTTTAGGACCAGTTCTTCCCACCATAAGAGGCCGCGCTCATTTACCTCGTGGAGGGGTTCCAGGTTATTGAAGACCTCTATAAAGTCCAGGGAGCTAAAATCATGGATTTCCATATCGAAGCGGCAGCCTCTGGCAAAGGGATGGCCATAGGAGAAAGGATGGGCGACACCGACCAGGGCACCTTTTGCTTTCGCAGCCTCAAATAAGAGCTCCGGCTTATGGATATTGATATTTTCCCAGGGAACATATTCTGTTAAATTCAGGCAAAGAATATGTCCGTAATAGGTGGTATATTCCATTCCATAGATACAGGAAAGGTGAGAGGAATTCCTGGAAAGGAGCTCTTTTATTTTGGGGTGGCCGGATATGGTGTTATGGTCTGTGATGGCAAAGGTATCTACCCCGTCTTTTTGGAGAAAGTCTATCAGGGCGGCAGGAGTGAGGCTGCCGTCGGATTCCGTTGTATGGTTGTGCAGTTCCAGGCGTTTATACATGAGAGCCTCCTTTTTCTTCCCCATTTACGGACAAGGTCACTTCATAATGGGTATCATCCAGTATCACGTTAAAGACCACCAGGGTAAGGCGGATTACTCCCTGAAGGCTTTCCTGAGGAAGGCAGCCTTCGCTGGTGTATTCAGGGGAATAATACATATGCCTTTCTGTTAACTGCTTATGTACGCCGCCGATAAAGACATCGTTCATAGTGGCTATGGTGTGGATTTCCGTTTTCATGCCCTCAAGGGCATTTATTATCTGCTCCTTCGTTTCAATTTCCGATTCATATTCACCTTTGCAGGCAGCAATGAATTCACTTTCTGCTTCTTCGGTGATATGGGTGTAATGCTGCTTGTCAAAGGTAAAGGCAATGTCCATCTCACGGTATTCCTTATCCAGACAGACAGTATAGGATATCTGTCCGACAAAGCCTTTGTTTAGAACACCTCCCACGGTGTAAATGGTTTTCATTCTGACCTCCGGTCCGTCATTTTTCTATGACATATGTATTTGCCGGAAATTGTTCTGCTGTACTTCCGGCTGTCAGCTTCAATATACTACGTACAAATTGCAGATGCAAGGCAGCTGGAAAAAGATATAAAAATATCCACTGTTCCGCAAAGTTTTATCCATTGTCGAAAAAGGACAAATTACATAAGCTTAATACAGAGGAAAACCGTATATCACAAAAATCAGCCTGGAAAGGAATAGCAAAATGAAGAAGAGAATATTTCCAAGATTCGAAAATACTTACAGGGGAAACCTTCATACCCATACTACCCGCTCGGACGGGGCCTATGAACTGGATGCCGTCCTTCATGCCTATCAGGATATGGGCTATCAGTTCCTTTGTATCTCTGACCACCGTAAATATTATGTCAGCAATGTAAAGGAAAATGAGAATTTTATCATTCTGGACGGCATGGAGGGAGAAGTGGGAGACAGCAGCTATCATATCCATGCCATTGCGGATTATTCGGCAGAGGAGGCGGAAAGGTTTGAAGCTGAGAGTATCTGGCCTGTGACGGAGCAGAGCCCTCAGGAGACTATAAATGAGTATATAAAAAGGGGGAATATCTGTATTATCAACCATCCCAGATGGACAAAGCTGGAATATGAGGAGCTGATGGAGGCAGAGGGATACTTAGGGATAGAAATTTATAACCATAACTGCGACAGGGAAAGCCTGACGGGATATGCCACGGATTATTGGGATTATTTGTTAAGAAAGGGCAAAAGGGTCTATGGCTTTGCTTCCGACGATGCCCATGCAAAGGATATCCACTGCAATGTCAGTGAGTATTTCGGGGGCTGGATATGTGTATCCGCCGAAGGGCTGTCACAAAAAAATATCGTAAACAGTATGAAAACCGGAGATTTCTATGCCTCCAACGGGCCGGCATTTCTTACCATTGATAAGGAAGACCGTATCATAAGCCTTCAGACAAGTCCTGTGAAATCCATTGCATTTATTTCCTGGCCGGAGCATGGGGTCAATGTCTATGATAAGAGCGGAAAGGATATAAGAGAGGCGGTCTTTACAGTACCCGAAGGGACCCAATATGTAAGAATTGAAATAACCGATCAGAATGGGAAAAAGGCATGGTCAAATCCTCTTTTCTTTTAAAGCATTTAAAAGTGATTCGGGTGTCATAAATTAATCTCAGCTTTCACCTATGTATACCTGGAGTATAAAAATGCAGCGAAGCGACTTTCACGGAGCTGAGTGTATTTTTATACTCCAGGTATACATTCAATAAATATAAAATTAATTTATGGCACCCGAATCAAAATTGGTGTGTAGAAATTTACACTAAATCAAAAAGTTTCGTCCATTGTGGGATCAGGCATGCTTTTTTATAATAAAAACAGAATAAGAGAGAGGAGGAACAGCATGGCAGCCGGAACAGTTAAAAAAACACAGCAAATGTATACGAAACAGCCTGTTGGGAAGAGAATTTTAAAATTCTGGCCTTTGTATTTGATGCTGGTGCCCTGCATCATTTATTACATTTTGATTTGTTACATTCCAATGGGAGGTATTGTTCTGGCATTTAAGGACTATTCTTTCCGAAAGGGAATATGGGGAAGTCCCTGGGTAGGGCTTCGGTATTTTAAGACCTTCTTTACCAGCTTTGATTTCTTTCGTTTGCTTCGCAATACCTTAACAGTGGGATTTATCAAATGTATTCTTGAATTTCCCTTTGCGATTATCCTGGCATTGCTGCTCAATGAAGTACGGGGAATGAAATTTAAGAAAATCAGCCAGACCATTACCTATCTGCCTCATTTTTTATCCACTGTAATCATTGTTACCATGATGCAGAGAATACTGGCTCCTAATACAGGTGTGTTAAACCAGATAATCGGAAAGCTGGGAGGAGATTCCAGTACCTTCTTTCTAATGGATTCCAAGTACTTTTTCCAGCTGTTGTTCTCCATGGATTTATGGAGGAATATCGGATGGGATTCCATTATCTACCTGGCAGCAATCAGCGGTGTGGATTTGGCACTGTATGAAGCCGCCAGCATTGACGGATGTTCCAAGCTAAAGAAAATGTGGCATATAACCCTGCCGGGTATCAGAGGAACCATCGGACTTTTGTTTATTATGGGAGTGGGAGGCTTATTGTCCACCGGCTTTGAGCAGATTTTTCTCTTAAGGACACCGGGTAATATGTCCGTAGCAGATACACTGGATACCTTTGTGGTACGAATCGGTCTTATGAACGGACAATTTGGTTATGCTACTGCTGTAGGACTGGTACAGGGCGTTGTGGGACTGGCACTGGTTGTTATCTGCAACAAGCTCTCGAAAAAGTTTACAGAAGTCGGCCTATGGTAAAGGTATAGAAATGCGGCGTTTCTAAACAATAGTTTTTAAACGTATGAGCATAGATAATATTCACTCATCAGGTTTGGAACCGGACAATACTCCGGTGCAAACGTCAGAGGCGCAAATAATATGCGCAGGAATGGAGGTAATTATGAAAAGAAGTATTTTGAAACGTTTCCTCGCTGTGGGACTCGTTGCCACGCTGGTTGTTTCCGGTGCAACTGCCTGTTCAAAATCAGGCAAGGATGCATCCGATAACAGCAATTCCGCCAATGCTGCAGATGGGGCTGCCGCATCCGGCAAGCCGGATACCTGGATTGCAGACAGAACCATCACCGTACAGGCATATGTGGATGATATCGGAAACAGCCTGCCGAAGAATTTAAATGATACAGCGGTTATGAAAGAGCTTACAAAGCGTACGGGTATCAAGCTGGATATTCAGTATACACCCGGTGACAGTGATTCCAGTGTTATGGCAGCACAGCTGGCATCCGGCACCATCCCCGATGTCATTGTCTCTTATCTGGATGATTCCACCAGACCGGAATTCCCCATTCTTTTAAAGGGTGCCCGTGAAGGCATGTTTGCCGATGTATCCGGATATCTCAAGGACATGAAGGTCTACAGCCGTTACCTGGAGGATGGATACCTTCCAAGTGATACCCAGAAGAACATTACGTTCCGTGATGAATTTAAAGGAGCTGCCTATATTCTTCAGCTTTCCATTGACTCCGAAGACAGATCCCTGCAGTATAATCCCCAGGATGCCTATGTGGGCGGTATGTACATTCAGAAATCCATTGCGGATTCCCTTGGCATAGACCCCACCAAGATCACTACCCAGGAACAGTTCTATGATTTACTGAAAAAGATTAAGAACGGCGGTTTCAAGGACGATAACGGCAATGCTGTTTATCCATTAGGACCTAAATACTGGGGCGGCTCTTCCGATGCCCTGAAGTACATTGTACCCGGCTACAACTGGGGCGTCAGTGACGGCTACAATCTTGCAGAAGACGGCAGTATTAAGCATGAAGTGGATACGGACTATGTATATAAAAAGATTGACTATGTAAGAAAGCTTTTGGCAGAGGGGCTGATGAATCCGGAATTCTTCACCATGGATGCCACCCGTGCGGAAGAGGTATCAAGGTCACATAATTCGGCAATTATTGCGGATGTCCATAACTATCAGGATATTATCTACGGTTCTGATGACTGGGTACCCTTAGGACCTTTAAATGACTTTACCGGAAACAATGCAACAATAGTACATGGAAAGCATCGCTATGGTGCATGGGCAATCTCAGCCGATGCTAAAAATCCGGAAGAGATTTTAAAATTCTTTGACTATCTTGCCACTCCGGAAGGACAGCTGCTCTGCCAGTATGGCATAGAGGGAGAATCCTACAACATGGTGGACGGCAAGCCGGTCCTGACGGATGAGGCATTAAAGAAGCTTAACGACGGTGACAAGGATTACCTGATAAATAAAATCGGCGCTGGCTTTGGCGGCTCCGGCTGTGTATTCTTCTACTACATGCTGACCAATATCGATAATTTAGGAAACTTCGGAGAAAGCCGTCCGGGTGCCGGTTCCAGTACAACCTTTGCCAGATCCGTGGAAGTCGCTAAGGATTACCCAAGAACCTTAAAGCTGGTTCCCGGTCTGGATGCAACAGCCTACCTGTCCGCAGATTCTCTTACAGATGTAAAGGCTCAGATGTCCCTGTTAAATTATCCGGATATGCTGGTGCAGGCAATTTATGCAGGCTCTGAGGATGAAGTAAAGCAGATTGTAGAGTCCTTCCGCCAGCAGATAAAACAGGCAGGGAATGACACCTTCATCGAATACATCACCAAGCTGTATAAAGACGACAAAGAAGCAATCGACTTTTATACGAAATAACAGAAATGAAATAACAGGAATGCAGAACCAGCAGTAAAATCTGCAGCAGCGGGGGATGTCACAAAAGCCAATGGAAGGCTTTTGAGACACCCTCGTAAAAGAAAGGATAAGGTGCAGCTTATATGAAAAGTAACAGGATTAAAGCCAGTTTTTCCGAGCAGGTATTGCAGGTGGTCATCTATTGTATACTGATAGGACTTTGTCTTATGATTATTCTTCCCTGTATTAATATCGTTGCTTTATCCTTTAATGACGGAAAAGATGCGGCCAGAGGAGGGATATACTTCTGGACGAGAAAGTTTACCTGGGATAATTATAAAGAGGTATTCCAGGACGGTTCTATTACAAAGGCCTATGTCATCACCATAGCCCGTACGGTTATCGGTACCGTGGCCAGTCTTATTGTTACCTCCTATGCAGCCTATTCCTTAAAGGAAAAGGAGCTGCCGGGAAGAAAGTTATTGACTATTCTGATTACCTTTACCATGCTCTTCAGCGGTGGTATGATACCGACCTATATCCAATACAATAAGCTGGGATTGGTCGACAGCTTCTGGGTCTATGTCGTACCAAGCCTTGTCAGTGTTACCTATTTGTTAATGATGAGAACCTTTTTTGAAACAATTCCGGACAGCCTGGAGGAGTCGGCCAAATTGGATGGCTGCGGATATTTTAAGATATTTTCGTCCATCATTATTCCTCTCAGCAAGCCGGTAATGGCGGTCGTTGGCCTGTATACGGCGGTAAACCATTGGAATGACTGGTTTTCAGGAGCTTTTTATATGCGTTCCAGCAGCTTGTGGCCGGTTCAGACAGTGCTGCAGCAGATGTTATCCAAAGCAATGGCCAGCAGGGAGGTTACGACGGTTTCTCAGGCAATTGCCCAGAATACCAATACGGTTACTTCCGATTCCCTGAAAATGGCGGCAGTGGTCGTAACAACAGTACCTATCCTGTGTGTTTATCCCTTTATCCAGAAGTATTTCGCCAAGGGAGCCATGATAGGTGCGGTAAAAGAATAAGTGACAGAATAGAACATAGGATTCTTTACCAACGTGTAATGGCAGTATTGCTCCGGTACAAGGTGTAATATATTAGATGGAAAGCGGGGGTAAAGAATTTTTTATATATGGATATATCCATATTAACGAATATTCAATTGAAAATTGTATAGTAAGGAAAGAGGTCAGAATGGCAGAAAAGAGATGGGATGTTTTTATTTACGGTGATGTGAACGTGGACATCATAATTCCCGGTGTGGAGAAATTTCCGGAACCGGGCCAGGAGGATATAACGGATACCATGGAGACCTATGTAGGAGGGGGAGCGGCACTTTTTACCCTCGGTCTTGGGAAACTGGGCTTAAAGCCGGTCTTTCAGGGCTCCCTCGGAGAAGACTGCTACGGAAAGTTCATTCTGGAGGAGTTTCATAAGAGTAATGTGGATAATTCCCTGCTGCGCTTTAGCAGGAAGCATAAAACCGGCATTTCCCTAAGCTTTACCAACGAAAAGGACCGTTCCTTTCTGACCTACCGGGGAACCAATGAGGAGATTGACCTGGGGGATATTGACCTTGACCAGGTAAAACAGGCCAGGCATATCCATGTTACCGGCTACGAAGGAAGGCGAAATCACAGGGAGTACCTTAAGCTCTTAAAGGAAGTAAAGGAGCTTCAGGATGTAAGCGTCAGCTTTGATGTGGGCTGGGATGCATCCGGTGAATGGTTTGAAGGCATCTATGAGCTGTTTCCCTTCATTGATGTGTTATTTATGAATGAAACGGAAGCAATCCATTACGGTAGAAAGGCAGAGGCCAGGGAAGCCATCGGGGAATTTGCCGCACAGGCAAAGATTGCCGTGGCCAAGCTTGGAAAGAAGGGCTCCCTTGCCTGTTTTGGGGGAGAATTCTTCCAGGCGGCCCCCTGTCAGGTAAAGGCTGTGGATACTACCGGAGCCGGGGATTCCTTTAATGCAGGCTTCCTGTATGGGTATCTGAAAGGGAAGAGCCTTACGGAATGCCTGTCCATTGGAAATGCCTGCGGTGCCTTATCGGTAACGGCCTATGGGGGAAATACGGCATTTCCGACGGAAAAGAGGCTGTATGAATTTTTAGAGGAACAGAAAGAGAGGTAAGATTATGAAGATTGCGGTAATCGGAGGAGCAGGAGTAAGAACCGTTATATTTATAAACGGTCTGCTGGCGCGCTATAAGAAATTAAACATAGATAAGGTGGTATTATATGATATTGACGGAGAGAAGCAAAAGATAATCGGAAAGCTCTGCGCCCATGTAATCAGCCGGAAGAAGGAAGAGCTCAGGCTGGAGATAGCGGAAAATCCCATTGAAGCCATCACCGGTGCGGACTATATCGTAACGACCTTAAGAGTGGGCGGGGACCATTCCAGAGTGACGGATGAATCCATTGCCCTGAAGGAAGGGGTAATCGGACAGGAAACAACCGGAGTGGGAGGCTTTTCCATGGCTGTCCGTACCATACCGGTTCTTCTGGAATATTGTGAGCTGATACGCCTCCATGCCCCCAATGCCTGGATTTTTAACTTTACAAATCCTTCAGGGCTGGTTACCCAGGCCTTGAAAAGCGCAGGCTATGACCGGATCATCGGAATCTGTGATGCACCCAGCAGTACCAAATTCAGAATGGCTAAGCTGCTGGGAGTAGAAGAAAAAGATTTATATGTGGAATTCTTTGGCCTGAACCACTTATCCTGGATAAGAAGTGTTAAAATAGGTGAGAAGGAAATTCTACAGGACCTATTGCAGGATGACGGCTTTTTAAATAAAGTACAGGAGTTCTCCATGTTCGACCCGGAACTTCTGCGCTCCATCGGTTTTTTGCCCAACGAATACCTGTATTATTATTACCACAGGGAGAAGGCCCTGGAAAACATCCAAAAGTCCGGGGTAACCAGGGGCAGGACCATTGAAGCGGTCAACTGCGAAATGATGAAGGAATTAAAGGATATGGACATGGATGCTGACCCGGAAGGGGCTCTTCAGATATTCCTCTATTACATGGCATTAAGGGAAAGCTCCTATATGAGCATCGAGACCGGAAGCGGCAAGAGGGAAGAGATTAAAAGAGGAGCCCTTGAAGTACCCGACGGTATGGGCTATGCAGGTGTCATGCTGGATTGTATCGAAGGACTGCAAAGTGAAGAGGGGTACAGTCTGGTCCTGTCCGTAGAGAATAATGGCTGCATAAAGGGGCTTTCGGATCAGGATGTGATCGAGGTCACCTGTAACGTATCAAAGAGCGGTATCCACCCGGTTCCAATCGGCGAGGTACCGGAGCCGTCCTATCTTCTGATACGCCTGATAAAAATGTATGAGAAGCTTACCATAGAGGCTGTCAGGACAAAGTCAAAGGATACGGCCATTCAGGCTCTGACGCTGCATCCACTCATCAATTCCTATTCCCTTGCCAAAAAGCTGGTGGAGTTGTATGACGAGGCATACGGAATGTTTTAGAAGGAAAGGCGGAAAGGAAATAACGCAGGCAGTAAGTGGGGGTGTATAAAAAAATGAAGTTTACAGTGAATAAAAAATATGAAAGAAAATGCCCTTTTGACTGGCTGGTAATTCCCTATAAAAAGGCGGAAGAGCTGCATGAAAGGCTCAAGCAGCTGGCAGAGGAAGAGAAGCAGCAGACTGTCCTTCACCAAGCAGGTGAGCCTCATCCGTCATTCTGGGAGAGGATATCCCTGAGGTTTACGGACACGGCTCTAAGAGCGCCAAAGAGTACCGGCCGGCAGACAGAATTTCTTACGGATGGAAAAGGAACCCTTTGTATAACCTTTCTGCCTTTGAAGCAGGATAGAGGAGCAGCCCTGGAAGGACTGAGAGATACTTTCCGGGAATTAGGCAGGGAGCTTTCAGCTGACTGCCAGATTCTTCTGGAAGGAATTCAATTGCCTGGTTTCAGCGGGCAGGAAGTGGTGGAGCAGGCCGTGAGGGCCATGTACTATGGGGCCTATTCCTTTGTGCCGGGAAAGCTAAAGGAGCTGACAGGCAAAAGGATATATTCCATGCGGAATGAGCTGAAGGAAGAGAAGGACTCCCTTCTTATTACTATAATCAACAGCAGCTCCCTAGGGGAAAGCCTGAAAAGGGCAGTAGATTACGGCCAGTGCATCAATCACGCCAGAATGCTTGGAGACCTTCCGGCAAACTATCTTCGTTCCAGGGAATTTTCCTGGTATCTGGAGGAGTTGGCCAGGGATTACGGCTTGGAGTATGAAATATTAGGTAATCAGGAATTAAGTGCCCTGCATAGCGGCGGAATTCTTGGAGTCAATGGCGGAAGTGCGGAGGAAGCAAGACTTATTTCTATTTATTATGAGGGTCAAAAAGGGGCACCGGTAACGGCTTTGGTCGGGAAGGGCGTTATGTTCGACAGCGGCGGTTACCATTTAAAATCCCTTTCCTCTATGGAGGGCATGAAATACGATATGTGCGGCGCTGCCAATATGGCGGCAGCCTTTGAAATCGCCGTCCGTCAGAAAAGCAGGAAGAATCTTCTCCTTCTTATACCGGCAGTGGAGAATCTCATCGGCCCTGCTGCTTTGAAGATGGGGGATGTCTTAACTACCATGTCCGGCAGGACCGTGGAGGTGTATAATACGGATGCGGAAGGCAGGCTCATCCTTTGTGATGCCCTGACCTATGCGGCAAGGAAGGGAGCAAAGACGATTCTGGACCTTGCAACACTGACCAATTCCTGCAGAAAAGCTCTTGGGGATGAAATCTCAGGCATTTATTCCAATGAGGAGGCTGTATGCAGGGCCTTTGAGGAGACAGCAAAGAGGCAGGGGGAAAAGGTCTGGAGACTTCCTCTTGATGAATGCTACCACAGGCTCTTATACCGTACGGAGACGGCGGACCTTATAAACTATGCGGCCGAAGGAGATGGAGGTGCCAGTGCAGCTGCCTGCTTTCTGGAGGAATTTATAGAAGAGGATACCGCCTGGATTCACATGGATATTGTCGGCACATCCGTAAACCGAAGAGAGACCAGCCGGCATGCAAAGGGTGCCTCCGGCATTCTTGCTGCTTCTGTGGCTGCCTTCCTGGGATAAGGTAATTGGCATAGGAAAAGAGTTCAAGGGGAATGGTCTTTTGTGAAATAAACAGCAGGAGGTTATATCACTTATGAAACCAGAGTTGGAATTAAATCAGACAGTATTGGAGATAGCAAAAAAAATCGGAGAAAGCTTTTCCGGTGAAGAAAAGCTTTATAAGACATTTCTTAACTGCTATACCAGTACGGCAAAAACAACGGTAAAATTTTTAGAAGGAGGAGAGGTCTTTGTATTTACGGGGGATATTGAAGCCATGTGGCTGAGGGATTCCTCGGCCCAGGTGGTGCATTATCTTCCCTTTGCAAAGGATTATCCTATTATTGCGGAGTTCATCAGGGGCTTACTAAAAAGACAGATGCGCTGCATACTCATAGACTCCTATGCCAATGCCTTTAATGAAGAGGCCAACGGCAGATGCTGGGAGGTGGACATTACAGAATCAAATCCCTGGGACTGGGAGCGCAAATATGAGGTGGACTCCCTTTGCTATCCGGTCTGGCTGCTGCATGAATATTGGAAGATAACCGGGGATACTTCAGTCTTTACCGGCGAGGTAAAGCAGGTATTCCAAACCATCGTTGACCAGTGGAAGAGGGAACAGAATCACGGCAGTGCTTCTGCTTATTCCTTTGAGCGCTTGAACTGTCCGCCCTCGGATACCTTGACCAGGGAAGGGCGGGGTGAGCCCTGCGGTTATACGGGAATGACCTGGTCGGGCTTTCGCCCCAGTGATGATGCCTGCCTGTACGGCTATCTGATTCCGGCTAACATGTTTGCTGTCACTGCGCTGGGTTTTATGAAGGAAATGACGGAGACTGTTTATAAGGACAGTACTCTTGCAGCCCGGATGGAAAAGCTATCCGGGGAGATAGAAGAAGGAATCCGAAAGTACGGAGTTGTACGGCACGAGAAATACGGTGAAATCTATGCCTATGAAACGGACGGGCTGGGGAATTACAATCTGATGGATGATGCCAATGTGCCAAGCCTGCTGTCAATACCCTGGCTGAAATACCGGGATGAGAGCGACAGGATATACCAGAACACCAGAAAGTATGTATTAAGCTTGGCGAACCCTTATTATTTTGAAGGAACCAGGGCGAAGGGCATCGGCAGCCCCCATACACCAAAGGACTATATCTGGCATATTTCCCTGACCATGCAGGGGCTTACAGCTGTAGAAAAAGAAGAGAAGGAAGAGCTTTTACGGGTGATTCTCGGCACGGATGCCGATTGCCTGGTAATGCATGAGGGCTTTCATTGTGACGACCCTGCAAAGTTTACCAGGGAATGGTTTGCCTGGGCGAATTCCTTATTTGCTCTCTTTGTAATGCAGCTTTATTGGAAATAAAGGAGGAAAAGTACCATGAAGAATTATTATTTTGATACTGCAATTGAAAAGGAGGTTCTGGAAAATTATCTTTCCAGAGCAGTAACCGCTGCCTTTTTTATTCATACAAAGACCCTGGAGGATGACTTGAGGGCTTTAAAAAATATGGGAGTGAAATTCATCGGCAGGGCCTCTGGAATCTGGGAGCCGGATGAGGATGACGAAGAGCATTTCCGCAAGTCCGGATATCTGGCTGACCGGGTCCATGAAATAGACTCTGATATTATTTTGCAGGCTTGTATTTTTGAAGCGGTATACCGTCACATTGAGAACTTTAAAGTGCCTGCCTATGTATTCGAGGCTTTTGGGCTGGAGGCAGAAGACAGGGGCTTTCATTTTGAGAAAATGTGCTTTCCCCAAAAGCCCCAGGGATTTATCTGGGGAGAGGACGGAGCACTTCCGGATATCAATGAGCTTGAGACCAGGCTCTGGTTTTACTACCGTGCCACCCGGTATATCGATGCCGGTTATGAGGCTCTTCATATGGGGCAGATGCACCTCTATACGGCAAATGATTCAGGTATGGTAAAGACAGCGGAATTAATCGGAATGATCCGTGACTATGCCAGAATTCACGGAAGAAGACACAAGGTTCTGCTGGATGCCCACAGCCATGGTATCAGTATAAGGGGAAAGCTCCTTCTGGACTATCATGCCATGCCCTTTACCAGATATCCTTTACTGGATAGAAAGGGTGAGAAGCTGGTACTTGTAAGGGAGGGCTTCAGTGAAGGAGGGGAAAATCCCAACGGCTGGAGTGCGGAGGTTATGCCCTACTTAATGGAGTACGATAATTGGGGCGGTAAGGTAATAGGGGATTTTGAGCGTTATTCCTATGAAGAACGGGCCTGGATGGACTGGTGGGGCTATGACCAGATTGGGTGGTTTGCTAACCAGGATGAAGAAGGTCAGAGGCACTTTTTGGAATACACCTGTAAGTGGACGGCTATCAATAACGTGAATGCCTATTTTGAAATACCTTTCAGAAGGAGCCTGGAAAAAGCGGCTGTATATATGAAACGGGCTGATAACGGAAAAATGGATTTTCAGGATTATTATCAGCTGAATGAGAAAAGTCCCGCCTGCCCCATGGGCTTTGGCCAGGAGGAAACGGTGAAAAGGCTTTGGGAATTAGGGGATGACCTTCGTAAAAAGGCCGGAAATCCTCCGGGACTTTTGGATTACGGAGCAAAAAATATCTACGACGAAGCCACCGGTATGAAGCTGCCGGAGAAGATTGTAGTATACGGAGGCTTTCAGCCCTATGTGGGAGCGGTAAAGAACGATTCCAACAGCGAAGTTACGAGGATGTACTATATCGGGGATAATACCTATACCCTGTCGGTGGTAATACCATTTGCCGGTGAGTATGACTATGCCGTATCCACCTACGGAACTCTTTCAGCAACCTACTGCTATGATACCTATCCCAGAAGCGGTTCCAGCAATAAGGGCTTCTTCCGGGTGAACAAGGACAACACAGTTGTACGGTTCCGCTACCGCTTCCTAGATAATGTGGTCACAATAGAACAGTTTGAGGACTGAGATACAGGGATTACCTGCCAAGCCGGATAAAAAAGAAAAAGGCAGTCTCTTAGCAGATTACAGAAATATAAAGGATGTAAAGGATGAATAAGAAGACAAAAGAAGGAAGCAGAAATGCCATGATATTTATAAGCTTTATGCTTATTATGATAGCCATGGGGGCAAATGACAGCCTTAGGGGTATTTTTGCCATGGTATTTAGAGAGCATTTTAGATTAAATGCAACGCAGGTGTCAAGCATTATTACAGTCAGCTATCTTGGGAATCTGGTGTTTTTATTTCTGGGAGGAGCATTAATTGACCGATTTCAGAAGAAACGGGTATTTATCTGTGTGCTTTTTATCTGGATGAGCGGCATCCTTCTGTTTATCCTGACGGATAACTATCTGGTCTTATTGGCGGGGATGTTCCTGTGCGTGGGCGCCTCCACCCTGATAAATACCACAATTAATATCCTTGTTCCAGTCATATTTACGGCCTCCCCGGGATTGATCGTTAACGTGCTTTATTTTGTACAGGGTATCGGAACCAGCGGCAGTCAGAATGGAATTGGAAGGCTCCCTTTGGGCATTACAGCCTGGAAATCTGTCAATATAGGACTTATAGTCCTTGCGGCGGCAGGACTTATGGTTCTCTTTTTTCAGGATATTCCCGATGTGAAGGGAGAGAAAAAGGCGGTATCCTATAAGGCTATTATGAAAACACCGGCTTTTCTTTTCCTTACCCTGCTGTTTGGATTTTACTTCATAGCAGAGCACGGGATACTGAACTGGCTACTGCTCTACGGTACCCAGGAGCTTACGATGACAACAAAAACAGCGGCAGGATACCTTTCCGTATTCTTTGGCGGTATAACAGCAGGGCGTCTGCTGTTTGCCCCGGCTGTCCATAAGCTGGGAGTTGCAAGAAGCATCGGCATCTTTGGCACCATAGGTACCATATTTTATGCAGCAGGAATCCTCCTTGGAGGAAAGTGGGTGGTGCTTCTCAGCATATCCGGGTTAAGTATTTCCATCGTATATCCCACACTGGTACTTC
This sequence comes from Bacillota bacterium, assembly GCA_023410275.1. Classification (GTDB taxonomy): domain Bacteria; phylum Bacillota; class Clostridia; order Lachnospirales; family Lachnospiraceae; genus Anaerocolumna. The sequence goes on from JAEYPZ010000073.1 coordinate 24,226, forward strand.
TGATACGCAGCTTTTTTAAAGAAGAGGGAATTGCAACGGCAACCGGTGCCATTATAAGCCTGGCTACGGTATATGATATTTGCTTTAATGCCTTTTTTGGAAAGCTGACCGATTGGATTGGATTACGGGCATCCTTTTATATCCTGCCTGCCAGTATGCTGATATTCTGCCTGCTGTACCTGGTATTTTTGAAAAGGGTAAAGCCTATAAAAAACGGTTGATTCTTTCCTTCACTGCGGTAATGACCGGACCCAGCAAGAAGGCCATCATTACGGTGACAATGCCAATGGTGCTGCCCAATAAAAATCCGATGAGACAGGCAGTCATATCCCACAAAATACGTACTAGGCGGAAAGGGACTTTCTTTAATTTCGAGGCAATAATAAATACAATGGCGTCATAAGGAGCAGAGCCAAGCTCTACAGCCATGTATACAGCAGCGGAAACGATAAAGAGGAGCAGGGAAGGGATTAAAACGACTATACGGATGCCTAAAGCTGTAAAGGCGTCAGCGGGCAGGATTAAATCAAACAGCCACTTAAAAAAATCTGCGCTGTAGCCAACCAACAGCATATTGGAAAGCGTTCCCCAGCCAATCTGTGAAGGGTCATATTTAATGACAAGCAGAAATAAAACAAGATTAAACAGCACCTGCCAGGTTCCAAAAGAAAGATGCAAATGCCTGGATATACCAAGGTTCATGGCGGAACAGGGGTCTGTCCCGAAGTTTAGACGAATAAGAAATGACAGGGATAGTCCCATAAGAATAACTGCCATAATAACTGAAAAAATCTTTTTTTTCTCTTTTAAGCCGAATTTCATTTGAGTTTTCACAAGTATCCTCCCTAATAGCTGATGCAGATTATGATGGCTGCCGGAGTTTTTATAATTACGGCAGTCAATTTATATTACTAAGAAATGAACGGAATGTCCATTGGAATTTTTACAAGCTTAGGAGTTATCGGTACGGCAAACGCATGAAGGAAGTTTATAGAAGCGGACGATGACCAAGGGGGGGACCTTTTGTTACGCGAGAACCCATATTCCACTAAAGCGGCAGAAAACATGACTGGCAGGCAAACCAAATGCAAAATCGCGTTTCCTGCCGCTTTAGTGTCATAAGGAACCTCTTGAGACAAAACGCCCAAACACCCCCCTCGGTCATCTGTGTATATCCATTATATGGTCTTATGCGCTTGCCGTGCCCAAAACCCTATAAAACCAAACCAAAACAACAACTGTCCAAGGTTTTATTGCCAATCCCCAGATGATTTTGGCTTACCTTTCGTAATTTTCTATTGAGGAGTTCCCTAATGACACTTAAATGGCGGCAGCTGTTCCTAGGTAAAATTATACCACTGTCTGAGCTCACAGCTCCGCACTGAAACAACCTTCCAGCGAGTTTGGTATAATTTCACCTGCCAGGAACAGCTGCCGGCATTTTAGTGGAATTTGGAACCCCGAACGAGAAAATTACGAAAGGTAAGCCAAAATCATCGTCCGTTCCCAATTCCCCCTGGATTGAGATAATTGGTAAGAAATACTGGAGTTATAAATTTAAAAAAGATGGTTTTAAAATTGGGACAGGCAAAAGAGTCATGCGTATGTCGCGTACCGTGTAAGCAGCACGATTGACATGAACTGGTAAAAGAGTTATGATTTCATTATCAAATGGCATTCTATGCTTACATAGAGCTGGAAAGGAACAAAAGATGAGTGAATTTCTAAAGGTAGTAACCGAAAGAAGATCTGCAAATAAATTTATTAAGGGAGAACAAATACCAAGAAAGGATTTTGAGGCAATCTTTGAAAATCTTTCACAGGCTCCCTCCTGCTATAATCTGCAGCATGCCCATTATTACGTGGGAGAAAGTCCGGAAGTTATAGAAAAGCTGTATCAGGCGGCTTATAGGCAATATAAGGTAACCACTGCTTCCGCCGTTATTATTGTAACCGGAGATTTGGATGCTTACAAAAAAGCCCCTGATATATATGAAAGCTCCAAATTTTTAAATATTATTGATGAAGAAGAATATGATGATATGCTCTCAGCCATTTTTTCCCTCTATGAAAACGGAGGGGAAGCCTTTCAGAGAGACGAGGCAATCCGCAATGCCTCTCTTTCCGCCATGCTGTTCATGCTTCTAGCCAAGGATTTGGAATGGGATACCTGCCCTATGATATACTTTGATTTTGATAAGACCAGGGAAATCTTTGATATTCCTGAGAATGAAATTCCCATCCTTATGATAACCATGGGAAAAATGGACAAGACAAGCTTTCGTGTCAGGGGCTACCGAAAGCCTCCGAAAGAATACGTGGTGTATAAATAGCGTTAAGCCTAAAAGGCTTCTTGGTAAAAGGGACCTCTGGACCTTATAGAAGCTAGACTTACGTAAAAGGTCCCGGACTTTATAGAAGCAAGGCTTGAAAAAAGGTCCCCGTACCTTACAGAAGCAAGGCTTGAAAAAAAGGCCCCCGTACCTTACAGAAGCACGGCTTGAGAAAAAGGTCTGCCTTAAACAGACAGCCATCGTAGAAATCCACTTTCCAAGCCTGTAAAGTAATAGAATAAGAAAGAAGCTCCATGACTTTCCTGTAATCGCATGTTTGAAAGACAATTTTTTGTCTTACAGCGATACCAGGAATGGCATGGAGCTTTTTCTATCCTTTTATAGAACCTACGTAAACACCTTTTACAAAGTATCTCTGCAGGAAGGGGTAAATTACCAGAATCGGTGCGGTAGCTACTACAATAACACAGTACTTTACCAGCTCCCGGTAGGCCGTTGCACCCTGTACACTGTTAATGGAAACGCCGCCGGCACTTCCCACTGTTGCCATAGTGGAATCATTTGTTACCAGTATTTCCTTTAAAAGCAGCTGTAATGGGAAAAGCCCTCTGTCCTTTAACAGGACCATGGCGTTAAACCAGGAATTCCAATTACCCACCAGATAATATAGCAGGATTACTGCAAGTACCGGCTTCGACAGAGGAAGGATTACCTTCATCAGTATCTTGGCCTGAGTGGCTCCGTCCATAACCGCCGCCTCCTCCAACTCCTGAGGCACAGCCTGAAATCCGGTGCGGAGTATAATCATATTCCAGGTGTTTAAAGCAGTGGGAATTAACATAGCCATCACGTTATTGTACAGACCTATCTGCTTCATAAGGAGGAACCAGGGAATCAGTCCCCCGCCGAAAAACATCGTTATGGTAACTATAATCATAATGGGCGTTTTCCATAACAGTTCTTTTCTGGAAAGGGCATAAGCTCCCATAATGGTTACCGCCATATTGATAAAAGTACCTGCGAATACATACACCGCCGTATTGCGGAATCCCGTGAAAATACTGTTATCCCTGAATACCAGCTTGTATCCGTTTACCGTAAAGCCAAGGGGCTTAAGAAGCAGTCCCTGATGTGCCATCAGTTCATTGGGATTGCTGACGGAAGCAAAAGCAATATGCAGAATCGGATAGAGGCAGATTAATGTAAAGAAGGTCAAAAATACATAGTTGAACACATTGAAAGTTACATTGCTCCATTTCCATCTGCCGATGGTGCTTTTCTCCTTATATTTTGAATCTGTATTCTTCATGCCTGTCCTCCTTACCATATACTGACCTCGGAATATTTCTTTGCAATCTTATTGGTAGCCCACAGTAACAGGAAGTTTATCACCGCGCTTACAAGCCCCACCGCCGTTGCAAAGCTGTAGCTTGCCTCCTGCAGACCTCTCCGGTATACATAGGACGCAATAACATCCGCAGTATCATAGGTCAATGAATTATACAGCAATATGATCTTTTCATGGCTGGACCCCATCAAGCCGCCCACAGCAAATATAAAAAGTATAATTATGGTGGGCCGTATCTGCGGCAGGGTAATATGCCACATCTTTCTTAATCTTCCGGCCCCGTCTATTTCCGCAGCCTCGTACAGTCCCGGATCAATGGAGCTCATGGCAGAGAGATAGATAATACTGTCCCAGCCCACATTCTGCCAGATTCCGGAAAAGGTGTAAATAGGCCTGAACATATTGGAATAACCAAGCAAAGAGGAATGCTCCGTTCCTGTTATAAAATCCACCATCTGGGTTATGATGCCGCCTGACTGGGTAAATATATGTATCATACCTGCAATAACCACCAGGGAAATAAAGTGCGGCATATAGGTTATTGTCTGAACCGTTTTCTTAAAAATCTTACCCCGTATTTCATTCAGCAGTAAGGCCAGAATAATTGGTGAGGTAAAACCAAAGGCCAGGCCCCATACATTTAACATAAGGGTATTCTTGACCGTCCTGAAAAAATAAGGTCCCTTAAAAAATTCCTCAAAGTATTTTAATCCGACCCACTTACTGGCATCAAAGCCAAGCAGAGGTTTATAATTCTTAAATGCAATGGTAATTCCCCACATAGGTCCATAGCAAAATATAATGTACCAGGCCAAAACAGGCAGAATAAGCAGATAAGCAAAATAGTTCTTTTTAAAATCCTTGCGTATCAGCTCCATGGTCAAGCCGTTTTTCCTTTTTACAATTTTCTGTTTCTTTCTCTTACTCAAAAGGCACCCCCTGTTTCCACCTGAATATGTCCGAAAGGTTCCCGGGCTGCTATAGCTCCAGCTTAACAGCCCGCAGAACATTTCTGATATTCCTTTAAATGAATATATTACCGGAACATGAAACACTGTTATCTGGCATTGTAGCGTTCCAGAGCAGTCTGCCATAATTGGACAAACTCATCCATTCCCTGGGCCTTTGCTTTCTTTAAGAATTCATCATAAGCACTTACAGGAAGCTGGCCCATCACAATCTTGGCAAAATATTCATTTCTTAAGGTAGAAAGAATTGTTCCAAGCTCACCTTCTCTTGCACTCTCCTCGGAAGTAAAGCTTACCGGAGGCATGGTCACAGAATCATCGGTATTGGCAGTCCAGTATTCACGGATTTTACCGGAATAGCTTCCCTTTGCGGTAATAAGGGGATTGGAATTATGCTCGTCACGGATGTTGGCAAAGGAATGTACACGGTATTTCCAAATCAGATTGGACAGGGGCTGTTTGTCGGGATCATTGTACATCAGTCCATCCTCCGGGAAATACGGCATGCCCTTGTCATTAATTAAATGAACATCGCCGTAAGTACCGTAGTTATAGATTTCCCAGCCCTTCTTCGTAAAGGCAAAATCCAGGAAGGCGCAGGCTGCTTTTACATTGTCGCACTGTGTGGTAATAGCAGCAACGGTTCCGGTGGATTTAAAGTTCTTATAGGTCTGCTGAGGCTTATCGCCCTTCTTTAACACAGGATTTAAGGCTCCAACGAAATCAATGCTGTTATCCTGCTTCCAGTATCCCCACATGGTATCCGGGGAATCCATCATGGCAGCACAGTCACCGGAAGCTGCTTCCGACATTCTCTGGTTAAAGTCTGCCGTAGCCCAGTCCTTATTGAACAGACCTTCGGAATTCCACTGTCTCATCATGGTCAGGTAGTCCTTGGCTCCGTCAGCCGAAGGTCCCCAGGCTGCCTTTCCATCCTTGTTAACATACATCCAGTCCCAAACGCCGTAAGCACCGTTTAAGCAGCCGGTAAAAACCTGCCCGTATGTAGAACCGTAATTAAGAGGCTCTTTATAGCCTGCCTTCTTGGCAGCCAATAAGAAATCATGCCATTCATCAATCGTCTCAGGAACTGCCAGACCCGTTTTGTCCAGGGCCTCCTGTTTAATCAGCATGCCGAACCAGCACCATTCATTGTAAGGTGCAAGGCCGTATACAGCACCGATGGAGCCATCATCCAAAACAGAGGTAACACGTCTCTCTTCATCGGAATTACGCCATGCAGAATAATTCGGCATATCTTTATCTATAATATCATTCAGCTTAAGGTAGGCACCGTCCGCAATACCTGCTGCAATACCTCCCGTATATCTTCCGGCATCTATGATAATGTCAGGAAGCTCACCGGATGCTATCATCAGATTAAAATTCGTTGTTTCCTCTCCCAAAGGCGGTATGATAAAATTAATCTTAACTCCGGTCAGCTTCTCGATCTGAGTAAATACCCTCTGTTTATTTACATCATCACAAACGGAAGCTAAAATGGAATTGGAAGGCATCCAGACATCCAGGGTCGCATCCATGGGATAGGCTGAATAATTATTGGGTATCTTGGTATCAAAAACATCTCCCAGATAGCTGTCTTCCAGTGTGTCATTTACCATCGTTTTTTCCTCGTCGGAAGGTGTAGTATTTCCTGCTATCTTCGCTGCAAGAGGATTGGTTTTGACCTCCTTTGCAGGCTCTGCTTCCTTTGCGGCAGCATTATTATCCGAATTCTTGCTAACCTTTTCACTTTTGCTGCTGCACCCCGAAAGCATTGTAAATAAAAATATAACAACCAGCAGGCAGCTAATCAGTTTCTTATGCCTTACAGCCATAATAAAATTACCTCCTCTAATTTTCAATGAACTTGCAATTCTTAAAACTCTTCCTCTGCCTCAGGCTCATCCTCCTCGCTGCTGTCCATCTGCACGCTCATAATGAGGCCCTGGGCGAAATCCCCGAATTTTTCTCCGAACAGATTCATTCCTCCAAGATTTTTAGCATCAGGCTTTACCCCAATTTGAAAGCTGATATAATAACCGTCACAGATACCAAGTGTATTAATTGTTTCATCCGAGGTTTTCAGCAGGTCCTGAAAACAGCCCTGGTCATTCACGGTTATGTTCTTTAAAACCCCATACTGGGTCATGGTATCACTCCACCAATCCGGATTCAGATGTCCTCTTCTGCCCCCAAAATCTCCTTTGGAATAAATCGTTGCGACCTCCCTCTCATTGACCCACACAGTAATATCAGAAGGCCAGTCATTCTGATATCCCGGTGCTTCCGAGCAGACTTCAAAAGAAAAGGATAATTCTTTTACCTTGTCCTTCTTTAGCATGTAATTGGGAAAACGGTATTCCAGATACCCCGACGCAAGCCAGATCAGCTGAGCTTCCTGTCTGTTCTCCGAATAAAAACCGTAAGGAGAATCTTCCACTCCCAGATAGGAGTGTTCACTGATGATACCGCACCTTTCATTCACCATGCAGTTATAGTAGTTTCCGATTCCCATAGGGAAGTGGTAGACTTTAATATTGTCCCTGTCCATTTTATGACGGAAGGCATTAAAGTAAATGTCTTCAAAGGCAATGCCGCATACCTTCTGTGCCCCTCTTACTCCCGGCTGCTCTGTTGCCGTTATCATACCCGCTTCCTCCAGTACCTTCACATGCAGCGCAGCGGAAGACAGGGGAATCTGAAAGGTGCCTGCGATTTCACTGATATTTACCGACTTGTTAATCAGCAGATTTAAAATATCAAGCCTTATATCAGAAGACAATGCCTTCCCCACCAGTACGATTTTTTCCTTGTTATCAAAGTCAAGTTCAATCCTTTTCTTCTTGATCTTCAAATAATTTCCTCCTTTCTTAAATATTACATTATTTATGTAATTTAACGTCTCTCATGAATTTAATATAGCACGTCTTGTTTTCATAGTCAATAATTTATTATAATTTTTCTGTTTGTTTATTCTTATTCATTTTTCTTATATATCTTATTATAATTTCAAATATTTTATATTTTTTTTAATATAACAAAATTTTGCACAATTATTAGTCTGTATTTTTAGATATTATTTGTATATTAATATAGTTGATTTTATTGTAACTTAGTACTCAACAAGCTCCTCAGAAAATTCTGTATTTCATTTATTACAGTTTTTTTGTTGTAATTTACGTCTTTCTCATAAGATAATCCTACAATTCTGTTGGAGCTTGTCAAAAGAAGTCAGGGGAGGTATGTTGAAATATACACTTTCAACAAGAAAAAAAATGCTTTCAACAGCAAAAGGAATGCCTTCAACAACAAAAGGAATGCCTTCAGCAACGAAAAGAACTCTTTCAATGAATAAAAAAAAGTGCCGGATATTCTTCTGCTTTTTGGTTACCGCTTTCTTAACTCTCTTATTAGGAGGTTGTAATTCTATGAACTCTTATACAACGATAAATAATCTGACTCCTGCCAGTGATAAGCTTTTTTACCAAAATGACCTTGGCATCACGCAAATCGGTGACCCGTTTATATTGAAGGCCTCCGATCATACATATTATTTATACTGCACCTCGGCAGCAAACGGCTATTACTGCTGGAAGTCAAAGGATATGGTCAACTGGTCCGGAAAAAATATGTGCTACACCAAAAAATCGGATTCCTGGTGCGTTGATAGCTTCTGGGCCCCGGAAGTCGTGGAATATGATCATAAGTTCTATATGTATTATTCCGCCAGGGGAATTTCCGGAAGCCTCCGCATTGGAGTTGCCGTATCCGATAAACCGGAGGGTCCCTTTGAGGATGTAAGGAATGAGCCCTTGTTCGACCTGGGCTATGCAGCCATTGATGCCAATGTGCTGGTGGATGATGACGATTCCAAATATCTGTATTTTTCCAGGGACTGTTCGGAGAACGAGACGGGCGGCATAAGGAAAAGTGAAATTTACGGCGTAACCTTAAGTGCTGATATGCTTTCTATCGCAGGTGAACCTGTTCTATTAACCACACCCACTCAGAAATGGGAGAAGGCATCGGTTAATCCTCTCTGGAATGAAGGTCCTGAGGTTATCCGCCATAAGGGTACCTATTACCTTTCCTATTCCGCCAACTGTTATGCCGACCAGTCCTATTCCGTTGGCTACGCTACCAGCTCCTCTCCCTTGGGCCCTTATACAAAATCGGAGAATAATCCCATTCTGACCGCTGCCGGCTCTGCTGCCATATCCGGTACAGGACACCACAGCTTTGCCTTTTCACCGGACGGTACCGAGCTCTGGATGGCCTATCATACCCACAAAGACCCAAAGGCCGGCGGCGGCAACCGTAAACTGAATATAGACAAAGTACTCTTTACAGACAAGGGCGAGCTCTATGTGGACGGACCGACCATCTGCTCCCAGCCCATTCCTTCCGACGGTTCCTATACCAACATAGCAGCCAATGCCAAAATAACTACCTCTGCTGCCGGCTCTTCCCTTCTGACAGATGGCATCTTTTCCCTGCACCAGAAGGATTCCAAATACGACTGCAGCCTGTCCGTAACAGAGGGAACCGCAGCTGTCACCCTGGATTTTAAGAAGCCGGTCAAGCTCTCCCATATCCTTGTTTACCGGGGTGTTGCAAAAGGTCAGGATTTTTCTTCCGTAAAGGCAGTGTTTGATGACCGCTGCATAACAGAGGAATGCCCCCTTTCCGAGGATACCGAGGAGCGCGCGGCAATACTCAGCTTCGACGAACAGACTGTCACAAAGGTTGAACTGAAACTTACACCAAGAAATTCAAACGATAAGATTTCCCTGTCGGAAATCATGCTTTTAAGACAGAATTAATTTGACAATCATTTATGCCTAGGAGGTTTTTATCAATGCTACGTACCGAATACCCACGTCCCCAATTTGTCCGGAAGGAATGGCAGTGTCTGAACGGAACCTGGAATTTTGATTTTGATGACAGCAGGGAAGCTGAAAGCTGCCATTGGGAGAAGAATTCCCATTCCCTGTCCGGACAGATAGAGGTTCCCTTTTGTTTTGAAAGTGAACTCAGCGGGATCAAGGATACTTCCATACACAACAGGTGCTTCTATAAGCGTACCTTTACCCTTCCGAAGGAATGGGATGACAAGAATATTCTGCTGCACTTTGGTGCGGTGGATTACCGCTGCAAGGTCTATATTGACGAAAAATTATGCGGCGGGCACGAAGGAGGCAGTGCCGGCTTTTCTTTTGATATCACCCACTGCCTTCAAAAATCCCTTAACAGCCACAGCATTGCCGTAGCGGTAGAAGACCCTGCCACCGATGAGACCATTCCCAGAGGAAAACAGTTCTGGGAAAAGAAAAGCGCCGGCATCTGGTACACCAGGACCTCCGGTATCTGGCAGACTGTCTGGCTTGAGCCTGTAGACCCCGTCAATATTACCCGGATAAAGATGACACCGGATTTTGACTGTGATACCCTTGACCTGGAATGTACCTTCAGCAGCCTGGTTCCCGATATGGCACTGGAGGTCTCCGTTACCTTTAATAAGGAATTGATTTGCAGGGATTCTTACTCCATTACCAGCAATACCGTGTTCAAAAGAAGCATCCATCTGGCCGGCGATAAGATTTTCAATACCAACAACCACAGTGCCAGCCGTTCCTGGTCCCCGGAAAACCCCGCCCTCTATGATATCTCCTTTTCCTTAAAATCCCCTAAGGGAGTTCATGACTATGTGGAAAGTTATTTCGGTATGAGAAAAATTCACGTCGAGAACGGTATTGTATATTTAAATAACCATCCCTATTACTTAAAGCTGGTCCTTGACCAGGGCTACTGGCCGGAGGGCATCCTGACTGCACCGGAGGATGAAGCCTTTCAGTACGATATCAAAATCATGAAGGAAATGGGCTTTAACGGATGCAGAAAGCATCAGAAAACAGAAGACCCCCGGTTCTTATACTGGGCTGACAGATTGGGGTATGTGGTATGGGAGGAGGTTCCTGCTGCCTGCCTTTTTACGGACAGTGCCGTTATGCGCTATACCAGGGAATGGATGGAGGTTGTTGAAAGGGATTACAACCATCCCTCCATTATAACCTGGGTTCCCTTTAATGAAAGCTGGGCGGTTCCCGATATCGGAAGAAATCCCCTGCAGCAGGATTATACCCTTTCCCTGTACCACCTGCTGAAAGCTCTGGACCCTGCCAGGCTTGTTGTCAATAACGACGGCTGGGAGCAGACCAGAACGGATATCTGTGCAATCCACAATTATGCCCACGGAACCGGAAAGGAACCGGATAAGCAGGCATTCTTCAAGCGTTTTACCTCGGACCTTGACGTACTGCTCTCCCCCTATTCTGCCGGAAGAAATATCTTTGCACCTCCCTACAAATATCAGGGCCAGCCTATTCTCATAACAGAATGCGGCGGCATCCACTATAACAATTCGGAAAAGGGAAGCTGGGGCTACACCAGTGCCGACAGCGAAGAGGAATTCTTAGACCAGTACCGTTTCGTGATTGACAATATCCAGCAATCGGATTACATATACGGCTTTTGTTATACCCAGTTATCCGACGTGGAGCAGGAAACCAACGGACTTCTCACCTACCAGCGGGTACCAAAATGCGCACCTGAAAAAATACGGGAAATCAACAGCAGGTACCGGCACAATATTGCCATTTTTCCGCAATAAAGCAGAAATGTATTTTGGAATATAAAATACACTCAGCAATCCCAAATATACACAGACAAAATTTAAAATTAAATTATGAAGCCCAAATCAGAATTTTATAATATCTATAAATCATATTTTATATAATGAATGAAATCAGGAGGACAGCTTATGAAATGGCAGGTTTTATGCGAAGAGAGCACTTCCGGTGCCGATTTTACCATAGAGGCAGATTTGCAGCTTTCACCGCTGCTTAAATGGTGCGGCATCCTGTTTATGGCGGATTCTGTAACTCATCCTGCAAAGGGTTATTTGTTTACCCTTACGGAGGACGGTTTTACCGAACTGCTCTCCCTGGCAGATGGAGGGAGCGGGATTCGTACACTGCAAAGAAGAAAATCAGGAATTCTGGAAACAAATCATACTTATCATATTACCGTAAAGATGCAAAATAATATATGCCGGATTTATATAGAAGATACTGCTTCGGAAAACAGACTCCGTAAGGACACTGCTACGGAAGCCGTTCCTTCGGAATTCGCTCCCTGGCCTGTGGCCGAACTGCCCCTGGAAGACACCGGCAGCCGCCTTGCCGCCGTCGCAGCAGAATCGGGCCAGGCAGAGCTTTCTCCAAGGGACAGGGGTGATTTATGCCGGAATTTTCACACTGGTACTCTTAATCCCCTCCCCCTGCCCTCCCCCCTGCCGGCACCAAGGTATCAAAACCCTGTATTAAGCGGATATGCAGATCCTGATATCCTGTATCATCAAGGTATTTACTACCTGTATGCGACCTCCTCCTCTCTTCCGGCAGGTTATGAAGCTTACACCTCCAGGGATCTTGTCTGCTGGGAATATGCCGGTAAGGTCATGGATGAGGTCTGGGGTATGAATAGATGGTACTGGGCCCCTGACATTATATGCCGCAACGGAAAATTCTATATGCTGGTGTCCGCTAATGAGCACCTTGGCATATGTGTCAGTGATTCCCCCCTGGGACCCTTTCTGCCGGAGCCCGGCTATCTCTTTGACAAAAGCATTGACGGACATTTTTTTGTGGATGAGGACGGAGAGGTCTATATATTCTATGTTTCCTGGCGGGAGGGAAAGACTTATGCCCTCTATGCCATGAGGATGGAGCATGACCTTGTAACCCCCATTCTTTCTACGGAGACTATGGTCATAAAGGCCACCGAGACCTGGGAACAGCAGAAGGCAGCTGTGGCAGAGGCACCCTATGTCCTGAAGCACAGGGGAAAATACTATCTCACCTATTCCGGCAGCCATTTTGAAAGTGCAGGCTATGCGGTAGGCTATGCGATTGCAGACACCCCCCTGGGACCTTATGCAAAATACGAGGGAAACCCAATCCTCTCCTATCACTGCAAGGCCCATGGCCCAGGCCACCACTGTATTGTATCGTCACCGGACGGAAGGTCCCTGTTTATTGTCTATCATACCCACCACGATACCACTACCGTCCAGCCAAGAAATATCTGCATCGACCGCCTGCGCTTTGTTCCCGCTAAAGGAAAGGATGACAGATTGGAGGTCTATGGTCCCACGGTTACCCCTCAGCCCTATCCCTTAAGCTGACCCTATAATGCAAAAGGATTCTGCACCGGTACCTTAAATTTGACTTCGGTTGTTAAAAGTATTACTATTATTGCAGGAAAAAAAATAATACCGAGGAGGATATAATGGAAACCTTACTAATAAAAGGCGGCCTGATACATGATGCCGTCAACGAAGTCCCCTACATAGCAGACATCCTGTGCACAAACGGAAAAATCACAAGAATACAGCCGGATATTCCAGAAGAAGATGGTATGAATGTAATAGATGCCAAAGATTTATGGGTATATCCCGGCCTTGTAGATGCCCATTCCCATATCGGCCTTGATGGCTACGGAATCGGCTTTGAGGGAAAAGACTATAATGAAATGAATGATATCCTGACACCCCATCTTCGCGCTATTGACGCTGTCAATCCAATGGACCCCACCCTGCTGCAGGCGGTACAGGGCGGTGTGACCAGTGTGGCAACCGGTCCCGGAAGCTCCAACGTATTAGGCGGTACTTTCGCTGCCATCAAGCTCTATGGCTCACGGATCGACAATATGGTAATCAGGGAAAAGATAGCAATGAAATGCGCCTTTGGGGAGAATCCCAAACGGGTCTATAAGGACAAGAATAACTATTCCCGCATGTCCACAGCCGCCAAGCTTAGGGAAATCCTTTTTCAGGCGAAAGAATATCAGGCAAAGCTTATAAGTGCAGGCGAGGATGACAGCAAAAAGCCTGCATTTAATATGAAGCTTGAGGCTCTGCTGCCGGTATTGAACCGCGAAATTCCTCTAAAAGCCCATGCACACCGGGCGGATGATATCTTCACGGCAATCCGTATTGCAAAGGAATTTGATTTAAAACTTACCATAGAGCACTGCACGGAAGGACATCTGATCGTGGAGGAGCTGGCAAAGGAAGGCTATCCGGTTGCCGTAGGTCCCTCACTTGGCCATGCTACGAAATTCGAGCTGAGAAATAAGACCTTTACCACTCCAGGCATTCTGTCAAAAGCCGGACTGTCTGTTTCCATTATTACTGACAGCCCTGTAATTCCCGAACAGTATCTTTCCCTGTGTGCCGGCCTTGCCGTAAAATCCGGAATGGACCCCTTCGAGGCTCTGAAAGCCATTACCATAAATCCTGCAAAGCATATCGGCATTGAAGACCGGGTAGGTTCTTTGACTGTTGGCAAGGATGCAGATATCGTTCTGACCAATGGTAATATCCTGGACTCTCTTACTAATGTGGTCAAAACGATTATTGACGGAAGGCCCGTTGAAGCAGACAGTTCCAGTCATAGCAGCGAAAGCTGCTTTTAGCGCATCGTTTTCCAAATAACCGGACTGTGGACGCAGGATGAACATTCAGAGGTAGCATCCAAAAACGATGTACCAGTCCATTAACTTCCGGTGCTCTTATAATGCCTTACACCGAACTGCCAGACACGGGTTGCCAGAAGAAAGAAGGCGATACCTGCCGGTAAGGCCAGAAAGCCTCTGTAATAGCTGTCTGTCCAGCCGCATATTGCTGCGGCCGGATAGTAGCTGATTACAAGCATGGGCATTAAAAAGGTAAACATGTATTTTAATACCTTAGGCATATAGTCAATGGGACAACGGGTTACCTGATAGCTGATATTGGTGAAAATATAAATCCAATCCAGCCCCTTTACCGTAAAGAATGCAATACCGGAGGTCAATACAAACACTCCCGTATAAGTGATAAACCCTCCTAAAAAGGTAAGGATCAGCATAAGAATATCCAGCAGGCTGACGGTTACTTTTAATGCTCGGAGGCAATAGATAACAGTAAACAGCCCTCCAAATACCCTGGCAAGGCGGTGTATATGAAAGTAACTCCCCGCCACCTGCACCATCAGGGACCTTGGCCTTAACAGCACCCGGTCAAAGTCACCCGACCTTATCATCTTCCAGGGAAAATAATCAAATCCCCTGCATAAGCTCTCTGCAAGTCCAAAGCAGGTAACCGCAATGGCATATATCAGCAATATCTTATAGACCGACCAGCTGCCGATATTGCCAAATCTGTTAAACAGCAATACCAGCCCGATAGGGTCTGTTACTACCACAAACAGAGTCTGCAATATCATAAAGGGCCAACCCTTATATTGCAGCCCGGTCAGAAAATTTATCCGAATAAGTTTAAAGTAAAGGGTAATTTCCTTGTTTCCTTCCACATTTTCCTCTCTTTCTGCGCAATCCTTCCACAAAATTCCCCTGTTCTTCCACCGCTAACAGCCATGCCATCCCAATACACCGCAAGATTGTGCCGAGGATTTCCCCGGCACTTGTTTGAATTATACTTTTCAATAATTCAAACTAACCTCCATACCTTCCCAACGCGCCGCAAGATTGGGCCGAGGATTTCGCAGGCTCAATCTTGTGTTTGAATTATGCTTTTCAATAATTCAAACTAGCCTCCATACCTTCCCAAC
>JAEYPZ010000118.1:0-3005 GCA_023410275.1 Bacillota bacterium
GGAGAAATGAAAAACGAAGATGTAATCACAGGCATTTCAGCAGCATTATTAACTGGTAAATATGATGTAGTAATGGGTGCCGGCAATACTTACACACAGTTGTCACAGATTATCGATGAAGCAGAGCGGGCATTTAACAAAAACATTATGGTGGCATCTGTTGGTGAATTATCTGAATCATTACATACTGCCATGAATACGGATGACTGTACTGGTAATAAGGCATTGGATTTTGCTGTAGTAAAGTCAACTACAGTAATTGCCGGAGAAGGCTTTGCTATTTTAATGAATGGTCTGTTAGGTGATTCTGATGTTCTCAAGCCAGAAGGCAAGGCAATGAAATTCGAAGCATTAAACTGGGGTTGTGACGGTCCGCAGCAACTGGCTGAGATTGAACAGCTGGACCAGGATGAATCCACTTATGTATTTAATACTGCCATGATTGATAAGATGATTAAAAAGACAAACCCCAGTCTTACCAATGAGGAAATACACAGCATGTTAGGTGATTTAACTCTGTATAACTGCTTAAAAACATTGGGGCTTACCCAATAAAGGAGATTGCCATGAATAAGAGTGCACTTAGATTAAATATTAAAAATGCCATCTGTTCCTTTTGTGTACCGGCAGGGATATATCTGATCATGGAAATTATATCCCGGGTGGTTACTGGAGCAGGCGTAATTAATAATATGGCAGATATGAAGAATCTGGCTCGAACCTTTGCCTCTCTGTTTTGCATTGCACTGGCTCTCAGCTGCAATCTGCCAGCTGGAAGAATGGATTTTTCACTTGGATCCCAGATGATTCTGGCGGTGATATTTGGCGGTAATATTGCTTTAAGACTAGGAATGGGGGGGATCGGGACATTAGTTCTCAGTATCATATTTGGTTTGATTGCCGGTTTCTTAGTTGGTGTGGCCTTTGTAAAAACCAGAATCATTCCCATGATTCTGGGTATGGGAATGGCACTGATCTATGAATGTATCTCATTTTCAGCATTTAATTCAAAAGGGCTGCAGACATTCGGAAACAGTAAATTGTCAGTTTTGTCCAACGTAACTTTTATAAGCATCGTAGTGCTGCTGGTAACTTTGGTAATGGGATATTTATTTCTGATGTCGCCATTTGGCTATAACCGCAAAGCGATTCAGGGTAATCAGAGGATTGCCATGAACTCAGGAATAAATATTTTCACTAACTGTGTGATCTGTTATACCTTAGCAGGCGGTCTGGTCGCCATCGCCGGCATCTTCGACACCGTTTTTAAAGGCAATCTGGCACCGGTTTTAGGCATGGATTCCCGCGCTACGGTTATGGGTAATATGTTTGCGGTTATGCTTGGAATGACGCTGGCACGCTTCAGCAATTCAGTAGTGGGTATTTTGATGGCTGTATTATCAATTAAAATTCTAACTCTCGGCCTCTCCAAACTGGCTTTAGACAATAGTATACAGACCATAATCATCTATTTTCTCTTCCTGGTCCTGATGATCTATCGCATGAATGAAAGTGAGATCAAGGCATGGAAAAAGAAGAAATTAAGAATCGCAGAGGCAAAACGAATACGAGCAAAAATGGCTGAGTAATAGGAGAAAATCATGAAAAAACCCGATATATTAATATATTTAAGCGATCAGCACAGCCCCATCTTTTCCGGATGGGGTGCTGTGCCGGTTGAAACGCCGAATTTAGACAGACTTAGGCAGGATGGGACTAATTTTACAGAAAGTTACACCTCCTGTCCGTTATGTGTACCAGCCAGAATGTCAATGCTGTCAGCAAAACTGCCTTCCAGAACAGGTGTCTATTCTAATTTTGATACCCTGGCGAGTACCACGCCGACATTTCTTCATCCCTTTGCAGCTGCAGGGTATGAGACAGTGCTGATTGGGCGGATGCATTTTATTGGTCAGGATCAAAGACATGGTTTTACAAAGCGTCTGGTGGGGGATATCACACCGGTCACCTGGAACCGTCCAGGCGACTCATTAGCAGAAGAACGGGGAGTATTTAAGAACTGTTTTATGGATACCTGCTGTACGGATGTAATAGGAGGCGGAGAATCTCCGGTGCTTCATTATGATGAAGCAGTGGTGGAGGCTGCCCTTAAATATCTGTCTGAAGAACATGAAAAACCACAGTTAATTGTGGTTGGAACCTATGGTCCCCATTATCCATATGTGGCGCCAAAAGAATTGTATCTGAAATATTTAGACCGTGTAACGGTACCTGACAGCTTTGAAACGGATATGCCGATGAACCGGCTGCTGGAAAAAAAGAAAAAGGACCGTTCCTTTGATACAGACGGTGCCAGGCAGGCAATTGCAGCTTATTGCGGGATGATTGAGCATATGGATGGACAGATCGGCAGGGTAAGGACCGCCTTTAATAATTATTCCAAACGTTCCAATCAGTCTTCCATATTCTGCTACCTGTCAGATCATGGTGATCAGGTTGGAGAAAACCGTTTCTATGGGAAGCAGACATTCTTTGAAAAGTCGGCGAAGATTCCGTTTCTGTTTGCCGGAGATGGCATTGGCGCCGCCCGGAGTGTAGCTGCTCCTGTCAGCATTATGGATCTGGGGCCAACGATGTGCGAACTGGCCGGTCTGGAATTTCCTGTTGAAACCGACGGAATCAGTCTGGCGAAAATATTAACAAAAGAAAAAGAGCCGGACTATAAACGGGCAGTCATCAGTCAGTTTATGGCGGGCGATTTTAATGAGAGCAGATGCTATGCAGTTATGGTAAGAAAAAAGCAGTATAAATATATTACTTACCATGGCTATGAGGCAGAAGATATGCTTTTTAATCTTGCCGGAGATCCGGAAGAAAAAAATAATCTGTATTCTGAAAACCCAGATATAGCCGGCGAACTAAGTAGTATTGCCAGGGCGATAGCGGACCCGGATCAGGAAGAAAAGTCCTCCAGAGATCATTGGCAGATGTATAAATGGATGATGGCCTGGGAAAGGGAAACTGGTATGGACGACAGAGAACGC